>NZ_JADBIA010000002.1:0-570186 GCF_014892665.1 Sphingomonas sp. CFBP 13603 | reverse complement strand
CCGTCTTCTTCTCTGCCGTCGCGCTCGCGGCCACTGTCATCTTCTGGCTATGACCAATGAGTCCTGACCCTAGCGCATGGGTGATCGGCAGCACCGTCTGGATGGCGACGAGAGGCACGCTCCCGGCCGCGGAAACGATGGGCGTCGTAGGCGGGCTGGCGCTGGCCGCAAACCTCATATGTGCGGTCATCCTTTGGCGTCATCGACATGGCGAAGCCAATCGCCGGTCCGTCTGGATATGTTCGCGCAACGACGCGATCGGCAACATCGCCGTCGTTGCCGCCGCTTTCGGCGTATTCGGGACGGGCACCGGCTGGCCGGATATCGCGGTTGCCATGATCCTCGCGGGACTTGGGCTGTCGGGGGGCTGGCAGATCATACGCCAAGCCCGCGCGGAATTGCACGAGGATCAATCAGCACCAGCGCCGAACCGGAAGCGCACGCCCCCGTTTATCGTGCGGCCTTCCAGCGAGGCCCATTGATCCACAGTCCACGCGCCATCCGGTGCGCGGGATGGCAGCAGCAGCGGGTTATAGCGGGTCTGGCGGACGTTCAGCAGATTCTCCGCGTTGACGAACAGGCTGACCGATCCCAGCATAAGCTCTCCCATCGCGCCCAGCTCGACATAAGGCCGGCTCCGCGATCGGTAGGGGTTGTCCTCCAAACCCTGCCGGCCTGTGTAATAGGCTTCCAGACCGAGCCGACCCCGGCCGCGCTTTTCCCAAACAGCCGTCAGGCCAGCGGTATCGCGCGGGGTCAGTGGCACGGCGCGGCGTCCAAAGACATCCAGGTTCGGCTCCGTCGCATCAGTGTGGACGTAGCTGCCCGTGAAAGTGATCGCCTTCAAATGATAGCGCAGCAGCAGTTCGGCTCCCCGCGTGCGGGTTACACCATCGGCGTTGCCGAGGGCGACGCGATCGGCGGCAATGTCGAGAAGTTGCACGGCATGGTCGATGTTCGAGCCGAACAGCGTCAGGCTCGCCTCAACGGGGCCTCGCGCATAGCCGAAGTCGATCGACGCGCTGTCCGCCGTCTCGGCACGAAGCCCACGCAGCGGATCAAGCCGTGACAGCCCGGCCGCTTCGATTTCCTCGACGAACGGCGTGGGCGCGTAGAAGCCCCGACCAAGCGACGCCCGCACCGTCCACGGTCCCGGCTTAAACAGCATCGACACCCGCGGGCTTAGCCGGGAGCCATATTCGCTATGATCGTCCCAGCGCGCGCTTCCCGCCAGCGTCAGGTCCGGCAACACCTTCTGTTCCAGTTGCGCGAACAGCGCCGGCACCCGGTAGGTGTAGTCAAACGCGGGAAAGGTGCGAGAGCGGTAGGTGTCCACCTGATAGGCTGCACCGGCAAGCCATGTGGTCGCACCCGTATCGCCGCCCAGCGATGTTTCGGTCAACAGCGTACGGTGACGATCATTCTCCACGACGTTGCCGAAACGGTGAAGATGCGATTGGGTGACGCCCGATGCCCGAAGGTACAACGTCCCCAGCCCCTCGATCGGAGTTTGGGCGTTCAGCCCGGCATCGAGACGGCGGCTTCGCTGATCCTGAGGAAAGGCCGTACCATCGGGCACCACCCGCCCCGGCAGTGTCCCGCCGTCGCGCTGCTCGGTCATTGCGCCGACCGTCAGGAACGCCTTTGCCCCGTTCGCACCATTCCAGAATAGCCGAGGGCGAACGGTCCAGCGATGATAACCCGGTATGCTCGCCCAGCCGTCCCCATCTACGTCCTGCCGGTCCTGCCGGCTGAAACCACCCGTGAGCGAGTAGCTTAGATCGTCGGTGAGCGGCGCTGAATTGTAGGCGGTCACGTCCTGTCCCCCCCGGCTTGTGGCGTTCAACAGGAGTTCGTCCTGTTGTTCAGTTGCGGGCCGACGCGACACGAGGTTGATCACGCCGCCCAGCGCCGAGGGGCCATAGAGTGCTGATGCCGCACCCTTGATGATTTCGACCTGTCCAAGATCGGTAGGTGTAATTTGCAGCAGGCCGATCGAAGGCGTCTGTCCGCCATAGAGTGGCAGGCCGTCAGCAAGGATTTGCGTGTAGCGACCCTTGAGCCCCTGCACGCGGACGTTGGATGCGCCGGTAGCCGGTGACGTTACCTGTACCCGTACACCCGGCGTCTCGTTTACCAGCATGGCGACGTTGCCGGGCGACATGAGGATTTTTTCCTCAATTTCCTCCCGGTCTAGCACCTCGACACGAATTGGTTCGTCCTGCACGCGGCGACCCGTCCGCGTCGCCTGCACGATGATATCCTCGCCTTCCTCTGGTTCCTCGCTGGCAGGGCGATCTTGTGCGAAGGCGGGCGTAGGCGCGAACAAGGATGCCGCGATCGTCAAGGCTGTTGAGGCGACCAGCACGCGAGCATGTATCTTCATCGCAACTGCTATTCCCGAACTGCGCACCGCCTATGGATGCGTTCGAGCCGTTCCATAGAGTCTGTAGTAGCTACAGGGTCAAGCGTGTTTGCTCATTCCCGAAAAGGATCCTTTTGGGAACGCTCCGGGCGTCTCGGCCACCCTTCGATGCTGGAATACGGATGAACAGGCAAGGCTGACGCTGCGCCTCAGGCCAAGGCTGCGCTGCCAATCGCCTGCCGGATCTGGCGAACGTCGCGTGCCGGGGGAGCACCGAACTGGCGGAGATACTCCCTGCTGAATTGCGAGGCGCTTTCGTAGCCGACTACAAAGGCCACATCGGAGGGACTATGATCACCGGCGAGCAGCAATTGCCGTGCCTCCTGCAAACGCAGCTGCTTCTGGTATTGGATCGGGCTGAGGCCGGTCAGCGCCACGAAATGACGGTGCAGGCTGGCACGGCTCATGCCGCTGGCGTCGCATAACGCCTCGATCCGCAGCCGGGTGGCGTGATGAGCGCGTATCCACGCGACCGCGCGCCGGATACGGCCTAGCGCGCCATCTGGCTGAGCGATCTTGCGGAGGAGCCGGCCCTGCGAACCCTGTAGCAGACGATACAGCAGTTCGCGTTCGACGATTGGCGCGAGGCCCGGAATATCATTCGGCGCGTCGAGCAGCGATAACAACCGGAGCAGCGTGTCGCGCAATAGCGTCGTCATCGGATTGATTGCGATGCCGGTACCCTGTGCCTCTGTGTCGCGCACCGGGGGCATTGTCGATGCGACCTCTGCAACGAGCGCCGGATCGAGGGTCAGCGAAACCGCGACATAGGGCTGGCCGTCATCGGCATCGCGGATTTGTCCACTGAGCGGAAGGTCCAGGGCGCTAATGAGATACTGGGCCGGATCGTAGCTCAGCAGCTCGTGGGACAGTGCCACATCCTTCGACCCTTGCAGAATGAAGCAGACCATTGACCGGTACAAGCACGGCGACGTGGCCGCAGTTGCCTGCCCGAAGTTGATCTCCAGTCGCGGAATCTGCGTGAGGGTCGATCTCAGCGACGCATGGCGCAGGACGATTTCGAGATGCGGGCGAAGGTCATCGGGCATTGTTCGACTATGGCATGACCCCTCTCATAGGCAAGACGATTGAGACAATCGGGCAAGACTTTGAGCCGATCGGGCGGGGCCTACCGGGATCGACAGGCTTATTTCAGGATCATCAGCGGGGCCGCATTGGCCCGTTTCAACATCTCCAATTCAGGTATATCTTAGCATGTCCAAGCCAATCGCACTTATCACCGGTGCCAGCCGCGGCCTTGGGCGCAACATGGCGCTGCACCTCGCAAAGCGCGGCGTCGATATTATTGGCACCTATCGCCATGGCGCTGCGGAAGCCGATGCGCTGCGCGTGGAAATCGAGGCTATGGGCGGCAAGGCCACGATGATGGCCCTCGACGTCACCGATACCGCGAGCTTCGCGGTTTTCGCGGCGACGGTGGCCGACACGCTAAACGCAGATTTTCAGCGCGAGCGGTTCGACTTCCTGATCAACAACGCGGGCAACGGCCTGTTCGCCAGTTTCGACGAAGCGACCGAGGAGCAGTTCGCGTCCCTAGTGGCCACGCATCTGCGCGGCCCGGTATTCCTGACCCAGAAGCTTCTCCCACTGATTGCGGATGGCGGACGTATCCTCAACGTCTCGTCCGGTTTCGTCCGCTTCACGCTGCCGGGCTACAGCCTCTACGCGGCAATGAAGGCAGCGGTGGAGGTGCTGACCCGCTACATGGCCGTCGAGCTTGGCACACGGCGCATCCGCGTCAACGCAATCGCGCCAGGCGCCATCGCGACCGACTTTGGTGGCGGTGCGGTGCGCGATGATGATGGAGTGAACGCTTGGGTGGCACAGGGCATCGCGCTCGGCCGCGTCGGGCAGCCCGATGATGTCGGGGGCGCCGTTGCCGCAATCCTTTCGGAGGACCTCGCTTGGGCCAACGGCACTACGTTCGACATTTCCGGCGGACAGCTCCTGTAGCGTATCGCTCCGTCACCTCAAGAGGTCCTTATGTTCGACACTATGCTGACGCTCATCAGCCATCCGCTATGCCCGTTCGTCCAGCGCTCCGCGATCGTCCTGCTGGAAAAAGGCGTAGCGTTCGAGCGGATCGACATCGATCTGGCCGTCAAGCCCGACTGGTTCTTGACGATGTCCCCGACCGGCAAAGTGCCCGTGCTGAAAGTCGGGCAGCCGGACGGGGATGATGCAATCCTCTTCGAGAGCATGGTGATCTGCGAGTATCTCGAGGAGACGCAGCGCGGCGCGCCGATGTATCCGGTCGATGCCTTGTCCCGAGCCCGGCAGCGAGGCTGGGCCGAATTCGGCACCGCGACGCTCGCCGATGCCTGGCAATTCCTCAACTCTAGTGACCCGAGCATTGCCGATGGGAAGCGAGCAGCATTCTGCAGGCGTCTCGAACAGCTCGAAGCCGTGCTGGAAGGCGGGCCGTATTTCGGCGGTGCCAGCTTCGGCATGGTCGACGCGGTATTCGCACCGGTCTTCCGCTACTTCGATGTCCTCAACCCAATAGTCGTGCAGTCGATCTTCGAGGATCTTCCGCGCGTGGCCTCATGGCGGACGGCACTGGCCCTGCGGCCAAGCGTCATCAATGCGGTGGCCGGAGATTATGCCGATCGCTTTCGGCGGCACCTCCGACAGCATGGCGCGTTGCTCGCCGGTTAATCGTCATCCAGATTGGAAAGGGACCTATCGATGAGCAAGTCGATCACGGGTGAAGAGATGCAGAAGATCGTCGCCGATGTGGCCGGCAAACTCCCCGGAGCGGCCTGCACCCAGCCCTTCGGTCCCGAGTATGACGTGTTCAAGGTGCGAGGAAAGGTCTTCGCAATGACGACGGAGGTTCCAGGCGAAAAGATTGTCACGCTGAAATGCGATCCCGACCGCGCCATCATCCTGCGCGAAGTCCATGAGACGGTGACCGCTGGGTATCACATGAACAAGCGGCACTGGATATCCATCGCCGCTGGTGGCGGTATCACTCGGGCGCTCGTCACCGAACTGGTCCAGGACGCCTATACCCTCATCGTGGCGAGCCTTCCAAACACCCTAAGGCCAGGCTGATCCGCATTGGGGAAATGCTCCCCCATGCTTCTATTACGGTTTCTTGGCGATCTTCGCACCAGCGTTCGTATCCGCATAATCCCGCCATTCCACGATGTGCTGGCCCTCGACTTCGAAGATACCCATCAACCGGATCGCGGCGATCTCGCTCCCATCGGCGCGAACGAAGCGGTCTAGACGCTCGGTGAGGACCTTGTTCCCGTTGGCGGCTATCGCGAGCATATCGAAATGCACCGCGGCGATTTCTGGCGACCGGCCGGGCCGTTCGAGAAAGGCGATTGCCTCATCGATGCCAGTCGTTTTCGAGACGCCTTCGTTGATCCATATCGTCGTCGGGGTGAACCAGCGGCGGATGGCAACTTTCCCGTTATCCTCGGAAATGGCGGCGCTGAACGCCTTCACGGTTTCGATAGGGGTGGGCATGGTTTTCCTTCGATGATTGATCGGGCTGCCTGAAGGGCTTGAACTGACCGGTGTCGAAAGAACGACTAGAATCGATGTGAGAACGGCGCGTCTCGACCATCGCGCAGCATCAGGCGGACCCAAAATTCGCCACCGCGCCAGTGTCGAAATAGTCTCGCCACTCGATGATCCGATCACCGTCCAGTTCGAAGATCCCCATGATCATCGACTGACCGATCTCGGTGCCGTCGTCGCGTTCGAACCGATCGAGCCGCTCGGTAAGCACGCGCGATCCGTCCGCTGCGATCGCAAGCATATCGATATGGACCGTGGCGATCCCGATTGATGATTCCAGTCCGTCGATCATGGCTATGGCTTCGTCGATACCGGTCGTGACCGAGAGGCCTTCGTTGACCCAGCGCGTCCGGGCTGTGAACCAGCGACGAACGGCGGGTCTGCCACCATCCTTGGCAAACTCTGCGCAAAATGCCGAAACGGTTTTGATCGCGGTAGGCATGGCTTCTCCTTTCAGCGGTAGACGACGCCCGGCAGGCATCTCGCTTCGAAGCAGGTTTTAAGCTGAGGGCACTACACCAGCGATACCCGTTCATTTGATAAAGTTGCCTAATATTCCTGGCTGATTGATAATGCCGGGCAAGTCAGTTATAATTCTTGATGGACGAACTTGATGCGATCCGCGCACTTGTGACGCGCTATGCTGGCCGGCAGCATCAGCGACTGCCCCGATTGTTTGCCTACACGCTGAACCACACGACGGAGGTCGATCCACTCATTTATGATCCTGCCGTGTCGCTGGTGATTCAGGGTACGCAACGTATGTTCATCGGGGACCAAGTTTTTGAGTTTGGACCCGGGCAGAGCCTGATAGTGGCGGCCGAGCTCGCGGCCCTCGGTCAGATTTGCGAGGCCTCCCACGAAAAGCCGTTCCTCGCCTTGGGGCTGTTTCTCGACACGGCCTTGCTCTCCGACATCTTAATCGAGGTTGCGGGAATACCTGATCTGCCGATCGGTTCTGGCTATGGAGTCAGCACGGCTGGCACGACCCTCGTGAGCGCGTGGCGTCGATTGTTCGAACTGCAAGATCATCCGGCCGAGATCCCGGTGATGGCGCCGCTGCTCGAGCGTGAACTGATGTTCCGAATGCTGATGGGGCCGCACGGGAGCCTGCTTCGTCAGCTTGCCGGTGCGGGCTCGCGCCTGTCGCACATCAGGCGCGCGATGGCCTTGATCCGTGACAATTACACCGAGCATCTCGATTTCAAGGCGATTGCCGGAATGGTCGGTATGAGCGTGTCCGTGTTCTACAGCCGCTTCAAGGCCGTCGCGGCGGTCAGTCCGTTGCAGTACCAGAAGTATATCCGCCTTCACGAAGCGCGTCGCCGAATGATCGCGAACCACGTTAATGCGGCCGAGGTGGCATTCGCCGTCGGCTATGAGAGCGCGTCGCAATTTAGCCGCGAGTACAAGCGCCTGTTTGGGGCACCGCCTGGCCGTGACACCCGAAGTGCCCGAGAAAGTGTTCGAGGACGAAACCCGTTGATGCCACTTCAGCCGCGGTAAGAGACCCCTACACCCCAGGCCGCAGCGCATCAGCCGTTCTCATAATACCATCGCGTTTCGAGAATGTTCGCGAGCCTTAGACGGGCCATGGTAAGCAATCTCCCCAAGCCGGTTCCATGCAGGGCGTTATCTACCATGCCCCAGCAAAGGCTCGCTGTCGTACCGTGGGCATCAAGTGCATACCCGCCACACGCGACGATGAAATCGCTTCGTACGATGACGTCGTACGACCAGGTACCCGGGCAATCGTCGAGGAATTGTTCGAACTCACTGCCTTCGGACTGCGCGAAGTAGGCGGGGACGTTGCCGTTGAACAGCTTCAGGCAGGAAGCTTTGTCGGCGACTGAGTAAGGCCGGTAGACGAGGTCACGCGTGAGTTCCGGCGCGACGGGCATGTCATGCAGGCGTTCTGGTATCTGCCTAATCGTCACAGGTAAGCGTACGCCGTTCGACGGCATCGCCCATTCTCGTGCGACGATGCAGAGCCGACCGCAACGGTACGTCCCAGTATCGGTACGCAGCAAGGGCAAACGCGATGGTGAAGGCGTATAGCGAGAACGCGACTACTGCCGTGGCGCCGGTCGATCCGCCACGTGTCGATACCCAGTTCATGTACAAGTACACGAAGGGGTAGTGTGTGATGTAGAGTGGATAGGATATCCGGCCCGCCGCCTTGTACACTCGCAGCGCCATCTCGCTGCCGTCGGAATGCCGACCCGCCACAATCATCGCCGGAAATAAAATTAGCACACACACTGCCTGATACAGCCCGTTCAACTTCAATATGCCGTAGGCAGGCAGCACGGGGGCAGCGAACGCCAAGACGAGCAGAATGCTGTGAGGCACAAGCCCCAGACGCCAACGGGGCAGGCGATCGTGCAGCCGAAAGATCAGCAGCCCGGTTATGAACGGGTACGCTAATCGGACAGGCGCGCCCCAGAAGTTGGATAGACCCCAACCGGTGTCGTACGATCCCAACGACAATGCTGTCGCAGCCGAGATTACGCCGGCGACGATAGCGGCGCCGGCCAGGGCGCGGGTGCCAAGATGCCGCAACACCAATGCGTAAGCCAGGTTACCGAAATATTCCTGCAGAAGCGTCCACGCTGGAGCGTTGAGCGGATGGCTGTCACCAAGCCGGTTGGGTAGCGGCGCGGATGGCAGTGCAAAGATCGCAGCGACGAACGCCAGAGCGATCATCAAGCCTGACGCGTACTGCTTGTTCCCTGCGAATGGATCCGCAAGATAGCTGATCAGCCCGAGTAGCGCTCCCAGCACCACCAGCGGATGTAACCGGACAAGACGTCTCACAAGGAACTGCCGGGTCGACATCGACGCCCATCGATCATCGTAGGCGTAGCCGACGACGAAGCCTGATAGCGCGAAGAAAAAATCAACCGCTAGATAGGCATGGGGCAGCAGTAGCCGGTTTGCGTCGAACAGTACCGTGATGCCCTGGATATGGAACGCGACCACGAGCAGCGCCGCGACGCCGCGCAGGCCATCGAGTACTTCGAAGTGCATCTTGCCACCGCGGGTACGATCCGGCGGGGTGGGTTTGGTTTTTGATGTCATCGTCGCGTTCCCGGGTTCGCTGGTCCGTCCGGCATTGATCGAGGAAGGGCCCTGGCGGGACTGCCGACTACCGTCTGCCCTGAGGCAACATTGCGTGTAATGACGCTGCCCGCGCCCACTACTGCATCATCCCCGATGGTCACGCCTGGCAGGATGAGCGCCCCTCCTCCGATCCAAACGTTTGCGCCGATGCGGATCGGCCGTCCGAACTCCAACCGTCGTGCGCGCAACACGGCGTCGCGCGGGTGATCGGCGGTGAGGATCTGGACGCCCGGCCCTATCTGCGTGCCCGCACCAATCTCGATGCGCGCGACATCGAGGAGGATGCAGCCGAAGTTGAGGAAGACATTCTCGGCTAGGTGAATGTTGTAGCCATAGTCGCAGTAGAATGGTGGCCGAACCGTAGCGCCACGGCCGACGGAGCCCAGCCCTTCGGTCAGCAACGCCAGCTGCCCTTCGGGCGTTGGGGGGGGCATACCGTTGTAACCCGCCATCCATGCTACGGCGCCCGCCGCATCGGCTATAAGTTCGGGATCGTCGGCAGTGTAGAGTTCACCCGCCAACATTTTCGCCTTTTCGCTCATCGTTATCAGCTCAGGTCGTGAAGGTCTTTTTCGAGCGGCGCCGTGATGAGCAGATCCGAAAAACGGACATGCAATCCGTCCCGCTCCGGCGTGCAGGCCATAGGTCCGACCTGATAGGAGGCAGCGATGGGGAAGGGGGCAAGTCGCATCAACGGCCAGTGAACGCCGTCTGCCGACACCTGTAGGCGCAGCACGCCCTTCGCGACCGTAACGCGCATCCAAAAGTCCCGCGGATCGCCGGCGTAAGGGCTGGTCGCCCAGTCAGATCGACCGTCGGTCAGGACGCTGCTCAACATTGCGCGGCCGTCGGATAGTTCGATCCCTGCCTTGACCCAACGACGCTCGTCCAAGCGGACCATGATACCGGCCTGATCATAAAGTTTCTCATATGCTCCCCGGATGCGCAGCTGCGCCGTGAAGGCTGCAGGTGTTGGGAAGGCAAGGAAGTGTCCTGAGTCCCGCGTGAAGCCATAATGGGTCTCACGCCAGAAATCGGTCGCGCGATCGGTGACCACCGATACCTCGCCGTTCGGGGCGGCGCTCCATTGGGCAGGAGCGTTAAGCCAGCGACCGTCGCGTCGGCCTAGCGCTAGCCCTATCGCTTCAGCGCCCGCAACTGCAGGCAGGGTCAAGGCGGCAGCGCCCCCCAGTACCAAACGGCGCGACACAGATGCTTCCAGCATGAACAACGCCCTCGAATACGCTACGGCATGATGCATGCCGGTGACTGACGACGACATGTGTACAGCCGTACATATACTTTGCAAAGGGGCGACGGGTGGCAAGCGGCGGAACCAGACGAAACGATCCCTCGCGTCGGCAACGCATCATTGATGCGACGTTGGAGGCGATCACCGAGTACGGCGTGACCGGGACCACGCATCGCCGCATCGCGGCCGCTGCCGGCGTGCCGTTGGGCTCGGTAACATATTATTTCGTAACCCTTGACCAGCTGTTGACGACTGCGTTCGAGCAACTGGCTAGACAATCATCGGGTACGTTTGCCGAACGGATGACGAGGGCGGTTGATCGCGACAGCGCGAAGGACGCCGTCATCGACGTGATTGCGGGATCCGTTTGGGCGACGCCGCGAACTCTGCTGCTCAGTTACGAACTTTACGCGTTCGCGGCACGCCGCCCCGAGATTGCTGCCATCATGCGGGAATGGATGCGGAACAGCCGTATTGCGCTCGAGCGATGGTTTGATCCTTTAACTGCGCGCGCCTTAGACGCGCTTGTCGAAGGCATAGGTATTCATAATTCGATTGATACGGAGCCGCTTGACTCGGACGCCATCCGCGCGATCGTGGATCGGATTGCCGACGCTAATTAAGCTACCAGAATGCCGCTCGGCACGAAAAATAGGTGCGTCCGATTGAGGCGCTGGACCACACTTCTCGGGAAAGGGGGCAGCGCCTAGCAACCTTGGTCGATTACCCAACATCGCCAAAGCCGCCGAATGTTGACTACCAGAACCAGGCCGTTCCGAAGCGCCAGCTTCCTGAGATTGAGTAACGCGCAGTTTTTCAGAGGTATACCCAAAGCGTGCCAGTACAAAACTCGATTGGTGCCAGGCATGACGTCACGAGCATAGGGAGGGTGTTTGTGTCTGACCGGGAGCTCTATTTCCGACAATAAACGGCATTAACCACCAAGTGGTCGTCACGATGGGAAACACTGCGTTATTAGAGGTATACCCTGACTGGGCAGGGGCTATGCGACACAAAACCTGTTCAAACAGGGTTGGTAACAGCGAAACTAGACTCTCTTCTTCAAGGTCTAGAACCTGAATGACCGGTCAAGCCAAGGCGGAGCCTGCCTGTCCGGGCCAGCAAGACCGCCGCCTTGCTTGGCGCGACACTCGAAAACAATCTGCTGAAGCAGGCCCAGTCCGACTACGTGGTACGGTCGGAAAGCGATAAGACGCGGTTACGGCAAGCAGGAAGCTCGGAGAAAGGCGGTTGAGCGAAGCGGGGAGGGGCAGCTGAGGTTTCTCTCACATATTGACCTAGCACTCCTGCTCGGTTGCCTCGCTCTTAGAAAACGACCCCAGTAAAAATCCGAGTGAGCTCCCACTCACATCGCAGTGCGGCAGAAGGTCCCGTTCGGGTGTGCCAATCTACTGTAGCGGGCCCGGAGTGGCAAAGTTCCAACAGCCTTCTTAGCACAAGTGCTAGTACACATCCTCAGAAAAATAAAATTCAGTGTTGTTTTACAGAGATCTGTATGTCAGCTTCACGTACTCATAACCTGAAGGTCACAGGTTCAAATCCTGTCCCCGCAACCATACACCACGAAAGCCCCAGGCCTCCCGGCCCGGGGCTTTCGTGCGTTTGGGCTGCACGCCGTTGGGAATGTTCAGCGGCCGGTACAGCTCACCGTGTAGCTGAATAGGGAATGTTTACGCCGCGCTAGATCTGCGGCTGCCGATGCCCTTGGTAATTCCATAAGAGTGAGCTCGGTGTAAAAAAAGGAAGCCGCCACGACTCTGCTATCGATCCAGCGACAGACAGGCAGAAGGCGTCGGTAGGGAAGGTCACATGCGCTGGCATTCACAAGCGCAGAAACTCTTTTCTCGCGTCCGCCCAGGATAGCAATGCCACCAGCACGGGTTCGAGCGCTCGCCCCAGGTCGGTCAGCGTATATTCGACCTTGGGTGGAACCACGGGATAGACGGTTCGCACTATTATCTGTTCATCCTCGAGCGATCGCAATTGCTGGATCAGCATCTTTTGCGAAACGCCTGCAATTTCGCGCTTGAGTTCCGAGAGTCGCATCGGACGCGCCGAATAGTAGAGATGCGACAATATCATCATTTTCCAGCGACCTTCGATCGACCGGATCGCAGACTGCATCGTGACGCCGCAATGACCGCGTATCGTGGAATCGCAGGTGGGAACATCGAGCATAAGGAAATGCACCTTTTGGTATGTATGGCACTTTTCTGTAAGTTCTTGCCATTAATTCCACCGCTCCGATATCCCGGTCTCGAAAACTGAGGAACATCACATGAAGATCGGTATCATCGGCGCGGGCTATATCGCTCGTGCGGTTGCGGGCGTTGCTACACGCGCCGGCTATGACGTCATGATTTCGAACACCCGGGGGCCGAGGAGTTTGTTTACCGCCGTCAACATCATCGGCTGCAAGGGCGGGACAGTGGACGAGGCCGCGGCGTTCGGCGACGTCGTGCTGGTTGCGATACCCCTGTATGCCTATGATACGATCCCGGCCGAGCCCTTGACCGGAAAGATCGTGCTCGACGCGGGCAATTATTATCCCGACCGCGATGGCGCGATTGCTGCGCTCGACCGCCACGAGACCACGACCAGTGAAATCCTCGCGCAGCATCTTCCGGCATCGCAAGTGGTCAAGGTGTTCAATGCGATCCTGGCGGGCGACATCGAACGCGATGGAACGCCGACGGGCACGCCCGACCGCCGGGCCCTGCCAATCGCGGGAGACGACGCCGCTGCCAAGACGGTGGTGGTCGGCCTGCTGGATGCGATCGGCTTCGATGTCGTGGATGCGGGCGATTTGTCTGAAGGATGGCGGTTCGAAGCCGGCACACCGGTCTATTGCGTGCCCAGGACGGTCGAGACTCTGCGCGAGGGACTGCAGGCCACCGTCCGCGGCGCCGGGGTATCCGCATAGTGCCACCCCCGTGAACCTGGCCGTCGCGCCTCCATCCATCCCGCGTCCGTTGTCTCGACCGACATGGGCGCGGGAAACACCGACCCGTGCTAGCTCGACACGCCGGTCAAACGCGGTGCCCAGTCCTCGACCCGTCGGGTTTCCAGTCGGCGCTGAGCGCATTTGCGCCACCCCTCCGCAAGATGCGTCAGCGCGGCGGCCTCAGCGAGTTCGTCGGGATTGAACGGATCGATATAAAAGAGTCGATGCAGCCGCTCGATCGTCCACTCGGGCGTGGCACGGTCGAGCGGCACCAGTGCGTCGCCGGGTGCGATCTTGCCGGGCTGCAGCACTCGGTAATACCATCCCGTGCGACCGCTCGCCTGAACCCGCAGCGCCATGTCGGGAACGTCGAATCGTTGATTGAGCTTCCAGCACGGCAGCCGTCCTTGGCTCACCTCGACGATGGCGCCGCCAATGCCGAACACGTCGCCGATCGCTATATCGCGTTCGTTCAGCCCGGCGCTGGAGAAGTTCTCACCGAAGGCACCGGCGCGGGTCAGCATTTCGCGGGTGCCGATTTCTCGCGACCATGTCGCGTAGTGATCGATCGAATAATGATGAACGGCTTTTTCCGGACCGCCATGATTTTTCAGATCGCCCTGCCGATCCGTCACCAGTCCTTCGCTACCGAGAAGCGTCGGTCCGTCGACCGGTGTCTTGATTATGCCGCTGGGCACGTTGCGTGGCCCGAGCGGGACCAACGCTCCGGTGAGTAGCGTGTCGAGGCGCACCATCTTCTGGTTGATATGGTTCATGGATCGACCCGATCTTCTAAAGTAGTGACTTGCCATAGATCGTGTACGTCTTGTTGACGCGACCATTGAGCGTTTCGGCGATCGATCGCATTCCCTGATTGTCTTCGAGGATCCAGCCGATCTCCGCCCGCGTCGCCCCATATCTCTCGACTGCGGCACGGCGGATATATTCGATCATCATGAAGGCGAGCTGGCCAGCCATGCGCGACGATTGAAGGTCCTTGACGACGCCCATCAACGGCACGCGCATCGTCCGGACCTTCGGGTGGCGCAACCACAGCAACAGCTTCGCCCATCCGAACGGCAACAGCGACCCGTTCAGCGGTTTGATCGCCTCGTTGAGATCGGGAAGCGTGATCATGAAAGCGACCGGCTTGCCGTCCAGTTCGGCGATGCGGATCAGGTCGTCGAACACGATCGGTTTCAACTTTACGCCGACGTCGCGGATCTCGGGCTCGGTAAGCGGTACGAAGCCCCAATTCTCGGACCAGGCATCGTTCAGGATGGCCAGCAGTATCGCGGCTTCCTCGACGAAGTTCGATTTATCGACCTTGCGGATGTGGATGCGGGGGTTTGCCTCGCCTGACGCGATGATCCGCTGGACGATTTTCGGGAACGCGTGCGTGATGTCGAGGTCGTAGGTCAGAAGCTGCTTGGCTGCCCGATAGCCGGCCCGTTCGATCCAGCCCTGATACGCCGGCTTGGCATGACCCATCATTATCGTCGGGGAATGATCGAAGCCTTGGACAAGCAGGCCCGGCTCCTCCCAGACCGACATGCTGATCGGGCCGAGAGCCTGCGCCATCCCGCGGCTGCGCAACCAGTTCTCCGCGTGAGCGAGAAGGGCGACGAATATGTCTTCGCGTTCGGCATCCATCAGCCCCCATTGACCGATACCCGGCCCGAAGCCGCGCCCGGCCGGCATCGTCAGCGCCAGCGTATCGATGTGCGCCGAGATCCGCCCGACGACGCGATCGTCCTCATAGGCCAGGAACAGCTGCGCTTCGGCATGGCTGAACCATCCGTTCTTGGCCGGCGTGATGAGACCGAGCGCTTCGCTTTTGAGCGGAGGCACCCAGAACGGATCGTCGCGGTAGAGGCGAAACGGCAGATCAACGAAGAGCTTTCGATCGTTCTTCGACGTCACGGGCGCGATTTTCAACGTGGGCAAGAAATGTTCCGATATGTCATGGCGATGGAGCGGCAAGCGAGACGGCATCCGGCTGGCTCATCCGGCTTTCGGCTTTCGGCTTTCGTGCGTCATTGCGGGCAGCCAGCGCCGAACGCTGCAAGCGAGTGATTGCGTGAGGGGGCCGAACGTAAAGGGGGCGGGGCTCCGGAGGGGCGGCGGGTTGTCGGCCATGCTCGGGCCACCACGATGCCGGGCCTCACCGTGTGGCCTGCGACGACGCACGGTCCGCTGCGCGTAGAAATCGGGAGGTCGTTGCCAATACGAGTGCGGGTTGCTCGATATGCGCCATGTGAGACGCGCCGGGAAATACGGCGAGCGTGGCGTTGGCGATCAGGCGCACGATCTTCGTAGCCACCCATGGGGGCGCTTCGTCGAACTCCCCGCAGGTGACCAACGTCGGGACCACGATACGTTTGAGGTCGCTGCTTATATCCAGTGTCGCGAGTTTGCCGGTCAGCTGAAACTCGGATGGCCCGTTGAGGTAGGCGTAGACCGGATTGACCGCGAGCGCGGCGCCGACCTCCATGAAGAACGCCGGCCACGGATTCAGGCGCAGCAAATGACGCCGATAATATGCTTCGGTCAGTTCCTCGTACGCGGCGTCATAGGCTGGATTGGGCTCGGCGGGGGGCAGCTCCTGCCGCGCTATCGTCGTACGTGCCGACGGTCCGAACGCGTTCAGCCAGCGGTCTGCCCCCTGCGAAAAGTCGTTCATCGATGTGGCCGTTCCTGCCAGCACGAGTGAGGCGACACGGTCGGGATACGCCGTAGCGTAGAGCGCGCCGAGAAAGCCGCCCCAACTATGGCCGAGGAGGGAAACCTGCTCGAAGCCCAGGTGATCGCGCAACGCTTCGAGTTCGGAAACATAGGCGTCCGGGGTATAGCCCGCGAGACTGTCGGGTTTCGCCGAACGACCACAACCGGTCTGATCGTAGAGGATGACCTGCCGATCGACCGCCAGACCTGCATAGGGTCTCATATAGATTTCGCCGGCTGCCGGGCCGCCGTGCAAGACGATCAGCGGCGTGCCACCCGTCTTGCCATAGACACGGTAATAGACGGGGCCATTGGGTCCGGGCGCCATGCCTTCCCGCTCCGGTCCGGTTTCCATGTGCCAAGATTTGGCGTCCGGATATGATGAGGTCGTCACGCGCGCCGATGCTGGAATGGCAGCAGTGGCCAGAAACCCCGCGACGAATGTTCGGCGGTCAGTATCGTGCATATCGCGTCTCTATTGTTTTATGAGCCGAGGATCAGGCATTTGCTATTTGCGTGAGCTTGAACCCGAGGATCAGAAAGACGCCTCCGGTCATGCGATCGAGCGCCTTCGCTACCCGTGCGCTTTTGAGCCAAGGTCTGATGGCGGCGGTGATAGTTGCCAGAAGCGTGAACCAGACAAGAGCGATGCGAGCGGCACTGCATGCAAGCCAGAAGGCATAGTTGCTGCCGATTTCCGTCCGAGGAACGAATTGCGGGAGGAAGGATACGTAGAACAGGCCGACTTTCGGGTTCAGGATGTTCGTGCCGAAGCCCCGCATGATGGATGCTCCGTATCTTGGCGAAGGAGACGTCGCGACATGGCCGGGGACGATCGCCTCGCGCGGGTGAAGCAGGAGTTGCGCGCCGAGCCACGCCAGATACGCGGCACCGCCCCATTTCAGCGCCAGGAATGCCAGAGGCCAGGCCTGCAACAATGCCGACAAACCCAGCACCGCCGCGCTACCCCAGCACAGGCACCCTGCCGCCACGCCGACAGCCGTCAAGGCTCCGTGCCGACCGCCGTTGGCGAGCGCAGATCGAAGGACCATCGCGGTGTCGAGGCCCGGCGCCATGGTCAGCGCCGTCGCGGTGACGACGAACGCAATGATGTTTTCGGCGAACATTGAACGTCTCGATTCCAGTAGAATTTTCGGCGCTGGCACATCGGGCGCGCAGAATTGCCCAGGGACGGCGGCGCCGGCCTCGATCGCAGCGATGTGAGCCGATCTGTTGCGTAAGGGTGGGGCACCAGATCCTGCTCGATCGGTGCCCCCGCCCGCCGATCAGCGAGTGACTTCGAGTGCCTCGTCGCTCTCCCGACGCATTGCCCGTGAGGCAGCAGCAGAGCGCCGTCCCCCCGTCAGCAAGCCGGCGAGCCGTTCACCGATCACGACGCAGGGTGCCATGGTGTTGCCGGTTGTCACCCGCGGCATGATCGAGGCATCGGCTATCCGGAGGTTCTCGACGCCGTAGACGCGGAGTTCGGAGTCCACGACGGACATGCCATCCGTCCCCATTTTGGCGGTTCCGGATTGGTGCCACACGCTCGACGCCGTGTTGCGGACGAACGCGCGCAACGCCTCGCCGGTGAGATTGCCCGGCATGATCTCGCGCTTTGCAAAAGGACGTAGAGCCGGACCGTTGCCGATCTCGCGACATAGCTCGACGCTGCGGACGAGCGCCGTCAGATCGTCGGGGTGCGAGAGGACATTGGCATCGATCGCCACGGGATCGCTTGGGTCGGGACCGGTCAGCCGGACGCTGCCCCTGCTTTTCGGGCGAACCAGACCGGGCAGCAGCGCCCATGCAGCAGCAGGCGGCGTTCCGTATTGCTCGAGCGCATCGGGTGCCACGATCGGAACCTCGATCAGGAACGCCTGGATATCCGGCGTGTCGAGCCGATCGTCGCTTTTCCAGAAGAACGTCGCCTCACCCAGATTATTGCGCGGCACGATCGGAACGGGACTTTCCCAGACGCAGCCTGCCACCATCACATGGTCCTGGAAGTTGCTGCCGACGCCTGGAAGATGCTCGACGACCTCGATTCCGTGCCGCCGCAGCATGGCGGCATCGCCAATGCCGGACTGCATGAGGACCTTGGGCGTGTGGATCGCTCCAAGCGAAAGGATCGTCTCGCGGCGTGCGCGCAGCCGCAGATGCTCATTCCCCAGCGTGATCTCGACACCCGTAGCCTTGCCTCGCTCGACGATGACGCGGTTGACGGTCGCATGCGTCAGCACCGTGAGATTGGCCCGAGCCATGACCGGCGCGACGTAGCGCTGAAACACCGAGGATCGGCGACCGTCGCGAACCGCGAGGTTGCTGAGCGCAGTGCCACCCGCGTCTTCCATCATCGCGCCGTTATGATCGTCGAACGTCGGGATGCCGGCCGCAGCCGCACCCCTGAGCATGGCACTCGCAATCGGATGCGCGTTCTGAGCGGGTTCGACCGGGAACAGCCCGCCTCGGCCGCGTCGCTGCCGGTCGGGATTGCCACTCCAGTCCTCGATGCGGCGATAGATGTCGAGAACGGCCGGATAATTCCACGCCGGATCGTTCGCTTCGTCAGCGAAATAGTCCCAGTCGTTCGCGTGCCCCCGCGCCCAGATCATGGCGTTGACCGACGATCCGCCACCCAGGCCCTTGCCCATCGACAGCGGCATCGACCGCCCGGCCAGATGAGAACTCGGCTCCGCGACGAAGCCCCAATCGCGTTCGCTGCCGAGATTGGTCGGCCAGAGCGAAGGATCGGATACACTCGCTGCGTTATCGTCTCCGCCAGCCTCGATCAGCAGGACGGACATATCGAGGTCTTCCGCCAGACGGCGTGCGACGACCGATCCCGAGGATCCTGCGCCGCAGACGATGAAGTCGTATTCGCCGAGCAGGTTCGCGCGACGCTCGGCCTGGTTGGCGCTCGCCCGCACGGCAAACGCCGCGGTGCTTTCGCTGTTACGCTTCATGGTGCGGGCCGGAAACAGGCGGAGGGGAGACGGCGAGCGGTTCATCGGCTATGGGCACCCCAGTAAACGCTAGGCGATCCGATGGATTGGTCACGCGGGCAGCATGGCGTGCGGCGACCAATGCCTGCCACTGGGGCAGAAGGCCAAAGCCGGCAAGGCTGTAATTTTCCAAGACTTTACTCCAAATGGCATAGTCCCTTTTGGAAGATTGAGGCGCTCCCGACCATGAAGACGCCACCTGAATCCTTGACTGATCGTCCAGAATATTCGGTTGGATCGAGAAGAGTAGCGGATCAATCCGATGTATTGTCGCATCTGCTTACGCTGGTGAGGCTGCGCGGCGAGCTGGTGTATTCCGCGGAGTTGTCCGGTCAATTCGCTGGCAGCTTTGCGGCTGGCCCGTCTCACCTGCTGTTCATCGAGCACGGTTCGGTATGGGTGACCCCGGTTGGCTTGGAGCCGATCCTGTTGAAGGCGGGTGACCTGGTTCTGCTACCGCATGGAAAAGGCCATCTGATCGCAGATCGGGCAACCGGGCGGGCAACCGGCGGGGACATGCTGGGATCACCGGCTTTTGATCCCGACAGGCTCGTCATACGGGTCGGGGACGGCGCCGGATCCGAAGTTCGCTGCATCGGCGCGACGTTCCGGTTCGAGGAGCACCCGCTGCCGCCCGTCGTCACCGGTCTACCGATACTGATTCATATTCGGGACGATGGAGGCAAGGTGCCCGACTGGCTCCAGCACATGGTCCATTTTCTGATGCTCGAGGCACGAGAGCCGCGACCGGGTTCCGCGCTGATGATCTCGCGGACCATCGATCTGTTGGTGATCCGTACGTTGCGGAGCTGGGCGGATCTCTATCCCGACGAAGCGGGATGGCTGGGCGGACTAGGCGATGCGCGGATCGGACGGGTGCTCAACGCATTGCATGCCGAGCCTGCGGTTCAGTGGACGTTGGCGGGACTCGCCGATCTCGCTGGCATGTCTCGTTCGGCGTTTGCAGAGCGATTTTCGGCGTCGGTTGGGGAAGCGCCAATGCGATACCTGACACGCTGGCGGCTCACGGTTGCCGACCAACTGATCAGCGCTGGCGCCGCCTCGGTGGGAACCGCCGGGCGCGCCGCAGGCTACCAGTCGGAGGCTGGTTTCAGTCGTGCGTACAAAGCTCACTTCGGCCAATCACCCAAGGTCGCAAAGCCCAGGCAATAGGCTTGGGGTTGGACGACCGAATGCCATGGTCCGTTCGACGCTCGTGCAGGCAAAGAACGGCTGGTGTAACGGCGCGGGCTCGCCGGTCGGCCCGCGCCGATGAAGACCTACTTGGCTGCCGTCTCGATCGCTGTCGTCAATCCCTCAGGATTGGTCAGCGCGGGCAGATGTCCGGTATCGACCCTGAGCGTAAGTCGAACGCGGCCAGCGGCGATCATCGCATCCTGGAATGCGGGGCTGATGGCCTGATCCCGCAGCGTCTTGATGTACACGCGATCTGCCTTGCCGAAACGGGCTTGCGTCAGGTGGACGGGCGTCGCCAGCGGCCCAAGTGGCTCGTCGGCCGAACTGGCGGCAACCAAGGCCTGTTGCTCGACAGTGCCGTCCTGCGCGAACAGCGCTGCACCGGCTGCGTCGAGCCTCATCACGCCGGCCGCGGAATCGACGTGCAGATGGGGCACCACCAGGCTGCCAGCGTCGGTCTTGGCCATATCCAGCAGCGATACGCCGTCACGGGGAAGAAATGCTGCAACGTAGACGAGGGTCTTGATGCGTTCGGGAATGGTTTCGGCGACGTTGGAGATGGTGATGCCTCCAAAGCTGTGACCGACGAGCACGACCGGGTTCCGCTCCGCGCCGATCGCCGTGATGACGGTATCCCGGTAGAGCGCCAGGCTGGCTGCCGACGCAGCAAGCGGGGTGCCGGCGCGGCCCGGAAGGTTGACGGTAATGACGCGGTAGCCGTCGCCGCGCAGGCGATCTGCGACGGGCAGCCAGGCATCGCCGGTCTGCCATTCGCCATGAACCAGAACGATCGTTGGATGCTCCGCCACGCTATTTTCCTTGGCAGATGCGGCATTGCTGCCGGTTACCATCAACGCCGCAGACGCCATTAGAAGCTTGAAAAGGGGAATGTTCATCGCTGTTCTCCGGTCACCTGATTGATGATCCGGTGTCGTCTGATCACCGATCGTACACCATGCACGAGAAGCCGCTCTTCATGACCTTACATCCAGAAGGACGGTAGGCCCTGGAGTTTGGGGGGGCTTTTCAGGTCCGCCACCATCTTGCCTGTCTCGGTTTCATTGAGGATGCCAATAGCCCCTCTCGTTGCGCATGAAGGTATCCAGTACCGAGGCGCGGCTGACCACTCGCAGATCGAATGCGCGATTATGTGGGGTTTTCTTTGACGGTTTTGCTCAAACTGATCATCGTGACGCTTTTGAGGACCATGCGTGCGGCCGACGATCAGCGACGTTTCCCGGCTTGCAGGCGTTTCCATCAAGACGGTGTCGCGCGTCCTCAACAACGAGCCCCGCGTGTCGGATGCGACGCGTGCGCGGGTGACGGCGGCGTTCGCGACCCTCAAATATCGACCGAACATGGCCGCCAGGACCTTAGCAGGGCATCGCAGTTTCCAGATCGCGCTCGCGTGCGACAATCCCAGCCCGTATTACGTCTACGAGATGCAGTCCGGGATACGCGACCGGTGTCTGCTCGACGGCGTGCGGATGATCGCGCAGCCCTACGACCATGACTCCGACCGGTTGATCGACGATATCGAGAGCCTGATCGACGGATCTGGTGTCGACGGCTTGATCCTGACACCGCCCGCGACCGACTATCCCGAGGTGCTGGCGCTGATGGCGCGTCGGAAGGTGCGGTTCGTTCGCGTCTCGCCGGGAACCGAGCTCGACCTCACCGCGTCGGTGTTCATCGACAATGTCGGCGCCGCGACCGTGATGACGCGGCATCTGTTGGCGCTCGGCCATCATCGGATCGGCTTCATCACGGGACATGCGAGCTATGCGACCAGTGCGCAGCGCCTGGCGGGCTACCGCGCAGCACTCGACGAGGCAGACATCGCGTTCGATTCCGTACTGGTCCGCCCCGGCGATTACGACTTCGCGTCGGGTGCGGACGCGACGGAAGCACTGCTCGCCCTCCGCCAGCCGCCCACCGCGATCTTCGCCTCGAACGACGACATGGCAGCGGGTGCGCTCAGCGTCGCGCACCGGCGCGGGTTGGCGGTACCGACCGCACTGTCGATCGCCGGTTTTGGCGACGATGCGATCTCGCGGTTCGTCTGGCCCGCGTTGACGACGATTCGCCAGCCGACGCGGACGCTCGGCTACACGGCGGCCGATCTGCTCCTCGCTGCGGAGTTCGCGGTGAAGCGGATCGAAGTCCCGTTCGAACTGATCCGCCGCGACTCTACCGGGCCGCTTCGATCCGCGGGATGAGCAGCTGGATGAACCCCAGCGCGAGCAGATAGCTGACCGCGCAGATAACCAGCATCGGCGCATAGCCAAAGCCGTGCCCGAGCGACCAGGCGGATAGCTGGATCATCCCGATCGAGCCCATGTTGCCGCAGAACGCCGCGATCCCGATCGTCGACCCGACCGAGCGGGCGGGCATGACGTCTGTCGTCAGCGCGAACACGTTCGTCGAAAACCCCTGATGCGCGAACAGCCCTAGGCCCAGCACCAGCGCGGCGGTCCACGGGCTTTGCAGCGACAGCACGATCGGCACCGGCAGGATCAGCAGCGCGTACA
This sequence comes from Sphingomonas sp. CFBP 13603, assembly GCF_014892665.1. NCBI lineage: Bacteria > Pseudomonadati > Pseudomonadota > Alphaproteobacteria > Sphingomonadales > Sphingomonadaceae > Sphingomonas > Sphingomonas sp. CFBP 13603. Next base: position 547,409 of record NZ_JADBIA010000002.1, on the reverse strand, counting down.
GCAGCAGCGTCGATTTGCGCGCACGGTCGAGGCTCCAGCCGCGTGCCATCAGCCGGGTCGGCAGCCAGCCACCGGTCAGCGCGCCGCAGGCCGCGAGCGCATAGACGAGCGCGACCGGGAGCCCGACCTGACCCTGCGGCAGTCCGAACAGCCGGTGGAACAGATCGGGTAGCCACGACAGCATGAAGAACCAGACCTGATCCGACAGTACCTTGGCGACCGCGATGGCGAGCGTGCGGCGGTCCTTGAACAGGTCGATCCAGCGGATTGGCGCGGGGCCACCGGTTTCCGCAATCGCGGCGGGCATCTTGAACGCGAACCATGCGACGACCCAGACAAGTCCCAGGCCACCCGCGACGAGGAATGCCGCGCGCCAGCCGAACGCGATCGCCAGCGCCGGGATGACGAGCGGGGTTATCACCGCACCAACATTGGGCGCGGTGTTGCCGATGCCCAGCGCGATCGAGCGGTCCTTGGGCCCGAAATAGGTTGCGGCGGACTTGACCGCGGCAGGCGTGCCGATCGACTCCGCCGCGCCGAGCACGACGCGTGCGCCGATGAATCCGGTCACGCCCGACACGAAGGCGTGCGCCATGCCGGCGAGGCTCCACACGAAGACTCCCGCCGCGAAGCCGATCCGCAGGCCGACCCGGTCGATGAACCAGCCGGTCCCCAGAAACGCGACCGCGGCGGCGAACTGGAACGCCGACGCCATGTTGCCGTAATCCTGATCGGACCAGGCGAACTCCTGCTCGAGCGTCGGTTTCAGCAACGCCAGGATCTGCCGGTCGACATAGTTTAGCATGATCGCGAAGAACACGAGCGCCACGACCACCCAGCGCGCCTTGGATTGGGCGGGCGAGGGGGCCGGGGAGGGGGAGGGGGTCTGTACCGTTTCCGTCAAAAGTTCAGCCTTGCGGTGATGCCGGCGTAGCGATCCGCCTCGCGCGGGATGATGTAGCGATACGCGCCACCGGGGCCGCCGCTGACGATCGACGAGGCGAAGCTGGTGTCGAGCACGTTCTTCACCTGCAGCACGATCCGGAACGCGTCCTTCGCATCGACGATGCCGGCCGAGAGATCGAGCAGGCCGTACGCCTTGATCGTGGTCGCGTCGCGGATCGCGGCGCTCGCGTCGAACTGCGAGATCTGGCTGGACTGGTAGGAGCCTTGCGCACCCAGCGTGAAATCGATGCTGCTGCCGGTGCGGATCCGGTAGTCGCCGCCGAGCGAGCCCTTCCACCGCGGCGCATAGCCGAGTTGCGTACCCGCGGGCACGACGCCCGTGGTCGAGCCGTTGGTCGGGACCTTGAACTGGTCGACATGCGCATCGGTATAGGCGAGCCCGCCCGAGATGTTGAGATCGCGGACCGGGCGGTAGAGCAGGTCGAGCTCGCCGCCGCGGGTCGAGATGTCGCCCGCATTGGTGAAGCGGGTGACGAGCACGCCCGCGACCACGTCCGGGTTGTTGGCCTGGAAATTGTGGTATTTCGCGTAATAGGCGGCGAGGTTGATCACCAGCTTGCCGCCGAACAGCGTGTTCTTGAGGCCGATTTCGTAACTGTCCGCGGTTTCCGGATCGATCACGTTGGTGCCGGTCGCGCCGAGATTGTAGAAGATGTTGAACGCCGGCCCCTTATAGCCGCGGGAATAGGTCGCGTAGGTCGTCGACTGCGGCGTCACGTCGAACTGCAAGCCGCCCTTGCCCGACCAGTTGGTGTTGGTGGTCTTCCCCGCGAACGGCCCGAAGCTCGGGTTGATGCCTGGCCCTGCGAGCGCGGTGACGCGGCTGTGGAAGACGTCGAGCTGGTCGCTGGTGTAGCGAACGCCGGCGATCGCGCGGAACCGGTCGGTGAGGTTGAACACGCCCTGCCCGAAAAAGGCGAGGTTCTTGAAGGTCGAGCCGAACACCGCGGTGCCGGTCGGTCGGCTGACCGTCGTGCCCGCGGTCGAGCACGGGGTGAGCACGGTCGGCGTCGGCGTAGCGGTGCAGACGACGTCGTCGCGGCGGAACGTCCGCTCGGTTTCCGCGCGCGAGTAGAATGCGCCGACGACGTAGCTGAAGAACTGGTTCGACGGTGACGCGATCCGGACTTCCTGCGTGAACGTATTGCTCGTCTGCGGGCCGAAATCGTGGAGCTGGTTGGCGCCGACATAGGCGGTCGGCAGCCAGTCGCCGTCGCGGATCTCGGTATTGTCGTATTCGCGGTAGGAGCCGATGTACGTCACCGTCTGCGTGCCGAGCGTCGCGTCGGCTTGCAGCGAGACGCCCCAGCTCTTCTCGTCGGTATGCGTGATAAGGTCCTGGTTGATGGTGCGCGACTTGTTGCCGTTGCGATCGGGCAGCACGCTGGCGGTAAGGCCCGTGGTCGGCGTGGTGCCGATGACTTCGGCGCAGCAATCGTCGTTGCTCCGGCGATAGTCGCCGATCAGCGTGAAGGTCAGGTCGGGCGTGGCGTCGGCGACGACCATGCCGCGGAAACCGTAATGCTCGTAGCCGTTCACGCGCCGGTTATCGTGCGCGACGTTGCGGATGTTGCCCGCGTAATTGCCGTAGAACCCGGTGAAGCGGCTCTTGATCGTCTCGTTCACCGGAATGTCGAGCGCGGCGCGGGTGCGATATTCGTTGCCGTTGCCGGTAAAGAACGACCCTTCGACCGTCCCGGCGAGCACGTTGCCGGGACGCTTGGTGACGATGTTGATGACGCCGGCGCTCGTGTTCTTCCCGAACAACGTGCCCTGCGGACCGCGCAAGACTTCGATCCGGTCGATGTCGATCAGGTCGCTGAACGCTTCGCCCGCGCGGCTGTAGACGACGCCGTCAACGACGGTGGAGATCGACGGCTCGCCCGCCACCGAGAAGGTCGACGTGCCGACACCGCGGAGGAACAGCGACTGGTTGATCGTCGTGCCCGATTTGCGGAAGTTCAGCGTTGGTACGAGGTACTGCGCGCTTTCGAGGTTTACCCCGCCCTGCGCGGCGATCTGCGCGCCCGAGATCACCGACACCGCGACCGGCACATCCTGAAGACGCTCGGAGCGCTTCTGTGCGGTGACGACGATCTCGCCGGGCTCGGACGCGGCGGGGGCGCCATTGCCGGTTTGGCCGCTATCCGAGGGACCGCTCCCGGTCGGGACGTCCTGCGCCCAGGTAGGCGCGCCCAGTCCTGCGGCCAATGCCGCGCCTGCCAGCAACCAGTTCTTCATGCCGCCCCCTAAATATTCCTACTCGTCCGGTAGGCTATCGAATGTCTCGCGCTGTCATGCACGAGTTTGTCTTGGGTGCAGCCAAGCGCGGCTTCATCAGAACCCCAGTTCGGTCATCTCCACGACGCGCTTCGTCCGTGCGCTGATCTCGGCAGCAGTACCGATCGCCACCGCCATGAGCCCGTCGCGCGCGGTGACTTCCACACCGATTTCGCCGCGCACCGCGGCGATGAATTTCTGATGCTGATAGAAGGTCGAGCCGTGATGGCTGCCGGCGTCGAGCGCGGTGCGATCGACCTCGATCACCCGCCGTTCGACCTGTTTCGGATTGAGAAAGCCGGTGCGGGGGCTGAACACGAGCGCACCTTCGGGGATCAGCACGTCGAGCCGAGCGGCGTCGCCGACCGCGGTGATCTCCTCTTGGTTCTCGGCGCCGTCCGCGAACATCGACAGGTCGAGCACCGCGCGGACGCCGTTGGCGAAGTCCACCGTCGTGTAGCTGTTGTCGATGATGTCGGGCCGCTCGCCGTCATAGCGTTCGTCGACATGATTCACGTCCATCGCGCCCGAGCAATAGACGCGGACGGGTTCGGATCGGACGATCAGCCGCATCAGGTCGAAGAAGTGACAGCATTTCTCGACCATCGTCCCGCCGGTGTTGCGGCTGAAGCGGTTCCAGTCGCCGACCTTGGGCAGGAAGGGGAAGCGGTGTTCGCGGATCGACAGCATTCGCAACGCACCGATCCGACCGCCATGCACCTGCTCGATAAACGCTGCGGCGGGCGGCATGTAGCGATATTCCATCGCGGTCCAGAACGGCCGCGTCATCTGCGCGGCACGATCGACGACCCAGCGCGCGTCCTCCAGCGTCGTCGCCAGCGGCTTTTCGCAGAGGATCGCGACGTCCGCGTCGAACAGCGGCTCCAGCACGTCGCGGTGCGTGTAGTTCGGGCTGGCGACGATCACCGCATCGACCAGCCCGCTGCGCGCGAGCGTCGCGGCATCCGCGAACTCCTGCACGCCGTCGCCGCGCGAGCCCAGCGCGTCGCGGGCCCAGCCGAGCGAGGTGCTCACCGGGTCGGCGATCGCGGTCACTACCGCGCCGGGGGTGACGGCCAGGTTCTGGAGATGCTCGACCCCCATCATGCCGGTTCCGACCAGCCCATAACGTACTTGCTCGACCAAGCGTATTACCCCTATTCGTGACAGCGATGTCGCAGCTTAATTCTACACCCAAAGCCATTCCGCTCGGCAAGAGCGGAATCCTTGTCAGCCCGATAGCCTGGGGCATGTGGCGGTTCGCCGGAGTCGGCGTCGCCGAGGGACGCGCGCTGATCGAGGCGGCGTTCGAGGCGGGGGTGACCCTGTTCGACACCGCCGACATCTATGGGTTCGACGGCGCTGGCGGGTTCGGCGATGCGGAAGCGCTGCTCGGCCGCATCTTCGCAGACTCGCCCGGCCTGCGCGCGCGGATGGTGCTGTCCACCAAGGGCGGCATCCTCCCGCCGTTGCCGTATGACTCGAGCGCGGGCTATCTGGCGCAGGCGCTCGACGCGTCGCTGACCCGGCTCGGAGTCGACCAGGTCGATCTCTATCAGATCCATCGCCCCGACATCCTGACGCACCCGCAGGAAGCAGCGCGTGCGCTGGAGGATGCGGTGACGGCGGGCAAGGTGCGTGCGGTCGGCGTGTCGAACTACACGCCCGCGCAGGCACAGGCGCTGGCGTCGTTCCTGACGATTCCGCTCGTCAGTCATCAGCCTGAATTCTCGCCGCTCCACCTCGAACCGCTCGAAAACGGGCTGTTCGATCAGGCGATGGAGCGCGACATGGCGGTCCTGGCGTGGTCGCCGCTGGGTGGTGGCCGGCTCGGCGTGCCCGCCGACGCGCGCAGCGCAGCGGTGGCGGCGGCGCTCGATCGCAAGGCAGCCGAGACGGGCGCGAGCCGGGCGGCGACCGCGTATAGCTGGATCATGGCGCATCCGGTGCGCGCGATCCCGATCGTCGGTACGCAGAACCCGGCGCGGATCGCCGAACTGGCGCAGGCCTTCACGATCACGTGGACGCGGCAGGAGTGGTACGACGTCCTGATCGCGGCGCGGGGCGAGCCGCTGCCATGACGAAACCCTGCGAAGTCAGCTGGTTCTCGGCGCTGTGCGACGACGACTACGAGTTTCTCGGCGTGCCCGATCCCCGGCTACAATCGAGCTGGGAGCATTGCCGCGATATCGTCCTCCAGGCGGAGACCGGTGGCTACGACAACATCCTGCTCCCCTCGGGTTATGCGCTGGGGCTCGACACCACCGCCTTCGCCGCAGCGATCGCGCCGATGCTGCGCCGGCTGGCGCTGCTGATGGCGGTACGCGTCGGCGAAAGCTGGCCGCCGCAACTCGCGCGCCAGATCGCGACGATCGACCGGATGCTCGGCGGGCGGCTCAATATCAACATCATCTCGTCGGATATGCCCGGCGAGACGCTCGCGTCCGGCCCGCGCTACGCCCGCACGGTAGAGCTGATGCGTATCCTCAAGACGCTGCTGAACGGCGAACCGCTCGATCACGACGGCGAGTTCTGGAAACTGAAGGTCGATCCGCCGCGCATCGGCACCGTCTCGGGCAAGGCGCCGTTGCTGTATTTCGGCGGGCTGTCCCCGGATGCGCGCGAGGCGGCGGCGAAGGAATGCGACGTCTATCTGATGTGGCCAGACACGCGCGAGAAGGTCGCCGACATCATCGCCGACATGACCGCCCGCGCAGCCCGCCACGGCCGAACGCTGCGGTTCGGCTACCGCGCGCACGTCATCGTCCGCGAGACCGAGGACGAGGCGCGGGTGTACGCCGATCGCCTGCTCTCGAAGCTGGATGCCGAACAGGGCGCGGCGATCCGCGCCAAGTCGCTGGATTCGGGGTCTGCCGGCGTCGCGGCGCAAGCGGCCCTGCGCGAGGGCGCATCGGCCGACGGCTATGCCGAGGACAATCTGTGGACCGGTATCGGGCGGGCGCGCTCGGGCTGCGGGGCGGCGATCGTCGGCGATCCCGACCAGGTGCTCGCCAAGCTCGGCATGTACCAGGACATGGGGATCGAGGCGTTCATCCTCTCGGGCTACCCCCATGCTGCGGAGGCGGACCTGTTCGCCCGCCACGTGCTGCCGAAGATGACGCACGCGCCGCTATCGCATAGCACCTGATTTGGGGCGGCGGCGTATGTCGTCCGCACGAGGGCGACGATACAGGCAAGTCGCTTCGCTCAGTCGCGATCCACCGTTGTTCGTACGTCACCGGCATGCAACATGAAGTGTTCAGGTTTTCGGGTCTAGCATGAGCAAGTCGCTGAAGGACAACATTCGAGGACGATCGATGCGCGCACCCCGGCTTTCCCGCCTGTTTCTCTCCAGTATCGCTGCAAGCTTCCTCGTCCCAGCATCGGCATCGGCAACCACAAGCGCTTTCGAACCCACGGGGCTCGAGCGGGTTCTGAGCATGCTGGTCGCGGAACGCTCCGGAGACTACGGCATCGCGGCGCTCGACCTTCGCGATGGCTCGACCGTCTCGATCAGAGGCGACACGCCGTTTCCGATGGCGAGCACGGTCAAGCTCGCCATCGCAGGCGCCTACCTTGCCGATGTCGATCAAGGGCGACGCACGCTTGGCGACATGATCGTCGGCCGTCCTGCCGCGAAAGCCCTGGAGCTGATGATCGTACGCAGCGACAACCAGGCGACCGACCAGCTGCTTGCCGCGCTGGGCGGCCCCGTCGTCATCCAGCAGTGGCTGTGGTCGCACAAGATAGCCGGCATCCGGATGGACCGGACCATAGCCCAGCTGCTGCGAGAGCGCGGCCATCTTGCCGACAGCAAGGACGTCGCCACGCCGATCGCGATGGTCACGCTGTTGAACAAGCTCGATAACGGAACCGTCCTGACGGCTCAGAGCCGCAATTTCCTGCTCGAACTGATGAGCCGCTGCCAGACCGGCACGCGCCGTATCCGCGCGCTGCTGCCCGCGGGTACTCGTGTCGAGGACAAGACCGGCACGCTCGACGGCATCACCAACGATGTCGGGTTCATCACCATGCCCGACGGCCGCCGCGTGGCCATCGTCGTGTTCGCCCGCGGTGGCCGCGATCGCCAGCCGGTCATCGCCGAAGTCTCCCGCGCCATCTATGACTATTTCGCAGACAGCGCGCGCAGCGCACTGTCTCTTTTCATGCGAATGCGCTGATCCGGGTGTCGCCGATTGGGCGCTCGCGTCCACCGCACATTCGTGCGTCGCTCAGTATCGCACGCTGATCGTACCCATCACCGAACGCGGGGCGCCGTAATATCCGCCGTCGAAGTTGGTCGCCGTCAGGTACTTGGTGTTGGTGACGTTGCGCACATTCACCGCGGCCGAGATGTTCGGGGTGATGCTGTACGCCGCCAGCAGGTCGAGCAACGCGTAATTGCCCTGCCGGCCCAGCCCGGACGGCGAGATGATGCGGCTCTGGTACTGCGCGGATGCGCCCACCTTGAGCGCGGGCAGCATCGGGAGCGTATAGCTGAGGTTCAGCCGCCCGGTGTTGCGCGCGACGTAGCGGCGGACCGGATTGCCCTCGGGGTCCTCGATCCGCATCACCGTGTACCCGCCGGTCATCTGCAGACCCGGTGCGATCTGGCCGCCGACGTCGAGCTCGATGCCTTCCGACTGCGCATCGATCCCGACATAATAGGTGCGGGTGACGTTGTTCTCGACGACGATGCCCGCGGCCTCGGCGGTATTGTCCTGCCGCGTCTTGAACACCGCGACCGTCGCGTTCAACCGGCCCGCGAACCAGTCGCCCTTGATCCCCAGTTCGAGGTTTTCGCCCTCGATCGGATCGATGATGCGCCTGTTGAGGTCGAGCAGCTGGTTCTGCGGATTGAAGATCGTCGCGTAGCTGCCGTAGAGGCTCAGATTGTGCGAGATATCGACCGTCGCGCCGGCAAACGGCAGGAAGCGCGTCGCGTCGAAATCGGTGTTGGTGCCGTAGGAAAATCCGGTGCTCTTGGCATGCGTCACGTTGCCGCCGAACATCACCTTAACTGCATCACCGGGATTGAACCGAATGAGGCCATAGGCGGTCTCGCGCGTCGTGTGCGTGTTCTGGCTCGAGATCGGATCGCTCGAGAATTCGGTCGGGAAGTTGGGCAGCGGGAAATTGCCCGCGAACAGGTCGGGGTAGGGCAGGTAGGTCCCGATCGTGCTGTTGTCGTAGCTCGACTGCTGGATATATTCCTGCGCACTACGGTTCACGCCGATGTTGATCTCGTGCTCGCGGCCGAGGAACGTTACCGGGCCCGCGATGTAGGCTTCCATCGTCAGGTTGCGCGTGGTCGCGCGGAACTTGCCGGGGTAGCTTTGAATCCCGGTCTGAAGCCCGGTCGCCGGATCGATGCCGATCCCGTCGGCGTCGTTCCGCAGCGGGTTGCCATACACGTAGAACAGCGTGTTGTTTTCATCGGTGGCGCGGCGGATGGCGCTGGCGCGTGCGATCCAGCCATTGCCGAAGCGGTGCGTGATGTCGCCGAAGATCTGGCGGTCGATGACGTTCCAGCTCGACCAGTCGGGCGCGACGTTCGACGAGCGCGCGAAGTTCAATGGCGTGCCGTCGCTGTAGGTGAGCGGGATCGCGCCCCACATCGCGCCGCGGCTCTTGTGATCCTGATGACCATAGCCTGCGCTGACCGTGGTGTTGGCACCAAGATCGGCCTCGACGATACCATAGCCGACCCAGCGGCGCAGGCCGTAGCGGTCGAGATGGCTGTCGCCGCCCTGATACGCGCCGACCGCGCGGGCACGGACGCTGCCGTCCTTGGTGATCGGCACGCTCAGATCGGCTTCGCCGCGATACTGATCGAACGAGCCATATTGCCCGCTCGCGCGTACTTGCAGGTCCTTGGTCGGACGCTTGCGTATGAAGTTGACCACGGCGGACGGGTTGCCGGTCGAGGAGAGCAGGCCGGGCGCGCCGCGGACGACCTCGATATGGTCGTAGAAGGCGGTGTCGATCGATCCGGTCTGGATCCCGAACGCGAACGGCACGCCGATGCCGTCGACTTGGAACGTCTGGATGTCGAAGCCGCGCGCGGAGAAATACACGCGGTCGGTCTCGCCGGCCTGCACGTTTACGCCGGGAACCGTGGCGAGCAGCGTGTTGACGTCGTTGAGCTGGAAATCCTCGATCTGCGCGCGCGTGACGACGCTGACCGACTGTGGCGTCTCGCGCAACGTCAGGTTGAGCCGCGTCGCGGTGGTCTGGCCGGGAATGGTGTAATCGCTGCTGCCCTCGGTACGCGCGCCGGTGACGACGATCTCGTCATTGGACTGGCCCGTCTGGAGCGCAGGATCGGGCATGGTAACGGACCCCGCGGTGGGATCGGCCGCGGTCAGTAGAACGGCGAGTAAGGCAGACATCTATTTCCCCCAAGGAACCTTTTGCAGGCTCTTGGCGCGTACCAGTAACTAATGCAAGTCAATCTCAATAAGGGGCGTGTATCGGGTCTTCTCGGCTTGGCCACGAACTGAACGGGCCCTCGAATTGCGTCACGCCAATTTCAAGGGGGCGCAATCGAGCAGCATGGCCCGCAGCGTCAACCCGGCCAGGAAAAGCGGATCGTGTCGTCGCGCAGTCCAGCGCGCACCACATCGATCCCGCCCGAGCGAACCATCCACTCGAGCCGGTGATCGCGGTATTCGCGTCGTCGCCCGCCGGTCCGATAATGGTCCGCAGCGTCAGCCATCGCGGACGCCGCCTCTTCGAACTCCGAGAACGTCGCAGCAACCGACGAACGCTCGCGGATCCGGGCTAGCCAACGCGCGAGCGGCGTGTCGGAGGCAGGGCCCATGCCGTAATGGGCGGAGCGGTTGACCATTGGTGCCGCTGCGGCGTCGGCCCACCCAAACCGCTCGCCGCCGAACCAGTCGGCATCGCCGAGGCGTTCGGCGAGCCAAGTCTGCAGCGTTGCCGTGTCACGGGCGGCGGCGGCCTTGAGGCGTCCGGCAAGATCGCCCTCGGCACGCCGGAACCAGAGAAGTTCGCCGAAGCCCCAGTTCACGGCCTCATATTGCGTGTCGCAAACCTCCTCGGTCGTCCTCGCGGCGGCCCGCGCCAGCGCACCGACCGGCAACAGCGATGGCTCGGGCCAACGCTCCTCGATGTATTCGAGGATTACCGTGGAATCGAAGATCGCGTCGTTACCGTCGATCAGGACCGGCACCTCTCCGCGCGGATTGGCGGCAGCGAAGGGGGTATCGCGCCTTCCGGTACCGAAATCGTCAGGTAGCAACCGCTCGAACGCGACGCCTTTCTCGCGCAAAGCGATCTTCACTTTTTGCGCGTAGGAGGAAAGCGGGTGATCGTAGAGTATCATGCACGTGCCTTCGTCAGCAGCTGGAACGGCCTAAGGTACCGGCGGCGCGCTGTCGAGCTAGCCGCCGCCGTGATGTTCGCTGATCCCGACGACGTCGAGCAGGACCGTTATCCGGTCGGAGTTTCGCTGGCTGCCGACTACGAATGATGATTGCCGCGGTGTGGCGTGGCTGATCAATTTTCCAGGCGCAACGCCGCACGATCGGCGGTGGCTGCGGCGAGTTCTGCGCGGGCCGATGCGATCCGGGCCTGTGCATCGATCAGTCGCACGCGGGCGTCGGTCGCGGTTTCCTCGCGTTGGTTGACGAGGAAGAAATCGCCCGAGCCCAGCTCGAAGCGACGTCGTTCGGCGACCGCAAGGCGATCGGCCAGGCGGCACTCCTCGTCCGCGATAGCCGCCAGGCGTTCGGTGGCATCGACCGCGATGACGATCCCGTCGACCTCGACGGCGATCTGATCGCGCAGGAAGCGACTGCGTTGGCCGAGCGCGTCGATCTCGGCCCGTGCCTCGGCGACACGGCCCTTGGCGGCGCGGTTCTGCAAGGGCACGCTGAAGCGGAACCCGACCGTGGCTTCGAGCGGCGTACGGCTCGGGCCGCCGAGACCGACGGCACCGAGGTCCTTGCCGACGTCGCCGCGCAGATCGAGCCGCGGCGAAAGATCGTTCTCGGCCAGCATCAGCTTTGCGGTCGACTGGTCGATCCGGGTCAGGATCGCGCGATAGTCCGGACGCGCAACGGGGGCCTTGATCGGGGACGCCGCCGCCAGACCTGCCAACGGTGTCGTGTCCGGCGGCAATCGCTCGGTCGATACGAGCAGCGGTGCGCCGTTGTCGTCGCGCAGATATAGCGACAACGCGTTGGCCGCGCTCGCGATATCCTGCTCGGCGCGAACGACGAGGGCGCGACGCCGGACGAAATTCTGGTCGTTCTCGGTGAGCAATATCTCGGGCCGGGCGCCGAGCGTGACCAAGCGGCCGATGGCGCCGCGGCGACGTTCCGCGAGATCCAGCAATTCGCGGTAGGCGCGCAGTCGCAATCCGGCCGCGACCCAGCCCTGATAGGCGTCGACCGCGCGCCGCTGCACGCCGATCGCGACCATCTCGCCCTCGAACCGGGCGACGTCGATATCGGCGCCGGCAAGGGTGCGGCGCGTACGGCGTTCGTCGACGACACGGTCGCGCAGCAGCGCGAACAGCGCGCCGACCTTCGCCTCGCCGGCGCGGTTGGTATAGGCCTGGTCCTCATAGACGGGGAACGTGCCCCGCGATGCGCGGTAATTGCCGTAGAGATACCCGCCATTGCCGGTCAGCGGGCGCGTTGCGCGACCTTCGACGACGGTACCGTCATAGTAGCCGGCCACGCGCGACTTGCCGTCGACATCGAACACGGTGTCGAACGCGCCCTCGGCTGACAGCGATCGGCCCTCCGCCTGGCGGACGCGGGCCAGCGCCTCGACGATCTGCGGCGCGGAGCGGGCGGACGATCGCAGCACCTCGTCGAGCGTCAATGGCGTGACCACGCCGGGAGAAGCGACCTGCGTGCTGGACAGTGTCTGAGCGCTCGCCGCCACGGGGCACAAGGCGATGACCGAGCACAGGAGGAACCGGATCATTTCTTCGCTCCCTCCTCGTCGCCGGCCTTCGAGGCAGCAGCCTTCGCATCGTCCTTCGCCGGCGCGGCGGGACGGCGACCGAACTCCAGCGGGAAGTCGTTGAGCTGGCGCCAAAGTTCGTAACCGACCAGGACCGTCTCGCCCTGCACCCAGCCGCGGACCTTGCCGCCGGGACGTGCGAACTCACGCGCGGGCCAGGCCGGCTTGCCCGGTTGCGGTTCGACCAGGATGCGGAACAGCCCGTCGACCGCGGCATTGGGATCGATCGTGCGGACGCGGCCGTCGAACATGCCCTGCGCCACCGACGGCCAGCCGCTGAACTGGATCGCGGGCCAGCCTTCGAATTCGAGCCGCACCGGTCGTCCGGTCCGGAGCAGCGGCACGTCGCGTCCGTCGACGAACAGCTCGACCGCGCGCTCGATGCGCTCGGGTGCGATCACCGCCAGCACCGTACCAGGCGACACCATCGCGCCCCCGGTTGCGGCGTTGAGCTGCTGGACACGTCCCTCGCGCGGGGCGCGGACCATCTGCACGGACTGGCGATTGAGCTGGATGTCGATCCGGTTGAGCTTGGCGCGCGCCTCGGCGAGCTTGGCGCCGGCATCGGCGACCTTGATCTGCGTCTGCTCATAGTCGCGCCGCGCGGCCAACCCTTCGGCGAACAACTGCGCCGTCCGCGATACGTCGATCCCGGCGACCGCGCGGCTCTGCTGGATCGCGGCGATCTCCGCCTGGACCTGCGCTCGCTCGGCACCGAGGCGGGACAGCAGGTCGGGATCGAGATCGACGACACGCGCGATCGGATCGCCCTTGGCGACATGCTGGCCATCATGGACATACCAGCGCTCGACGCGGCCCGGCACGAACGCGGTGACCTGCTGCTGCCGATCGTCGGGATCGAGCGCGACGACCTGGCCCGTCCCGCTCGCGGTCTGCACCCAGGGAACCAGCGCCATGATCGCCCCCGCGGTCGCGACGCCGATCGTGAGCATCCAGGCCAGCGTCCTCGCCACCCGGGGTGGCCGCATCCTGCCCAGCGTGGGGAAATGTGCGGAACGATCAGGCGTGTACGGCATCGGTCGCCTCCTTCCGCGTGGCCGCGATCAGCGCCTCGCGCGTGTCGAACCGCCGCTGTCGACGGGGATCGAGCTGGAACCAGCCATCGAGGCTGATGTCCTCGGGCCTGCCGGTGCAGAGCAGCGTCGTGGTCTGCGCCGCCTTCAACTGGCGTAGCACATTGACGAGCCGGTCGGTGGGCACGAGATCGAACAGTTCGGACAGCATCAGCACGCGCGGGCGCACGAGCAGCGCCTTTGCCAGCTTCAACGCGATGACCTCGGCGATCGACAGCGGAAATCCCGATGCCGCCAGCGGCGTATCGAGCCCGAGCGGCAGCCGCGCGATGGCGTTGCGCAGACCGACCATGGTGAGCGCCTCGAGCACCGCGCCGGGTACCGAAACGTCGTTTGCCAGCGTCAGATATTCGCGGATCGTGACTTCGACGATGGTCGGACGATCGAGCACCATGATCTCGGATCGCAGTCGATAGGTGTCGAACGTCGCCATGTCGGCACCGCCGACGGTGACCAGACCGCGCTCGGGAACGAGGTGGCGCTTCAACACCATCGCCAGCAACCGCTCGGCACTGCCGTCGGACAATGTGACGAGCTGCTCGCCCGCCGCCAGCGCGAAGTCGAAGCAGGCATGCTCGATCTCGACCCCCGCGAGCTGCACGGCGCCATCGACGGGGGCCGCGCCCGCCTTGGCGACCGTGGGCTCCTGCGGAATCGCGAACAGCAGCGACAGCTCCTCGGCACTCGCCACCAGATCGTACAGCGTGTCGAGATACCAGCCGAGCTGCGACACGCCGTAGAACACGCCGCTCAGGATCAGCTCCGCCGCGACCAGCTGGCCGATCGACAGTTCGCCGCGCAGGATGAGGTTTCCGCCGAGCGCGAGCAGTGCCGCGCTGGCAAAGGCATAAAGCAGCAGGAACGCGACCGTCTGGGCGAAGCTGTAGCGGAAGTAGCGACGGTGCCGCTCGACATAGGTCGCGGTGACGGCGTCCGAACGGTCCATCGCGAAATCGAGATGGCGGCTGGATTTGTAGAAGCCGTTCGACGCGCCGAGGCTTTCCAGCCACCGCGCGGCATCATGCTTGGCGTGGCTGAGCGCGACCGCGGACCGGATCGATCCACGGGACCAGAGCAGCCAGATCGCCAGCACCAGCACCACCAGCAGCGCGTTGAACGCGAGGAAGAACGGATGGTAGAAACTGGTGACGACGAGCCCGACGACAGATTGCAGCAGGATCGTGAACCCGCCGATGATGAGGCTCGGCACGGCCTTCTGCACCACGACGAGATCGAAATAGCGGTTGAACAGATCGCCGCGGTTCTGATCGGCAAAGAACGGGTTCTGGGCATGGATCGCACGCGTCGTCACCTCGGACACGACGCGCGCGAAGGCGTGCCGCTCGAACAACGCCATGATCCAGAACCGCATCGCGCTGAGGCCGGCGACGAACAGCAACAGCAGCAGCAGCAACCCCGCCAGCGTCCAGAGCGGCGCCGGCAGCGCCGTGTTGGCGACGTTGTTGATCAGCAGCTGGACCGAGATCGGGGTCGCCAGCGACAGGAGGCTGATCGCTACGCCGTAGACCGCGGCAAGCCGCAGATACGGCATGTCCGGCCCGACGATCTGCCCGAGCCATTCGCTTGCCTCGCGCCAGCCGATCCGTTCGTGTGCCACTTGCATCATCCAGCGTCGTTGCAGAGACGCATAGGGTCGACGATCGGCGCTATTGGTACAATATTGCGCAGGCTATACTGACGATAGGATTATCCTATGGGCCCACGGCTCGCAGCATGTCCGCGATCAGCCGATAGGCAGGTGAGCGGCCTGCCCCGACGCGCCACAACAGCCCGATCTCGCGGTAATAGCGTCCGCCCTTGATCGGTCGGACGATCACGTCGTCGCCGTCACGCACCTCCTGCCGGACATAGAGTTCGGGCAACAACGCCAGACCCATCCCCATGCCGGCCATCTGCCGAATGGCGTCGAGGCTCGTGCCTTCATAGTCGTTCAGCATGATGCCGCCGACGTCGGCAGCGATTTCGGCGACTTGTTCTGCCAGCCGGTACTCGGGAACCAGCGTCAGCAGGTTCTGGCCGCGAAGATCGGCCGGTTCGATGGCGGACTTGGCGGACAGGGGATGATCGGTCGCCATCGCCAGCCAGAGCGCCTCGCGAAACAGGCGTTCGGTATGCAACGCCCGCCCCGCGACGGGCAGCTGAAGCAGGATCAGATCGTGATCGCCGGCGACGAGCCCGCTCGTCAGCGTCGACGGCAGCCCCTCGCGGATGTGCACGCGCAACGTCGGATGTTCGCGGTGCAGTCGCGCAACAAGGCTTGGCAGCAGGTACGCGCCCAGCGTCGGCGACACGCCAAGCCGGATCGTCCCGACGAGCGCATCCGCCGACGCCGCCCGCATCTCCTCCAGGTCCGTCACGTCGAGCAGGATGCGCCTTGCCCGCTCCAGCGCCTCGCGCCCGAGCGGGGTGAGCAGCGCCGGACCGCCACGCTCGAACAGCGGCGCCCCGATCACCAGCTCGAGGCCGCGGATCTGCTGCGACAGCGACGGCTGCGATATCCCCATGCGCTCGGCGGCGCGGGTGAAGCTTCCGGTCTCGGCGAGCGCGACGAAGTAGCTGAGCTGGCGGGTCGTGGTGCGCGGGCGGTGCATGCCCCACGCTATCGCGCCACCGATCGTGAGACGCATCCTAATTCGTCCTGTCTGGGGGCCGCGGGCCCCGTCATGTCGTGCCCTTCGACTCCACTCAGGAGAGCCTCGTTCCGGCATGACGGGGCGAGTTCGGAGATGTCGTGACCCGGACGATCCGTCCTAGAGCCAGCGCACCGCACCGGTCGCCAGGCTGTAGACCGCTCCGACGACCTTCAGCTTCCCCTGACGCTGGGGTTCGAGCAGCATCGGCTCCGAATAGTTCTGCAGCCGATCGACCATGCGGCGGACATTCTCGTCGATCGTACGGTTCAGCAGCGTCTCGTTCGTCGCGCCGGCGCGCCGTGCAACCAGAACCGAGGGAATGATCGGTTCGATCATGCGCCCGATGCTGCCCGGCAGCCGGACATCCTTGTTCACGACATCCACCGCGGCCGCGACGGCGCCGCATTTCTCGTGCCCCAGCACCACCACCAGCGGCACGCCGAGCGCCGTGACCGAATATTCGATCGAGCCCATGCCCGCAGTATCGACATTGTTGCCGGCGGTGCGGACGATGAACAATTCGCCGAGACCCGCACCGAACAGCTGTTCGGGGCCGACGCGCGAGTCCGAGCAGCCGACGAGCGTCGCGAACGGCTGCTGGCCCTCGGCGAGTGCGAGACGCCGGGCGCGCGACAGGTCGGACTTGACCGGCCGATCCGCGACGAATCCTGCATTGCCGTCCTTCAGCCGTCGTAACGCCGCGTCGGGGGTAAGCTGGGGAGTGGCCGATACGATCGGATCAGCCGCGCCGGCAGAGGTCGCCGTCGTTGCGGCGGCAATCGATGCAAGCGTGCCGGTGGTCAGAATGTCACGTCGGGAAATGGTCATGGATCGTCCTTTCAGGTGAGGGAACTTCAGAATCGGGCAACCAGGGTGATCTGCGCGATATGGTTGGGTCCAGGCCGGTCGCGGCCGACCAGCGTCTGGTTGAGATAGCCGATCTCGGTCGACAGGCCGGGCTTCAGGGGGATGCCGACACCGGCGAAGGTGCGGACCTGATCGAGCCCGGAGCGGACACCCCAGCGCGTGTCGGCAAGTTCGAAGAAGACTTCGCTCGTCACGATGGCGGACGGCGCGCCGGGCTTGCCCAGCGGCATCACACCGCGCAGCATCTGTCGTGCCCGCCACGACGTCCCGCTCGCATTCTCGCGCCACCGCTGTTCGGTCCGCGTCCGTCCGATCAGCCGCAGCTTCGGGGACGAATGCAGCGTGACGAGCAGCTGCTGCCAGGTGCGATGCTCGGTCGATGATGCACGATCGTCGACCGGCGTATTGCGAAAGACCGCATAGCCTCCGTAGATCGAGAGATCGGGCGATGGCTCCCAGCCAAGCCCGAGCCGCAGGTTGCGTTGCCCGAGGTGCCCGATGTCATCGATGACCCGGATCTGCCCTTCGGCCCACACCCCGAGCTGCCCCCGGACGGTTCCGCTTGCGAGGAAGCCGCCCCATGCCTGGACATCGCTCTGCGCCAGCGCGGGGGTTGCCCCGAGACAGGTGACCATCAGGGCGGACAGCTTCATTATTGTCGCGAACTGCGGCGGAGGACCTCGCTGATCCTTCAGACGCTTGCGTGATACGGCCACGAAGTCTCTCCTTCCATTCGCGAGCGTGCCACCTGATCGGGGCGTTGCTCGCAGGATTGAAATGGCCGTTTCGGTATCTTCGCGCCAATCGATAGTTAAGGCGCTTTTCGATAGGCTGAGGCTATCGGAATGATGTCAGCGACAGGTGTCCATGATCCGCGTCGCGCTGTCGGACATGCGGGCGGCGATCATCGCATACAGCGCGCCGTTTGCCGCGTTCTCACGCCAGCTGGCTGCGATCATCCGGTGACCGTTCCAGCCATCGGGTCGCAGAATTCGGATCCCCGCGTCGCCACCCACTTCAGAACACATGTAAAGCTTCGGTAGGATCGCAAGTCCCAGACCCGTCGCTGCCATCTGCCGAAGACTATCGAGGCTGGTGCCTTCATAGTCGCGTAACAGAACCATGCCGTATCGCTCGCACAGGATCATGCCCTGTCGGTGAAGGTGATGCCGCGGATCGAGGCTCAGTACTTCGGCGCCACGTAGATCCTCCGCCGTCACCTGGCTGCGCTGCGCCAACCGGTGGAGCGGCGATGCAACGAGCACCAGATCTTCGCGGAACAGCGGCTCGATCGAGAGTGCGTCACCGTGAATCGGTAGCGGACCCAGGATCATGTCGAGCTTGCCGCGCGCAAGTTCGAGCGTTTGTTCGTCAGGAATGCCTTCTCGAATATAGAGCCGCAATCCGGGATGATCGCGCGTCAGGTCGGCAATGACGCCAGGTAAGAGATACGGCCCAAGCGTCGGCGTCACCCCGAACCGGATCGTCCCGATGGCGCTATCGCGGGAGGACGATGCGAGATCACAGATATCCTGTCGTTCTACCAGAAGCTTGCGAGCACGGTCTGCGATATCCCGCCCGATCGGCGTCAACTGTGCTCCGGCCAACTGACGCTCGACTAACGTGATGCCGAGTTCCGTTTCGAGCACGCGAAGCTGCTGGCTCAATGTTGGTTGGGAAACATGCACGGCTGCGGCAGCGCGGCGGAAATTCTGGGCGTCGGCGATCGCCACGAGATATTCCAGCTGACGAAAAGTTGGCATGCCGGCTCCCGCTCATGTGCTGGGAAATGTTTAGATGCCGGCAGCAGGCGTGTCACTTCCACAGACCGAACATTCCATCTTCGGGCAACCGCACGCAAGCGTAACGGCTGCTGCCGCGAAGCCGGGCCGGCCGGGGCTACGGACTTCACTAGGTATGTAGTCGCACGTCTGAATGGTCCGGATCGGCCAGCGAAGCTCGTACAAAACGATGAAGGGCGCCAACCCGTCGACCGGGTAGCGCCCTCCTTTCGGTATCGAAACCAGTCGTTATCGAAATCGGTCGATATCAGACCCGACGACGAGCAGCCGCGGTGGCGCCGAAGCCAGCGGCGGCAGCGCCGATCAGCAGGGCGATCACGACCATGAACGACGTCCCGGCAGCTGCACCGGCGGCGGTGTCTGTCGCGGACTTCGCGGTTGCGATCGTCTCGTTCTTGGTCTTCACGAACTGCGCCTTGGCACGCGTAACCTGAGCCTGAGCCTCAGGACGGCTGATCTTGCGCTGGGCAGCGACGATGTCGACAATACGGCTTTCCGCGCGGACGCCATCCTGGCCACCACGGGCAAGGGCCGGCAGTTCCTGGGCGATTTCCTTCTGGGCCTGTTCCGGCGTCATCTGGGCGGGATCCGACGGTGCGGTCGACAGATAGGCCGAAGCCTCGTCGCGTACGTCGGTCACGTCGACGTTGGCGACGTCGGCAACCTTGGGTGCTGCTGCACCGATGCCGCTACCGGCTGCGGTCGCGACCGAACCGACGGTGCGGAAGGCGCCGCCGATGATTCCGCCGACGGCTGATGTCAGCAGGTACAGCGTGAGGATCAGCGTGACACCCCAGACGACCAGACCGTGGACCAGACCGTCGAACCGGTCCTGCACGCCGGCCACGCGTGCTGCGGCATAACCGCCTGCACCGAGTGCGATCACCGTGGTGATGATCCAGTAGATCCCCGCACCAATGCCGAACCCAGCCGCGCCGGGGGTAGTGCCTTCGACGGGATCGACGAGGCTGAGGCCGATGCCGGTGCCGAGGATGCCCAGCACGAGCTGGATCGCGATCGCAAGCACGACGCCTGCAAAGATCGCGCCCCAGGATACGCGCGTCGGGGTCTTCGCATAGCGAACGTCATCGACCGGCAGGACGCCGGGCGTCAGATGGGTAGCCATAATCACTCCTGTTTATTCGTAAGGGAATTTCTGAAACGCTGTCGGCGGACCGGGTCAGTCCTTGCCATCGCTATCGATCGGCGGATCGATCGGGTGTTCGGACTTCGCCTGTCGGGCGCCGGCCTTGCTTTCGCTGAGGCCCTGCTTTTCGACCGCGGTGTCGCCGATGATCTTGCCGATGGCCTCCTGCACGGAGCCCTTGGCCCGACGGGTCCGCGCCTCGTCCGACTTGCTCGTCATGCTGCTGCGTCCTTCAAAGTTGGGCCGCCGCGCTGCGGTATCGGCATGGAATCGCCGTCGAACCCGCGGGCGCGCGCCCAGGCAGCGGCGGCGTTGCGGCGGTTGACGCCGATCTTGGCGTAGATCCGTGCGACGTGGTTGCGCACCGTGTTGCCGGTCACGTCCAGCGTCCGCGCGATCGACTTGTCGTCGAGCCCGCGACAGATCAGAGCGAGGACTTCGCGCTCGCGCTGCGTCAGCTCGTCGAGACCGACGCCCGCCGGTTCGGCATCCGGCGTGCGGATGCGCGCGAGCTTTTCCATGATCGACCGGCTGAGCCAGCTCGTGTCCTTCATCACCGCTTCGATCGCGTTGACGAGTTCGCGTTCGGACGCCTTGCGGACGCTGATGTCGCGCATCGCCCACAGGACGCAGGCCTCGTCGCCCAACCGGATCGGTTCGGCCGACACGATGCAGTCGAGGACGTGGCCCTCTTTCGACCGGATCCGGACCTCGCGGTCGCGGATGGGATGGCCAGCCTCGATATCCGCTTCGATCGCCTGGCGAAGGGCAGGGGTCTCCCACAGCTCGACATCGCCGAGCGGACGACCGACGATCTCGGAGGAATATCCGGTCAGCCCGGTGAAGGCCTCGTTCACGTCGCACAGGCGGTGGCCATCCAGCGCACCGATCGCCAGCGCGACCGGCGCAAGGGAGAAGGTCCGCATGAACCGTTCTTCGCTATGCCGCAGCGCGGTCTCGGCTTTGCGGCGCGGTTCGAGATCGGCGAAGGTGAACAGCATGCAGGACTGATCGCCGATGTCGATCGGCTGACCGGCGACGATGACGAGCTTGGTACTGCCATCCGGCAGACCGAGCTCGGCTTCCATCTGCGGAATCGTGCGTCCTTCTGCCAGTCGCCCCTTGGCCAGATCGCGCTGTTCGGCGCGTTCCAGCACGTCGATATCGTACACCGTCCGCGACAGGATCGTCTCGCGATCATGCCCGGTCATGTCGATGAAGCCCTGATTGACCTTCACGAAACGAAGATCGCACAGACGACAGATCACGGCCGGTGCGGGGTTCGCGTTGAACGACTGTTCGAAACGATCCTCCGCCTCGAACCGCGCCGAAACGTCCTGGATCACCATGACCAGGCATTCCGGTTCGTCCGCATCGTTGGTCAGGACGAGGCTGCGCACCTGATGAACCCAGCGCGGTTCCTCCTCGCCCGCCACGGCGACCTCGACCACGACTTCCGAAAACGCCTCGCCGGACACCACGCGCTCGATGGGATAGTCCGCATCGGTCAGCTTGTGGTTGTTGCGATAGCGCAGCTGGAAACGCTGGCGATACTCGTCGACATCGGTCCCGAGTTCCTCGACGGATGCGACCCCGTGCATCCCGAGCGCCGCATCATTGGCCCACAGGATACTCTGGTCGGGGTCGACCAGTATGACGCCTTCGTCGAGCCCCGCGATGATCTGGCGCAGGTGGCGCAGATCGGCGGAGTCGCGAAGCGACTTGAGGGCCGGAGCCGATGCCACGATCTCAGTCGTCCCGGATCAGCTGCGCTGGCCGTGGACGAGCCAGGCGATGCCATAGCCGATCGCCGCCGCACCCAACGCCCAGAGGACGGGGGCGTCCTGCGCCGATGCCTGGGCGGAACGTGCGCCGCGCTTTGCCGCCTCGGCTGCGCGCTCGGCAGCGTCGCGAGCATCGCTGCCGATCTTGTCGGCGAGTTCGGGCGCACCGTCGACGACGTCTTCGATTGCCGACTTCGCGCGCCCGTACAGGTTCTGGGCGCCACCAGCCACCTGATCGACCACGCCGTCGACCTGCCAGTCGCGGCTGTTCACGGTGTCACCGACGGCCTTCTCGACCTTGCCACCGACATAGCGGGCGCCGCCCTGGAATTCGTCTTTGTTCATTGGTCTGTCCTGTTCGAAAGAGGAAAAGCTCGGATCGTCACGGCAGTACGCCGCACCCGGCAGCGGCCTTGCCCACTTCAAGCGCGATCGCAGGATCCTTGAGCTGCGCCGCGACGCGGACGAGGTCGGATGCGGTCAATACCCCCGGTGTGGTATCGCCCTGCCGATACGCCGCGGCGGCCTTGCCGAGGCGCTGTAACTGGCCCAGCGACAGGTTCGCCTGAAGCCGGCCGCCTACGCAATCGGCGCGGCTTTCATCCAGGCCATAGCGCTGAAGGCCGGTCGAGATCCGGGTCGCCGGAGCGGCGCAACCGACGGTGATCGTCAGCAGGGCTATCGCCCCACCGTTTGCGAGAATGCGTTTCAAGGATGATACCCCGCCTACCGGCCGAAGCGACGTTGCAATCGGACCGGACGCATAAGGCGTGAGGTAACCACTTGGTTCCTGGTAGTTTTGTGTAAGGCGCCTGGGTCTTATGTACTATTTTGGGACAGCGATCTGGTTGCGTACATCTTGGCGAACCGGCGATGTAGCATCCGTGTAGAGCTGTCGCTGGCGATTTCGGCACGCTGTTCGTGCCATGCCGCCCGTCCCCGAAAATAGGTCCGGTCGTCGTCGCTATCGCCCGTAAAAATCGTCTCGGCTTCGTCCGTCACGGCGATAGCTCCCATGTGATCTAGCGGCATTCGTTATGCCAATACGGGGCATTGCGCGTGATCAGAAATATCCAGTCGTACAGGTAGAAATGTCAGAACGTTGCGACCGGTAAAACTACTCGCGGGACCATCCATTGCAGCGATGCTCGCCCGGACAGGACCGGTTCGAACCGAATTTGCGTGCCGGGTCGGATGCGCGGCGACCTTAACGCGGCCTCGGCCGTTGTGCGGTGCAGAGGAGAGCGTTTCATGTCCCGCCAAATTCTGATCACCGGTGCGAGCGTTGCCGGAAATACCGCGGCGTGGTGGCTGGGTCGCGCCGGTTTCGACGTGACGGTGGTCGAACGCGCGTCCGGGTTTCGCGATGGTGGTCAGAACATCGATGTACGCGGATCGGGTCGCGAGGTGCTGCGGCGGATGGGGCTGGAGCAGGCGGCACTCGACGCGGGCACCGGTGAAGAGGGCACCGCCTGGGTGGACAGCGATGGCAGGATCGTGGCGCAGTTCCTGACGGCGGAGATGGAGGCGGATGGGCCGACCGCGGAGATGGAGATCCTGCGCGGCGATCTTGCGCGGCTGCTCTACGAACCTGCGGCGGAACACGCGGCGTATCGTTTCGGCGACAGCGTGACCGCGATGGAGCAGACCGACGAGGCGGCGTTCGTTACCTTCGCCAGCGGCAGCACGGAGCGGTACGACGCGGTCATCGTCGCCGAAGGCGTCGGTTCGGCCACGCGCGGGCTTGTCTTTCCGAACGAGAACGCGCCGCGCTGGATGGATCTCACGATCGCCTATTGCACGATCCCGCGGGCGTACGGCGACGATCGGCTGTGGCGCTGGTACAACGCGACCGAGGGACGCAGCGTGTCGCTGCGTCCCGACCGTCATGGTACTACGCGTGCGATGCTGTCGGTGCAGCAGCCACCTGGTGACGAGCAGGATTGGAGCACGGCGCGCCAGAAGGCTTGGCTTCGCGAACGCTTCACCGACGCCGGCTGGCAATCCGCGCGCGTGCTCGATGGCATGGACGCGACCGACGACTTTTACTTCGATGTGTTGCGGCAGGTGCGGATGACGCGGTGGTCGAAGGGCAGGGTCGTGTTGACCGGCGACGCCGCGTGGTGCGCTACGCCGATCGCGGGCATCGGAACGACGCTGGCGATCACTGGCGCCTATGTGCTCGCTGCCGAGATGGCGCGGAGCGAGGATGTCGCCACCGCCTTCGCCGCCTACGAACAGGCGATGCGGCCGATGGTGGACGATGCGCAGGGCGTCCCCAAGATCGCGCCACGACTGATGAATCCGCATAGCCGGCTGGGTATTCGTCTGCTGCACGGTGTGTTGGGCATGGCGAGCCGGCCGGCCGTTCGCGGGACGGTGGGCAAGCTGTTCGGTGGTCGGTCGAAGGCGCCAGACCTGTCTCGCTATGTCGACGCGACGGCGGATGTGCCAGCCGGCATTGCGGCAAGCCGTGCGCAGCCCTCCAGCGCTGCGCCATCGCCAGGTGGGCTGTCGCCGCTGTTGGCGCTTGGCGCGGTCGGTGTGGTGCTGGGCGCGAGCGCGATCGTCGGACGGCGCAATGCGCCCGATCCGTCGCATCCCGGGATCCGTCGTTGGTATCGCCGGCTCGACAAACCGGGCTTCACGCCGCCCGATGCGGCATTCGGGGCGGTCTGGCCGGTGCTGGAAACCGGTCTTGCGGTCGGCGGCTATCGGTTGTTGCGGCAGCCATCGGGCGCGACCCGCAATGCAGCGGTAGGGCTCTGGCTGCTGAACACCGCCATGGTCGGCGGCTGGACGCAGTTGTTCTTCCGCGAAAAGCGCCTCGGGACGAGTGCGGTCGTATCGGGCGCCATGGTCGCCTCCAGCGCAGCCTATGTCGCGACCGCCGCCAAGGTGGACAAGCCGGCCGCGGCGGTCGGCCTGCCGTTCGTTGCGTGGCTCGGCTTTGCGACCTTGCTCGCCGAACGCATCTGGCGCGACAATCCGGACCAAGGGAAGTGACGCGCGTCACCGTCTGGCACGACGGCAATTGCCCGCTCTGTCGCCGCGAGATCGCGATCATGCGACGGCTGGACCGGCGTGGCAGGATCGATTTCATCGACGCGACCGGTGCGGACGATTGTCCGATCGATCGCGCCGCGTTGCTCGCGCGCTTCCATGCGATGGAGGACGGGCGTCTTCTGTCCGGAGCCGCTGCGTTTGCCGCGATGTGGCGCGCGATTCCCGTGCTTCGGCCGATCGGTCTGCTCGCGCGGTATCGCCCCGTACTCGACCTGCTGGAGCGCGCGTATCTGCGCTTTCTGAAGGTGCGTCCGCGCCTGCAACGCTGGTTGGGCAAACACGAGGCGAAGGCATGAGGCCGAAGCCGGATCCGGTCGCGCCCGGACAGGAGAGCGTCTGGCACTATCCCCGGCCGGCGATTGCCGAGGCAAGCCAGCGCCGCATCGTCATCGAGCATGCCGGTATCGTCGTTGTCGATACCTCCGCGGCGGTACGCACGATCGAAACGAGCCATCCGCCGAGCTGGTACGTCCCGCCGGACGCGATCGCGCAGGGACTGCTCCGTCGATCGACGCGTCGCTCGTTCTGCGAATGGAAGGGCGAGGCGCGATACTGGAACGTCGAGATCGGCGGACGCACCTTCACCGACGTCGCGTGGAGCTATCCCGATCCCACGCCGGCCTTCGCCATCCTGCGCGATCACGTCGCCTTCTATGCGGGACCTTTCGATCGCTGCTCGGTCGATGGCGAGCGCGTGCGACCGCAGCCTGGCGGCTTTTATGGCGGGTGGATCACGTCCGACCTCGCCGGTCCGTTTAAGGGTGTGTCGGGCAGTATGAGTTGGTAAGCCGGTAGCAGGCCATCGACCGCAATCGCCGCGTCGTCAGGCTGCCTTGAGCATCACCCGGCCGAGCAATCCGGCGATATGCTGACTCTCGACGGGTCTGCTGAACAGATAGCCCTGGATATTGCCGCAGCCTTCGTCGCGCAGCCGTTCGAGCTGGTCGATATCCTCTACGCCTTCGGCTGTGGTTTCCATGTGGAGTGCGGTGGCAAGATCGACGATCGCGCGGACGATTGCCGCCGCGCTCGGATCGCATGCTACGCCGGTGACGAACGAGCGGTCGATCTTGATCTTGTCGAACGGGAAGCTGCGCAGATAGCTCAGCGACGAATAGCCCGTGCCGAAGTCGTCGAGCGCAACGCGGATGCCCATTTCGCGCAGCCGGTGGAGCAACGCGACGACCGGCGCCTCGCCCTCGAGGAATATCGATTCGGTGATCTCGATCTCGAGCCGGTCGGGCGACAGGCCACTGTTGGCGAGCGCTTGCAACACGATGGCCTGGAACCCCGCGTTGCGGAACTGCAGCGGCGAAACGTTGACCGCGACGCGGACGTGGTCGGGCCAGTGCACGGCCTCGCGACATGCCTCGTGCAGCACCCAGGCGCCGATCGCCACGATCAGCCCGGTTTCCTCGGCGATCGGGATGAACGCGAGCGGTGGCACCAGGCCGCGGGTCGGATGATGCCAGCGCAGCAACGCCTCGAACCCGCCGATCCGGTTCGCCTTCAGATCGAAGACCGGCTGGTAGTTGAGCACGAACTGTCCGTCCCGGATCGCATCGCGCAGATCGAGTTCGACCTGGTGACGCTCGCGCGCGGCGGCGTCGAGCGCGGGTTCGAAGAACCGGAACACGCCGCGCCCGTCTTCCTTGGCGCGGTACAGCGCGAGATCGGCGTTCTTGAGCAGTTCGTCCGCGGTGTCGCCGTCGGCCGGACCGATCGCGATGCCGATGCTGATACCGGTCGCGATCAGATGGTCTTCGGCCTCGACGGGGTCGCGCAGTGCGTCGAGCAACGCCTGCGCCAGCGCACGAGGCCGATCGGGTTCGCACGGACCCGACAGGATAATCGCATATTCGTCGCCGCCGAGCCGTGCGACGAGCCCGTCGGGGGCCACGTCCGCCAGCCGCCGGCCGACCGCGGCGAGCAACGCGTCGCCGATCGGATGACCGAGCGTATCGTTGATTCCCTTGAACCGATCGAGATCGAGACACAGCACCGCGACCGTCCCGCCGCCGTGCGCCAGCCCATGCCGGCCGACCTGCGAGATCGCCTGGTCGAGGGCCTCGCGGAAATAGATGCGGTTGGGCAGGCTGGTCAGCGGATCGTGGAACGCGAGATGGCTGATCCGGTTCTCGCGGTCGACGATACCCGCCGCCATCCGGTTGAAGCTGGCGGCAAGCCGTCCGATCTCGTCGGTACCTTCGACGATCGCCGGCACGCGGCTGCCTTGTTCGAGGGCCTTGGCGGCGGTGTCGAGCGCGGCGATCGGCTTGGCGATGCTCCGCGCGAGCCGGCTGCTGCCGAACAGTACGAGCAGCAACCCGACAAGTCCTGCGAGCGCGATGCCGCCCTGCAACGGCAGATAAGGCGCGAGCGCGGCATCGAGCGGATAGCGGATGAGAATCGCGGCCTGTGGCTTGCGCCCCGTACCGGCCAGCGGCTTGGCGAGGGCGAACGCCCGCCCGGCGGCGAGATCGAGCGTCGCCAGCGCGCGTCCGGACAGGGACCGCTCGACCAGCGCATCGATCGCGCGCGAGCTCCGGATGGATCGATCGGTCGCCTGCCAATGCCCCGTTGCATCGCGCTGCATCATGGTTGCGATCAGCGGGATCGACGACAGGCGTTCGAGCGCACGCATCTCCGCCGCGTCGAGCCGTACCGCAAAGACCACCCAGCCGATCCGGGTCGGCGCCATGACCGGCGACAGCACCAGCCGGTAGACGTCGCCGCCGACCGCGACGACCGCGTCGTTGCGCCCCTCGGGAACCACGAACGGAAACGATGCCACCGCCGATTCGAGTGCGCCGGAGGGGCCCGTGACCTGCCCGTCATTGTCGACCACATAGGCTGCCGATACCGATGCCCGGGTCGCCAGGTTGGCGAGCGCCGAAGCGATCGTCGGCCGATCGCCGCTCGCCACCGCCGCCCGAAATCCGAAATCGCGCGCGAGCACGTCGGCCGAGCTCGACAGGGATTGCGCGCGTAACGCCCAGAGCCGGTCGTATACGCTGCCGCTGGTGGTGAGTTCGGCCCGGACGGAGTCGCGCGCGTGATTGCCGATCATCACCTGAGCCACGACCGCCAGCAGCACCAGCGCGAGCACGAACAACCCCGCATACAGCACCGACAGCTTCGTTCGGAGGCGCTTGAACCGCGGGCGTGCGGCCCGGATCTTCGTCAGATCCATCATCGGTGCAGCGCGAAGATCGTCGCCAGCCCGGAGGATCCGACGGTCACGGGCTGCGACGCGGTGCTGCCCGGCGCACGGATCGAGGGGTGCCACACGCGCACCGTCGCGCCCCCCACCGGCACGCCGTCGATCGTCACATGCCCCGCGCCGTCGGTCAGCGCCGCAAAGGGCGTCGCGGTGACGTAGACGAAACCGTTCATCGCATCGTGGATATTGCAGCCGAGCGGCACGATACCGGGTTTGTCGAAAACCACCGTCCGCGCATCTTCGCGACCATAGAGCTTCAGGTCGAACTTCTTCGCCTTCGAGAAGGAATAGACATGGTGCCGTACCTTGTCGCGGTTCGGAAAGCCGACCGTCGCGCCGACCGGTACGATCAGGACGTGCGGCTGGAACGCGATGTCGCGCTGCTCCACATTATAGGGTCCGCGCACCGTTGCCGCGGGGGCCTTGGGCGTTTCGATCGTGACGACCGCACCGGCCAGCGGTTTACCGTCGACCGCGCGGATATCGATCGAGACGGTCGCGGCAGACCCGGTCGAGGGTAGGCCGAGGCCCAGGAAAGCGAGAACGAACGGAAAGACGCGGTACACCATGCCAGCGAGGTTAACGCCTCGCGCTTTCGAACTCGTGAAGACGTTGTTTACCCACGAGAAACCATTTCGGGTCCATTAAACGTTCAAATTCGATGTTTCCGGCCTCGCCGCGAGCATCCCCCGAAACCGGTCATCGACCCGACATTGTGTAGACCTCCGATACGCCGATCGACTGCCTTGATTCCCCTGCTCGGCGCACTCGCGTTGTCGCCCGCATCCGCGCAGGACGGACGTGCGGGTGGCAAGCTGATGCTGACCAACGGCGTCACGACGATCGAGGGGAGCTCGGGCGGGGGCATCTCGACCTGGGCGCTGATTGCCGGCAACGAAACCACAGACGGCGTCGGCGGATCGCTGCACGTCTCCGGCATCGTCCTCCCGGACTTCCGCTTCGCAAGCTACGGTGCAGCGGTCGGCCTCGAGGATCGCCTCGAGCTGAGCTATGCACGCCAGTCGCTTGATACACGCGCGGTTGGCGGCAGGCTCGGCATCGGTCGCGGCACCACGCTCGATCAGGACGTGTTCGGTGCAAAAGTGCGGCTGGCGGGCGATGCGGTTTATGGCAGCCCCTATTTGCCGCAGATCGCGGTCGGGATGCAGTACAAGCACAACCTCGATGCGCCGATCGCCGCCGCGGTCGGTGCGCGACACGCCAGCGGTACCGATTTCTACATAGCCGCAACTAAACTGTTGCTGCGCCAGAGCATCCTGGTCGGCGCGACCGCCCGCTATACCAAGGCCAACCAGAACGGCCTGCTCGGCTTCGGCGGCGATGCTGGCAAGGCTCGCACGCTCCAGTGCGAAGCGACGCTCGGGTATCAAGTCTCGCGGCGATTGTTGGTCGGCGGCGAATACCGCTCCAAGCCTGACAATCTCCGTTTCGCCAGGGAGGACGATTGGGCAACCGCCTATGCCGCCTACGCGATCAGCAAGAACCTGACCGCGACCGCGGCGTATGTCGACCTGGGTTCGATCGCGACCGCGGATCGCCAACGCGGCGGCTTCCTGTCGCTCCAGGCGGCATTCTGAGGACATGACGATGCTTTCGTTCCTGGTGGCACTGCTGCAAGTCACGCCCGCGCTGGCCGGGGAAGACCCGGTCGCGCCCTATATCATGCGTGATACCCATGCCGGTGCTCGCCCCGCCAGGGAAACGGTCCTGCTGGAGGCGTTCCACGGTCGCGCAGGGATTGACCGCGTCGTCGACGACCTCGTCACGACGAGCCAGGCGGACCCGCGCATCGGTGACATCTTCAAGGGGCAGGACATGGTCCGCCTGCGCCGTACGCTGAAGGAGCAGTTCTGTTATCTGCTGGCCGGCGGCTGCAGCTATTCGGGCCGCGACATGGCGACCGCGCACAAGGATCTGGGGATCCAGGCAAAGGACATGAACGCGCTCGTCGAAAACCTCCAGGCTGCGATGACCCGCGAGCACGTCGCGTTCCGCGCGCAGAACGCCTTGCTCGCCAAGCTCGCGCCGATGAAACGCGATGTCGTCACCCGCTAGCGGGCGAGCAGGGATAGGCTTGTCGTCAGGCCTCGGTCAGCGCGCGGTGGCGTCGATCTGAATCCGAGCGTGGCGGAAGCGGCATCGATCTCGGCGATGGAGACGTCGCCGATGTTGCCATGCACCATGCTTCAGCGCGATCGCAGCGAGAACGGCCATACTCCTGGCGCGCCGTCCCGTTCGACGCTGGCTGGTCAAAAACCGCCATAATCTGGGATAAGCCCGAATGGTGCACGGTGCGTCTCGATCCGCGAGCGAGACCGCTTGCGTGGAAGATCATGTTGCGGTGCAATAGAGCAATGACAGACGTGCTCGCTCCCGCCGCGACGGTAACGCGGACGCTGCATCATTTTGCGCGCGCAGCGGCTGCATCCCGCCACATTCCCAATCTCGGTCGGTTCGCCGATCGGGACACCGGGCGCAAACGCGTGTCGAGCCGCATCGCTTTCTAGCCGCATCGCTTTCTAGCCAACGACTGAGACAGGAACACAGATGCAGATCGTCTACTACAAGGATGCCGTCGGCAATTTCGGCGATGACCTGAACGAACTGATCTGGCCCCGGGTCTTGCCCGACGACGTGCGCGCGGCGCCCGATACCGTGCTGGTGGGCATCGGCAGCCTGCTCGACGAGGCACGGTTTCGCGATGTCGTGACGGTCGACAAGCGCGTGTTCGTGCTCGGATCGGGCGCGGCGTATGGCCGGTTGCCCGACGATTACGCGCGCTGGACCTATTGCGCGGTCCGCGGGCCGTTGACCGCCACGGTGATCGGCCGTCCCGAAGCCGCGGTGACCGACAGCGCGGCGTTGCTCGCCAAGCTTCCCGATCTGGTGCCGCGGTCCGCAAACCCCGACGAGATCCTGTTCATGCCGCATCACCGGACGCTGGTGAACAGTCGCTGGCAGGCGGCCGCCGAGCAGGCGGGGATGACCTTCGTCGATCCGCAATGGACGCCCGACCGAATCCTCGCCTGTTACGGCCGCGCCAAGCTGGTCGTGACCGAGGCGATGCACGGCGCGATCGTCGCGGATACGCTGCGTATCCCGTGGATCCCGGTGATGATCTCGCCCGAGGTCAGCATCTTCAAATGGCGCGATTGGGCAGGGTCGCTCGATCTCGCCTACCGGCCGGTGGCACTGCCCCCGACCGCGCGACTGGAGGCTTTCCGCTACGATCGCATCAGCCGCCTGACTCAGGCGGGCGGGCGCAGCGTCGCGCATACCGATTCAGCCAGCGTCGACGACGCGGCGCTGATCGCCGATTTCCAGGACCGGTTCCGCGAGGAGCCTGCGGTGATCGGCGCGGTCGCGGCACCGGGCGCGATCAAGGCGTTGCTGAAGACGGCGGCGACGCGGTTCGACGGCCGTCGGCTGGCAGACGCGAGCCGTGCCTTGAAGGCGGCGGCCACGGGGCAGAGCTATCTCAGCAAGGATGCGATCTTCGCCGAGCGCCTCGGCCAGCTCGAGCACGCCGTCGAGGGGCTGATCGCGGACGTGCGCGCAGGCTAACGAGAAGCTAGTTCTGGAATCCTCCCCCGCCAGGGGGAGGTGGCTGGCGCTTGCCAGACGGAGGGGGAGGAAAGGAACAACCTCGGTTCCGTGTCCTCCCCCTCCGTCACCTTCGGCGCCACCTCCCCCTGGCGAGGGAGGATCGTTCGCTTTCAGCGCTTCGCCAACCTCCGAACGATCCCGCCGGCCTTCGACAACTGGGCCCGACCATTCGGGAACAACGCCAGCGCACCGATGAAGAGCGCGTAGGCAAGGATACCGGCAACCGCGAGCATCGGCAGGCTGCTCCAGATCGGTTCGCGTGCCGCCAGCGCCAGCAACCCGCCGGTGATCGCCGTCGCGAACGCGATCGGGATCGCCAGCTGGATCGCATCGGCGCGCGTCACCGGACCACTGCGCGTGACCGCCCACCACATCATCGGGATCTGCACCAGCGCGCTGGAGATCGCGGCGGACATGGCGATGCCCTTGGGCCCCCAGAAGATGCCGATCAGATAGCCGATGATGATCGCCGCCGATCCCAGCCCGCCCCATTTGAGCTGTTCCTTGGCACGCCCCTGGCTGACGAACAGCCAGGATGCGGCCTGGCGCAACTGGAGCGTCAGCGCGGCGCCGCCGAGCCACGCGAACGTCGGCACGACGTCCAGCCACCGCTCGCCGAGCAGGACGACGATGACCGGTTTCGCAAACACGATCGCGCACAGGATTCCGGGCGTCGTGAGCGTCAGGACGCCGCCGAGCATTGCGAGGTATGCGCTGCGATAGCCGGCGTCGTCCCCCGCCAGCCGCGACAGCAACGGCACAGCGACCCGCGCGGCAGGCGCGGTCATCTGCCATAGCGGCTGGAACATCAGCTTGTACGCGCGATCGTAGATTCCGAGCGGACCCGCGCCGAACCGCGCGCCGATCAGGATATTGCCGAGGTTGGTGATCAGATAGCCGAGCAGATTATAGCCGGTCACGGTGCCGCCGAAGCGCAGCAAATGGAGCGCATCGCGCGAGATCCCCGGCCGCGACGGTCGCCACCGCGAGAAGACGCAGGCGAGAATCAGCGTGGCGAGACCGTTGGTGATCTGCATCGCGACGAGCGACCAATAGCCGAACCCGGCAAGCGCGCCGCCGACACCGACGATGACGCCCGCGACGAGCGCGCCAACCTCGATCATCGCGATCGCGCCGAACTGCATGCGGCGGTTGAGCAGCGCGAGATGCTGTGCGGCGAGGCTCGACAGCAGCAGCGCTGCGGACATCGCCATCATCACCGGCGTCACCGCGGGGGTGGCGTAGAATATCGCGGCAAGAGGCGCGGCGGCGACCGCGAGGCCGGCGAGGCAAAAGCCGATCAGGACGTTGAGCCAGAACAGGCTCGACAATTCGGTCTGGTTGATCGTCGGCCGCTGGATAGTGGCCGCGGAGAGACCGAGGTCGGTCATGAGCAAGGCGGCGGCGACCAGCGGGCCGACCATCGCCAGCAACCCGAAGTCGGTCGGCAACAGCAGGCGCGCGAGCGCGACCTGGCTGCCGAATTGCAGCACGAACTTGCTGCCCTGGCCGCCCATGGTGATGACCGCGCCCATCGCCGACCGGCGCTTCAGCGCGGATGAATCGCCTTCCGGGGAGAATTCGGGTGGCATTGCGATATCGGTCATCGAGCCGCCGCCTTCTTGTAGCCGCCCTGCAACGCCTTGCGCAGGATCAGCGGCAACTGACGCGCGCCCTCCTGCGCGACGAGCAGCGTGCTGTCGGTGCTGGCGAACAGATAGCCGAGCGCGCGTTGCGGGCGGCGTGCCTTCAGCTCGTCGGTGAAACCGCGATAATAATAGCAGCGGTCGACGGTACGAAGATGCTGACGGAGAAGGGCGGCCAGCGGACCGTCTCCCGTCGCCTGCGCCTCGGCGAGCAGCGCGCGCTGGCGGCGGCGCAGGGCGTCGAGATCGCCGGTCGTCTGGATCTGCGTCAGCGAATCCGGGCGGACCAGATACCGATAAAAGGGTTCGGGATGCAGCCACCACCGCGCCCCCGCACGCAGGCACGCGACATACAGCGCGAAATCCTCCGCGAACCGGACATTCTCGTCGTAGCGCAGGTTGTGTCGCGTCAGGAAATCGCGCCGCATCAGCGGTTTGAGAAAGCCGTAATTGGTGCGCGGTGCTTCCGGCGCGGAGATGTTGCGGGCGATGAATTCCCGCAGGTCGATCGGGCAGGGCGCGGTCAGCGCGCCGGGCTCAAGCATCGGCTGCTCGGACCCGTCCACCTGATCGACGAGCAGCAGATTGTCCGCGACCATGTCGGCGTTCTTCGCTTCGCCGAGCGCGATCAACGCCGCGAGCCTGCCGGGCATGAAGGCGTCGTCCGCGTCGAGCAGCGCGATCCATGTGCCGCGCGCAGCGCCGATCCCGGCATTGCGCGCGACCGATGGCCCGCCGTTGCGCGGCAGTGCGAGCAGCGACACGCGCGCATCGCTGCGGGCGATCTCGGCGACGATCGCGGCGGTGTTATCGGTCGACCGGTCATCGACCACGATGATCTCCAGATCGCACCCCTTTTGCTGCATTGCAGAAGCGATCGTCGCCTGGATATACTGCTCGGCATTATAGGCCGGAATGATGACGCTGGCCTGGATCATACGGGTTCCCTCAAGGCGGGTTTCCGGGATCGCTGCTCGAAAGGAGCATGATGTCGGACCCTCAGATTACGGTGATCGTACCAGCATACAACGTGGCCGGACTCATCCTGCCCTGTCTGGCATCCATCATGGCCCAATCGCGCGCCGACTGGCAGGCGATCGTCGTCGACGACGGCTCTACGGACGCTACCGCGGACGAGATCCGCACGCTCGACGACCCGCGTATTTCGCTGGTGCAGCAAAAAAATGCCGGGGTCTCCGCCGCGCGAAATAACGGTCTTTCGCTGGCTCAGGGGAGGTTCGTGATGTTCCTCGACGGCGACGACGTGCTCAACCCGACCGCGTTCGCGCGCCTTGCTGCCGCCCTGGACGCCAGGGCCGACGCGGTCGCGGCGTTCGGCACGTTCCTCAAGATCCTGCCGAGCGGCGCGCCCTATCCGGGGCAAAAGCCGCTCGCGCTGCACCGCTATCCCGACGGCGACGTGCTGGAGCCGATGCTGCGCGGCAATTTCCTCGCCAATGGCGGTCACGTCTTGATCCGGACCGAGGTCGCGCGCCGGCTCGGCGGCTTCGATACCCGGCTGCGGCTGAGCGAGGACTGGGAGTTCTGGTGCCGGCTCGCCGCCGAGGGCGAGTTCGCGTTTATCGGGACCGAGCCCGAAGTGTTCTCGCTGCGGGTCCGGCCGGGCAGTTCGTCGGGGGGCCTTTCGGTCGACTGGGCCAACCACCAGCCCTGTCTCGACACGATCGGCGGCAACGCGACGATCCGCGCGCGGTTCTCCGCCCCGACATGGCGCAAGCTGGAGCGGGCGATGCGCGCCAGCCAGATGTGGGAATGCGGCCGGGTAAACTTCACGATGCGTCATTACCGCGAGGCGCGGATGCTGATGCTCGGCGCGCTGCGTCTCGAGCCCACGCCGAAGCGCGTCGCAATGATCGTCGCGGCCGAGGTGCAGCGGCGTACCAACCGCACCTTCGTCTCCCGCCTGCGCTTCCGCGATCAGGATGTCGCCGCGGACCTGTAATCTCCGTGGATTCCGCAAGCTAATCTTCAGAAATTGTCCTATATCGGGGCGATAAGAGCAGTAAGTCCGGTCGGAACGGGGCAGCATTCGCGTTTGCTGTGTCATATGCCGGCCGTGCACTGCAGAACATTAGCGGCCGGAGAGGCAGGGATGATTGGCGAGGATCCTACGGGAAAAGAGAGCGAGTCGATGACTCGTGCGCCGATCGCGCCCGAACCGCTCAACCGAAGTGCGGCACCCTTTGCCGATACTGAAGCGTCGCGCGTGGCGGGCTCGCCGTGGCAGCAGGCGCCGACGGGACGTCGCATTTCATTCACCGCCTGGGGTGCCGCCGCCGTCGTCGGCGTCCTGCTGTGGATGGTGATCATCAAGCTGGCCTGACGTCGCCGTCGATCGCGACCGCGGCATCCGATGGCACGCCGCCCCAGATGCACAGCAGGAACAGCAGGACGAGCATCGGCGTGAACAACAGATAGCCGCCGCCGATGATGAACGTGGTCAGCGCCAGCACGGACAGGATCGCGATCTCGCGCCGCCACAACGTACCGACGAACATCGCCATGAACGCGGTGATCCCGATCGCGCCGTAATCGGTGATCAGCTTGGCGATCGAATTGCCCGTGCCCTCCTTAAAGTAGAGATACCGCTCGGTCGCGCCCGGCCCCCAGCCGACCAAAATACGCGCCTCGTGGCTGAGCTCCGCGATCGGCAGGAACGGGCCGATGAAGCGCGCATAGCCGCTGGACCCGGAATAGCTGAGCTCGTTGGTGCGGCCGAGGATCGACCCGATTTGCTCGGGAAAGACGATCGACCCGAGCGCCAGCGCGACCACGCCGGCGATCAGGAAACCGGCGACGCGGCCGAAATTCCTGGCCGACAGACACGCATAGAACGGCACCGCGAGCGCAAGCGACAAGGCGCCGGTGCCCGAAAACGACAGGATGTAGGAGACCAGATAGAGCGGCAGGTATTTCACGCGGCCGAGGATGAAATACTCGATCACGACGGCGATCACGAGCGTCTGCGACAACATGCTCGGCTCCAGCAGGAAGAAGCCGTTGGAGCGCATGACCGTCGACCCGTAGTGCATGATCGGATTGAAGTTATACAACTGCTCGACCAGCACCGGCTTGAGCGCGGGCACCGTCACCATGAACGAGAAGATCCGGATGCCGACGAACTGTACCAGCCACTGGACGATGCCCGCCGCCGCGATGACGCGCGTATAGGCGAGGAACAGGCGGAACACGGTCGCCCGGTCGAACCGCACGCTGGGTCCGATCATGGTGAAGCCGTACGTTACCAGGATCGCGACCACCGAGCTGACGCTGGTGCCGAAACGGCCATCGGGCGTGGTCAACGCGATCAGCGTCGAGATCAGCGTGCAGGCGGCGAACGCGAGATAGAGCGCCACGCCGCGCGGGCGCAGCGTCGCGATGCCGCTGGAGAGGCCCCATCCGAGCAGCAGCCCGAACGCCGGCAGGCTGATGAACACCGCGCTTCCGCCCGGCATCGCGCCGAACCGTTGCAGGATCAGGCAGGCGATCAACGTGCCGTGGACGAAGATCCGGCTGTTGCGTTCGGACTGGTCCTGCGCGTCCGCCGCGATCCCGTCCCGCAAGGCATCGTATCGGAGAGCATGATCTCGGGAGGTGGGCATGGTGGTCATGACGTTAACCAACTCGCCTCGTCTCGCGCGCGGGGCGTCGCGTGGCGCGGTGCTTTTCCGCAGGTTCCGGAGGGCGTATCGCTACGTACAGGCTGCCAGAGAGCGGACCGGTAGAGGATCGATCGCCACCGCCGTCGCCCGGCCGGCCGGTGTTTCGTTTTCCCATCCCGGCCGGGCTGGAGTGCCGCCTCATGGCCCGGACTGCCGTTATGATCGCACTTGCTGCCGCCGCGTTGGCCGCAACGCCTGCGCAAGCCAACCCGCTGATGTACGTCTACAAGGGCGCCGGCTGCGACGGTAAGGATCGGCTGCCACGCTATCAGGGCGTGATCGGTCGCAAGCTCGACGGTGTCTCGGATTTCCTGTCCGCCGAAAGCTGGGCTCAACTGCATAGCGGCGCGCAATGGGCGCTGACCTGCTGGCAGAACCAGCCGGTTCGCCTCGCGCTTGGCGTGCCGCTCGTCGTCAAGGGCGGTACGCTGAGTTCGGCGGCTGCCGGCGAGTATGACGCGGAGTTCCGCAAGATCGGCGACCTGCTCGTCGCAAAGGGGCGCGCCGATACGGTCATCCGGCTCGGCTGGGAGTTCAACGGCAACTGGTATGCCTGG
Source organism: Sphingomonas sp. CFBP 13603 (assembly GCF_014892665.1). Classification (NCBI taxonomy): domain Bacteria; kingdom Pseudomonadati; phylum Pseudomonadota; class Alphaproteobacteria; order Sphingomonadales; family Sphingomonadaceae; genus Sphingomonas; species Sphingomonas sp. CFBP 13603. The sequence continues at coordinate 510,013 of NZ_JADBIA010000002.1, read as the reverse complement.
GCCGCCGAGAAGGACCCGGTCTCGTTCGTCGGCGCGTTCCGTCACGTCGTCGAGGTGCTGCGCGCCGTGCCCGGCCAGCATTTCCGGATCGTGTGGAACCCTTCGCTCGCCACCGGCGTGAACACCCCCGATTCGCTGTGGCCGGGCGACGATGCCGTCGACCTGATCGGGATCGATATCTACAACCAGAGCTGGCGCCCGCAGGATACCGACGCCGCCACGCGCTGGCAGGGGTACCTCACCGCCAATTACGGGCTGAACTGGCTCGCGAAGTTCGCCACCGCGCACGGCAAGCCGATCGTGGTGCCCGAATGGGGCACGGGCACGCGGCCCGACGGGCATGGCTATGGTGACGATCCCACGTTCATCCACAACATGGCCGCCTGGATGCGGACGCACCGCGTCGCGTATGCGAGCTATTGGGATTTCACCGCGTCCGATTACGATGCGACGATGTCGGCCGGCAAATTCCCGTTGGCGCTGGCGGCCTACAAGGAGGAGTTCGCGAAGTGAGCGGCCAACCGACTCAGGCATAATAGGCCCCATAGTCGGCGTGATCGCGATCGACATCGCCGTGGCCGAAGGCAGCCAGCGCGCGCATGTCGACACGGGTCGCGATCACGCCGAGCGGCTCGATATCGAGCGCGCGCATCCGCTTCAGCGTCGCCGCCGCGGTCTGGCTCGGCGTATCGTTCCAGCGCAGCGCCATCAGCACCTCGTCGACCTGACGTAGCAGCAACCGGGCGTCGGTCACGGCGAGCGCGGGCGCCGCGTCGAAGATCACCAGGTCGAAACGCTTTTCCGCCTCGGCCAGCAGCGCACCGATATTCGCCGCGGCGAAAAGGTCCTGCCGGTTCTCGGTCGTATCGCCGGCCGGCAGCACGTACATCCCGCTGACCGCATCGTGGATCAGCGCCTCGTCGAGCGTCGCGGTCCGGCGCAGCACCTGCACCAGCCCGGCATGCGGCGGCAGCCCCATCGCCCGTGACACGGAAGCCCGACGGAGATCGGCATCGACGAGCAACGTGCGGCTACCCGCCATAGCCGACGTCCGCGCGAGCGAGATCGCGAGCGTGGTCTTGCCCTCGCTCGGGCGTGCCGAGGTTATGCCGACGCTCGTCATGGCGTTGCGGCCCTTGCGCACCAGAGCCAGTCGTACGGCGCGCAATTGTTCGGCGTAGAGCGACAACGGACGCTCCACCGGGAAATCGATCGCGGAAATCCCTTCCTCGCCGGGCCGGGCGATCGACGAAATCTCCGGCACATTGGCGATATGCGGCAGGCCCAGCTTTCGCTCGATGTCGGCCGACGAGTTCAGCTTGCGATCGAACGCTTCCGCGATCCACACCGCCGCACCCGCGACGATCGTCGCCAGCACGAGACCGATCATCAGGATCAGCGGCTTGTTGGGCGAGGTCGGCCGCTGCGGGAACGCCGCCGGGGAGAAGATCCGGGCATCCTCGTCCGCGACCAGCGCCTGGCTGCTGATCAGGTTCTTGCGCTCCAGCAGCGCCTGATAGGTTGACCGCAGGCCATCCGCCTTGCGCTGCAACTGGGAAAGCTGGACCGATGCGTTGTTGTCGCTGGCCAGCGTACCCGTCGTCCGCGCGACGATACCGGCCGCGTTGGCGACCTGATCGCGGGCGATCTGTGCGTTGGCGTTCAGATTGGCGAGCTGCCGGCTGGTTTCCGCGCTGATCGCGCGGTCGAGCGCTTCGACCTGGTCCTTGGTGCGGATCAGGTCGGGATGATCCGGCTGATACCGGCCCTGCATGTCGGCATAGGTGGTCGCCAGCAACGCGCGCTGGTTGCGCAGCTGCTGGATCACCGGGGATTGCAGGACCGCACCGACGCCGCCGGTATCGCCCTTGCGCGTCTGCCCGCGCGCGGTGCTAAGCTTGGCCTGCGCGTCGGCCAGTGCGGCTTGCGCTGCGGCCTGCTGCTGTTTGTAGAGCGACAATTCCTGCTGCGTGAAGGTCGCGCCCTGACTGTCGAACAGATCGTGTTGCGCACGGTATCGGGCGACCTCGGTATCCGCGGCTTCGAGCTGGATGCGCAGATTGTCGAGTTCGTTGCCGAGCCCACGGCCGACCTGCTCGACGGCGGCGCGGCGGGATTTTTCCTTCACCGCGAGATATTGGTGGCCGATCTGATCCGCCACCGCCTTGGCGAGCGTCGGATCCGACGTCGTATAGGCGATCGAGACGACGCTCGATTCACCGGGCCGGATGATCTTGGTGCCGCCGATCACCATGCCGGTGGCTGCGGTTTCCCGGGCGGTGGCTGGCAGCTTGGCGATGCTCGCGGCGAAGACCGGATTGTCGACGAGGTTCAGCGCGCGGACGGTGCCGAGCGCGACCGCCGAAGAGCGCATGATCTCGACCTCGGTCGCGACTGCGGTGTCGGCGGTGGACAGGCCGGGCAGCACTTCCTTGTCCTTCTCGGACACGTTCAGCTCGCGCGAATTGACGACCATGCCCGACGTCGCGGTGTACAGCTTGGTCCGCGTGAACCCGTAGGCGAGCACCAGGGCCAGCGCGCTCAGGAACACGCCGATCGCGAGCCATTTCCTGTGGCGTGCGGCCGCGAATGCGCGACGGATGCTGTCCATCGGGTCGGCGATCGTTGCGGCCAATCGCCCTTTCGCACGGGGCCCAGCGGTATGGGAATCGGCAGTCTGGCTGGAGCGGAAGTCGTCCATGGCGTTCACCTTGTCAGCGTCAGGCCGATCGTCGCGCGGTTGTCCTTGAACGCGCGGTAACGATCAGTGCCGTTGGAGGATTGGTCGAGCCGCTCGATGCCGAATTTGAGCCCGGCATGGCGGTTGATACGGTAGGTCGCGCTGGCCTTGGCGCTGAGGCGACCATCGGTGCGATCGAGATTGTTGAACCGGCTGTCCTGGTATCCGATCGACGCCGACAGGATCAGCTGACGCAGCCATTCGTGATCGACCTGGATGCTGCCCTGCGTCGACAGATAACCGCCCGACCCGGGGATGCCGGAGTCGAGCACCGAGCGATTGCCCCTGATCGTGACCGTGGTCAGCTGGGTCGGGAAGAACTGCACCGTGGCGTTGAAGCCTAGGCCGCCGAGATCGCTGTAGAAGGGCAGGCGGAACCGCTGCTGGATATAGCCGATGCCGATGCTGCCGCGGATCAGCGCCGCCGGCTCGAAGCTTACGCCCGCAAGCAGCTCGAACCCTTCCGAATTGCGCTTGGGCGTCTCGATCGTCCCGACCCGGAACCGGCGGATATTGTAGCTCGCGCTGGTGAACCACGCGATCGACGGCGTCTGCGCATAGGAGGCGCGCATGCCGACGCGGTAGCTTGTATTGTCGCTCGGCTGGTAATCCGCGATCGAGCCGTCGGCGAGCTGGCCGTCGCGAAAATCGAACCGGGCCACGCGCGCCGTCGCCGACAGCCGCAGCTTGTCGAAATCATGCGCGAGCAGCATCGCGCCCGATTGCTGCGTGTAGTAGATCGGCTTGATCGTCTGCGAGAAGATGTCCTGCGACAGGCGCGACTGGTGGATGCCTTCGGCACGGATCGCAGCGGTAAGCGCGGTCGCGTGATCGAATTCATAGACGCCGCGGCTGGTCACCGAATAATCTTCGACGTTCTCGGTGCTGCGGTTGAGATACCGGTCGATCTTGCCCTTGGCTTCGAGGCTCAGGCTGTTGCGTGCCCATTGCGATTGCAGTTTCGCCTGCGGCTGGATCCGCAACAGGCTGTCGGCGACCCGGTCGTCCTGCGTACCGAAGATATTGTCGTCGTAGACGCCGGTGATCTCGACCGACGGCGCCAGCTGGAACCCGCCGAGCGGGATGCCCGGCGCGACATAGCCCGGCTGCACGCGCTCGAGCACGGCGGTATGCCGCGTTTCGATCTGGGGCTTTTCCTCGGGCAACAGCGGTGCCTCCTGGGCATGGACCAATTGCGGGCACAACATCGCACTGCCCAACACGCTTGTGCGGGCGGCATGACGAAGCCAATACGGTGTACGGCGGAACACGGCGGCTAGAAGTTTCGCTCTCGGATCCGGACGGTATCGCCGGGTTGCACGATCACGTCAGCGGTCAGCGGTTCGCGTTGTTCGGCAGCCTGTCCGGTATGGCGGATCATCACGGTCTTCTGGTTGGCACGGTAGGTGAAGCCACCCGCGGTCGCGACCGCGCCCAGCACCGTCATCCCCGATTGATAGGGGAACTGGCCCGCCTTGTTCACTTCGCCCAGCACGTAGATCGGCCGCGAGGCGACGAGGTCGACGACCAGGTGCGCATTCTTGAAATACCGTGCCTGAAGCGTCTGCGTCAGCGTCGCCGAGAACTCGCCGAGCGTCTGGCCCTGCGCCTTGATCATGCCGACCAGCGGAAACGAGATGTCGCCTTCGCTGTTGACCGCATATTCGCCGGTCACGCCGGGCTCGTTATAGACGTTGATCCGCAGCCGATCGTCGGGCGCGAGCCGGTAGACATAGGCGGCGGTGGGCGGGGCGCCCGCGGGTGTTTGCGCGATATCGGCGGTGCAGCCGGTCAGCCAGACCGACGCCGCACAGGCCGCCGCAAGGGCGCTTGCGACCTTCCGCTTCATATCGCTTCTCCACTGCGTTCCGCACCGCGGACGCGCTCGATCTCGGTATCGATCATGGGTTTCCTTGTTCGAATTTGCAGCGCTTTGCGCTTCAGGAAGCCTGCGCCCCACGCGATGTGCATCGTTGCCAGTGCGGGTGCGGCCATAAGCGCGCCGAGCCACCGCTCCTTGACGGCGAACAGGCTCGATGCCGCGAGCAGCACGAGCGCGTAGAGCAGCGGAATTACCAGCAACGCGGGGAGCAGGATGGCGCCAAGCAGGCTGAACCCGATTGCCAATGCAACGACGGGAGGCAGCATCTGGCGCAGCCGCAGCCGCTCGCCATGCTTGTAACTGGTCCGCGCGCGGCCCGAGCCGTAGCGGAAATACTGCCGCGCGAGGCCGCTGAGCGTGGCGCGAGGGTAATAGATGACGGGGATCGTCGTATCGAGCCAGATCCGGCCGCCGAGCGCCCGCAGTCGCGCGTCGAGCTCGGCGTCCTCGTTCGCCTCGAAACTGGTGTCGTACCCGCCCGCCCGCTCGAACAAAGCGCGACGAAAGGCCGCATGATGCCCATGCTCCACCCACCCCGACACATTGCCCATCCGATGTGCCGAACCGCCCGTGCCGATCTTGCTGTTTTGCGCGATCGCGATCGCACGTTGAAAGCCGCCATGGCCTCTGGTCGTAAGCTGGACCACCACCGAGTCGGCTTTGCTCGCATCCAGCGATTCCAGCAGGCGTGCGACGTAATCCGCCGGATAGAGCGCATGCGCATCGACCCGGACGATGACGTCGAAGCGGCGATCCGCCGCCGCTACCGCGCGGTTGACGCCCGCAGCCTGGATGCGCTCGGGGTTGTCGATCAGTCGCACCCGTGGGGAGCGTCGCGCAAAGGCCGACACGGCTTCGCGCGTGCCGTCGCTGCTGCCGCCATCGGCAACGAGTATCTCGCCGACCACCGTCGCCGGTTCGCCAAGAAGCTTGGCGAGCAGGGTATCGATATGCGCGATCTCGTTGAGGGTGGGGATGATGACCGTCGCCGTCATATCGGTGTCCCTTCCGGGCGTAGTGCCTCGACGAAGCGCATGCTTGATTGCTGGAGATCGGTCGTCGCCAACCGTTGACCCACATGCGTGCGGTAGCTTTCGGCGACGGGTGGGGAGATCGCCCGCGTCATCGCATCCGCCAGATCGACGTTCGCGAAATCGGTGCGGTTGGCGAGTGGCAGATAGTCCTGGAAGACATCGATCTGCGAGGCGAGGATCGGCACCCTGTAGGTCATCGCCTCCAGCATGACGAGCGGTACGCCTTCCCAGCGCGACGGCATCAGCAACAGATCGGCGGCGGCCAACGTCGCGTGCGGGCTGTCGGTCCAGCTCGAACAGCGGATATCAACCTTCCCGGCGAGATCGCGGGCCAGCGTTTCCAGGTCGGCTTGGCCTTCGCCCGCACCGACGAACAGGAACGTCCAACCACCGAGCTGCGCGGCATCGCGACGGATCGCGTCGGCGAGGTTGTCGAGCCCCTTCTGGCGCACGTCGAGCCGGCCCAGGAACAGCGCGACTCGTGCATCCGGCGCGAGCCCGAGCGCTTCCCGAGCCTGCGCACGATCGGGGCGGGGCGGCGGCGCGACGACGTTGTCGGCGACCACCACCGGCGAGCGCCCGCCTGCGGCGCGGACCTGGCCGACGACTGCCGATCCGGGGACGATGAAGCGATCGGGGCGACGGTACAGGCGTCGGCGAACCCAATCGCCCGGTACCGCGCGACGACCCAGATCGGCCATCTTGTGCGCCATCGGCACATAGCTGACGACAAAGCTGCCGCGTGGCGCAGCGAGCAGCGGTACCGCGCAATTCTCTATCCTGCCCTGAAGCAGCAACGTGGCGGTCGGCCGCATCTCGCCGAAGACCTGCTGGACGGCACGCGCGTAGGTCCGGCGGAAACCGGCCAGATACGGTTCGGCGCGCTGCTTGGTGAAAGGCCAGGGCTTCACCTCGAACGTGTCCGAGGCGTAAGGCTGGAGCCGCTCCGCCAGTTTTGCGTTCGACATCGGATGGCGGACGACGATCCGGTCGTATCCGCCGTCCTGCACGAGCGTCGGGAGGAAGCGGAGAAACATCGCTTCATGCCCGCCGAATTCGGGGCTGTCCTGCAGGATGAGAAGCGACCGGCTCATGACGCCGCGCTCCGGCCGCGATCGGCGAGCGCCGCGTCGTATACGTCGCGAGTCATGGCGCCGATCTGTGTCCAGTCGGACACGCCGGTGTCGGGTGGCGCTTGTGGGCGTCGGCCGATCGATCGGACGATCGCGTCCGCCAGCGCCTGGGTATCGGCGGGAGGGACGAGGTCGCCCGTATCGTCGGACTTGCCGATCATCGTCCGGAATGCGCCGATGTCGCTCGCGATCAGCCAGCGGTGGAGATCGGCGACGAGGTGCAGGACGCCGCTCGCGTCGATCGCGCGATAGGGGAAGACGAACGCGTCGGCGCTCCGCAACAGAGCAGCCATCGCGTCCTCCGACAGCCGCCCCGCGCGCAAGGTAAAGCTCGCGCCGAGCTTCAGGTCGGCCGCCCGAGCCAGGATGGGTTCGACGGGCATCTGAGCCTCGCCCGCGACGATCACCTCGATCCGGGCGCGGACCGCCGGATCGATCAAGCCGAGCGCCTCGACGAGCAGGTCGACGCCCTTGTACGCCTGCAATCGCCCGAACAGCACGATGCGCCAGCGGCCATCGTCCGCGCGCGGCTCGGGTGCGGCGGCGCGCAGCGGCAATACGCCGTGCGGTATGACATGGATACGGTCGGCAGGCAGACCGCGCGTACGGAGCGCATCGCGGCCTTGCTCGGTGTGCACGATCAGCCGGTCGAACTCGCCGAGCATCGCGTGATAGCCACCGCTCTGCGCGGCACTGACGGGGCGGCCGTTGAAGGGTTCGACGTCGTGCACCGTCAATACCACAGGACGGTCCCGGCGAATGCGACGCACGGCGCGAACGTCGAGCATCGGCAGCGGCGCCCATTGGAAATGAACCAGGTCGAACCGCGCGGCCTCCTTCTGGAGCCGTCGCAACCCGGCCACGTGCTCGAGGCCTTTGACGGCCCGCCAAGCCGCGCCCGTCCGTCGCCGCGGTCCGTCGGTGAACGGATAGAAGAAGGGCAGGCACGACGTCATCGCCAGCAAATCCTCCTCGTTCGCACGGAGCGCACGGGTCGCCCAGGTCGGCCGAGTGCCATTGGTTTGGAGACCGTCGGACAGTGCTGCATCATAGGGCGCGGTGAAAAGCGAGGGATCGACCATCAGGACCGATCGTGGTGGGGAATGACCCAGTTGGCCGGCGATCGTCGCGTCCGCGCGCGACGGGAGCAGGGCGGTATTCAGAACGAACCCTTGCTCGCGAACACCGCCGGAACGGTACGAACCATGATCCAGATGTCACTACCGAACCACCGCGTCCGGCTATAGATCGTGTCCATCGCCACACGTCGGCGATAGCTGATGTCGTTGCGACCGCTGACCTGCCACAACCCGGTGATGCCGGGCCGCATGTTGCAGTAGAACTCCATGTACCGGCCATAACGCGGCACTTCGGCAGGCACGATCGGCCGTGGTCCGACAAGGCTCATATGCCCCCAGACGACGTTGAGCAGCTGCGGCAGTTCGTCGAGACTCGACTTGCGCAGGAATACGCCGAGCGGCGTGATCCGGGGATCGTTGCGCAGCTTCTGGTCCAGCGCCCACTCGGCCTGAGCCTCGGGATTCTCTTCGAGGTGACGGCGCAACCGGGCTTCGGAATCGAGCACCATGGTGCGCAACTTGAGGCACGGGAACAGTCGTCCACCCCGACCGATACGGCGATGCACGAAGAACGGCGAGCCGCCATCCTGCACAACAATTGCTATGCAAATCAGGGCGATAACCGGAAGAAGAATGAGGAACGCCGTCGAAGAAAAGACTATGTCGATCAGTCTAGATATATTGCCGTCCACCTTGCGCCTCAGGTTAGCGCGAGATGCCATCCCAAGCGCGCCATTTAGTCCCGAATGCACTCGAAAACGAGTACGCACGTCGCCATAAAAATCCATGGCCGCACCTCTTGACTGATGTGTATCGCTGCAGTGCAATATTTCAGATAAGACCATATTTGCCTAGCTGCCGTAGCGCTAGCTGGCCCGGCTTTCGGACTATTCGTCGCATTGCAGCAAATGTGCTGCAACTGGCCGTGGCGGTCGCACGTTCTGTCTAAAATCTGACTTTTGTAGAATTTAGTAAATCGTTAACTATAAAGAGCAGAGTATAGATGAATATCTGCTTTCACGGCGGCAAATCCCCGGCACTGATCATCGGCCATGGTTTTCGCAGAACCACTCAGCTTCGCCTATGCTAGTCACTTAAGCCCGTCTAATGCCGCTGTATCGAGCACGCTCTGAAAGAGGGTATCGCGATCACAACATGGTGCGAGTGCAAATGCCCGGGCACCTTCGGCCTGCCGCATGTCTCGAAGCTCGCCCATCGTCCAAGGGCTCCGGGACAACACCGGAACAGGCAATCTAGGTCATGCCAGGACATTACGGAAAATTTTGGTGCACCCGACTGGATTCGAACCAGTGGCCTCTGCCTTCGGAGGGCAGCGCTCTATCCAGCTGAGCTACGGGTGCCAGATGGGAGCGCCTAGCAAAGCTGGGGGCGGGGCGCCAGCCGTTTTGATGCCCGCGCGTCACTTCGTCGGTATGGCATTCCTGACCTTGGGCGGCGGCGTCTTGGGTTTGAACGCGCAGAGATCCGCGACGATGCACCGCCAGCATTCGGGCGTCCGCGCCTTGCAGACGTAGCGGCCGTGCAGGATCAGCCAGTGATGCGCGTGGAGGCGGAACGGTTGCGGGGTCGCCTTGTCGAGTTTCAGTTCGACCGCCAAGGGGGTCTTGCCCCGTGCAAGGCCCGTGCGGTTGCCGACGCGGAAGATGTGCGTGTCGACGGCGAACGTCTCCGCGCCGAACGCGACGTTCATCACGACGTTGGCGGTCTTGCGGCCCACGCCCGGCAGGCGTTCGAGCGACTCGCGGTCCGGCGGTACTTCGCCGCCGAAATCGTCGATCAGCATCTGCGACAACGCGATGACGTTCTTTGCCTTGGTGTTGAACAGGCCGATCGTCTTGATGTGGCGCTTGAGTTGGTCGATGCCCAGCGCGATCATCTTCTCCGGCGTGTCGACGTCGCGGAACAGCGCACGCGTCGCCTTGTTGACGCCGACGTCGGTCGCCTGGGCGGAGAGCGCGACCGCCACGACGAGCGTGTAGGGATTGACGAATTCCAGCTCGGTCTCGGGATGCGGATCCGCCTCCGCCAGACGCGCGTAGAATTCGACGACGTCCGCCTTCTTCACAGTCCGAGCACGTCGCCCATCCGGTAGCGCCCGGCGGGTTGGCCGGCGAGCCAGATCGCCGCGCGTACGGCGCCGCGCGCGAAGATCGAGCGATCGTCGCCGCGGTGGTTCAGCTCGATCCGCTCGCCTTCGCCCGCGAAGATCACGCTGTGATCGCCGATCACCGAGCCGCCGCGAAGCGACGCGAAGCCGATCGTCCCCTCGGTCCGTGCACCGACGAGCCCGGCGCGGCTGTCGACGCGGAGTTCGGCAAGCGTGGTACCGCGTCCCTTGGCTGCCGCTTCGCCGAGCAGCAGGGCGGTGCCGGAGGGGGCATCGACCTTGTGCTTGTGGTGCATCTCGACGATCTCGACGTCCCAGTCCGAACCAAGCCGGGCGGCGGCTTCGCGCACCAGGATGCCGAGCAGCGTCACGCCGAGCGAGGTGTTGCCGGTCTGCAGCACGGCGATATCGTTTGCGGCCGCGTCGATCATCGACTGATGCTGCGGCGAAAGGCCGGTCGTGCCGATGACGATAGCGGTACCAGCCGCGCGCGCGGCGGCGAGGTGTGCTTCGACGGCGGACGCGGTCGAAAAGTCGACCAGCACGTCGGCGGTCTGTGCGAGCGCGTTGGGATCCTCGCGCGCGTCGACGCCACCAGCGAGCGTCGCACCGGCAGCTTCTATCGCGTCGACGATCGCGCGCCCCATGCGTCCTGCGCTGCCGTAGATGCCGATCGAGGTCATGCCACGGGCATGCGGGGCGGTTTGGGGCGCGTACGTTTGCATGCGCGGCGCTTTGCACCAAGCCAGCGCTTGGGGACAGGGGCGAACAGGCCGGTCGCGCTATTTCTTCGTGGAATTGGCGCAGGCCGTCGCAGCGGCTCCGTCGTAACGACGCCGCTTCAGTCGTTCGCGATCAAGCTCCGCACCAGATCGAGATCGGCGGGTTTGTCGACATCGACCGCCGCAAGCCCGAACGGGCTCCCCACCGCCGCTGCATCGAGGCCGGCAAGCCGACCGAGGTGCGCGATCGCTGCGACCAGCGTCAACCGGCCAGAAAGATAGCGGAACAACGTGCCGATGCCGAGCCGACGGACGATCCGCCAAGGCCGCTTGCGGTCCGCTTCGACCTGCGCCCACAGATCGAGCGCAGCGACCGAGCGCGGCGTAGCGAAGTAGAACAGGTTGCAGCCGGACCATGCCCCGTCGGCGAAGCGCAGATAGGTTCGGCGCGTGCCGGGGGCGGCAGCCTCGATCACGTCCTGACGTGCGAGCAATGCGGCTACGTCGGCCTTCGGGGGCGCATCGGCGAGGAAGCGCGTGATCCATTCGGGCTGGAGCAGTGCATGGTCGGCCGTGGTGACGAGCAGCGGCGTGCCGAGTGCCTCGATGCCCTCGCGGACGCTGAGGCTGGGGCCGGCGGCGGCCGTCAGGACGGTAAGGCCCAGCGCGATCGCGTGGGCGCGGACCCTGTCGTCCGATACCGAAACGGCGATCCGGGTCGCGCCCGCGTCTCGCAGCGACTGGGCGACGCGCGCGAGCAGGGTCTTGCCGTCGAGCAGGATCAGCGCCTTGTGCGACGCGCCGCCGTAAGCTGCGACCGGATCGACGCCGCCACGCGAGCCCGCGAGGATCAGCGCGCTGAAGCCCGTGCTCATGCCGGCTTCGCAGCCTCGTTGGCGCGTGCGCGCCACACCCGCCAGAACACGCCAGGGGCGGCGAGGATCGGGTGCTTCTCGCGCCACGGCGTCATCGGCACGGGGATCCCCGTATGGCGTTCGACTTTCCAGGCACCGTAGCGCGCGGCACCTTCGAAGGTGAAGGCGGCGCGGACGAGGCGAACGACATTGATCGGTTTGCCCGCGCGCCGGCGATGGCGCCAAGCCTGCAACAGGCGCGCACGCTGTGCGGGGGGCAGCGCAGGTTGCAGCACGCCGGCGTTGTCGACGAACGCGATACCATCCGCCGCCCATGCCAGGGGAAGCAGCGCGTCGTAGCGCCCCGGATCGAACTGGAGGATCTGCCCCTCGCGGCCCTTGCGTTCGACGCGAAGTTCGGCGGCGTAGGTCTGGCGGAACAGCGCCCGCCAATACTCGTCCGCCGTGCCGCTGTAGGGGCCGAGCGCTGCGGCGAACCGCGCCGCCGACTTCGCCGCATCGCCTATAGCCGTCGCCACCGCCTGGGTGGTTGCACCATCGCGGACCCAGACCAGGGCGGAGGGCTGGACGAACCGTGTCCAGATCGTGGTGTCGAGCGTACGGGCCGCGGCGGCCTTCGCGAACGTCGTCAGCCGCATCGTCGCGATCTTCGCCCGCAGCGTTTCGCCGTGCAGATCGAACTCGCGGTAGCTGACGGTCGGCCAGATGCCGCGCTCGGGCGGGCCGGCGGTCAGCACGTAGAAGTCGAGCACGCCCTCGGTCAGACCAGTGCGCAGGTTCGAGCCGTAGAAGAGAACTGCCACCACGTCGGACGGCTCGGCGAGCAGGGCCGCGACATCGCGGACCGCCGGGATCGTCGAGGCGCGAAGCTGGCGCCGGACGACGTCGTCCAATGTGGTCACGGGACGACGAAGCGGAGCGGCTTGCCTTCGCGGACGATCAGGTCGCCACCCGGATAGATTTCGCCGTCGAGGATGAAGCCCGAGTCCATCGACAGGTCGAGCGACGGCGCATCGATCCGGTGATAGCCGGCCCGATCGAGCCATGCGGCGGGCGAGCCCGTCACGATCAACGGCGTCGCAGCCGCCAGCCAGCGCGGCGGCGCATCGACGACCAGCGTCTTCATCCCCGCGCGCGGCACGCCGAACGGGCGGATACCGACCGGCATCCGCTTCAGCGTCGAAGCCAGCATGATGTAGCGTGCGCGGTCGGAGTTGGTGTTCGCACCCGGAGCATGCGCACCCGAAGTCTCCCCGCCCTGAAAGCGGATCCGCATCCGGGTGCCTGCACGCCACGCACTGTTGGCGCCGCCGAACAGCGTCTGGAGGATCGCCCAGCACAGCGCCAGTCCGACGGCGACGCCATTGAACGCGCCCGCGCGGTGGGTGCGCTGCGCCAGCGCGGTGGCCTGGACGAACGCGCCCGCGCCGAACAGGAAACCGTGCAGGCGCGTGCCATTGTCCTTGCGAACGATCTCGATCGGGCTGCGGGTCTTGACGTTGCCGTCGCGCGCCGCGGTGAGCGCCTGGTCGAGCGTCCAGCTGTCGGGGATGCCCAGATCGAGCGCGAGCGCGTTGGTCTTGCCCGACGGCACGATCGCCACACGGGGCGCAGCGCCGGTCCAGACGCGCGCAGCGGCGGTCATCACGTCGCGGATCGTCCCGTCGCCGCCGTCGATCACGAGCAGTTCGATACCGTGGCGCGCGAAATCGGTCAGCACTTCGGCGAGTTCGGCTTGCGTACGCGGCGTCACCGCGAGCACGGTGCCCGACAGGAACGGCTTGGTCGCCTCGACGCTGCTACGGTTACGGTGGCTTTTCGGGTTGCAGATGATGCCGGTGCGGATCTTCGCCGCCGCCTCGCGCGGGCTCACGCCGACGGGTTCCGACAGGACGTCGGGTATCCATGCCGATGGCGACACCGGGCGCCCTCCAAAGGCCTGAAAGTTGGAAACAGCATCAGCCACAATACAAACTACCCGTCACGGTCCGTAACCGCTACAAATTTATGTCAGGAAGATTTCGGTTCCGCGTCGGCGGAGACCGGTTCACCCTAACGGCGGTACCGCATCTTCATCCGCACGACTGTCCCCGACGCCGGCAGCGCGACTCGAACAGCCTCGAACGACGGCAACCCGATCGACGTCGGAGCGTCGTTGGAAAAGCCGAACCCCTCCTTGGGGGTGAACAGCGTGCGGTTGAAATTGTGGTCGCTGTTCTCGTCATGATATTGCGCGATCGCGTAATAGCCGGGCTTCAACCAGAAGCACGCGCGGGGCGTCGTCGCAGCAACGCGCACCCGTGCCAGCTTTGCGCCTTTTGCCAAAAACCGCTTCTTGTCGTCGGGATACACCGTGAAGGCGACTTCGCCGACGGCATTGTGCATCGTCGTCGCTTCGAGGACCAACTTTGCATTGCCGTTGCCCGGCGTGCCCTCGCACGTTTCGGCCGCACTGGCCTGAACCGGCGCGACGATACCGACGAGCACAGCGAGGCCCAAGGATAGTGCATATTTCATCGGCGGATAAAGACCTGGAAAAGTGGCGGTAGCGGGGCGCCCCGATGGCATTGTCGACGTGAACGCCGCCTTTATCGTATCCGCGACCCCGTTCGGCGCCTGCCGGCCCAGCAGCCGGCTCAGCTTTCAGCTCAGCGCGCGCGTCATCCGCGCCGCCGCGAACCCGAGCAGGATCGCGACGGCCATCGATCCGACCGCGACTGCCGCGGCAACGCCGGTCGAATCATAGGTCGGCATCAACGCAAAGGCCGTGACGAACAACAGCAGCACGCCGACGGCGCGGATCGCGAACACCGTGCCGGCGCGGTGCAACGCCGTCATCACCGTGTCGAGGCTCACGGTCGCCAGGTCGAAGCAGCCCGCGGCCGCTAGCCACAGGAGCACGGGATAGGCGTGGCCGAAGGACTTGCCGCCGACCAGCTTCAGGATCGGTTCGCCGACCAGCGCAACGATCGCGAGAATGACGAGCGCAGCCGCGCTGCTCGCCAGCATCGTCCGCACCAGTATCCGGCGCAGGCGCGTGGGCTCCGCGGTGCGTACCGCGCGAACGATCTCGGGGAAGGCGGCGCGCGACAGCATCTGCGACAGCTTGGCCAAGGCTTGCGCCAGCTGCGTCGCCAGTCGGAACGCGCCAGCAGCGGCGGGGCCGATCGACGCGCCGACGAGCAGCAACGGGATCTGCTTGCTCGACAAGCCCAAGGTGGCACTGGCGTTGGTGCTGAGCGAAAAGCGGACGATGCCGGGGTTCTCGTCGCGGATCTGTCGCCACGTTCCGCGACCCTTTGCGAGCAGGTCGAGGTCGCCGCTCTTGGCCACCATCAGCCAGTAGGTACCCGCGGTCACGATCTCCGCCACCGCCCAGGCGATCATGAATCCGCGGATCGTCGGTTCGAACAGGATCGCTGCGCCCGCACCGACGAAGCGCATGATCGGCGTCATGCTGTCCGCCACCGCCGACAACGAGAATTTATCGCGCAGGCGGAGGATGCCGAGCGGGGTCGAACGGATCGTGATGAGCTGCACCACCGCGAACATCAACGTGTCGCGCATCAGGTCGGGCGGGATGCCGAAGCTCTCGCTCCACGTCCACAGGATCGCCACGCTGAGCACTGCCCCGAGCAGCGCGCTGCACAGATCGAGAATCCCGGACAGCCGCAGCAACCGCGCCAGCCTTGGGGTGTCGCCGGTCTGGATCGGCTCGACGCCGTATTGGACGATGATCTGCCATGTCTGGAAGCCAACGAACGTCGCCAGCGCCTGTGCGGCCCCACTGATGAGCGCGAACCGGCCGAAATCGACCACGCCCAGTGTGCGCGTCGCGAACCCGAGATAGAACAGCGACAGGATCGCCAGCACGCTGCGGCTGGCGAGCAGCCAGCCGAGATTGCGTGCCGCGGCCCGGAAAATCCCGGTCGTGCCGGCTGGAGCCGGAGTAGGCGCCGGTGCCGGGGGAGGAGCGGGGGCCTGAACCATGCTGTCCGGCCCCTATAACGCGTTAACCCACGCGGCAAGTGCGGGGCGGTACGCAGGTGCTCCGGAATGCCGGAGGTGACAAAGCGGCGGGTGGCTTATAGATCGCGGACGATCGGGCGAGCGTGCCGCCCAGATATCGAGGATACTTCTCTATCTGCGGAATTGCCGGCCTTTATGCGCGAGGTAGCGCTGCCGTCTCGCCCCGCCTCGTCACCGCGCCCCTCATTACCGCGCAGTGCGACGCGATCCTCCACCGCGGCCCCGACGACCAGGGCGTGATGACCGATGGCGACTTCGGCTTCGGGATGCGTCGCCTCAGTATCATCGACATCGAGGGCGGCCACCAGCCGTTCCATTCGCCCGACCATCGCTATGCGCTCGTCTTCAACGGCGAGATCTACAATTTCCGCGAATTGCGGCGCGAGTTGCAGGCGCTGGGGCGCGTGTTCGAGAGCGCGGGCGATACCGAGGTGATCCTCGCCGGCTACGAGCGCTGGGGCGACGACGTCTGGGCGAAACTCGACGGAATGTTCGCGGTCGCGGTGTGGGATACGCACGCCAGACGGCTTACGCTGGCGCGCGATCCGATCGGTATCAAGCCGCTCTATTACACAGACCAGGCCGCCGGGTTCGCGTTCGGCTCCGAACTCAAGACGCTGACGCTGCTGCCGGGCATGGCGTTCGACGTCGATCGCCGCGCGCTCCACGATTATTTCAGCTTCGGCCACGTCCGAACCCCGCGCTCGATCTACGCGCAGGTCCGCACGCTGCCACCGGGCCATGTGATGACCGTCGAGGCGAGCGGCACGCCGACGATGCGCGCCTATTGGACACCCGCCTATCATCCCTCTGAACCCCGGTCCGAGGCGCAGTGGATCGAGCGTTTCCGCGACGAATGGCTTGACACGATCGGCAAGCAGATGGTCGCGGACGTCGATGTCGGCGCGTTCCTGTCGGGCGGTGTGGATTCGTCCGCGGTGGTCGCAGCGATGGCGCAGGTCTCGGATCGGCCCGTGCGCACCTTCACGATCGGCTTCCCCGACCCGCGCTTCGACGAATCACCGCATGCCGAGGCGATCGCGCGGCATCTCGGCTGCCACCACGTCACGCGCACGCTGGAGTTGGCGGACGCGCAGGCGATGCTGCCCGAGGTCCAGCATTGCTATGACGAGCCGTTCGCCGATCCGTCCGCGGTGCCGACCTGGTACGTCAGCCAGATCGCCGCGCAGGAGGTGAAAGTCGCGCTGTCGGGCGATGGCGGCGACGAACTGTTCTTCGGCTACAAGCGCCACGCGACCGAACGCCGGATCGGTGCGCTGCCCGCGCCGTTGCGCAGGCTCGCGCGCGCATTGGATGCAGTGCCGACCTTGCCCTCGCGACATGCGAACGCCGTATTGCAGCGCTGGCGGAAAACCACTGGTAGCGCCGCACTCCCGAACGGTGTCGCACGGTTCTTCGCCAAGACGCAGATCACCAACGAAGCCTTCCGCCGTGAGATATTCTCGGCGGAGTTTATCGCCGAGGAAGAGGGCGGGATCGCCGCGCTGGTCGCGGAATATTTCCCCAATCCCGACGCGATCTCGACCGACACGCTCGATCAGTTCGGGTTGGCGGACCTCGCGCTCAACCTCCCCGGCGCGATGCTGACGAAAGTCGACCGCGCGAGCATGGCGCATTCGCTCGAGGTGCGTGTGCCGATGCTGGGGCAGGGCATGGTCGACCTCGCGCTGTCGATGCCCGCCGACATGAAGCTGCACGGCAAAATCGGCAAATACGTCATCCGCCAGGCGATCGCGCCGTGGTTGCCGGAAGGAATTCTCGACCGCCGCAAACAGGGCTTCCAGATGCCACTGGCCGCATGGTTCGCAGGCGATTTCGGCGCGTATGCGGAGCAGCTCTGGCGCGACAGCGGCGTCCGCGAACAAGGCATCTGGCGCGCCGGCGCGGTCGACAAGGTGTTCGCCGATCACCGTGCGGGGAAACGGGATTACAGCCGCTTCCTGTACGCACTGGCGATCTACTGCCTGTGGTGGATCGGGCGGCCTAAGAGCGTCGTAACCTGAAGTCTTCCACCCCGGCGAAGGCCGGGGCCCAATTGGGGGACGACGGTAACGGAAGTATGCGCCCGGTTACTCCAACCTTTCCAATTGGGCCCCGGCCTCCGCCGGGGTGGTGTGAGTATTTGGCTAGCTCAAGCCAGCCAACTCGTCAGCGTCTCACCCTTCGCCTTGCGAACCATCGCCTGCACCAGCCTTACCAGATGCACCACCAACGAGATCGCAGTCCAAGCCGCCACCCCGATGATCCCCCAGTCCGGCCGCGTCACCAGCAACCCCGCAAACAAGATCACCATGTTCGGATTGCGCCGCGCGGTGATCAGCCGGAACCAGCTGTCGAACCGTTCCCACACATGGATGTGCATCCCGAACCGGACGATGAACGCCCCCTCGATCAGCCGCTGCGCGACATAGCCGAACAGCATCGTCCCGATCACCGCCCAGAACACGCCGTCCTCGAGCGGTCGCCCATACGGCGCACACCCCGCCGCCCAGGCCCACCACCAGAATGGCGGGTGGACCAGGTCGACGCCGTGATCCCACGCATTGCCCAGCTTCGACGAGGTGATCGTGCACCGCGCCAGCTTCCCGTCGACGGTGTCGAGCACCATGAAGAACAGACCCGTAGCCAGCCCGGTCCAGAACCAGCCATACCAGAACGCCACCGTGGCGACGATGCACAGCACCGAACCGAGCGCGGTCACCTGGTTCGGCGTGATCCCGGCGCGCGCGCAGACCCGCGTGATCGCCAGCGCCCATTCGGGCCAGAGATATTTGGTCAGCAGGTCGGTGACGCCCTTGTACGCGCCGACATAGCTCGCCCGCTCGATCGCCGGCACCGCGGCGGGGGTCAGTAGTTCGGCGAACGGGCGTTCGCGCTTGCGCAACGCTTCGTTGAAGATGCCTTCCTCGGCTTCGGCGGCGATCACCGTCAGCCCGGTCACTAGCGGCGCCTCGCCGAGCATCGCCGCCGTCATCCGCGCACGCTCGTCGGCGTCGCGGACATGCGCGAGCACGGGGACGCCGGTGCGAGTCACGACGGTGCCGGCCCGCGTCTTCAGATACGCGATCCACATCGGGTCGAACGCATAGGCGAGATTGGCGAGGATCACCGAGCCGGTGTCGCCGTCGCCATCGGCCGGCAACCCTTGCGCGACGCCGATCCGCCGGATCCGCTCGGCATTGGTCATGCCCCAGAGCAGCGTGTCGTTCGCCCGGACGGTCCGGAGCGCTGGCGTGGGGGCTGTCGAATCTAACATGCCGCACCCGTTACCCGATCTGGTCGTGAAAGCGAGAGGGGGCTCACGGTTGCCGATCGTATCTAGTTCCCCCGCGAAGGCGGGGGCCCAGGATCAAGCAGCGCTGCGGTTGGTACCCTGGACCCCCGCCTCCGCGGGGGAACAGCTGCTTACTAGACCGACGTGGCTTCCAGTAGCCGAAGGACTTCTTCCGCAGCGCGCGCCGCGCCACCCTCGACCGCCCCCAGCGACCGCCCGGCAAACTCCGCCTGAACCGCCGCATACTCCGCATGCCTCAGCGCCGAGCGATCCACCGCCGCCACGACATCCGCAACATCGCCAACCACCTCACCGCAAACCCACATCGCGTAATTCGGATCGCTCTCCCAGGCGACACCCCTCGCGTTGAGAAACACACAAGGCCGCGGCCGCATGAGAAACTCGATCACCTGGCTCGACGTATCGCCGAGATACACGTCCGCCACGCCGGTATAACTGCCGTCGACCATCGCGAACCCGTCGATGTCGCAGTGCACATGCGCCAAGTCCCCGATCTCGCGCATCAAGTCCGCCACCTTGGGCGCGCGCTCGACCAGTCGCTGGTGCGGCGCGAAGATCAGATTGTAGCGCCCGTCCGCGACGATCCGCCGCACGACCTCCGCCCCCCAGCGCCACCACGACGAGCGATGCTGCTGCCAATGCGGCGCATACAGGACGACCGGCCGCGTATCCGCAAACGGCGGCGCGGCGTGCGTCCGGTGCGTGAAGTCGGCCTTCACATAGCCGGTCGCGACGAAACGCTCGGGCGCGAACCCGCGGTCGAGGTACGTCCGCCGCTCCAGTTCGCTCGGCACCAGCGTCAACGCCGCGGCCCGCCGGCGGGGGTCATCGCGCGCGCTCATCGAGCCAACCCCGTGCGAGGTCTTCACGAACTTCGCGCGCATCGGAAACAGCCGCGGCAGCCACAGGCTCGTCTGCTCGGCACACACGACGACCGTCGCGCTGCGCAGATACGGCAGCAGCCGCAGCAGCATCGGCATCTTCGCTGGCAGCACCGGATTACGCCCGCTGCCGTCGTCAGCAACGACGCGATACCCGGGCGCGCGGCGAATGCGAACGGTAGGGAAGGGCGCCGTCCACCGCGCCAGCAACGTCTCGTGCACCGACGTGCTGACCCACAACTCGATCGGCACGTCCGACGCGGCGGCGAGCGCTTCGACGATCGGATAGATATGCGGGATCAGCAGCGTCTCCCCCAGGAACAGGAACGCGACCTTCGGCATCATCGGCCGTGATCGCCTTCCCAGAGCGCGATATCCTCGGGCCGGTCTATCTCCTGCCAGTGCGCGCCGGACGCGATCCGCACCGCCGTCACGCCCGGCCCCTGCGCGACACGCGCGACGACGGCGTGGTGATAGGCGTGGATGCCGTTCTCTTCGCCGATCACCGCGCGCAGCGCCTCGGCATAGGCCGCCCCGCCCTGCGACACGATCAGCCCGAGCGATCGATCCGTCGCCGCGTGACCGACGAGATGCTTGCCGACCGCGATGACCCGGTCGCCCTCGGTCTCGACCAGCATGTCGTCGAGACCGGCATCGACGAGCGGCTCGACCAGCAACGCTACCTCTTCGGTCCCACCCGCCATCGCCGTGCGCAGGATCGCCGGATCGAACACGGTGTCACCGTTCATGAGCGCGAACGGCGCCTCGAGATACGCGCGCGCCGCCCAGACGCTGCCGATGCTGTTGGCAGTCGACCAGAACGGATTGAAGACGAGGTCGGTCGGCAGGCCATAGTCGCGCGCGCCCAGATGCGCCTCGATCTGGTCGATCCGGTAGCCACCGACGATCACCGCGCCGGCAACTCCCGCCGCAGCGACCGCGTCGAGCTGATGGTCAAGGATCGCGCGACCGCCGACCTCGACCAGGCATTTCGGCGTGGTGAGCGTCAACGGCAGCAGCCGCGATCCGTGGCCCGCGGCAAGGATGATGGCCTTCATGGGGTACGGCTCTACGGGCGAAGTGTGGCAGGAAAATGCATCGTAGTTCTCACTCGGAGGCGGGCGCTCAGGACTACGAACGCAGCGCTGCTTGACCCTGCACCCCCGCCTTCGCGGGGAACACTAGCGCCGTACCACCTCGGCGTCCGCGCGCGACCAGCCGCCGCCCATTGCCTGGTACAGCGTCACATACGCCGTCAGCCGATCCGCGCGCGCCTGCACCAACGACAGCTCCGCGGTCAGCAAACCACGTTGCGCATCGAGCTGGTCGATATACGCCGAATATCCGGCGCGGTAGCGGTTCGACGCATTGCGCAGCGCGCCCGCAAGCGCGTCGCGTTGGCCGGCGAGCGCGACTGCCTGCTGCCCCGAGCGCTGGACGCCGGCAAGGCTGTCGTCGACCTCGCGGAACGCTTGCAGCGCTGTCCGGCGATAGGCGAACGCGGCCTGGTCGCGACGCGCGGTGGCCGCGTCGGCTTGTGCCCCCAAGCGCCCGCCGTCGAAAATTGGGCTCAGCACGCTCGCGCCGAGCGAGAACACCGCGATCGGGTTGGCGAGCGCACTCGACAGCACCACGCCGGCCGAGCCAGTGAGCGCAAGGTTCGGCAGCATCGCCGCGCGCGCGCTGTCGAGCGAGCGATCGGTGGCCACCAAAGTCTGCTCGGCCTGATACAGATCGGGGCGGCGGCGGATCAGGTCGGCGGGGAGGCCGTCTGGGATCGCCGGTGCAGCGAGTTGGTCCAGCGTGCGGCCGCGCGCGATAGGGCCGGGGGTGTCGCCAAGCAGCAGGCTGAGCGCGTTCTCCTGCCGGCTGATCGCGAGTTCGGCGGCAGGGACAAGCTGTTCGGTGGCATGATATTCCGCCTCCGACTGCCGCAATTCTAGGTTCGAGGTGTAACCGGTCTCTGCGCGGCGGCGGGCGATGCGCAAGCCTTCCGCGCGGGCCGCCAGCGTCTCGCGCGCGACGGCGAGGCGGAGGTCGAGTGCGCGGAGTGTGATGTAGCCGGTCGCGACGCTGCTCGCGATACCGAGCCTCACCGTGTCGCGCGCGGCTTCGCTGGCGAGCAACTGCGCGCGGGCGGCTTGGCTTGCGAGGCGGAGGCGGCCGAACAGGTCTAGGTCGTAGCTGATCGTCACCGCCGGCTGCGCGCCGATCGCATCGGAGGGCGTGCCGAGCGGGCTGACGGTCTGGCCGGTGGTACTTGGTGCCGAGCCGCTGACGAGCGGCGTCTGCTGCGCGCGGGCAAGCCGTGCGGCGGCGCGGGCTTCGTCGATGCGCGCGGCGGCGGAGCCGAGGTCGGGGCTGTTGGCGAGCGCGCGGGCGACGAGATCGGTGAGGACGGGATCCCCGAACGCGCTCCACCAGTCCGCACGGATCGGTGCCCCGGGGCCAAGCGCGGTGCGCCACGCGGGGGGCGGGGTTACCGCGGTGGTGGCGGGCGCTTCCGGGCGGGGGCCGATACAGGCGGTGGCGAGGAGGGCGAGGGTGAGGGCGGCGGCTCTCGCTGATCCCGCTCCTACCGGATCGTACCACCTGAGCGAAGACGATCGCACAAAACGCTTCCCCCCCGGCGAAAGCCGGGGCCCAATTGGAAAGGTCGGGGTTAGGGGGGACTGCGCTTCGTTACCACCGTTCCCCAATTGGGCCCCGGCCTCCGCCGGGGTAGTGGCCCATTGGGGGATGGGCCTCGCGCCACCTATTACGTGTCCCGCAAAATCGATGTTTCCCTGCGAAGGCGGGGATCCAGACTGGGCTCCCGCCTTCGCGGGAGAACAAGGAACGGGGGGGACGTGCAATTTCGTCCGCATCACCGAACCCCCGGCCCACCGGCCGTATCCACCCGAGCCTGCACCGACATCCCCGGTCGCAACCGTGCGCTCAGCGGCTGCCCCCCATCCACCCGGATCCGCACAGCGATCCGCTGCGGCACCTTGGTGAAGTTCCCCGTCGCATTGTCCGCCTTCAGTACCGCGAACTCCGACCCCGCCGCCGGCGAGATCCGCTCGACATGCCCGGTCAGCCGCGCGTTCGCCAACCCGTCCACCGTGAATGAAGCAGGCTGCCCAATCAGCATCTTGGCGGTCTGCGCTTCCTTGAAGTTCGCGATCACCCACGTCTCCGGCGGCACCAGGAACATAAGCTGCGACCCGGCCGTCACATACTGCCCGAGGCGTACGCCGACCTCACTCAACCGCCCCGTTTCCGGCGCGCGGATCACGGTGTTGGCCAGATCGATCCGCGCAAGCTGTCGCGCCGCCTCCGCGCCCGAGACGCCTGCCTGCTGGCCACCACGCCCGACCTCGACAGTGCGGATATCCTGTCGCGCAATCTCCCGCGCAGCCTTCGCCTGTCGGACCTGTGCCTGTGCCTGGCGCAACGCCGCCAGCGTCTGGTCGCGCTCGCGCAGTGACACCGAGCCGTCGGTCACGAGGTCGTTGACGCGCGCCATGTCGGCCTGCGCGCGCATCAGTTGCGCCTCGGCATTGGCGACCGCGGCGTCCTGTGCTGCGAACGTCGCCTCGCGGCTGGCGGCCGTCTGCCGGCTGTTGGCGAGCGTGGCTGCCTGCGCATCGACCTGCGCCTGCGCCTGGTCGACGCGCTGGCGATAGATGCGGTCGTCGATCTTCACCAGCGGATCGCCCTGCTTCACATCGGCGAAGTCGCGCACGAGCACTTGCGTCACATAGCCGCTGACCTGCGGGCTGATCACCGTCGTCCGGCCGCGCACATACGCGTTGTCGGTCGACTGATAGCTGGTCGCGAACGGCGGCAGGCGCCACGCCGCGAGCACCGCGCACACGCCCGCGATCGCGAGTAGGGCGATGATGATGATGACGTTGCGGCTGGGCGGTTGCGGACGCCATCCGGAGCCGACCGGCGTGACCGGGGCGGCCGGTGCAGCGGCCACCTCCGCCTGTTTCTCTTCGGTCGCCGGCCCCTCGGCCACCGGGCTGCGTGCGTCGCTCATGTCATCCCCTCAAGCCGCGCCCGTCTCTCGCGTCGCGCGCGTCTCGCCAGCAGGAACAGCAGATACCCGAACGTTCCGCCGGCAAGCACCGCGATCAACCGGAAGACGTCGTCATACGCAAGCACGTTCGCCTCCCGCGTCGTGGTTTGCGACAGGATCGCGGCGCCCTCGGCGTTGCGCAGCGTTGGATCGACGATCACCCGGCTGACCGCGGCGCCACCCGCGGCGATGCGCTGCGTGACGATCGGGTCGGTCGGCGAGATCTGCTGGACCAGCGCCACGCTGTTCGCCTTCTCGCGGATCACCTGATAGCTGCCGAGCAGCGCGGTGCCGCCGAGCCCGCCGAGCGAGTTGATGATCCCGAACAGCGCGATGAAGCTGATGATGTGCCCCGCGCCTTCCTTCAGCGCGCGGGTCATGCCGAACAGCAGCGCGGGCCCGAGGAAGAACGTCGCGGAGAAGCCGATGATCGCCTGCGTCACGTACATCTGCGGCGCGCGCGTCAGGCTGGTCGCATAGGAATCGAACCACGCCGCCACCGCGACCAGGCCGATCGCCAGCATGATCGGGTGGCCGAGCCGCTCGACGTCCAGCGTCACCGCACTCGCGATCACGCCGGCGACCGACGCGACGAAGATGATCAGGAAGAACGGCACGAGCTGGTCGTTGTTCTGGCCGAGCACGGTGAGCAGCCCGACCGACGCATAGGTCTGCTCCGACAGCACGATCCGCGCCATGACGATCACGATCGTGAACCGGACGATGTCGGCGCTGCCGAGCCAGCGGGTGTTGAGCAGCGGGTTGGCGCGGTGATGCTCGACGACGATCGCGGCGGCGAACATCGGGATCGCGACGATCAGCGCCCAGCCGATCCACGGCGCGTTGGTCCACCAGACGATCCGCCCGAGCCCGAGCACCGCGGCGAACAGCGCGGTCGATCCGGCGAACAGCACGAACGTCAAGAAGTCGAGCGGCTCGAACGCCTTGCTCCGCGTCGTCGGCGGCAGGCGGAGGGCTGCGACCGCGGCAAGCGACAGCAGCGCCAGCCCGAGTTCGAACAGGTACAAGGTCCGCCACTGCGACATCGCCAGCAGGTCGGGAGAGAACAGCCGTGCGAGCGGCGTCGCGCATTGCGGGATGCCGATGCCAAGCACGACGGCCTTCAACCGCCATTTCGCGGGGAGCGACTGCATCACGTAATAGAGGCACAGGCTGCTCAGTGCCGCGCCCGCCATCCCGCTGATCGCACGCACCGCGATCGCGGTCGCGAAGCCGTGGACGAACAGATGCGCGAGCGTGATCAGCACGTAGAGGATCAGGAAGATCATCGCGAACGGGCGCAGGCCGAACTGCGCGCGGAACTTGATCATCAACAGGTTTATGCTGACGTTGGTCATGACGTAGACCGTCGGCAGCCATGCGATCTCGGCCGGATCGAGCCCGAGCGCGCCCTGGAGCGTGTAGGTGTTGGCGCTGATGAGCGCGTTGCCGAAACCTACCGTCAGGCCGAGCAATATGCCGATCAGTGCATAGGCGATCTGGCGGTGCCGGGGGTGTAGCGGCGAGCCGGGGGAGCCGGGGAGGACGGGGCGTTCGTGTTCGGCGAACTGCCAGTCCTCTTCGCTCAGGAAGTGTCTGATTCTCTGGGCGATCATGGTTGGGCGGTTCTGGCATGATCGGGGCGGGGCGTCATCCAGGAACGCTTTCGACGGTAGGCAACGCGAATCAAATCAGCAGACCACCCCGGCGAAGGCCGGGGCCCAATTGGGGGACGGCTGTAACGATGCGCAGTCCGCCGTTACTGCGACCTTCCCAATTGGGCCCCGGCCTTCGCCGGGGTGGTGACTGTCCGGTGGTCAATCCTAGTCTAATGAGCAAAATGCTGCACTGCAGCGGAACTCGCGCGCCCACCCAACCGTTGCGCTAACATGCGCATGTTCAGATCGCTCCACATACCCCCCGAATGGGTCTGGCTGGAGAGCGTCGCCGTCGTTTCGGCGGCCGTCCTCGTCGCGCTGGTCGCGCACTGGCTGACGATGCGGATCGGCGGCCATGCCCAGCGACGCTCCACCGCCAAGACCGACGGTCTCGTCCTAGCCCGCGTTCGCCGCCCGTTGCGCGCGGTGTTCGTCTCGGTCGCGGTCGCGTTCGTCGCGCGGATCCTGCCGATGGACAACGACATCGAGGATCTGTGGAAGCAGTTGCTCGGTTTCCTCGTCCCCGCGCTGCTCGGCTGGCTCGCGGTCGCGGCGCTGCGCGCGTTCCAGGACGTCATCGAGATTCGCGCCGACATCTCGGTCGAGGACAATCTCCGCGCCCGCCGCAAGCGCACGCGGGCCGCGATCCTCGGGCGGATAGGCACGTTCTTCATCATCTTCGTCAGCGTCTGCCTGATGCTGTTGAGCGTCCCCGGTATCCGCTCGATCGGCGTCACGTTGATGGCGTCGGCGGGTATCGCCGGCCTCGTCGTCGGTGCGGCGGCCCAGCCTGCGCTCAAGAACCTGATCGCCGGCGTGCAGATGGCGTTCACCGAGCCGATCCGGATCGACGACGTGCTGATCGTCGACGGCGAATGGGGGCGGGTCGAGCAGATCAACCTGACCTTCGTGGTCATCAAGATCTGGGATGAGCGACGCCTCGTCGTGCCGGTGTCGAAGTTTCTCGAACAGAGCTTCCAGAACTGGACGCGCGAGACGAGCCAGCTGATGGGCTCGGTGTTCTGGTACCTCGACCCGTCGGCGGATGTGCCCAGGCTGCGGGAGAAACTGGGCGAGATCGTTACCTCGAACCCACGCTGGGACAAGCGGTTCTACAACCTCCAGGTGACCGACGTGAAGACGGACTGCATCGAACTGCGCGGGCTGATGACCGCCAAGGACGCCGCGATCGCGTTCGATCTGCGCTGTGATGTGCGGGAAGCGTTGCTGAAGTACATCCGCGAGGAAATGCCCGAAGCCATCCCGCGCAACCGCCTGCTGATGGCGCCTGACCTTTCCACACACGCCCCGTCATCCTGACGAAAGTCAGGACCCAGAGCCAAAACCATAGCGCTCGTGACCCTGGGTCCTGACTTTCGTCAGGATGACGAAGGAGGCTGGGACCTACGCCTCGACGTGCTCCGGCACTGCCTCCAGCGCGGTAATAAACAACTCGCACCACCACATCACGTCCTCCTTGCGGACGTTATCGATCAGCTTCTCCCAGCGGGCCTTCCGCTCGGCCAGCGGCATCTTCAGCGCCCGGTCGATCGCGTCGGACATCTCCTCGGGGCTGTACGGATTGACCAGCACCGCGTCCTTCAACTGTGTCGCCGCGCCCGCGAAGTGCGACAGCACCAGCACGCCCGGATCCTCGGGGTCCTGCGCCGCGACATATTCCTTCGCGACGAGGTTCATCCCGTCGCGCAACGGCGTCACCAGCCCGACCCGGGCGGCGCGATAAATCCCCGCCAGCACATCGCGCGGAAAGCCCTGGTTGACGTAGCGGATCGGCGTCCAGTCGATGTCCGAATATTCGCCGTTGATCCGCCCCGACATTGAATCGAGGTTCGCGCGAATCTCCTGGTAGGTATCCACCTTCTCGCGCGAAGGCGGCGCGATCTGGAGCATGTAGACCAGCCCGCGCCGATCCGGATGCGACCCGAGGAACCGCTCGTAGCCCGCGAACCGCTCGGCGAGACCCTTCGAATAATCGAGCCGGTCGACCCCGACGATCAGGCTGCGGCCGGTCGCGGACATGTACATCCGCTCCTTGGCATGCCGCGCCGCGTCGCTGTTCGCCGACTTCTCGAAGTCCGCGGTCTCGATCCCGATCGGCGTCGTGATCGCCTTGATCGTACGGTCGCCGACCGTCACCCAGCCATCCTCGCCGACCACGCCGTCGAGCTGGCTCGTCACGTAATGCAGGAAGCTGTCGAGCCAGTCCTGCGTCTGGAAGCCGATCACGTCGTATGCGAACATCGATTCGACCAGCGCACGGTGGCTCGGCAGCGACAGCAGCATCGCCATCGGCGGCCACGGGATGTGGAGGAAGAACCCGATCTTGTTCTCGACGCCGAGCTTGCGCAGTTCCTGCCCGAGCGGAACGTGGTGGTAATCATGGACCCACACCAGATCCTCGGGCTCGATCAACGGTAGCACCGTCTCCGCGAACCGCTTGTTCACCCGCGCATAGCCGCTGGAGAAATCGCGTTCGAACTCGGTCAAGTCGATCCGGTAGTGGAACAGCGGCCACAGCGTGCGGTTCGCATAGCCGTTGTAATATTCGTCGAAATCCTGCTCTTCGAGGTCGATCGTCGCGGTGGTGACGCCCTTGCCCTGCTGGAAATTGATGTGCCCGGTGAAGGTCTCGGTGGTCGACCCCGACCAGCCGAACCACACGCCGCCCTTTTCGCGGAGTGCAGCGAGCAACGCGACCGCGAGGCCACCCTGGTTGCCCGAAGGCGCATCGACCGACTGGACGCGGTTCGAGATGACGACGAGGCGGCTCATCGGACGGCACTCCACGGCTTGCTGAGCAGGACCGCGCAATTGATCAGCCCCACCAGCGAATAGGTTTGCGGATAATTGCCCCACAGCTCGCCGGTGTTCGGGTCGATATCCTCCGACAGCAGCCCGGCCGGCGTCCGCCGCGCAACCATCTCGCAGAACAGCGCGCGCGCGTCGGCAGTGCGGCCGGTCGCGTGCAGCGCCTCGATCAGCCAGAAGGTGCAGACGTTGAACGCGGTGTGCGGCAGGCCGAAATCATCCTCGGTCGCATAGCGCAGCATGTGGCTGCCGCGCCGCAGACCCTCCTCGACCGCCTTCAGCGTCGACTGGAACCGCGGATCGTCGGGCGCGAAGAAGCGCAGGTCGAGCAGCTGGATCAGGCTCGCGTCGAGATCGTCGCCACCGAACGTCGCCGAGATACGCTGCGTATCCTCGCGCCACGCCGATTGCTCGATCACGTTGCGGATCGTGTTCGCGCGCTCTTCCCAGAACGTCCGGCGATCCTCAAGCCCGAGAACCTCCGCCGCATTGGCAAGCCGATCGCACGCTGCCCAGCACATCGCCGCCGAATAGGTGTGGACGTGCGCCTTGGTGCGCAGCTCCCACAGTCCCGCGTCGGGCTTGTCGTAGGTCTCCCATGCGCGATCGCCGACCAGTTCGAGGCTCTTGAAGTCCTCCTCGCTCGACATCCGGAACAGCCGCTTGTCGAAGAACGCCTGGACGTCGGACAGGATGATCTGGCCGTACGCGTCGTGCTGGATCTGCTCGTACGCCTGGTTGCCGACGCGGACCGGGCCCATCCCGCGATAGCCGGGCAGGTCGCTTTCGATCCGCTCGATCAGGGTCGCCTCGCCGCCGACCCCGTAGAGCGGCTGGACATGGCCACCCTTCGACGCATCGACGATGTTGCGCAGATATTCGAGATACCCTTCGAGCACGTCGAGCGCACCCAGCCGGTTGAGCGCCTGCACGGTATAATAGGCGTCGCGGATCCAGCAGTAGCGATAGTCCCAGTTGCGCTCCGACCCCTCATGCTCGGGGATCGAGGTGGTGAGCGCGGCGACGATCGCGCCGGTCTCCTCATGCTGGCACAGCTTGAGCGTGATCGCCGCGCGGATGACGACGTCCTGCCACTCGACTGGCGTCGCCAGCCCGCGAACCCAGTGCCGCCACTCGTCCTTGGTCCGCGACAGCATCGCTTCGGCCGCCTCGTGCAGCACGCCCGCGAAGCTCTCGTCGGGTCCGAGGAACAGGTGCATCTGGCGTTCGAGCCGGAACCAGTTCTCGCCGACGATATGCCCGACCGGCGCATCGGTGGTCAGCCGCAGCGTCTGGTCGTCCATCAGGAAGCGGATGTGGTTCGAACCCTGCGTGTGCTCGGTCGGCTTTCCCCAGTTCGTCGCGACCCGCATCCTAACGCGAATGCGCGGCGAGCCCGCGACCGGCTTGACGATCCGGACGAAGCTGGTCGGGCGATAGGTCCGCCCCTCGCGCACGAAGCGCGGGCAGAAATCGATCACCTCGACCGCGTTGCCGGCCTCGTCCTCGTGGCGCGTGACCAGGATCGGCGTGTTGCGGATATAGGCCTGCGTGGTTTTCGCGCCGCCCTCGAGTTCGATCGCCCAGAACCCGGTCTTGGGCGCATCGCCGCCAAGCAGCGCGCAGAACGCCGGATCGCCGTCGACGCGGGGCACGCAGCCCCAGACGAACGTGCCGGTCTTGTCGATCAGCGCGGAGACCTGGCAATTGCCGATCGGCCACAGGTTCATGTCGGCTTTGTGGGTAGGTGCGGTCATCGTGTTTCCAACGTGGGTGTTTCCAATATGGCAGCAATCCAGTCGCGAAGTGCGGCAACGTCGTTCAGGCGGTAGGTGGCGGCGGTAGGCCGTTGCTCACCGATCAGCACGCCCGCCCCGCCAAGGTCGCGTGCGGCCTCGAACCCGTCCTCGTCGGTGACGTCGTCGCCGAAGAAATACGGCACGCTGCCCGCCATCGCCGGCGCCGCGATCAGGTTGCGGAGCGCCGCACCCTTGTCGCCAGGCGTGCGCAGCTCGACCATCATCTTGCCGCGCTGGAGCGTAAGGCCGTGGGTGACGGCGAGGTCTTCGGCGAGGCGAACCGCGGCGGGTTCGAAGTCCGGCGCCATCCGATAGTGCAACCCGGCGCCAAGGCTCTTGGCCTCGTAGACGAGCCCGTTGGCGTCGGCGAAGTCGCGGAACGCACCGGCGGCGGCTTCGAGCGAGGCGGGGCGTTCGGCCGCGACATGGCCGTCCTCGGGCGTGCGCGTCTCGGCGCCGTGGCTGCCCGCGACCGCGAACAGGTGCGCGTGGCGCCCAAGCATCGCGTCGAGCTGCGCGATCGAACGACCGCTGATGATCGCGACGCGACCGGGGAACCGCTCGGCAAGCGTATCGAGCGTATCGAGCAGGATCTGGCTCACCACGACCGCATCCGGCGTCGCGGCGAGATCAACGAGCGTCCCGTCGAAATCGAAGAAAAGGCTCACGGCGTCGGGCACGGCAAGAGGCGGCGCGAGGACATCAGTCGCGGGCTGGCGTTCGGCTAGCATCATCCCTGAACCCCTAGCGCCACCGCTCCGTTCCGCTGCACTGCAAAATTGGAACGGGTGCGGTTCGATTTTTTGGGGTGGGGGAGGGGGCGGTGGGCTTGATTAGCGCGACCACCCTTCCTGTTCTCCCGCGAACGCGGGAGCCCAGGATCCAGCAGCGCAGCGCCCGTAACCCTGGCCCCCCGCCTCCGCAGGGGAACAAGAAAGAGGCGGACCCTGATTTTCCCATCGCATCCTACCACCCCGGCGAAGGCCGGGGCCCAGTTGGGGGACGGCAATGAAGCATGTTGCGCGATATCACCTCAGACGTTCCAACTGGGCCCCGGCCTCCGCCGGGGAGGTGCTAAAGGATGCACATCTCACTCCATTTCAGGCCTGCAAACCTTGTTTCCCCGCGAAGGCGGGGACCCAGACTGGGCTCCCGCCTTCGCGGGAGAACAAGTAGCGGGGGGTGGCCCACGCTAAACAGCGCACACACATCCCATCGGGATAGCAGCCGAGCAAGTCCGCGGCGCCGGCGCTAGATGAAGCCACCCCCTCCAATCCACCCCACCTGCGACACCTCGCGACACAAAACCGCTGGACTAGCCCCAGCCGCGTGGTCATGCCTGCCGCCCATGTCCCGCGTCCGCGTCCTTCTCTTCGCACCCGTCTCCGCGGGCGTCCTGCTAGCCGGCTGCACCGTCGGCCCGGACTACCACCCCAAGGCCGCCGCTGAGCTCGGCGTTCCCGACGCATACTCAGTCACGCCCGAGACCAAGCCCGAAGACCTCACCCGCTGGTGGCAGAAGTTCGACGACCCCGTCCTCGGCCAGCTCGTCGAGCAGGCCGCCGCCGCCAACCTCGACATCGCACAGTCGGTAGCCCGCCTCCGCCAGGCCCGCGAAAGCCTGCTCCAGAACCGCGCCTCGCTGCTCCCGACGGTCAATGGCTCGGCCGGGTATCAGCGCAACGAGAACGTCCGCGGCGGCGGGCGCTCGTTCACGCTGCCCGACGGCACCGTCGTCGACACCGGCGGCGGCGGCGCGAACAGCTTCACGCTCGGCGCTAGCGCCAGCTATCAGGTCGGCGTGTTCGGCGAGATCCGTCGCACCGTCGAGGCGAGCCGCGCCGATTACGCCGCGTCCGGCTACGACTACGCCACCGTGCTCATTTCTGTCGAAAGCGAGGTGGCGCGCAATTACGTCCTCGCCCGCTCGTACCAGCAACAGCTCGCCAACGCCCGCGCCTCGCTCACGATCCAGGACGACAACCTCGAGATCGCCGGTTTCCGCGTCCAGGCCGGGCTCGTCTCCAGCGTCGACGCCGAACAGGCTCGCGCCCAGCGCGCACAGACCGCCGCGACGATTCCCAGCCTAGACCAGCAATATGCCGCCGCCGTCGCGCGGATCGGCGTGCTGACCGCGCAGGCGCCCGGCGCGCTCCGGGCGATGATGGCGCCCGCGAAGGCGATCCCGACCGGCCCCGCCGCGGTCGGCGTCGGCATCCCCGCCGACACGCTGCGCCAGCGTCCCGACATCCGCTCCGCCGAACGCGCGCTCGCTGCCGCCACCGCGCGGATCGGCGTGGCCAAGGCGCAGCTCTACCCCGCGCTCGCGATCACCGGCAATCTCAACACCAACGCGACCTCGATCGGCAATATCGGCGACGCGATCACCGGCAGCCTGTTCGCCGGGCTGACGCAGGCGATCTTCAACGGCGGGCGGTTGCGAAGCCAGGTCCGCACCAGCGAAGCCGCCGCCGACGGCGCGCTCGCGCTCTACAAATCGACCGTCCTCACCGCGCTGGAGGATGTCGAGAACGCCGTCGTCGCGCTGCAGACCGCGCAGGAACGCGAGCGCCAGTTCGCGATCGCACTCGACGCCTCGAACAATTCCGCGATCCTCAGCCGCAGCCAGTACCGCACCGGGCTCACCGATTTCACCACGCTCAACCAGCAGGAATCCGCGCTCCTGTCCGCGCGCAACGGCGCCACGCAGGCGCGCGCAGACGCCGCCACCGCGTTGATCGCACTCTATGCCGCACTCGGCGGCGGCTGGGACTCCACCGTGATCCCTGAAGCGCCCATATCCAATCCAGAGGCACGCTGATGGCCGACGCATCGATCGACGACTTCCTCGGCGTGAAGCCGCAGGCCCCCTGGAAACGCTACGTAAAGTGGGTCGTGATCGCGGTCGGCGTGGTCCTACTGTGCCTGTTGCTCGCGAAGTGCTTCGGCGCGAAGGAGCAGACGCAATATTCGACGCAGGCCGCGCAGCGCGGCAACCTGACCGTCAGCGTCTCGGCAACCGGCAAGCTCGCCCCGACCACGCAGGTCACGGTCGGTTCGCAGCTATCGGGTCTCGTCACGAAGGTCGTCGTCGACGTCAACGACCGCGTGACCGCAGGGCAGCCGCTCGCGCTGATCGATCCCGAACAGCTCGACGACCAGATCCGCCAGACCAGCGCGCAGCTCGCGGCGAACCAGGCGCAGGTCGCGCAGGCTC
Organism: Sphingomonas sp. CFBP 13603; assembly: GCF_014892665.1. Taxonomy (NCBI): domain Bacteria; kingdom Pseudomonadati; phylum Pseudomonadota; class Alphaproteobacteria; order Sphingomonadales; family Sphingomonadaceae; genus Sphingomonas; species Sphingomonas sp. CFBP 13603. The sequence continues at coordinate 476,625 of NZ_JADBIA010000002.1, read as the reverse complement.
AGGCCACCGTCGCCGAATCGCGCGCACAGCTGAACCGCCTCGAAGAGGTCTCGCGCCTCTCGGGTGGTCGCGTGCCGTCGAAGACCGAGCTCCAGACCGGCCGCGCCGATTACGCACGCGCGGTCGCGGCGCAGAAGGTCGCCGAAGCCAACGTCGTCGCCAGCCGCGCGCTCCTCGCGCAGAACCAGACGCAGCGCGCGCGCGCGATCATCCGCTCGCCGGTGACGGGGGTGGTGCTCGCGCGCCAGATCGATCCCGGCCAGACCGTCGCCTCGTCGTTCAACACCCCGACGCTGTTCGTGATCGCCGAAGATCTCACCAAGATGAAGCTCGAGGTCGCGATCGACGAAGCCGACGTCGGCGAGGTCAAGATCGGCCAGAAGGCGAGCTTCACGGTCGACGCGTTCCCCGGCCAGACCTTCCCCGCGACGATCAGCCGCGTCGATCTCGGGTCGAACCTGACCGTCAGCTCGGCCACCTCGTCGACCTCGACCACCGCGACCTCGACCACCGGGCAGGTCGTCTCGTACGCCGCCGACCTGACGGTGGGTAATCAGTCGCTGACGCTGCGCCCCGGCATGACCGCGACCGCGGACATCGTCACCTCCGACAAGCGCAACGTCCTGCTCGTCCCCAACGCCGCGTTGCGCTTCAAGCCGACCGCGGCGTCCGGCGATGCAGGCGGCGGCATCGCCGGCTCGCTGACCTTCCGTCCGCGCCGTGGCGGGGGTGCGGAGCGCACTGCGACGGTCGCTCGCGGCGCGCAGCAGACGATCTACGTCAAGGGCGCGGACGGCACGCCGCAGCCGGTGCAGATCACCACCGGCGACACCAACGGCACGATGACCGAAGTCCTGTCGGGCAATCTCCAGCCCGGCGCGCAGGTCATCACCGGCCAGTTGGCGAGCGGCGGCGACGACGCCAAGCGCAGTGGCGGCTCACGTCGCGCAGGGAGCGCGAGCAAGGGTGGGGGCGGTGGCCAGTAACGCACCGCTCACCGCCGAACCGCTCATCACCCTGCGCGGCGTCACCAAGACGTACGGGCAGGGCGCGACGATGTTCCAGGCGCTCAAGGGCGTCGACCTCGACATCGCGGCGGGCGATTTCGTCGCGGTGATGGGGCCGTCGGGGTCGGGCAAGTCGACGACGATGAACATCCTCGGGTGCCTCGACGTGCCGAGCGACGGCACCTTCCTGTTCCGCGGCCATCACGTCGAGACGCTCGACCGCGACCAGCGCGCGCTGCTCCGGCGGAAATATCTCGGCTTCGTGTTCCAGGGCTTCAACCTGCTCAGCCGCACGTCCGCGCTGGAGAATGTCGAACTCCCCTTGCTCTACCGCGGCGACGAAAAGCGCGCGCGCCGGGATGCCGCGATGGCGAGTCTCGACACGGTCGGCCTCGCTGACTGGTGGGACCACACCCCCGCCGAACTCTCCGGCGGCCAGCAACAGCGCGTCGCGATCGCCCGCGCGCTGGTGACCAGCCCCGACGTGCTGCTCGCCGACGAACCGACCGGCAATCTCGACAGCGAACGCTCGGTGGAGATCATGCAACTCCTCACGCGGTTGAACGCGGAGAAGAACATCACGGTCCTGATGGTCACGCACGAACCCGACATGGCCGCGTTCGCGCGCACCGTAGTCCACTTCAAGGACGGCCTGGTAGAACGCATCGAAAGCCAGCACCGCCAAGGCGAAAGCGTGGAATCGTGAGCGCGTCCCAAAACGCATTCCCCTCCCGCTTGCGGGAGGGGTCAGGGGAGGGCGCGACGTACGTACTGGCGTCCGGTCTATTTGGTCAGTCCCTCCCCCGACCCCTCCCGCAAGCGGAAGGGGAGCAGCAAGACTGCGCTCTCGATACCGGAGCGACGCGATAATGTTCGGAACCACCCTCGTCCTCGCGCTCCGCTCGATCCGCCGCCACCTCCTGCGATCGTTCCTCACCATCCTCGGCATCGTCATCGGCGTCGGTGCGGTCGTGACGATGGTCACGCTCGGCAAGGCGACCACCGCCGCGGTGCAGCAGTCGATCTCCGCACTGGGCACCAACATCCTGCAAATCCGTCCCGGCCAGGGCTTCGGCCGCGGCGGCGGGGGCCCGCGTCCGCCCGACTTCAAGCCCGAGGACGTCGACGCGATCGCCAACCAGATCGCCGGCGTCACCGCGGTCGCGCCGCAGGCTCAAGCCACCGCCACCGCGATCTACGAGGGCGCCAACTGGTCGACCACGATAAACGGCACCACCTCGGCCTATTTTCAGGTCCAGCCCTGGCCGCTCGATTCGGGCCGCCTCTTCTCACCGATCGAGGAAGCCGCGGGGAAGGCCGTCTGCATCATCGGCAACACGGTCCGCACCAACCTCTTCCGCGGGGGAGACGCGGTCGGCCTGCGGATGCGGATCGGCGCGATCAGTTGCGACGTGATCGGTGTCCTCTCGACTCGTGGCCAGGCCGGCTTCGGCGGCGATCAGGACGATGTCGTCATCATGCCGATCAAGGCGGTCCAGCGCCGCTTCACCGGCAGCCGGGACATCCGCCTGATACTCGTCGGCGTGGATCAGAAATTCTCGACCTCGACGGTACAGGCCTCGATCACCGACCTGCTGCGTGAGCGCCGCACGATCACCGCGGGCAAGGAAGACGACTTCAACATCTTCGACACCAAGCAGATTTCCGACACGCTGACCGGCACGACGACCCTGCTCACCGGCATCGTCGCCGCGGTCGCCGGGATCAGCCTGGTGGTCGGCGGGATCGGCATCATGAACATCATGCTGGTGTCGGTGACCGAGCGCACGCGCGAGATCGGCATACGCCTCGCGATCGGCGCGGTCGCGCGCGAGGTGCTGTTGCAGTTCCTCGTCGAGGCGATCGCGTTGTCCTGCCTCGGCGGCGTCATCGGCCTGATCGTCGCGCAGGCCGCGATCGCGATCATCGCGCCGCTGATCAAGGTTCAGTGGCTGTTCGTGCCGGAGATCAACATCTTCGCCTTCGCGATCTCCGCGGTGATCGGCGTCGTCTTCGGCTATTTCCCGGCACGGCGCGCGGCGGCGATGAACCCTATCGACGCGTTAAGGCACGAGTGATCGCCGCCTTGGGATCGTGGACCAGCGCCTGCAGCCGGTCCAGATCCTCGGGCGTATCGATGTCGATCAGTTCGGCGGGCGCGGTCACGACGTGCCGCCCCGCCTTCACCAGGTCACGCGCACCCGCATCGCCGTCCAGCGTCAGCAGGAAATCGAACCGCTCGCGCCCGAACAGGGCAGGGGGGCTCGGCTTCTCGCCATCGCTCGACGCGACCACCGCGTCCGCGCTGTCGGCCGCATCGAGCATCCGGTAGATATGCGCCGCGGTCACGCGCGGCATGTCTGCGAGCGCGATCAGCACCGCCTCCGCGCCCTCGTCCTTCGCGCACTGCACGCCGAGCTTCACCGACTGCGACATCCCCGACGACGGATCGTCGTTATGCACCACCTCGAAATGATGGCTGATGAAGTCGAGCTTGCAGCCGTCGGTGACCACCAGCCGCCGCTTGAACGGAATGTTCTCGAACGCGGTGACGACGTGCATCCCCAGCGGCTTGTTGAGGAACGGCACCTCGAGCTTGTTGGGGATGCCGAACCGCTCCGAGCGGCCCGCCGCGAGGAGGATGAGGAAGACGTTTTCAGCGGCGATCATTGAACGCTCCTATCATCGCCGCCGCGACCGACAGCGCGATTTCCGATGGTCCAATCGCGCCGATGTCGAGCCCGACCGGCGCATCGATCCGGTCGATGTTCTCTGCCGTAACGCCCTCCGAGGCAAGCCGCTCGCGCCGCGCCGCATGGCTCTTGCGGCTGCCGAGCGCACCGACATACGCGGCATCGGACGCGAGCGCCGCGATCAGCGCGGGGTCGTCGATCTTGATGTCGTGGCTCAGCGTCACGACCGCGGTCGACGGACCGGGACGGAGCGCGGCGATCGCCTCGTCGGGCCAGCGATCGTCGAGCGTCACGCCCGGAAACCGCTCCTCGGTCAGGAAGCGCGCGCGCGGATCGATCACCACCGTCTCGATCCCGAGTTCGCGCGCGAGCCCGGCCAAGGCCTGCGCGATCTGCACCGCGCCGACGATCAGCAGCCGGCGCGGCGGATCGTAGCGGTTGACGAACACCTCGCCGGTTTCCAGCGGCCGCGCGTCGCTGTGCCCGGTCGCGAGGTCGGTCGTCACGGTCAGCGCATCGCCGTGATCGCGCGCATCGGCGATCCGATCGAACAGCTCGGGATCGAACCCCTCGGCCGACACCGGCTGCACCATCACCGCGATCTCGCCGCCGCACGGCAGCCCGACTTCCCACGCCGCCGCATCCGCGACGCCGTAGTTGCGGACCTGGAACGGCGCCCCGGCGATCACCTCGGCAGCGGTGGCGAGGATGTCGCTCTCGACGCACCCGCCGGACACCGATCCCTCGAACCGCCCATCGGCATGGACGAGCATATGGCTGCCCTTGGGCCGTGGCGCCGAGCCCCAGGTCGAGACGACCGTGGCGATCGCCATCTTCTCGCCCTTCCAGGTCTTCGCAGCAGCGAGCACGCTATCGTTTTCGGCCATGTCTCGTTCTCTTTCTAATCCTCCCCGCACGCGGGGAGGGGGACCAGCGCAGCTGGTGGAGGGGGCCAGCCGCAGACGTTACGCTTGGGGTCGCCCCCCTCCACCACGCCGTGGGGCGCGGTCCCCCCCCCGTGCCGGGGAGAGATCAGACCGCCGGCAAACCCTCGAGCAGCTTGTCGAGCGTCACCGGAAAGTCCCGAACCCGAACCCCCGTCGCGTTGTAGATGGCATTCGCCACCGCAGCCCCCGCGCCGGAAATCCCAAGCTCGCCAACGCCCTTCGCCCCGACCGGGTTCGCGGAATCGTCGATCTCCTCGATGAAATGCACTTCGAGCTGCGGAATGTCGGCATTCACCGCGACATGATATTCGCCGAAATCGGGGTTCACGAACGCTCCGGTCCGCGTGTCGACGATGCCCTCCTCGCTCAGCGCATAGGCGATCCCCCACGCCATCCCGCCGGTGATCTGGCTCGTCGCGGTCTTGCGATTGAGCACCCGCCCGACGTCGAACACGCCGAGCATCCGCCGCACGCGCGTCTCGCCCGTCACCGCGTTCACCGCGACCTCGACGAAGTGCGCGCCGTGGCTCGCCTGGCTGGTGCGCTTGCTCTCGGCACCCGGCCCGGTCTTGCCCATCGCCACGATCGGTTCGCCGCGCACGAGATCGGCAAGCTTCACCGACCGCCCGCCAGCGCTCACGCAGCCATCGTGCAAGCTCAGATCCTCTGGCGCGGCATTCATCCGCAACGCCAGCTCGCCAAGGATATCCTCGCACGCCAGCACCACCGCCGAACATGCGCTGCCAGCGCCGAACGACCCGCCCGACCCCGCGCTCGGCGGGAAGTCGGTATCGCCGAGCCGCACATTCACCTCGGCGACCGGCAGCCCGAGCATCTCGCCCGCGGTCTGCGCGAGGATGGTGTACGTCCCCGTGCCGATATCGGTCATGTCGCACTCGACCGTCGCGCGACCGTCCGCCTCCAGCCGCACGCGCGCCTGCGCCTCGACGGTGAAATTGCCGCGCAGGCTCGCCGCCATGCCGATCCCGACCAGCCACTCGCCGTCGCGCACCGACCCCGGCGCCGGCACCGTGTCCGGCCAGCCGAACCGCTGCGCGCCTTGCGTGTAGCAATCGAGCATCCGCCGCGTGGAGAACGGCTTGCCGCTTACCGGATCGGTCTCGGGCTCGTTGCGTCGCCGCAGCTCGATCGGATCGATGCCGAGCTGCTCGGCCAGCTCGTCCATCGCGCACTCGACCCCGAACGTCCCGACCGCTTCGCCCGGCGCCCGAACCGCACCGCTCGCCGGCAGGTCGACGCGGACGAGGTCGGTCTTGAACCGCCGCGCGTCGCCCCGGTACAGCGGCAAGGTCCCGAACGGCACCGGCTCGAGAAACTCGCCATCGTCGTTCTGCGCGACGACGCTCTCATGCCCCATGCCGAGGATCACGCCGTGCTCGTCGGCAGCGATCCGGATCCGCTGCGTCGTGTGCGACCGGTGATGCACCATATACGCGGTCTGCCGGCGGGGCAGGGCGACCTTCACTGGCCGCCCGACGACCTCCGCCGCGATCGCCGCGAGGATCGCCTCGGGCCCGACGCCGGTCTTGCCCCCGAACCCTCCGCCGACATACGGCGCGAGCACGCGCACCTTGTCCGCATCGATCTTGAGCGCCTTGGCGATCGTTTTCCGCGCGCCGCCGATCACCTGGTTGCTCGACCGCACGGTGAGTTTGTCGCCCTCCCACCACGCGGTGGTGGCATGCGGTTCCAGCGCGGCGGGGAAATGGACGGGCGTCGTGTAGGTCCGATCGAACGTCACCGCCGCGTCCGCCATCACTGCGTCGAGATCGCCATTGTTGATCGGCGGGAGGAAGCCGATTTCCGGCGCGGTGTCGACCGGCTGTGCCTCGACGTCGAACCGGTCCTCGCCCGCCTCGGTGCGAACCAGGACCAGCGCCGCGGCATCGCGCGCGATCGCCTGGTCCTCGGCAACGACGATCGCGACCGGCTGGCCGAGGTGGAGAATCACGTCAGTGTCAAACAGCGGCATCGCGCGAGAGTTGGATTCGCCGGCCGGCATGCGCGCGTCGTCGTGAATGATGGCGATGACACCAGGCAAAGCCTCGGCGGCGCTGACGTCGGTGCCGAGGATGCGCCCGCTGCCGACCGGAGTACCGACGATCGCGGCATAGGCGATGCCGTCGGGCGTGCCTTCATACGCATAATCCGCCACGCCGGTGACCTTAGCCGGCCCCTCGATCCGGTCGAGCCCGAGCCCGAGAACGCCCTGCTTCGCGCGGTCGAGACCACCCGGCCGAAACGCCGCATCCATCACGTGTTCGTTCATTCTGCGGTCCTCGGGTGGAGCGAAGGATATGGGTAGGGCGGGGGCGTTTGACGAGGTCACAGCCCAACCCCAAAACACCACCCCGGCGAAGGCCGGGGCCCAATTGGGGAACGAGGGTAACGGCGGACAATCCTCCGTTATCAAAGCCTGCCCAATTGGGCCCCGGCCTCCGCCGGGGAAGTAACTATTTTAGCGGTATCTCTACTTGAGGCGAGCCTCAAACAGCCGGCAACTGGTCCAGCAACTTATCCAACGTGATCGGGAACTCGCGTACCCTAATACCCGTCGCATTATACACCGCGTTCGCCACCGCAGCACCCGCGCCCGAAATCCCCAACTCGCCGATCCCCTTCGCGTGGATCGGGTTCGCATGGATGTCGCGCTCGTCGACGAAGTGGACGTCCATTTGCGGCACGTCCGCATTGGCCGGCACGTGATATTCCGCCAGATCGTGGTTCACCAGCTTGCCGGTCCGCGTGTCGTGGATCAGGTCCTCGGTAAGCGCGGTGCCGATCCCGAAGGTCATCCCGCCGAGGCACTGCGACCGCGCGGTCTTCGCGTTGAGCACGCGCCCCGCCGCGAACGACCCGAGCATCCGCCGCACCCGCGTCTCGCCGGTGATCACGTTGACCGCGACCTCGGCGAAATGCGCGCCGAACCCAGCCTGCGACGTCTCCTTCTCCTGCTTGCCCGGCTTGATGTGCCCGGTAGCCTCGAGACCCTTGCCGACCAGCTCGCCGATCGGCGTCGAGCGGTTGTCGCCGATCGCGTTGCCGTCCTTCAGCGTCAGGCCGTCCTCGTCGACGCCCGCCGCCTTGGCGAGCTTCCCGCGCAGCATCTCGCACGCGAGGTACACGGCAGTACCCGAAGACGCCGCACCCCACGAACCACCCGAACCAGCGGCGGGAGGATCGTTGGTATCACCCAGCGACATCGTGATGTTCTCGACCGGGATCCCGAGGATCTCCGACGCGATCTGCGCCAGGATCGTGTAGCTGCCCGTGCCGATATCGGTCATCGCCGACGACACCGTCGCCGAGCCATCCGGGTGGATCTCGACCTTGGCGGACGATTCCATCATCATGTTGCCGCGCACCGCCGAGGCGACGCCCATGCCGATCAGCCACTCGCCCTCGCGCCGCGTGCCGGCCTTCTGGCGCTTGTCCCAGCCGAACTTCTTCGCACCCTCGTCGAGCGCACGCGTCAGGTTGCGCGACGAATAGGGCACGTCCTTCTCAGGGTCGATCTTCGGATCGTTGCGCTTGCGCAGTTCGATCGGATCCATCTGGAGCTTCTCGGCCAGCTCGTCCATCGCGCCTTCCAGCGCGAGCATCCCGACAGCCTCGCCCGGCGCGCGCATCGAGCCCGACAGCACGAAGTTCACATCGACCACCTCGTGCGTGATCAGTCGGTTCTCACCGCCGTACAGCAAATGCGTGCCGATACCCGCAGGCTCGAAATAATCCTCGGTCGGCTGGTTCGAGGTCAGCGTCTCGTGACCGATCGCCAGCAACTTGCCATCGGCATCCGCCGCGAGCCGCACATGCTGCTCGGTATTCGACCGCCGCACGGTCGCCTCGAACACCTGCGGGCGCGACATCACCGCCTTGACCGGACGGCCAAGCTGCTTCGCCGCGATCGCCGCCGCGACGCTCTCCGGCGCGATGCCGAGCTTCGATCCGAACCCGCCGCCGATATAGCGCGCGATGATCCGCACCTTCTTCTCCGACAGCCCCAGCGACTTCGCCAACTGCTGCGCGTCCGAGGTCGGCATCTGGTACGCGCCGTACAGCGACAGCGAGCCGTCCTCTTCCCACACCGCGGTCGAGGCATGCGGTTCCATCGCCGCCGAGTTCTGGCTCGGCGTGACATAGGTCGAATCGATCGTCACCGTCGCATCGGCCATCGCCTTGTCGACGTCGCCCTGCTTGAAATGCGCGGGCGTCGCATCGTCCGGCGGCGTCCGCGTCTCGTCGCGGTGCGCGGCGAAGTCGTACTGACCCTCGGCCTCGTCATACTCGATCGGCAAGCGAGCCGCCGCATCGCGCGCAACCTCGAAGCTCTCGGCGAGCACGATCGCGACGATCTGGCCGAAGAACGCGATGTCCTTCACGCCTTGCGTCGGTGCATCGGTCGCGCCGCCCTGCGCCGAGACGCGGATGAACTGGTCGAAGTCGGTGACGACGTCGATCACGCCGGGGATCGACTTCACCGCATCGACGTCGATCGAGACGACTTTCCCCGCCGAGATCTTCGTGCCGACCAGCACGCCGTACGCCATGTTGGCGAACTGATACTCCGCAGCATAGGTCGCCGTGCCCGTAACCTTCAGCGGACCGTCGATCCGGTCGAGCGGCTTGCCGATGACGCCCTGGACGCCCGTATCCAGAAGACTGTCCGGATGCGGCTTGTCCATCGTCAGGCTGTTCGTAGTGCCAAGACCAAACATGCTTATGCTCCCGTGACGTTGCGCAGCGTCGCGATCAGCGTGCGACGGGCGAGGGGGATCTTGAAGTCGTTCGAGCCATAGCCCTTGGCGTCGGCCAGCAGCGCGGTCGCCGCAGCCTCGAACACGGCATCGGACGGCGCCTTGCCGACCAGAGCCGCCTCGACCGCCGGGTTGCGCCACGGCATCGGCCCAAGGCCACCGAACGCGAGCGAAGCCGACGCGATCACGCCGTCCTGCACGTCGACGATCGCCGCCACCGAGACGAGCGCGAACGCATAGGACGCACGGTCGCGCACCTTGCGATATTCCTGCTTGCCCTTGACCGGTGCCGGCAGCTCGATGTGCGTGATCAGTTCACCCGCTTCGAGCGCGTTCTCGATCTGCGGCGTATCGCCCGGCAGGCGATAGAAATCGTGGATCGAGATCCGCCGACGATCGCCGTCTGCCTTCAGCGTCACGATCGTCGCGTCGAGCGCCCGCATCGCCACCGCCATGTCGCTCGGGTGCGTTGCGATGCAATGCTCGCTCGTCCCCAGCACGGCGAGGATGCGGTTGAAGCCGCCGATCGCTGAACACCCGCTGCCCGGCTCACGCTTGTTGCACGCCGCCGCGGTGTCGTAGAAATAATAGCACCGCGTCCGCTGGAGCAGATTGCCCCCGGTCGACGCCTTGTTGCGCAACTGCCCCGAAGCACCCGCCAGCAACGCCCGACTCAGCACTTCGTACTTGGCAACGACCCGGCGATCGGCGGCGAGATCGCTGTTCGGCACCAGCGCACCGATCGTCAGCCCGCCATCCTCGCGCTCCTCGATCTTCGCGAGATCGAGCCGCGAGATGTCGACCAGCTTGTCCGGAGTTTCGACCTGCAACTTCATCAGGTCGAGCAAATTGGTACCCCCCGCGATGAACTTCGCACCAACGGTGTCGATATCCTTGACCGCAGCCTCGGGCGTAGCGGGCTTCTCGTAGGTGAAGGTCTTCATGCCACCAGCTCCCCGCGCGCGTTGGCTTCCATCGCGGCGTCCTTCTCGTCCGCGGTCCGGCCTGCGGGCTCGGCACCACCGACTTCGCGGATCGCATCGACGATGTTCGGATACGCGGCGCAACGGCACAGATTGCCGCTCATGCGCTCGGAAATCTCGGCATCGTCGAACTTCGGATCGGTCAGGTCGCCCGACGCATGGCTGGCCCAGCCCTTCTTGACCTCGTCGAGCATGCCGACCGCCGAACAGATCTGCCCCGGCGTGCAATAGCCGCACTGATACCCGTCATGCCGCACGAACGCGTCCTGCAGCGCATGGAGGTTACCCGGCTGGCCGATCCCCTCGATCGTCGTGATCTCGTCGTCCTGATGCATCACCGCGAGCGTCAGGCAGGAATTGACGCGGCGCCCGTTGATCAGCACCGTGCACGCGCCGCACTGGCCATGATCGCAGCCCTTCTTCGAGCCCGTCAGCCCGAGATGCTCGCGGCACAGGTCGAGCACCGACGTACGAATATCGGGCTCGGCGTCATATGATTGACCATTGATCGTGAAATGCATGGCGGTGCCCCTGGTTGAATGTGCCGGGAATGTACGGATTTCGAGGACTTAACGCCGATGCGACCGATCGTTTCCTATTGCGACAAGCTCTCACGTGTTGGTACGCTGGCGTTCATAGCGCTGAGCGGGCAAGCTGCGGCGATGACGCCAGCTTCTCCCCGATTGTCGCCCCCAATCGTGATTGCGCACCGCGGTGCGAGCGGGCTCCGGCCCGAGCATACGCTGGCGGCCTATGAGCTCGCGATCGACCAGGGCGCGGACTTCATCGAACCCGATCTGGTGCCGACCAAGGACGACGTCCTCGTCGCTCGCCACGAGAACAACATCGCGGAGACGACCAACGTCGCCGACCACCCCGAGTTCGCCGCGCGGAAAACCACCAAGACGATCGACGGCCAGACGATGACCGGCTGGTTCGTCGAGGACTTCACGCTCGCCGAACTGAAGACGCTGCGCGCGAAGGAGCGCCTGCCCAAGCTCCGCCCCGCGAATACGGCCTATGACGGCCAGTTCCAGATCCCCACGCTCGCCGAGATCATCGCGCTCGCCAAACGCCGCACGACCGAGACGGGCCGGACGATCGGCATCTATCCCGAGACCAAGCACCCGACCTATTTCGCCAAGATCGGCCATCCGACCGACGCGAAGCTGGTCGCCGAACTGCGCGAGGCCGGCTGGGATTCGGCCAAAGCGCCGGTGTTCATCCAGTCGTTCGAGGTCGCCAACCTCCAGCGCCTCCACAAGATGACGAAAGTCCGCCTGATCCAGCTCATGGACGGGGAGGGCGGTCCCGTCGATGGCGCGCAGCCGAGCTACAAGGCGATGATCACGCCCGAAGGCCTGAAGGCCGTCGCCGCCTACGCCTACGGCATCGGCCCGAACAAGAGCATGCTCTGGACCGATGCGACCCCGACCACGCTGGTCGCCGACGCGCACGCGGCCGGCCTGCGGGTCCACCCCTGGACCTACCGCGCGGAGAACTATTTCGAACCGACCCGCTTCCGCCGCGGCACCGATCTCGCCGCCCACGGCGACATCGCCGCCGAGATCGACGCCGGACTTGCACAAGGTATCGACGGATTGTTCACCGACTTTCCGCTATACGGAAGCCAGGCGCGCGATCGGTCCCGCGCAGGAGTGAAGTAAATGCGTAAAGTCATCCCCGTACTCGCGGTCCTGCCGTTCCTCGTAAGTGGCTGCATCAGCACTGCAACCTCGATCGTGAAGGCACCGTTCCAGGTCGCCGGCAAGGCGGTCGACTGGACCACCACCAGCCAGGAAGAATCCGACCGCAACTACGGCAAGAAGATGCGCAAGCAGGAAGCCGAAGAGGGCAAGCAGCGCAAGGAACTCGCGAAGCGCTGCAAGCGCGACCCGCAACGCTCGGAATGCGGGCAGTACCAAGGGTATCGCGCCGGGAATTGATCGGCACCCCCATACCACCCAAGCGAAGCCCCACCCCGGCGAAGGCCGGGGCCCAGTTGGGCGAACCGAAGTAACGTCGCGCTGCCCCCTGTCAGCAACGTTCCCCAACTGGACCCCTGCCTCTGCTGGGGAGGTGGCCTAGTCCGCCAAAGCCTTCGCCACCGCGATCAGCACCGCCGGTTTCAGCTGCACGCCGAGATGCCCGCTCCGAACCTCCACGGCACGCCCCGCCGCGTCGTGGCATATGAACCCGTTGACCAACCCGTCCGACCGGCTCCAGATCGCGGTCGACCGTATCGGCAGCGGCGCGGCAATCGCCGCGCTGCGCGCGATCACCGCCGGATCGTCGAGCCGCTCGCCCGTCATCCATTCAAACGCTCGCCAGACGTTGGTCGCCTTGGCAGAGCCCGCAAAAGGCGAGCTGACCGTGATCACGGCCCGAACCAGATCGGGACGTTGGTGCGCGACCAAGCGCGCCATGATCCCTCCGAGACTCACCCCGACGAGCGTGACCGGCCCGGTTTGCGCTGCCCGCGCCGCGATCCGCGCTATCAAGTGCTCTGCCTCCACGCCGACCGTCCGCACGCCGAGATTGCGCCCCAATCCCCAGCCGGTCGCGCGGTAGCCGAGCCTTTTCAGATAGCCCCGCATCACGAAGTTCGAGCGGTCGGTGTTGAACAGCCCCGGAAGCACCATCACCGCCCTCCCGTCACCGCGAGGTACCGCAGCCAGCGCCGGACGATGGCGCCACCATGTTGCAACCGTCCACGCCGCGCGCGGCAACTCTGCGGCCCAAAGCGCTTTCGACGGCGGCTTCAAAACCACCCCATCACAGTAACCGGAAACGGCGTCCACTTACCAACCCGAACCCCCGCAAACCGAAGCGCATCCCCCGTCCACGCATTACACGTCCGCACCGCACTATACCGCCCGTTAGCCTCGTAAAACGCATCATACCCGGCATACCCCCGGTACCGCGCACCCCCATCGCGAAAGCTCGCCCGGATATACGCCGCCAACCGCCGATACTGCTTTGGCGTTACCACGATCTCCCGAGCCCCATCCCCCGCGCGCGGCCTCGGCAGATGATCGACATGCATCAACGTCCGCGTACTGCCGAACGCCGCGCCCATCACCGTCCGCAATTTCACGTCGGCCCAGGTCGGCGTCTCCAGGTAGAACGTCTTCTCTCCCCACCCGAACGCCACATGATCGAACGCGCCATACCGCGGATCGCGCAAATCCTCCGCCCGAGCCACCCCGCGCCAATCCACCCCGGCCGCGACCTTCGGCACGATGATCCCGGTATGCACGCCGTTGCTCTCGACGAAGATATGCACCCCCTCGGCCGGCGCCCGCCAGTCGCGGTTGCTCGGGATCGACCCGCCGACCAGCCCCGCCACCGCATAGCTCGCAACGACGCCGAACACCGCCGCGATCGCCCGTAAAATCCATGTAACCCAACGCGTTTCCGTCTTCATTCCGTCATGCTAGACCAGCCGCATGGCCAATGACACACACGTACTGAGCACCCCGCCCGAAGGCGCTCCCGACTGGACGATCCCGCAGAACTGGGCGGATTACACCGCGGAGGATCACGCGACTTGGGACACGCTGTTCGCGCGCCAGTCGAAGCTGCTTCCCGGCCGCGCTTCGAACGCCTGGCTGCGCGGGCTCGACGTCCTGAAGCTGTCGAAACCCGGCATCCCCGATTTCGAGGAACTCTCCGAACGCCTGACCAAGCTCACCGGCTGGTCGGTCGTCGCGGTCCCCGGCCTCGTCCCCGACGACGTGTTCTTCGACCACATGGCCAACCGCCGCTTCGTCGCCGGCAACTTCATCCGCCGCCCCGACCAGCTCGACTACCTCCAGGAACCCGACGTCTTCCACGACGTGTTCGGCCACGTCCCGATGCTCGCCGACCCGGTGTTCGCAGACTACCTCGCCGCCTACGGCCGCGGTGGCCAGCGTGCGCTTGGGCTCGACGCGCTGAAGTATCTGGGACGGCTCTACTGGTACACGGTCGAGTTCGGGCTGATCGCAGAACCCGAAGGCCTGCGCATCTACGGCTCGGGTATCGTCTCCAGCTACGCGGAAACGCGGTTTGCCTTGGACGACCCAAGCCCGAACCGCATCGCGCTAGACCTCGCCCGTGTGATGCGGACCGAATACCGGATCGACGATTTCCAGCAGAACTATTTCGTCATCCCGAGCTTCGAGGAGTTGCTGCGGCTGACGGTAGAGACCGACTTCGCGCCGCTGTACGAAGAGCTGAAGGCGCTCCCGGATATCCCGGTCGCGCGGATCGAGCCGGGCGATGTGGTGCTGACCGAAGGCACGCAGGACTACGCTACCGGCAAGATTGTCGCGTAACTGACAGAGGCACCACCCCGGCGAAGGCCGGGGCCCAATTGGGCGAACCTCCGAGATCGAACCGCACCGCTATCCCAATTGGGCCCCGGCCTCCGCCGGGGTGGTGTTAGGCGTGGGGTGAGGCCTCCCTCCCCAAAAGATTGTTCCCCCGCGAAGGCGGGGGCCCAGACTGGACCCCCGCCTTCGCGGGGGAACAAGCTTCTGCTGGGAAGGGGTATTCTAGATATCCAACGCCCACCCATCACGCCCCTTAGGATCGAACGGCCCCTCCGCCACAAACCTCTCCGCCCCAGCGCGCAACCGAAGCACACTCCAATCCCCCCGCCGGTCGACAGCTTCCAGCGAACACCCGCAAGCCTCATACGCCGCGACAACCCCAGCCCGCTGCGTCTCCAGCAACCCGGCTAGAACAATCGTCGCCCCAACATCCGAAATCGAAGCGATCTCCGGCGCCATAGACACCAGCGGCCCCGCCAGAATATTCGCGATCACCAGATCATACGGCGCCCGCGCCACGATCGCATCGTCCAGCGTACCGTCCGCCACAACGAGATCGATCCCCTCGACCCCGTTAAGCGCCGCATTCTCCGCCGTCACATCGATCGAGACCGGATCGATATCCGTCCCCATCACCTTGGCCTCAGGCCACAAATGCGCCGCCGCAAACGCCAGCAACCCCGTCCCCGTCCCGATATCGATCACGTTCGCAAACGTCGCATCCGCCAACCCGTCGAGCATCGCCAGACACCCGCTGGTCGTCTCGTGATGCCCCGTCCCGAACGCCCGGCTAGCCTCGATCAGGAACGCTCGCTTGTCCGCCGGCACCGCGCCCGCATGCGCGCCCGTATGCACGAAGAACCGCCCGACCGACAAAGGCTCGAGCCCGGCCTGGCTCATCGTCACCCAGTCCGCATCGCCCAACCGCTCGACCGCGATCTCGGCCCCCGCCGCACTCGGGACTAGCGCCCGCACCGCCGCGACCGTGTCGGCCGCCGGCTCATGCTCGAAATACGCATCGAGCCGCCAGGATTCGACATCGTCCTCGATCTCCTCGGTGGTCATCAGCACGCCGTCGATCGTCAGATCGTCGCTCGCATCGATCGCCTCCGCCTCCGCCCGCGTGCAGGGGAGGGTGAGCTTCCAACTATCGGACATAACTCGCCCCATTCACGTCGATCACCGACCCCGTCATCGAAGCCGGCGCCTCCAACGCCAAAAACTTAGCCGCCGCCGCGATCTCGTCAGGCGCAGCGACCCGCCCGAGCGGAATGTCCGCCAGCAACCCATCGCCGCCACGGCTCGACAGATAATCCTCCGCCATCCCGGTCATCGTGAACCCGGGGCACACCGCGAATGCGAGGATCCCCTCCCGAGCATAGCCCCGAGCGATCGTCTTGGTCATCGCCACCATCCCCGCCTTCGACGCGGCGTAATGCCAATGCGCCGGCGAATCCCCGCGATACGCCGCCCGGCTCGCGATATTGACGATCCGCCCACCGACACCGCGCGACTGCCAGTGCAATACCGCCAACCGGCACAGCTCGGCCGACGCGGTAAGGTTGATCCGCATCGTCCGCTCCCACTGCGCGGTCCAGTCGTCGTCGTGAAGGGGGCTGGCCTCGAACACGCCCGCATTGTTGATCAGCACATCGATCGTACCGCCAGCCTGCTCCAGCGCCGCGTTCCACAACGCAGTCGGCCCTTCGGGATCGCTGAAGTCGGCCGGGATACCGCTAGCGGTCCCATGCCCGATGACGGAAGCGCCCGCATCGGTCAGCGCCGCATGAATAGCCGCGCCGATACCGCGACTGGAGCCGGTAAGAAGAATAGTCATGCCAGCGCTCTAGCGCCGCAGGCCGTATCCGTCACCAAGCCGAAGAAGGAATGGTTCACGCGGAGACGCGGAGACGCGGAGGTGATGCGCGTCGGTCAGGCGCTGCGTATAACGCTGCGTATAACAACGTGAGTTTTGAAGAACCTCCGGTTACGCCAGGCCCTCCGCGTCTCCGCGTCTCCGCGTGAACCCGTTACTCTCCTCCGAAGCCCCTCAAGCCACGCTAGCCGAAAACCCGTCCGCCGCGCCGCGCAGCACACCCAGCTTGTCGTCCACCGCGCAAAAGCCGTGCCCGAGCTGATCGATCTCGACCGCCACCCCTTCGGTATCCTGGCGGATCGCGGCGATCGTCGTCGACATCGCGTCCGCCGCCAGCGCCGTCTCGTCGACCGCTGCAGTGATCGCGGTGACGGTCTGCGCCTGCGCGTACATCGCAAACCTGATCCGGTCCGCGCTCTCCTGCACCTCCGCGACCGTCGACTTGATCGACGCGTTGGTGACGACGGTCGAGCGCGTCGCCGCCTGGATCGCAGCGATCTTTCCGGCAATGTCATCGGTCGCGCGCGCGGTCTGGTTGGCCAGCGATTTCACCTCCTGCGCCACCACCGCAAAGCCGCGCCCGGCATCGCCCGCCCGTGCCGCCTCGATCGTCGCGTTGAGCGCCAGCAGGTTGGTCTGACCGGCGATGCTGCGGATCAACCCGAGGATCGATTCGATCGACTTCGCATGCTCGCTAAGGGTCTCCGACATGCCGACCGCTTCGCCCGCCTGCGCCGAGGCGCGGGTCGCGATCTCTGCCGCCGCCTCCACTTCGGTCCGCGCATCCTCGATCGCCCGGATCAGCCCGGCGGCAGTCTGCGCCGCCTCGCGCATCGCCAGGGCCGATTGTTCCGCGGCCGCCGCGACCTCGCTCGCCTTGCTCAGAACGCCGCGTGTCGAGGACGATGCCGCCGCCGCCTGCACGCGGATTCGCGCGCCCAGAGCGGCGGTATCCTCGATCGACGCGGCGATGCGCTGGCGAAAGTCGGATGCCCGCGTGCCCCGTTCGGCGCGTGCCGCCTCGGTGTCGGTCGCGCCGAGATACGAGGCCATGATGTCCGCCTCGATCAGCGCGAGCCGCTGTACCGCATCCGCCACGATCCGCATCGTCGCGGTGTCGGTGCCGAGGCGGTCGACGACCAGGTTCAGCGTCGCGCTATGGGCGAAAGCGGCGGCCGACAGCAGCGCGGGCAGGGGGATACCCGACTGGCGCGAACTCTCCGCATGGTCGATCGCCATAGCCTCCCACGCTTCGTCATACGGCGACAGGTACCGCATCCGGGCATAGACCGCGCTCTGGGCGATCCGCCGTTCGAGCCGGTCGGGCGTGATCTGCGCGGCGATATGGCGCACCGCGTCGAGCGACAGATAATGCCGCCAGAACATCTCGCCGATCCGCCGGTGATCGTCCTCGTCGAGCAACGCGCTGAGCGTGGCGCAGGCCGGCGCGATCAGCCCGTCCCAATCATAGTCGCCGACGCGCTCGCGCAGCGATCTGGCCGAACGCATTGGCGTCGCCAGCGCGGTATCCGCGGTCATGACCTCTCCCAAGGCTCGTTATGCAGCGACTTTGGCGACGAAATCGCCGGCGCTGTTCTTCAGATTGCTCAGCCGTCCATCGAGCACGTCGAAGCCGCGGCCGACGCCGTCGATCTCGCTCGCGACGGTCTCGGTATCCTCGCGGATCGCGGCGATCGTCGTCGACATCGAATCGGCGGCAAGCGCGGTTTCGTCGACCGCAGCGGTGATCGCCGTCACGGTCTGCGCCTGCGCCTCCATCGCGTAGCGGATGCGATCGGCCGATTCCTGGACTTCGGTGACGGTCGCCTTGATGCTGGCATTGGTCTCGACGGTGCCGCGGGTGGCGGACTGGATCGCGGCGATCTTGGCGGCGATGTCATCGGTCGCGCGCGCGGTCTGGTTGGCCAGACTCTTCACCTCCTGCGCGACGACGGCGAACCCGCGGCCTGCATCGCCTGCGCGCGCCGCCTCGATCGTCGCGTTCAGCGCCAGCAGGTTGGTCTGACCGGCGATATCGCGGATCAGGCTGAGGATCGATTCGATCGACTTCGCATGATCGCTCAGCGCTTCCGACATGCCGACGGCTTCACCCGCCTGTACCGACGCGCGGTTGGCGATCTCCGCTGCAGCTTCCACCTCGGTCCGCGCATCCTCGATCGCCCGGATCAGCCCGGCGGCGGTCTGCGCCGCCTCGCGCATCGCCACGGCGGACTGTTCGGCGGCCGCGGCGACTTCGCTCGCCTTGCCCAGCACCGCGCGAGTCGATGCCGAGCTTCGGACCGCCTGTTCGCGCAACGTATGCCCCTCGTTGGTCGCGGTCTCGACCATCGCCGCGATGCCGTCGCGGAATTCCGCCGCCAGCGTATCGCGACCGACCTGTGCGGAGTGCGCGCGGTAATTGTTGTAGATCGCGACGGTGATCTCGCCCTCCAGCGCGGACAGCCGCATCAGCGTGTCGATGTAGCGCGGCAGCTTGACGCCCTCGCGGTCGACCCGGCGCATCAGCACGTCGAGCGCGGCACGGTCGCTCGCGCTGATCATCGACAGCAGCGCCATCGGCGATACGTCCGCCGCATAGGCCGCGGCGACCGACCGCTCGACCGATTCGATCCAGGCCCGGCCCGCGGTATCCAGAAACCGGTTTCTCAGGAACGTGCAGCCGATCTCGATCATCTTTTCGGTCTCGCTCGGCGCCCAGAGACGCTCGTCCGCGAAGCACCGAAGCCATTGTTCCCAATACGCTTTCGAGACGATCGCGATCTCGGGCTCGAGCGCGTCCCACACTTCGCGGCTCGCCACTGCCAGCGAACCATCGAAATCGAACACCCGCAGCCGCGCCGGGATGTCGACGGTGGCGGCGATCGAGCCGAGCGTCGGCAGGTCTTTGGTCAAGGCGGTGGACTCCGAAATCGGGTTTTGCCCGTCCAGCGCTACCGCCTATTGTTTAAGAGCTGGTTAGGGATCGATGGTAATCTTCGCTCGCCGTGCACGACCTCGACGCGGGTGACGCGCGATTGCCTTGGGTTACAGATGGGCGGCCAATGGGTTGCATCGCAGCACGCGGAGTCTAATAGGTCGGCCCAACCATCTTTTTTACGATCGAGGACTCCGCCCTTGGCATCGCGCAACCCGGCACGCCCGCTATCTCCCCATCTGCAGGTTTATAAATGGGGCCCGCACATGCTGGTCTCGATCCTGCACCGCGTGACCGGCAGCGGGATGGCGACCGTCGGCAGCCTGCTGCTCGTCTGGTGGCTCGCTGCGATCGCCGCGGGCGATCAGGCCTATGCGACCTTCGTCGACGTGTTCACCACCGAGACGGGCCGGCTCAACATCCTCGGCTATATCGTTGCGGTCGGGCTGACGCTGTCGCTGTTCCAGCACATGATGACCGGTATCCGCCACTTCGTGCTCGACACCGGCGCCGGCTACGAACTGAAGCGCAACAAGATGGGCGCGATCGCGACGATGGTCGCCTCGGTTGCGCTGACGGTCGTGTTCTGGCTCTACATGGGGATCAAGTAATGGGTTCGGGTACGGCAATCGGTCGCGTCCGCGGCCTCGGCAGTGCGAAACACGGCGCGCATCACTGGTGGCAGCAGCGCCTGACGGCGGGCGCCAACCTGTTCCTCATGCTCTGGCTGATGATCTCGGTCGCGCGGATGCCCGGCTATGATTACGCCGCGGTCCACCTCTGGCTGCAGTCGGCCTGGGTCGCGGTGCCGATGGCGCTGCTGATCCTGTCGGTCTTCTATCACTTCCGTCTCGGTCTGCAGGTCGTGATCGAGGATTACATGCACGACGAAAGCCGTGTCGTGACGATGATCCTCCTCAACCTGTTCACCTTCACGCTGGGCGGCATCGCCCTGTTTGCGATCCTGAAGGTCGCCTTCTCCGGAGCTCCCGCGTAATGTCAGCTGCCTACAAGATCATCGATCATACCTATGATGCGGTCGTCGTCGGTGCCGGCGGTTCCGGCCTGCGCGCGACGATGGGCATCGCCGAGAGCGGCCTGAAGACCGCGTGCATCACCAAGGTCTTCCCGACCCGTTCGCATACCGTTGCAGCGCAGGGCGGCATCGCTGCCTCGCTCGGCAACAACTCGCCGGATCACTGGACCTGGCACATGTTCGACACCGTCAAGGGTTCCGACTGGCTCGGCGACCAGGACGCGATCGAGTATCTCTGCCGCGAGGCGCCTCAGGCGGTCTACGAGCTCGAACATGCGGGCATGCCGTTCAGCCGCAACGAGAACGGCACGATCTATCAGCGTCCGTTCGGCGGCCACATGCAGAACATGGGCGAGGGCCCCCCGGTCCAGCGCACCGCCGCTGCCGCCGATCGCACCGGCCACGCGATGCTCCACGCGCTGTATCAGCAGAGCCTGAAGTACAACACGGACTTCTTCGTCGAGTATTTCGCGCTCGACCTGATCATGGAGAACGGCGTCTGCCGCGGCGTCATTGCGCTGTGCATGGAAGACGGCTCGATCCATCGCTTCCGCAGCCACCAGACCGTGCTCGCCACCGGCGGTTACGGCCGCGTCTATTTCTCGGCGACCTCGGCGCACACCTGCACCGGCGACGGCAACGCGATGGTGCTCCGCGCCGGCCTGCCGCTCCAGGATATGGAGTTCGTCCAGTTCCACCCGACCGGCATCTACGGCGCAGGCGTTCTCATCACCGAGGGCGCACGCGGTGAGGGCGGTTACCTGACCAACTCCGAGGGCGAGCGCTTCATGGAGCGCTATGCCCCGTCGGCGAAGGACCTCGCCTCGCGCGACGTCGTCAGCCGCTCGATGGCGCTCGAAATGCGCGAAGGCCGCGGCGTCGGCAAGAACGGCGACCACATCTTCCTGCACCTCGATCACATCGATCCCAAGGTGCTCGCCGAGCGCCTGCCGGGCATCACCGAGACTGGGAAAGTCTTCGCCGGCGTCGATCTCACGCGTCAGCCGCTGCCGGTCACGCCGACCGTCCACTATAACATGGGCGGCATCCCGACCAACTTCCACGGCGAGGTCGTCAACCTCGTCGACGGCAACCCCGATGCGGTCGTCCCCGGCCTGTTCGCGGTCGGCGAGGCCGCGTGCGTCTCGGTCCACGGCGCCAACCGCCTCGGCTCGAACAGCCTGATCGATCTCGTAGTGTTCGGCCGCGCGACCGGCCTGCGGATCAAGGACACGCTGAAGCCCGGCACCGCGCACGCGCCGCTGCCCAAGGGGTCGGAAGATCTGGCGCTCACGCGTCTCGACCATTTCCGCAACGCAAGCGGCGGGTCGCCGACCGCGCAGATCCGTCTCGACATGCAGCAGACCATGCAGAAGCATTGCGCGGTGTTCCGCGACACCGAGTTGCTGAACCAGGGCGTCGAGAAGATGGCCGGGATCTACAGCCGGATGACCGACGTCGCCGTGAAGGATCGCAGCATGATCTGGAACACCGATCTGGTCGAGACGATGGAGCTCGACAATCTGATCGGCCAGGCAGTCGTGACGATGAACTCGGCGGCGAACCGCACCGAGTCGCGCGGCGCGCACATGCACGAGGATTTCCCCGAGCGCGACGACGCGAACTGGATGAAGCACACCATCACCACCTTCAACGGCTGGGGCGGCAAGGGCGGCGAGACCAAGATCGATTTCCGCCCGGTCCACGACTACACGCTCACCGACGACATCGACTACATCAAGCCCAAGAAGCGGGTGTACTGATGAGCGGGATGTTTCGATGACGTGGGCCATCATCGCGATCGGGTTCCTCGTGCCCGTCGCGGTGGGGCTCCTGACGCGCTTCCAACCGATGATCGCCGGCTTCCTATGGCCGGTGGTCGTCGCGCTGCTGACCGCGATCTACGTCTTCGGCATCGAACCCCGCGGCGTGGGCGAAGAACCCCAGAAGATAGCGATCACCTTCTACGCGCTCTTTTCGCTGGTAGGCGGCGTCCCCGGCGGCCTCGTAGGCTGGATCCTCCAGTACAAGCGCACAACCAAGGCTAGCTGAACCCCCTCCGGTTCTCCTGCGAACGCAGGAGCCCAGGGTTACGGAACGCGGCATTTGTGATCCTGGACTCCTGCGTTCGCAGGAGAACGGCTGTTGGGTGTAGTCCGCGTCCGACCCGGCAAAACCGCAATTGTGGCGCCGACGGGCATTTCGGCGTACACCAACCCCAGCAATCCGCGGAAAGACGAGGTTGGACATGGCGCACTGGACGATCCGTGCAGACTACGACCCCGAAGCCAGCGTCTGGTATTCGGTAGACGGCGACATCCCCGGTTTCGCTGCCGATGCCGCCACGCTCGAAGCACTCGTTGAAAAAGCCGCGGCGATGCTGCCCGACCTGCTCGACATTCACGCCAACGATATCGCCGATCCCACGCGCCTCGCTGGCCCGCACCGCATCCGGATCATCGCGCACCACGAGCGCGATTTCGAGATCGCGGCCTAACGGATCATGGTCCGGGGATACGCCGCGCAGGTTCGCGATATCCTCACGGCGAACGGATGCACCTTCGTGCGCAGCGGCAAGGGCGATCACGAAATCTGGCACAGCCCGCACGCGCCACGCCCGGTCGTCGTCGACGGCACGATCCTGTCCCGCCACACGGCCAACGCCATCCTCAAACAGGCGGGGCTTGCCACGAAGCTTTAGGCCCTCGCGCTTTTATCCTGTCCCTCGGAACCCACCGCCCCCGCAAAAGTTTGCCGCGGCATGACCGACACATCCCCCGCTTCGAACGCCCGCAACTACCCCTTGCTGGCCGCCCCCCATATCCACCTCCATGGCCCCGTCGACGACGCGATGTACGACAATTTCAAGTCGCAACTCGTCGCCGCCCCCACCGAGGGCCCGCTGGTCGTCTCGATCACCACGCTCGGCGGCGACCCGGAAGTCGCGCGCGCCATGGGTGACAACATCCGCCTGCTCCGCGAATACACTGGCCGGGAGACGCTCTTCCTCGGCAAGGTCGCGGTCTATTCCGCCGGCGCGACGTTCATGTCCGCCTTCCCGGTCGACAGCCGTTTCCTCACCCGCAACAGCCGCATCATGATCCACGAGCGCCAGATGCAGAGCACGATCGAACTCAACGGCCCGCTCAACACGCTCTCCTATACGCTCAAGGCCAAGCTCCACGAGATCGAGGACTCGATCAACATCCAGGAGGAAGGCTTCCGCGCGATCGTCGAGGGCTCGAAGGTGTCGCTCGAGGAATTGAAGAAGAAGGCCCCCTCCAACTGGTACATCGAGGCAGAGGAAGCCCGCGACCTGGGGCTTGTCCTCGACATCATCTGACCCGGCGCGAGCAGGCAACGCGACAGCGGGTGTGACGCATGTTGCACCCGCGAAGCTAAGGATTTGCGGGGAGGGCCCCTGTCATGTATCGGCTCTGACAACCTATAATCACACCACGGACGGACCGCTCGCAATGGCCGAATTCTCGCTCCCGAAAAACAGCGTCGTCAAGAAGGGCGTCAAGCACGCCTCGACCAGCGGGGGTAAGCGTCTCAAATCGTTCAAGGTCTACCGCTACGATCCCGACAGCGGCGAGAACCCGCGCTACGATAATTTCGAGCTCGATCTCGACGACACCGGCCCGATGGTGCTCGACGCGCTGATCAAGATGAAGAGCGAGCAGGATTCCTCGCTCACCTTCCGCCGCTCGTGCCGCGAGGGCATTTGCGGCTCGTGCTCGATGAACATCAACGGCAAGAACGGCCTCGCCTGCACCACCGCGATCGAGGATTGCAAGGGCGAGGTCCAGATCACGCCCCTGCCGCACATGGACGTGATCAAGGACCTGGTCCCCGATTTCACGCATTTCTACGCGCAATATTCGTCGATCAAGCCGTGGCTGCAGACTGTCACCCCGCCGCCCTCGGGCAAGGAACGCCTCCAGTCGCCGGAAGACCGCTCGAAGCTCGACGGCCTGTACGAGTGCATCCTGTGCGCCTGCTGCTCGACCTCGTGCCCGAGCTACTGGTGGAACGCCGACAAATTCTTGGGGCCGGCGATCCTGTTGCAGGCCTATCGCTGGCTCGCCGACAGCCGCGACGAGATGACCGGCGAGCGTCTCGACGAGCTCGAGGATCCGTTCCGCCTGTACCGCTGCCACACCATCATGAACTGTGCGAACGCCTGTCCCAAGGGTCTCAACCCCGCCAAGGCGATCGCCGAGATCAAGAAGATGGAAGCCGAACGGATCGTCTGATCCCTTCGGTTGGGGGAGGGCCTACCTTTCCCGACTTTTTGGGGGGGGGAGACCTGCCTTCCCCCCACCCCGTTCGTGCCGAGTAGAGATCGAGCGTAGTCGAGAGCTCGTATCGAGGTACATGTCCTTCGATACGCCATCTCGACAAGCTCGATGCCTACTCGGGACGAACGGAAATTATGACGGACAAACCCCATTTCGTCGAAGCCGAAGACCCCGCCAACCCAGGCTGGCGCAGCTGGTCGCTCTCCGACCCCACCCGCTTCAACACCCTCCTCGGCCCCATGCTCTACCGCGTCGACGACCACAGCGTCCGCGTCCGCATCACCCCCGAGCATCGCCACTCGAATCTCCAGAACAACGTCCACGGCGGCGCGCTCCTCGCGTTCATTGACGTCGCGCTGTTCGCCGCCGCCAGAGGCTTCGGCCTGATCACCGCCGGCACCGCGGTCACGCTTGATCTCAACACGCAATTTATCGGCGGCGGCCGCGTTGGCGAGCCGATCGAGGCGCAGGTCGAGGTCCTCAAGGAAACCGGCCGCCTCTTGTTCCTCCGGGGTCTCGTGGTGCAAGGGGACGACGAAACGAAGATCGCCGCCTTCTCGGCCACGATCCGCAAGCCGTCGCCGAAGCCGCCGAAGGGCTGACCCCGGCCGCTACCACCACCCCGGCGAAGGCCGGGGCCCAGTTGGGACACGATCATTGATCAAGCGCAGCGCTCTATCACGGCGACCTTTCCACCTGGACCCCGGCCTTCGCCGGGGTGGTAAAGAGGTGGGGAAGTGACAGTCCTTAAAGCCTATGAAGCCCTCGTAGCCTCGGGCGAACTCCGCCCCGATCCCGAACAAGCCGCCGCCGCCGCGCGCCTGAACACCCTCGCCACCGAACTCGCCACCCCCAAGTCCACCGGCTTCTTCGCGCGCTTCTCCAAGAAACCAGACCCCCGCGGCGTCTACCTCTGGGGCGGCGTCGGCCGCGGCAAGTCGATGCTGATGGACCTGTTCTTCGCCAACGCGCCCGTCGAGAAGAAGCGCCGCGTCCACTTCGGCGAGTTCATGCTCGAGGTCCACGCGCGCATCGCCGCCGAGCGTCGCAAGGAAGTCGGCGACCCGATCGTTCCCGTCGCCACCGCGATCGCCGACGAGACGCGGCTGCTCGCGTTCGACGAGATGATGGTCACCAACAGCCCCGACGCGATGATCCTGTCGCGACTGGTGACGTCGTTGCTCGATTCCGGCGTGACGATCGTGACCACCTCGAACCGCCCGCCCGCCGATCTCTACAAGAACGGCCTCAACCGCGAGCATTTCCTGCCCTTCATCGCGACCATCGAGCAGCGCCTCGACGTGCTCCCGCTCAACGGCCCGGTCGACTATCGCCGCGACCGTCTCGGCAGCCAGGACACCTGGCTCGTCCCCAACGGTCCCGAAGCGACCGCGCAGCTCTCCGCCGCATTCTTCCGCCTCACCGACTTCTCGACCGACGACAGCGAGCACGTCCCGGCCGAAGACCTGATCGTCCAGGGCCGCACGCTGCGGGTGCCGAAATCGCTCAAGGGCGTCGCGGTGTTCAGCTTCAAGAAGTTGTGCGGCGAAGCCCGCGGCGTAGCCGACTATCTCGCCATCGCGCGGAAATTCCACACCGTCATCCTAGTCGGCATCCCCAAGCTCGGCCCCGAGAACCGCAACGAGGCCGCGCGGTTCGTCGCGCTGATCGACGCGCTGTACGAGCACAAGGTGAAGCTCCTCGCCGCCGCCGATGCGCAACCCGGCGACCTCTACGAAAGCGGCGACGGCAGGTTCGAATTCGACCGCACGATCAGCCGCCTCGAGGAGATGCGCTCCGAGGACTATCTCGCCGAGGGCCACCTCTAAGCTTATTGCACATGCGAACTACTCGCAATAACAACCCGCTTTTGTCCTTTTAGCGGTTGCCGTAGCGGGATAATGCGCGTAACCGGCGTCACCAATCACCCCGCACATCAGACGGAGACGGATTGGAATGGCTCGCAAGAAGATCGCGCTGATCGGCGCCGGTAACATCGGCGGTACGCTCGCGCACCTCGCAGCACTCAAGGGCCTTGGCGATATCGTCCTGTTCGACGTCGCCGAGGGCATCCCCCAGGGCAAGGCGCTCGACCTGTCGCAGTGCGGCCCGGTCGAAGGCTTCGACTCGCAGATTACCGGCTCGAACGACTACGCCGACATCGCCGGCGCGGACGTCATCATCGTCACCGCCGGTGTGGCACGCAAGCCCGGCATGAGCCGCGACGACCTGCTCGGCATCAACTTGAAGGTCATGAAGGCCGTCGGCGAGGGCATCAAGGCCAACGCTCCCGATGCATTCGTGATCTGCATCACCAACCCGCTCGACGCGATGGTCTGGGCGCTCCGCGAGTTCTCCGGGCTGCCGCACCACATGGTCGTCGGCATGGCCGGCGTCCTCGACTCGGCGCGCTTCAGCCACTTCCTCGCCGACGAGTTCAAGGTCTCGGTCAAGGACGTCACCAGCTTCGTGCTCGGCGGCCACGGCGACACGATGGTTCCGGTCATCAGCTACTCGACCGTGTCGGGCATCCCGGTTCCCGATCTCATCGCGATGGGCATGTCGAGCCAGGAAAAGATCGACGCGATCGTCAAGCGCACGCGCGGCGGCGGCGGCGAGATCGTCGCGCTGCTGAAGACGGGCTCGGCATACTACGCGCCGGCGACCAGCGGCATCGCGATGGCCGAGGCGTATCTGTACGACCAGAAGCGAGTGCTTCCGGCCGCGGCCTATGTGTCGGGCGAGTACGGCCTTACCGATCTGTACGTCGGTGTGCCGGTGGTGATCGGTGCTGGCGGCGTCGAGAAGATCGTCGAGATCAAGCTGGACGACGAAGCCAAGCAGAACCTCACCGTGTCGGTCGATGCGGTGAAGGAGCTGATCGTGGCCTGCAAGGGTATCGATGGTTCGCTGAACTGATTTGAGGTGAGGTAAGGATCGCACCACCCCGGCGAAGGCCGGGGCCCAATTGGGAAGGCCCCGCTGATGGAAGAACAAGCGTTCGTCTACATCATGGCAAGTGGGTTTAATGGCACGATCTACCTCGGCTCGACGCTGAACCTGGCGAAGCGCGTGTGGGAACACCGCAACGCCGTCGTCGCCGGGTTCACGAAGAAATACGACTGCAAGCTGCTCGTCTGGTATGAGTTAGCCGGTAGTTGGGAAGCCGCCCGGCAGCGCGAGCTGCACATGAAGGAGTGGAAGCGAGACTGGAAGCTGCGTGAGATCAACGGTTTCAATCCCTCTTGGGACGACCTTTACGATCGCATCGCACTACCATGACCGCTTTCCCAATTGGGCCCCGGCCTTCGCCGGGGTGGTAAGGAACGAGACAAGATGAGCATCCTCGTCGACAAGAACACCAAGGTCATCACGCAAGGCATGACCGGCGAAACCGGCAGCTTCCACACCAAGGCGGCGCTGGAATACGGCACGCAGATGGTCGGCGGCGTCACGCCCGGCAAGGGCGGTACGACCCACCTCGACCTCCCCGTCTACAACACCGTCGCCGAAGCCAAGGCGATGACCGGCGCGACCGCGTCGGTCATCTACGTGCCGCCCCCCTTCGCCGCCGATTCGATTCTCGAGGCGATCGACGCCGAGATCGAGCTGATCGTCGCGATCACCGAGGGCATTCCCGTGCTCGACATGGTCAAGGTCAAGCGCGCGCTGTCGGGCTCCAAGTCGCGGCTCATCGGCCCGAACTGCCCCGGCGTGCTGACCCCCGGCGAGTGCAAGATCGGCATCATGCCCGGCTCGATCTTCAAGAAGGGTTCGGTCGGCGTTGTCAGCCGTTCAGGCACGCTTACCTATGAGGCGGTGTTCCAGACGTCGAACGCAGGCCTTGGTCAGACGACCGCGGTCGGCATCGGTGGCGATCCGGTCAACGGCACGAACTTCATCGACGTGCTCGAGCTGTTTCTCGCCGACGACGAGACCCAGTCGATCATCATGATCGGCGAAATCGGCGGCGACGCGGAAGAGCAGGCGGCACAGTTCCTCCGCGACGAAGCCAAGCGCGGTCGGTCGAAGCCGATGGCAGGCTTCATCGCCGGTCGTACGGCGCCTCCGGGCCGTCGCATGGGCCATGCCGGCGCGATCGTGTCGGGCGGCAAGGGCGACGCAGAGAGCAAGATCGCGGCAATGGAAGCTGCCGGGATCCGCGTTTCGGAAAGCCCCAGCCTGCTCGGCGAGACGCTGCTGAGCGTGTTGAAGGGTTGAGCTGACTACCCCTCTCCCCCCGGGGAGAGGGAAGGAGCTGCCACTTGGCAGCGGAAGGGTGAGGGCACGTGACCGCCCGTGCCCTCACCCTCCCACCCGCAAGTGCGGGCGGGCCCCTCCTTCTCCCCCGCGGGGAGAGGGACACTGAGGACGAGAACGATGGGCTACGAAGGCCAGGATTTCAGCGATATCGCAGCCGGCGTCAGCCCGGCGTTCGTGGAGACGCTCTACGCCAAGTTCAACGCGGACCCGGCCTCGGTCGAGTCCGGTTGGCGCGCGTTCTTCGAGGGTCTCGAAGGCTCCGCGCAGGGCCCGAGCTGGGAGAGCGCCCGCTGGCCGCTCACCACCACGGACGACCTGACCGCAGCGCTCGATCCGACCCAGATGGAGCCCGCGCCCAAGCCCGCAAAGGGGGGCAAGCCCGCTCCCGCAGCAGCGGCACCCGCGCCCGTCTCGAAGGAAGAGATCGCCAAGGCCGCCGCCGACGCGATCCGCGCGCAGCTGCTCGTCCGCACCTACCGCGTCCGTGGTCACCTCGCCGCCAATCTCGATCCGCTCGGCCTGTCGAAGCGCGAGATGCCCGAGGATCTGAAGACCGAATATCACGGCTTCTCCGACGCCGACATCGACCGGAAGGTCTATCTCGGCGGCACGATGGGCTTCGAATGGGTCTCGATCCGCGAGCTCGTCGACACGTTGCGCAAGAACTACTGCGGCAATGTCGGCCTCGAATACATGCACATCTCCGACGTCGAGGAGCGCCGCTTCCTCCAGGAGCGCATGGAGGGCCAGGACAAGGCGATCGAATTCTCCATCGACGGCAAGAAGGCGATCCTCACCAAGGTGATCGAAGCCGAGCAGTGGGAGAAGTTCCTCGGCAAGAAGTACGTTGGCACGAAGCGCTTCGGGCTAGACGGCGGTGAGTCGATGATCCCTGCGCTTGAAAGCGTGATCAAGTATGGCGGCCAGATGGGCGTGCGCGAGCTCGTCATCGGCATGGCGCATCGCGGTCGTCTCAACGTGCTGGCGAACGTGATGGCCAAGCCGTTGCGCGTGATCTTCCACGAATTCGCCGGTGGTTCGGCCAACCCCGACGACATCGGCGGCTCGGGCGACGTGAAGTATCACCTCGGCACCAGCACCGATCGCGAGTTCGACGGCCACAAGGTTCACATGAGCCTGGTCGCCAACCCGTCGCATCTCGAAGCCGCCGACCCGGTCGTGCTCGGCAAGACGCGCGCGATCCAGACGCTAAACAACGACCTCAAGGACCACGTGGCAAGCCTGCCTGTGCTGATCCACGGCGACGCGGCGTTCGCAGGGCAGGGGATCGTCTGGGAGTGCCTCGGCTTCTCCGGCATTCGCGGCTACAACACCGGCGGCTGCGTCCACTTCATCATCAACAACCAGGTCGGCTTCACGACCTCGCCGCAGTTCGCGCGCTCGTCGCCCTACCCGTCGGACGTTGCCAAGGGCGTCCAGGCGCCGGTCTTCCACGTCAACGGCGACGATCCCGAGGCGGTCACCTTCGCGACCAAGATGGCGATGGAGTTCCGCCAGAAATTCCACCGCGACATCGTCATCGACATGTGGTGCTATCGCCGCTTCGGTCACAACGAAGGCGACGAGCCGTCTTTCACGCAGCCGCTGATGTACGACATCATCCGCAAGCATCCCGGTGTCTCGTCTGTGTACGGCGATCGCCTGATCAAGGAAGGCGTGATCGACCAGCCCTGGATCGACGAGAACGTGAAGCAGTTCACGCTCCGCCTCGAGGGTGAGTTCGAAGCCGGGTCGTCGTACAAGCCGAACAAGGCGGACTGGTTCGGCGGTCGCTGGACCGGCCTCAGCGCGCCCACGGATGGCGCGTCGGCTCGTCGCAACGTCGAGACCGGCCTCAGCCAGAAGCTGTTCGACTCGCTCGGCCGTACGCTGACCACGATCCCGGACAGCGTGAAGATCCACAAGACGCTCAACCGCGTGATCGATGCCAAGCGCGAGATGTTCAAGTCGGGCAAGGGCTTCGACTGGGCGACCGGCGAAGCGCTCGCATTCGGCGGCCTGCTCTCGGAAGGGTACGGCGTCCGCCTGTCCGGCCAGGATTCGGGCCGCGGCACCTTCTCGCAGCGCCATGCGGTGTGGGTCGACCAGACCGACGAGCATAAGTACGTGCCGTTGCAGGAAATCGAACACGGTCGCTTCGAAGTGCTCGACAGCCCGCTCAGCGAATACGGCGTGCTCGGGTTTGAGTATGGCTATGCGCTCGCCGACCCGAAGACCTTGGTCCTCTGGGAGGCGCAGTTCGGCGATTTCGTTAACGGCGCGCAGATCATGATCGATCAGTTCATCACGTCCGGCGAGTCGAAGTGGCTCCGCGCCAACGGCCTCGTGATGCTGCTCCCGCACGGCTATGAAGGGCAGGGGCCTGAGCATAGCTCGGCACGTCCCGAGCGTTTCCTCCAGTCTTGCGCGGACGACAACATCCAGGTCGCGAACTGCACCAGCCCGGCGAACTATTTCCACCTGCTTCGCCGGCAGATGCACCGCAACTTCCGCAAGCCGCTGATCGTGATGACGCCGAAGTCGTTGCTGCGCCACAAGCTGGCGGTCTCGAACGCCGAGGATTTCCAGGGCGACAGCCACTTCCGCCGCCTGTTGTCGGATACCAATCCGGCCGCCGACGTCGATACGAAGCGTCTGGTCCTGTGCACCGGCAAGGTCGCGTACGACCTGATCGAGGCACGTGACGCGGCGGGCGACACCGACACGCAGATCGTCCGCGTCGAACAGCTCTATCCCTTCCCCGGCAACCCGATCGCCGAGCGCGTCGCACGGATGCCGAACCTGGAAGAGATCGTCTGGGCGCAGGAAGAGCCGAAGAACAACGGTTACTGGTTCTTCGTCGAGCCGCTGATCGAGGAGGCGCTGGCAACGGTCGACTCACCGGTGAAGCGCGCGCGCTATGCGGGCCGCAACGCCTCGGCATCGCCCGCGACCGGCCTGATGAAGCGTCACCAGGCCGAACAGGGCGCGCTCGTCGCCGACGCGCTCGGCCACTCCGTCCGCGACGAAATCCGCCGCACCCGCGCAAACTAAGTTTTTCTACCACCCCGGCGTAGGCCGGGGCCCAATTGGGATGGTAGATGTAATTGAGCGAAACGCCGGCCACTCAGCGTTTCGTAACTGGACCCCGGCCTACGCCGGGGTGGAGGAAACGAGAAAATGGCAACCGAAGTCACCGTCCCCGTCCTGGGTGAATCGATCACCGAAGCCACCCTCGGCGAGTGGCTGAAGCAGCCCGGCGACCCCGTCGCGGTCGACGAGCCGATCGCCAGCCTCGAGACCGACAAGGTCTCGGTCGAGGTCCCGTCGCCGGTCGCCGGCGTCATGGGCCAGCACGCGGTCGCCGTCGGCGACACCGTGCAGGTCGGCGCGATGCTCGCCACGATCGACTCCGGTGACGGCGCCGCCGCTGCCCCCGCCAAGGCTCCCGAGCCCGCCGCGACCGCAACGCCGTCCGCCCCCGCCAAGGACGAGTCCGGCGCAGGCTATGGCGACCAGCCCGGCGCAGGCACGAGCGACTCGCCCGCCGCGCTCTCCCCGTCGGTCCGCCGCGCGGTACTCGAGCACGGCGTCGACCCCGGCACCGTCAAGGGCACCGGTCGCGACGGTCGCATCACCAAGGAAGACGTGACCGCCGCTGCATCGAGCAAGCCAGCGCCTGCCCCCGCCGCAGCGCCTGCTCCGGCGGCAGCCCCCGCCGCTGCTTCGGGTCGCGGCGAGGAGCGCGTTCGCATGACGCGCCTCCGCCAGACGATCGCCAAGCGCCTCAAGGAAGCGCAGAACACGGCGGCCATGCTGACGACGTTCAACGACGTCGACATGACCGCGGTGATCGAGGCACGTGCCAAGTACAAGGACCTGTTCGAGAAGAAGCACGGCGTCCGGTTGGGCTTCATGGGCTTCTTCGTGAAGGCCGCGACGATGGCGCTGCGCGACATCCCGTCGGTCAACGCATCGATCGACGGCGATGACATCGTCTACCACGACTATGCCGACATCTCGGTCGCGGTCTCGTCGCCAGGCGGCCTCGTCGTCCCAGTGATCCGCGATGCCGACCAGATGTCGGTCGCGACGATCGAGAAGACGATCGGCGACTTCGGCAAGCGTGCCAAGGAAGGCGCGCTCAAGATGGACGAAATGAAGGGCGGCACCTTCACGATCTCGAACGGCGGCGTGTTCGGCTCGCTGATGTCGACCCCGATCATCAACCCGCCGCAGTCCGCCGTGCTCGGCCTCCACCGCATCGAGGAGCGCCCGGTCGTCGTCAACGGCCAGATCGTCATCCGCCCGATGATGTACCTCGCGCTCAGCTACGACCACCGCCTGATCGACGGCCGCGAAGCCGTGACGTTCCTGGTCGCGCTCAAGAACGCGATCGAAGACCCCACGCGCATCCTGATCGACCTCTGACCTTCACTGGCGTCTCGTTCTCCTGCGAATGCAGGAGCCCAGGGTCACGGACACCGCCGCTCGTGACCCTGGATTCCTGCCTACGCAGGAAAACGTGAGACCCGGTTTCCTCTACCTGATGGCGAGCAGCCGCAACGGAACGCTCTACCTCGGCGTCACCAGCGACCTGCTCGCCAGAGCCTACCAACACCGCAATCGCCTGATCGACGGCTTCTCCAAGGAGCATGGCTGCATCCTCCTTGTGTGGTTCGAGGCGAGTGACGACATACAATCTGCACGGCAACGCGAGCTGCAGATGAAGAAATGGAAGCGGGCCTGGAAGATCGACCTGATCGAACAGACCAACCCGCACTGGAAGGATTTGTACGAGACGCTATTCTAACCCGTTCTCCTGCGGACGCAGGAGTCCAGGACCACGAACGGCGCCTCCCGTAACCCTGGGCTCCTGCGTTCGCAGGAGAACGACGGAGATGAAGAATGGCTGACTACGACTATGACGTCCTCGTGATCGGTGCGGGCCCCGGCGGTTACGTCGCGGCGATCCGTGCAGCGCAGCTCGGCCTGCGCACCGCCTGTGCCGAGTCCCGCGAGACGCTCGGCGGCACCTGCCTCAACGTTGGCTGCATCCCGTCCAAGGCGCTGCTCCACGCGTCGGAGATCTACGAGGAGGCTAAGGGCGGCCACATGACGAAGTTCGGCATCGACTTCCAGGGCGTCACCCTGAACCTCGACCAGATGCATGCCGAGAAGGCCAAGGCCGTCAAGGAGCTGACCGGCGGCGTCGAATTCCTGTTCAAGAAGAACAAGGTGACCTGGCTCAAGGGCAAGGCTGCGTTCCAGGACGCGCACACGGTCGATGTCGCGGGACAAAAGGTCACCGCGAAGAACATCGTCATCGCCACCGGTTCGAGCGTCATGCCGCTCCCCGGCGTCGAGGTCGACCAGAAGACCGTCGTCGACAGCACCGGCGCGCTCGAGATCCCCAAGGTCCCCGAGCACATGGTCGTCATCGGCGGCGGCGTGATCGGCCTCGAACTCGGCAGCGTCTGGCGTCGTCTCGGCGCGAAGGTCACGGTCGTCGAGTTCGTCGACCAGATCCTCCCCGGCTTCGATGGCGAAGTCCGCCGCGAGACCGCCAAGCTCTTCAAGAAGCAGGGCATGGAGCTCAGGCTCTCGACCAAGGTCACCGGCGTGACCGTCGACAACGGTGTCGCGACCGTCACCGTCGAGCCCGCCGCCGGTGGCGCGTCCGAGACGCTGACCGCCGACGCGGTGCTCGTCTCGATCGGGCGGAAAGCGAACGTCAACGGCCTCAACCTCGAGGCGATCGGCCTCGAACTCAACAAGCGTGGCCAGATCGAGACCGACCACTCGTTCCGCACCAAGGTCGACGGCGTCTGGGCGATCGGCGACTGCATCCCCGGCCTGATGCTCGCGCACAAGGCCGAGGACGAGGGCGTCGCGGTCGCGGAAAACATCGCCGGCCAGACCGGCATCGTCAACGAGGACGTCATCCCGAGCGTCGTCTACACGATGCCCGAGATCGCCGGCGTCGGCCTGACGGAAGAGGCTGCGAAGGAAAAGACCGAGATCAAGGTCGGCAAGTTCCCGTTCGCCGCGAACAGCCGCGCCAAGACCAATCGCGACACCGACGGCTTCGTGAAGATCATCGCCGACGCCAAGACCGACCGCGTCCTCGGCGTCTGGATCGTGTCCAGCCTCGCCGGCACGCTGATCGCCGAAGCCGCCATCGCGATGGAATTCGGCGCGACCAGCGAGGACATCGCCTACACCTGCCATGCGCATCCCACGCATGCCGAGGCGATCAAGGAAGCCGCGATGGCGGTGCAGGGCAAGCCGATACACATCTGACCGCGCAAAGCCGTAGCGCAAGCTACGGCCGAGCTATCAAGCGGTCAGATCGGCCGGCGCGGCCAAAAGCCGCGTCCGACGACAGGGGCTTTGCCCCTGTCCGGCCAACACAATTTCCCTACGATCCATACCTATGAGCAGCGCAAACTGCCGGTCGGTCGTACCCCGATGGTACCGCGCTTTAAAGAACACCCGGCGCCATGCTCCGCCTCTGCGGAGAAGCAAATGTGGTCGGCCCGGCGATGCATCGCCCCCCTGGCGACCACACTGCATCCCAAACGTACCACACACGCCCGACACGATGCCGGTATTCTGGCAGATGTGGCATCACGAACCGTCCTTCACGCTCAGAGACATCCAAAAACGTCCGCCGGAGCACAACCCGGCAGACGGATGGCGGAGGAAAACCCCGCACGCCGACCGTCGCCACGCCGACCGGATCCCGGCCACGCTTCCACGCGTCCGAACGCGACCGCCGACGCGACCGCCGACGCGACCGCCGACGCGACCGCCGACGCGACCGCCGACGCGACCGCCGACGCGACCGCCGACGCGAACCCCGCGCGCGAAAAAAACAACTTAAATCAAACTATTCCTTAGCAAAGCCAACCTAGTAGCGCGTGAAACGAACGAACAAGCAGGTGTCCGTGGCGCTCGATCTCACTACTCTCTACGTCGTTGCGGCGCTTGGCATGCTCGTCGCAGGGATCGTCCACCTCGCGCCGGTCGCGACCGGCCGGTTCGGCGATTGGGCCGCATTGTGGGGCGGGGGGCATCTCGTCGTCGGGTTCGGGACGATGATGGCGGTTCTGAACGACCATATCGGCATCGCATGGGCGCCAAACGCGGGGAACCCAGCCGCGGTGATCGGCTATGCGCTGATCGCTGGCGCGGTACTCCGGTTTGCACGCCCCGACGCTCGCCTGACGCCGTTGCTGACGATCGCCGCCGTCCTCGCCGTGCCGTTGGTGGTCAGTGGAGACCCCGCGCATTTCCACTTCCGCGTCGCCTATCTCAGCGTCGTCCGCGCCGGCTTCGACATCGTCATCGTCATCGCCGCGGTGCGTCTTGCCCGACGGGAATCGCTGCAAACCGGCTGGATCGTCGCCACGCTGTTCGCGATCACGGTCCCGCTGTTCGTCGGCCGCGCGTGGCTGGCCTATGAGGACCGTATCGGTACGCAGCTGACCGGCATGCACGACGACATCGGTGCCTGGCTTGCTGCGGGTCAGATCGCCTTCATCGTCTTTCGCGTCTTCTCGCTGCTGATCCTCCAGGCCGAGCGCGGGCAGAATGCCCTGCGCGAGCAGATGGAGCGCGATTGGCTCACCGGTGCCCTCAACCGCGCGGGCGTCGACCGTATCGCCGCGACGCTGGCGGATCGTTCTTCGGTGGGACGATTGACCGCGATGATGCTCGACGTCGATCACTTCAAGGCACTCAACGATTCCCAAGGCCACGCTGCCGGAGACGCCGCGCTGCGGTCGCTCGCCGACATCGCGCATGCCATGATCGGCGAACGAGGCCACCTCGTCCGCTGGGGCGGCGATGAATTCGTCTGCCTGCTGCCTGACGTCGGCATCGAACGGGCACGGATGATCGGCGTCGGCATCGCCAGTCAGTTCGCACAGGTCATGACCGCGACGGCCACGGCGACGGCGACCTCGGCGACCTCGGCGGCGGTCGACGCGGCACCGGGCGTCAGCATCGGCATCGTCGAAGGGGACACCGCGGGCGCGATCGCCGATCTTATCGCCCGCGCCGACAAGGCGATGTACATCGCGAAAGGCGACCGACGCCGCGCGCCGATCGCCTATTTCAAGGCTGCCTGACGTCCCGAGTACGAAACGAGAGGCCGCTGAGCATCGCAGAGGTGGATGGCAAGCCGCCCAGGCGGTCGACCGATGGCCATGCGATGCGACTGTAAGTATCTGACCGGATCAACCCTCGTCCGCCAATATCGGCGATGCTGAAAGCGCGAGTCCCAAATGAAAGGGACGAGATGCACCGCAAGTCATCGCCGACCGTCACACCTGAAATGGCCGACCAGATCCGCCTGCTGAAGGCACAGGGCCTCTATCATCATCAGATCGCGGCCCTGCTTGAAATCAACCAGGGCCGCGTTTCCGAAGTCGTGACGGGTCCGAAGTCGTGACGGGAAAACTACATCCTCCAGCGGGGCCTCGCCAGAACAGTCTCGATATCTGACGGCAGTTCCCTCACGTCGAAGGCGGCGTATCCTTGGGCTTGCCGAACCCCGAGATTAGCCGATCGAGTCCCGCAGATACCGAATCGAGCACCTTGGCGAATTCAGGCGGCAACGGGTTCGTCTCGCTACGCGGCGGCTCGGGCGTATCCCCGGCAAACGGACCCGCGCCCTGCGGCTTGGCCTGATCGCCAACCGTGTCCGGTGCGACTTTCGATGCATCGGGCTCCGCTGGCGGGGAGGGCGGGGCAGGGGGCGTCGGCGGGGCGGGCCGCACGCTCGGCTTGGGCTCATGCTTCGAGATCGCCGTCGCCGCCGCCATCAACCCGGCCGCGATCATCTGCCGACCGACGGGCGTTCCCATCTGTCGCGCGATCGCCGCGGCAATCCCCGCGAGCGGCGCGGAGCCCCCATGGCTGTTGCCGTGGTTGGTGTCGTGTTTGGCACCGTGTTTGGTGCCGTGTTTGGTGCCGGGCTCGCAGCCGTGCTTGCCCGCGGCCTGTTCCTGCTCCTTGCGCTCCCGCTTGTCCTTCTTCTTGCCCATGTCGCCCTCTGTGCCGTTCCGGTTGGTGTGTACGATAAAGATAATACACCAATACCGCAGCGCAACCCCGCGGGATGCCGGGCCAGGCCCCCGCCACGATCACCCGGCTTCGATCACCCGGCCTGGATCACCCGGCTTGGATCACTTGCCGCCGGACCACGTCCCCGGCAGCCGCCACGTTACCTTGCGCGTGCTGTGGCTGATCATCGGCTTGCCGTCGAAGCCCAATGCCGGGGTATAGCGTGCCCGCGCGGCAATCGCCCGACAGGCCGCCTTGTCGAGTTCGACCTCTCCGCTCGTCACCACGGTCCGACAATCGACAGCGTGTCCGTCGAGGTTGATCGTCCACAGGATCGTCGACGTCCCTTGCGCGCCCTTGCCGACGACGCTCATCGGATAGTCGTTGGTCGTGACCCAGCTTTCGGGCGATCGTGGCTCGGCCGGCTGGGCGATCCGCGACCGTTCGGTCGGATCGATGCCCCACAGCTTGACCGTCGCGTCGTTGCATTTGGCCAACGCCTCGAACGCCGCCTTCGCATTGGGCATGACGAACGCCCATCCGGGCATCTTTTCCGGCGAGACCCGCAGCACCGCGTCGGCCGGCCTCGCGCTGGCCGGGTTCGTATCCGTTGGCCCGGTCTTGGCCGGCAGCGTCTCGAACAGCGCGATGTCGACGGGCATCCGCGTCATCCGCTTGCCCGCCGCCTGCGTCGGATAACTCTCGTACCGGCTCTCGTCCGATCCGCCCCCCGCAAGCGTGATCGTCGCCTGTCCCAACCGCATCGCGCCATTCCGATCGTTGGTATAGATCATCATCTCGAGCGTGGACCCCAACGGCAACTGGCGCATCGCCAGCACCGTCTCGGTCTTGCCGCTGCCGTACGTCCGGCCGAGCGTGCAGGCTGTATCGCCGTAATCGACGTTCCACCGCCCCGACGGCATCATCGGTGCGGTCGCGGCAGGCTCGGCGATCGCGGCGGCGGCGCTCAGCGCCAACATCAGTGGCATCGGTCGAATCCCCTCATCATCGTCCCCCTGACGTTCCGGTCAGTCCGTCGGTTGTCGCCAATCCGTCCCGGCGTTTCAAGCGCCGTCGGCACCCGTCGCCCGATCCCGCGCAATCGATCTTGCCAATCGATCGTCCCGGATGAACTGGCACCCGGCCTCATGCATTCCTATCTCTCCCACTAGTCTCCCGATCAGAACAGAAGTAGAACCAGCCTCATGCTGACCAAGATTTCCGTACGCGGCGCGCGCGAGCACAACCTCAAGGACGTCGACATCGACATCCCCCGCGACACGCTCACGGTGATCACCGGCCTCTCCGGCTCGGGCAAGTCGAGCCTCGCCTTCGACACGATCTACGCCGAGGGCCAGCGCCGCTACGTCGAGAGTCTGAGCGCCTACGCCCGCCAGTTCCTCGAACTGATGCAGAAGCCCGACGTCGACCACATCGAAGGCCTCTCGCCCGCGATCTCGATCGAGCAGAAGACGACGTCGCGCAACCCGCGCTCGACCGTCGCCACCGTCACCGAGATCTACGACTATATGCGCCTGCTCTGGGCGCGCGTCGGCATCCCGTATTCGCCCGCGACCGGCGAGCCCATTGCCGCGCAGACCGTGTCGCAGATGGTCGACCGCGTCATGGCGCTCCCCGAGGGTACGCGCCTGTACCTGCTCGCCCCCGTCGTCCGCGGCCGCAAGGGTGAGTACCGCAAGGAACTCGCCGAGTGGCAGAAGGCCGGCTTCGCGCGCGTTCGGATCGACGGCACGATCCACGACATCGACGAGGCTCCCGCGCTCGACAAGAAGTACAAGCACGACATCGAAGTCGTCGTCGACCGCCTCGTCGTCGGCGGCGAGATCGCCACGCGCCTCGCGGAATCGTTCGAAACCGCGCTGAAACTCGCCGACGGCCTCGCCTATGTCGACCCCGCCGACCCGGTCGAGCCGCACACCCCCAAGTCGGAAATCCTCGGCAACAACGCCCCCGACGGCCGCATCGTGTTCAGCGAGAAGTTCGCCTGCCCGGTCAGCGGCTTCACCATTTCCGAGATCGAGCCGCGCCTGTTCTCGTTCAACGCCCCGCAAGGCGCATGCCCGGCCTGCGACGGCCTCGGCGAGAAGCTGCTGTTCGACGAAGACCTCGTCGTCCCCAACCACATGCTCAGCATCAAAAAGGGCGCGGTCGTCCCCTGGGCGAAATCCAACCCTCCGAGCCCGTATTACATGCAGGTCCTCGGCAGCCTCGCGCGCGAATTCAAGTTCGACATCGAGACGCCCTGGTCCGACCTCCCGCCGGAGGTCCAGAGCACCATCCTGCACGGCTCGAAGGGCAAGCCCGTCACGCTCACCTTCATCGACGGCAAGAAGAAATACGACGTCAGCAAGCCGTTCGAGGGCGTCATCGGCAACCTCAACCGCCGCATGCTCCAGACCGACTCCGCCTGGATGCGCGAGGAACTGAGCAAGTACCAGTCCGCCGCCCCCTGCGAGGTCTGCGGCGGCGCGCGCCTGAAACCCGAAGCGCTCGCGGTCAAGATCGCGATGAAGGACATCTCCTACGCCACGCATCTCTCGGTGGTCGACGCGCTCCAGTTCTTCACCGACATGCCGCAGCATCTCGGCGACCAGCAGAACGCGATCGCCGAACGCATCCTCAAGGAGATCGTCGAGCGCCTCGGCTTCCTCAACAATGTCGGCCTCGACTACCTCAACCTCGACCGCACCAGCGGCACACTGTCAGGCGGCGAGTCCCAGCGCATCCGCCTCGCGTCGCAGATCGGCAGCGGCCTGTCCGGCGTGCTCTACGTCCTCGACGAGCCCAGCATCGGCCTGCACCAGCGCGACAACGACATGCTCCTCAAGACGCTCCGCCGTCTGCGCGATCTCGGCAACACCGTGCTCGTCGTCGAGCATGACGAGGACGCGATCCGCACCGCCGACTACATCATCGACATGGGCCCCGGCGCCGGCGTCCGCGGCGGCCAGGTCGTCGCGCAGGGCACGCTGAAGCAGATCCTCAAGTCGAAGGGCAGCATCACCGCCGATTACCTCAACGGCACGCGCGAGGTGCCGGTCCCAACCACGCGACGGAAAGGCAACGGCAAGAAGCTCACCGTCCACAACGCGGTCGCCAACAACCTGCGCGGCGTCACCGCCAGCCTGCCGCTCGGCACGTTCACCTGCATCACCGGCGTCTCCGGTTCGGGCAAGTCGAGCTTCACGATCGACACGCTCTACGCCGCCGCCGCGCGCGAGCTGAACGGCGCGCGCATCGTCCAGGGCAAGCACGACAAGATCACCGGCCTCCAGTATCTCGACAAGGTCATCGACATCGATCAGTCGCCGATCGGCCGCACCCCGCGCAGCAACCCCGCCACCTACACCGGCAGCTTCACGCAGATCCGCGACTGGTTCGCCGGCCTGCCGGAATCGCAGGCGCGCGGCTACAAGCCCGGCCGCTTCAGCTTCAACGTCAAGGGCGGCCGTTGCGAGGCGTGCCAGGGCGACGGCGTGCTCAAGATCGAGATGCACTTCCTCCCCGACGTCTACGTCACGTGCGACGTCTGCCACGGCGCGCGCTACAATCGCGAGACGCTCGAGGTGAAGTTCAAGGGCCATTCGATCGCCGACGTGCTCGACATGACGGTCGAGGACGCCGCCGAGTTCTTCAAGGCGGTCCCCCCGATCCGCGACAAGATGGCGATGCTGGTCGAGGTGGGCTTGGGCTACGTCAAGGTCGGCCAGCAGGCGACGACGCTCTCGGGCGGCGAAGCGCAACGCGTCAAGCTCGCCAAGGAACTCTCGCGCCGCGCCACCGGCAACACGCTCTACATCCTCGACGAACCCACCACCGGCCTCCATTTCGAGGACGTGCGCAAGCTGCTCGAAGTCCTCCACGCGCTGGTCGAGCAAGGCAACACGGTCGTCGTGATCGAACACAATCTCGACGTCATCAAGACCGCCGACTGGGTCCTCGACCTGGGGCCGGAGGGCGGCGTCAAGGGCGGCGAGATCGTCGCCGAAGGCACGCCGGAGAAGGTGGCGAAGGCGAAGGGCAGCTTTACGGGGAAGTATCTGGCGCCGTTGCTAGAGAAGCGAAACGCAGAGGAGAACGCTCATTTGGATTAAGCAGATCCACTGATGACCGCACCAGTTGTCCGTCGCTTGACAAGGCCGTTTGGCGTAATCATTGAATAATCCCGATTGTCCGCAAACGGGATTTTCTTACTAAGAAGGCCGACGAATAGCACCCAAGCGAAACGTTTTTCATCCAATCCAAATCCCATCTCGTTGGACAAGTACTTTTGCTGCCAGTGATGAACTTGTAATGTCTTTTTTAGCATTGATGATCTACTTCTATGGTCAAGTAGAGCATCGAAGTATTTATTCGATTGTATAATTCCTGCGTAAAAGGACCAGCGTTTTCGACGGTGTACGGAAATGCCATAATCAATTAATGCCTTGAATGCCCAAGCGGGATAAGTGTAACCTGCTTCGTCAGCATAATCGTGTATCAGCTTATTCATATCGCGACTGATCGAAATGGCAATATAGTCGGAAACTGCAAAAACTCTTGGGTCGAAAATAGGTGATATTTTTGTCGCAGAATCAATAAGTGCTTTTTCTATATTGCAACCTGTAAGGTCCATTTCACTAAGGTCTTGCCCCCTTAGGTCGCAGGATGTTAGATCTTGTCCGCGGTAGAACGTTCGTGGATCGGCATCGAGCATTGTAGCCATTTGCTTCAAATCGATGGATCTTGAATCCGATATAAGCCACAGTTTATCAAGCCAATGCGTCATGATATTTCCTCGGAAACTACTGAGTCCGCAAGGAAGACAATGGAGTATTCTTCTTCAAAATTTGCTGGGGTGAGGTCGTACTCAACCAAGCGCGATTTTATATATGCCGCAGCAGCTGCCTCTTTCGTTTTGGCTGCCTGCCATCCCATGTGATCTAGTATCCTTGGCGATTTAAAGGACACGCTTGATATTATCAGATCCTCTTTTTTGCACCGCACTCGCAGTTGTGCAGATGGTTCAAGAGTGCTGTCGTTAAGCTTCTTAATCTTTAAAC
Source organism: Sphingomonas sp. CFBP 13603 (assembly GCF_014892665.1). Taxonomy (NCBI): domain Bacteria; kingdom Pseudomonadati; phylum Pseudomonadota; class Alphaproteobacteria; order Sphingomonadales; family Sphingomonadaceae; genus Sphingomonas; species Sphingomonas sp. CFBP 13603. The sequence continues at coordinate 433,352 of NZ_JADBIA010000002.1, read as the reverse complement.
GGGGTTCAAGTACTGGGTGCCATGCCTTTCCGATAAGGCTACTTCCATCCTCAGCGAATATTTCCCAGCATTGCGCACTATCCTTAGTAAAATGCCTGACGGTAAAGGGGCCAATTTTTTCTGTTAATGAGGTTGAAGTTTTTGCGCTATTATCGCCGAAAAGTGACCCGCTGGCTTGAAGGGATAAGGGCGTGTTTGATAACGCATCGACGCCCGCGCTCAATTTTCCCTCAAATTTATGGCCAGAAGTGATTTCCAAAGTTCGTTGGCCTGTTGGGCCAATCTCTCGTGCAATAGAGCTTTGAACTACTGCGAGAGGTTCGCGGTCCGGGATGATTAAAGACACTTCGGCTCGACGAAGCGAAAGGGAGAAACGGACCGGACAGTCTCTCTCGGCGCCTAACTTGGCGACCATGAAGGAAACGTCGGCATGTACCGTTGCAAGTTTGGTTGCTGGGTCGAAGGAGGAATGCCACGCTTCCACGGACACAACCTCTTGAAATACCCGACCATAGTTGCTGCGCTGCGACATGCCTACTCCTCTAGATAGCTGGCATGCCTAAACCTTGATGTTCATGTTTCATATCTTTTTGGCATCCCGCAACGCCGCATTGATCCGCCCCTGCCATCCCGGCCCGCCCTCGCGAAACTTCGCCAGCACGTCCGGGTCGAGCCGCAACGTCACCTGCTGCTTGGCCCGGTCGCGCAGCGGCGGGCGGCCCTTTACGACGCCGTTCGGTCCCAGATAGCCCGTCGCCGGCCGGATCACCTTGCCGTTGATCGCCAATTCGGCGTGTTCGAACATCTCGTCCGTCCACTCCGGCGCGTCGTCGTTCGGATCAAGCGAGGTAGCGTTCAAATCGCGTGCGTTCTCGGGCATTGGCCTTCCTCATTGATATGACGCGCCGACCGTCTTTGGCGTCGACCCATATTACCACGACCATACGATCTTCGAGCATGCCGATCGTCGAATAGCGCCTCTCGGGATACGCGACGCGCCCGTCCTCGAACTCGAACACCGCCCCCGCAAACACCTTGCCCGCATCGGCGAAGTCCAGACCTCGCTCCGCCAGCGTCCAAGCGCGCTTTACCGGGTCGAAGCTGATCTCCACATCCGACCCTTTATGTAACTACAACAATGTGACCGTCAATGAGAGCATAGCGCGTCACCCCACTCAGCAAGGGTAATCGCATCGGTAACGGACGCATCTAGGTCGCGGGTGCCCGGCGGAACCCCTGCCACCGACCGTCCGTTTCCGAGGCTGCATCAAAGGACATTCCCATGACCAAGCCTCACCCACACAAGCCCGCCCCCAGCCCCAAGCCAAACGCCAAGACGTTCGGCATCAACGCGCTGTCGATCGGGGCCGCGGCGATCGGTCTCGGGGGTGCGTTGCTGGCGGTGTTCCTGCGGTCGAAGGCCAACCCCGCCGAGCATGCCGCGCCCGATCTCGCGCTCGACAAGCCCCGCCCGGGTGCGACCGATCGCGCGCCGGACGCCTTCCGCCCCGATCCCACCGCGGTCCCCACCAAGGCCGAGCGCGAGTCGCTCCGCCCCGCCACCGGCCCGGCCCCGTCGTTCGCCGCGGATCGTGGTTCGACGCTCGGCTGAGACGCCTTCCTGATCCTCCCCCGCAAGGGGGAGGTGGCTGGCGCTTGCCAGACGGAGGGGGAGGGGGCGATCACCCCTGTTGCGTGTCCTCCCCCTCCGTCACCTGCGGTGCCACCTCCCCCTTGCGGGGGAGGATCAGAAGAGCTCGGCGGTCGACGCTGATTCCGACGCCACCACCCTCGCTCCGTCCCCCCGGACTGGTTCCGGGGTCCACGGTCCCCCAAACGCGATAGCGGCGATGTGCGGAACGGTGGATACCGGAACAGGGCTCTCCTGACCAAAGCCGAAGGGTCCGACATGATGGGGGAGGGCATAACCCCCATCCTCGTTCTCCTGCGAAGGCAGGAGCCCAGGATCAAGCAGGACAGCGATCGTGGCCCCTGGGCCCCCGCGTTCGCGGGGGAACAAGACCGCAGTTCAAGCCGCCGAGGCATCCCGCACCTACCCCCCAGAAACCGCTGTCCTACACACCCCGATCCGGCATACCTGATCGGTCCTCTCCGCAACGAGGATCGATCATGGCGAACGCACCCACCCCGGCCGACCCGCCCCCATGCTACATCGCAACGCGCGCCACGCCCGCCCCCCCGGCCACGGTACGAACCCCCAATCCCCGACCATCTCCCCGACGCGGTCCGCCACGTCATGGCTTGGCAAGCGCATGTCGACGCCGGCCGCATCGGCACCCGCATCCCCGTATCGCCCGAAATCGCCACCAACCGCGACCGCTGAACCGCGCTCGCCCGGACCATGCGCAAGTGACCGCCGCTCTCCAGGACCACGGCATCGACCAAGCCACCGAGCAAGCCGGCCAACTCGAAGCTCCCTCGCAAACCGCCCCCGCTCACCCCGCACCCCCGCAAGCCGACCCCGCCGCGCAAGCCGACCCCGCTCCGCAAGCCGACCCCGCTCCGCAAGCCGATCACGCCCCGCGCGCCTACATCCCAGCCACCCCGACCCGCTACACCCAACGCAGCGACGGCTGGACCCCGGATCGCCAGCGCGGCTTCCTCGAACGCATCGCCGAGGGCGCCACCGTCGACGAAGCCAGCGCCAGCGTCGGCCTCTCGCCCGGTGCCGCCTACACGCTGCGACGCCGCGCGGCAGGCGCTGCGTTCGCGCTCGGCTGGGACGCCGCCAAGCTGGTCGCGCGGCCGATCGTCGCCGAAACGCTGTTCCTCCGCGCGATCGCCGGCCAGACCGAGCGCGTCACCAGGCCCGACGGCGAAGTCATCGAGCGCCACCGCTACGACAACCGCCTCGCCATGTCCTTGCTCAACCGGCTCGATCGCCACGCCGACGCCACCGAGACCGCCAACGCCGCCACCCGCATGGTCGCCGCCGAATTCGACGCTTTCCTCGACATCATCGCGCGCGACGCCGGCCCCGCCCGCGCCGGCCTGTTCCTCGGCGAACGTCTCGACGCCGACGCCATACAGGCGGGGGCGGGGCCAGGAACGGGATCAGCCCCGAGCGCAGCCGGAGCGGCAATGGCGCCGATCCTCGCGCTCGCCCGCGCCGACCGCTGGTTGCGCAGCGCCGCCGGCGTCGCCTCCGGGATCGACATCACCGATCTCGATCCCGCCGCCCGCGCCGACTGGACCGCCGCGCAATGGTCGCGCGCCGAAGCCGCCGGACTGCTGCAACTGGCGCCGGAACCCGCGCCCGAACCGGCACCCGATCCGGTGCTCGATCCGGACCTGAAGCCCGCTGTCGAAAACGCGCCAGCGTCTGCACTTCCTGTACTTCACTTTGACCAGGATGGTCGCGACGGCGTTCATCCGGTCTGGTTCGACTCGATTTCGCAGGGCTGGCGGACCTGTTTTCCGCCGCCGGATCCGTATTTCAACACCGAAGACGGCCTGTTCGGCGAAGACACGTACAGCCGGGAATGTTCGGACGAAGAAACGATCATCCTCGACGCGCCACGCGACCGCGAGATCGCCGAGCGGACGATCACCGAGGGAGTCGACCGCGATACATGGTTCGTCGCCTATGCGATCGACGGCGGTCTCGTCGACGAAGCGGGCGCCGAGGCGGCCGGCGCCACCGACGCGGATCGCATCACCACGTTGGCGGCGAGTTTCGATCCTCTCGGCTGCGACGAACCGGTCGCACCGGCGTCCGGCGCGCGTGCGGGTCTCGATCCCGGCCAGCCGCAGCGCCCGGACGTTCCGTCGCCCCCGGTCGCGGCGCCTGCACCCAAATCCCCGATCGGGCGTTCTCCCGCCGTCAGACTCTTATACGACAGGGACCCCCATGAGCATCTTCAGCAAGATCAAGTCCGCAATCTTCGGTGAGAAGGGACCGCTCGGCAGCGGCCATTTCGGTACCCCCAAGGCCGACGCGCCCGCACCAGCGCCCGCGCCGCAGACCACCGCAGCCCAGCCCGCACCGACGCCAACGCCCGCCGCCCCGACTCCGCAGGCTGCCCCCGCCGCACCCGCCCAGGCAGTCGACGTCGAGGCCGTCCTCTCGGGCATCGCTTCGAAGAAGGGTTCGGACCTCAACTGGCGCACCTCGATCGTCGACCTGATGAAGCTGCTCGATCTCGATTCGAGCCTCGACAACCGTAAGGAGCTCGCCACCGAGCTCGGCTATACCGGTGCGAAGGACGGCAGCGCGGAGATGAACATGTGGCTGATCAAGGCCGTGATGCGCGAGCTGGAGAAGAACGGCGGCACCGTGCCCGCCAACCTCAAGGACTGACGGTGTTTCGGCGCCGGCAACCAAACCCCGGCGCCGATCATTACGCCTTCAGTATCAACCCACTGAAAGGACACGAAATGCGCGTTGCGATGCTGGGCCTGCTGGCCGCCTCTACCATGGTTGCCGGCTGCGTCGGCGACGGAGGCAGCCGCTACGGCGTCGACCCGCGCTATCGCTCCTACGACTATAACCGCGTCGATCCCGCATACGGCGGCTACGACGCCGGCCGCTATTACCGCGACGATGCACGGTATCGCGAGCGCCGCCTGTCGCGCAACGACCGCGTCTATCGTGGCAATGACGGTCGGTATTATTGCCGCCGCAACGACGGCACCACCGGCCTGATCGTCGGCGGAGTCGCGGGCGGCGTGCTCGGCAACGTCATCGCGCCCGGCGGTTCGGGCCTGCTCGGCACCGTCCTCGGTGCGGCCGGCGGCGCACTCGCCGGGCGTGCGGTGGATCGCTCCAGCAACGACACGCGCTGCCGTTAAATCCCTCGACCGGCGCCGAAATATCGGCGCCGGTCGTTCTAAATCATCGCCATTGATGGCGGCGCGCGAGAAAATATTATCTGCGATAATCGACGCAGTTCTTGACCCATTTTACCGGCAAGATTTGCAATTCGGGCGGTCTTGGCCCATATAGCGATCAGCTACAGTCGCATATCGACGGTTCTTGGCGCTTTGCGGCACCTTTCTCCTTCTTTCCCTGCTCCGCGGCACGGGTCGCCCGAACGTCGGGTTACTCTCTACTAAGAAGGAGCCACTTCATGGCTATCACCGGAACCGTCAAGTTTTTCAACGCCGACAAGGGCTATGGCTTCATCGCGCCGGATGGCGGCGGCAACGATGCATTCGTGCACATCACCGCGGTTGAGCGCGCCGGCATGCCGACGCTGAACCAGAATCAGCGCGTCACCTACGAGCTCGAGCCCGACAAGCGTGGCAAGCAGTCGGCCGTGAACCTCCAGCCAGCCGATTGATCTCGCTGGCGGATTACGGTCCGCCAACCTGATCTCGGTTGCGATGCGGCGGCTGTCATGGCCGCCGCATCACCCCCTTTGAAATTTCCCGTAGGAGCGCACCAGCATGGCCGATAATCCAGAATTTTACCGGGCCCGCGCTGATGAAGAGCGTCGCAACGGCGATGCTGCCCTCCTCGACAATGTTCGTGACCGCTGCCGCCGCGCCGAAAAGGCCTGGGACGACATGGCCTCACGCGCCGAACGCACCCAGATCCTCCGCGCCGCCCGCGAAGCCGCCCCTCCCGGTGGCGAGCGCATGATGATCGGTGCCCCGTCGATGGTCCCCGCCGAATAGGCCGGATCTCCGAGGTTCGATGATTTGGAAGACCCGGATGCAGCGATGCAGCCGGGTTTTTCTTTGTGGTCTTTAGACAGGATGGTTCGCGCAGAGGCGCAGAGAGCGCGCGGAGCTTTTAGCTGAACCGCAAGTTCCCGAAATCAGACGTGACATCCGCGACCTAGCCCAGAACGCTTCACCTCCGCGTCCTCTGCGCCTCCGTGCGAACCAACTTCTTCATCTAGCAAGTTGACTGCCAGAGGGTATCCGTTGAACACCGCTGACGCGGAACCTTGCAAGCGACCGCGGCGACTTACTTCAACGGCTTACCCGAATCCTTCCATCGGTCGAGTATCTGCGATTCTGGCGGCAGCATGTCGGAAGCAACTGGTATTGCCGGTGCCTGAGTAGCGGGCTTGGCCTGCGCAACAGCCGCTACCACCGGAGCCGGCACCGGGACGGAGACAGCTCCGGCCGTGGCGGCTGCGATCATCTGCTGCGTCGGCGGCGCGATCGGTTGCACGGACATATGCGGCCCAGGTACCGGTTCGCCGCCCGCATAACGCTGGTTGAATGCCGCAGACGTGCCCCAATACCCCTTCCACCGATGGAAGAAATGCGCACCGACGACATCGGTCATCACCATGCTCCGGTTCCACGCGGGCGTCACGGCGTAGGTATGATAGTGCGTCGCTAACCCAACCGGAGCGTAGACATACCCGGCCAGCGCCATGCCGGCCGCTCGCGCGGCGCGGACCCACGCGGCACGCGCTGGCACGCGCGTCATCGCGCCATCGCATGCGAAGCTGAACTGGCAACCGGCATGCTCCGAGCCCTGGTACACCACGCCGCACACCGTTCCCGGAAAGGCAGGATGCCGCGCACGGTTGAGAATGACCTGCGCAACCGCCTGCTGGCCGGCATCGGGCTCGGATGCCGCTTCGTAATAGATCGCCGCGGTGAGGCATTGCAGCGCACGGTCGCGGTCCAGCGGCGATGCGCTTGCCGTCGAGAAGGGCCGTGCGGGAACAATGCCCGCGTCGAGCGTCGCACCGGCCGGGATCGGCAGATCGGGCAGGTCGATGGTCCCCGTAACACCCGCCGCGGGGGCGGCAATCTCCTGCTCGGCCAGCGCTGGGGCGGGGGCTGAGACCCTTACCGAAGATGCGGCACTCGCGCGGTCGCTCGCCGCTTCACGCGCCGACATCGCCCGGAGCGCTGCGTGCGCAGAAATCCCGGCGCCGATGATCAGCACCGTGACGACCATCGCCACCCAGATGCGCTTCATCAGCCGAACCGTCTGCAACCGAACCCGCAACCGCTTTCCTCGTACTTGCTTTATCGAGCATGCCCAACGTCCGGCATAGCCGATTCGGCTGGACCGATCGCGCACGGATTCAGTCCGTCCCACCGCGGGACGGACTGAATCCGTAGCAGCAATCGCTTACCGTAAGGTTGCGGTGTCGAGCTTCAGCGCGGCTTCGGGGATGACCTCGACGTTCGGATAGGCTTTGCGCAGCGGTTCGATGAACTGCTTGGCGTCACCGACCACGACGATGCTCGCCGCCTTCGGATCGAGTAAGGCGACCGCCGCGGCCTGCACGGCTGCCGGATCGACCGCGCCCACCGCGCCGGTGTAGCGCTGGAGTTCGCCGAGCGGCACGCCGTTCTGCACATAGGCGCCCAGTATCCCGGCAACGCCCGACGTCGTCTCGATCCCGCGCCCGAAATTGCCGACGAGCACGGCCTTGCGGGTATCGAGTTCTGCAGCGGGCACGGGAGACGCCCCCATCCGCGTCATTTCGGCGGCGATCAGCGTCACGACTTCGGCTGCCGTCGGGTTCTTGGTCTGAGTCCGCGCCGCGACCGTGCCCTGCGTCTTCCCCGCATCGAGCCCGCTGCCCGCGCCGTACGCAAGCCCGCGCTTGATCCGGATCTCCTGGTTCAACCGCGACGAGAAGCCGCCGCCCAGGACGGTATTGCCGACCGCGAGCGGATAATAGCGTGCGTCCGACCTTGCGATGGCCGGCCGCGCAACTACTACGCCCGCCTGGCCCGCTTCCGGCATGTCGACGACGATCACGCGCGGCTTCGGGTACGTGACCTGCGGCGCGTTCGCGGTTGCCGTGCTGGTCGATTTCCAAGAACCGAACTGTGCCTCCGCCAAAGCCTTGGCGCGCGCCACGGTGACGTCGCCGACCATGATCAGCGTTGCCTGGCCCGGCTGGAAGCTCCGCGCATACGCTGCCGTGATATCGGCCCGCGTGATCGCCTTCAGTGACAGCGGCGTGCCCCCGTTAGGCGCACCATAGGGCGAGGCGCCAAGCACGGCACGATCCGCAACCAGACCCGCGACCTGCGCCGGGTCCTTCAACGCCAGTGTCACCGCGTCGACCTGCTGCGTCCGCGCCCGCTCGATCTCCTCAGGCGCAAAGGCCGGGTTGATCGCAACATCCGCGAGAATGGCCATCGCCGGCGCGAGCTGGTCCGACTTCACCGTGACGTCGACCGACGCGCCATCGCTCCCCGCCGAACTCCCGATCGCACCGCCAAGCCCCTCGACCGCACGCGCGATCTGTGTCGCCGAACGCGTCTTTGTGCCCTTGGTGAGCAGGTCCGCCGATAGGCTGCTGACACCCGCGCGGTTCGCGGGATCGGTCGCCGCACCACCCGCGGTAACGAGATACGCGGTGACGATCGGCAGGTCGTGCCGCTCCACCGTGACCAGCCGCATGCCGTTCGCGAGCCGGGTTTCGACCGGCTGTGGGATCGTCGGCGATACCGGTGCGCTCGGCGCAGGTGGCTGGACCCGCTGCCCTTCCGGCGCAGGCGTCAAGATCTCGATGTTCGCCGGCGCCTTCAGGTCGGCAACCTGCACCGTCGGTGCAACCGTGATCGCATCCGCGACACCGCCCGCAGGCTTGGCCGCGAGTGGCAGGTACCGGATCGTTGCCGACTGGTTGTCGCCGAGGTATTTCCGCGCAACCCGCTGGATATCCGCCGCCGTCACCCGCGCGATGGCCGCCAATTGCTTGTCAGCCGCCTGCGGATCGCCGTCGACCAGCACGGCAGACGCCAGCGTGCTCGCCTTGCCCTCGGCCGTCTCGCGCGACTGGATCGACTGGGTCAGGATTTCGTTCTTCGCCTCGGCCAGTTCGGCGGTGGTCACCGGCGCATCGCGGAACCGGGCGATCTCGCGCTTCAGTGCAGCCTCACCCGCCTCGACCGTCTTGCCGCCCGCGAGGATTGCGTAGACGACCATGTTGCCGGTCGCCTGCTTGGTATCCAGGAACGCTTCCGCCGACTGCGCAAGCTGGTCACGGTACACGACGCTCTCGTACAGCCGCGAACTCTCGCCGGTCGCCAGCACCGCCTTCAGCACCGTCAACGCCGCAATGTCCGCATCGCGGTCGGCCGGCACATGATAGCTGACCAGCACGGCGGGAAGCGGCGTGTTCGGCTCGTACACGGTCCGCGTCACCGCCTTGGTCCGCGCGGGCTCGGCGACAGTTACCCGCGGGATCGCTGCGCTCGGCTTCTTTATCCCCGCGAAATACTGGTCGACCCAGCCGTTCAACTGCGCCGGGTCGAAATTGCCCGACACCACAAGGATGGCGTTGTCCGGCCGATAATAGGTCGCATGGAACGCCCGGACGTCATCGATCCCGGCGGCTTCCAGATTCTCCAGGCTGCCGATCGTCCCACGCGCATAGGGATGCGTCGTATAGGCAATCGCCGGATAATAGAGCGAGAACAGCTTTCCGTACGGCCGCGAAAGCGTGCTCTGGCGCAGTTCCTCCTTCACCACGTCGCGCTCCGAGCCGAAGCTCTTGGGCTCGACGACGAGGCTCGCCATCCGGTCCGCCTCCGCGAACAACAGCCGCTGGAGGTGGTTGGCCGGGATCACTTCATAATAATTGGTATAGTCGTCGTTGGTCGACGCATTGTTGTAGCCGCCGACATCCTCGGTCAGCCGATCCATCTGCTCCGATACCAGGTTACGCGTCGACTTGAACATGAGGTGTTCGAACATGTGCGCGAACCCGGACTTACCCTTGGGATCGTCCTTCGAGCCAACGTCGTACCAGACCTGCACCGACACGTTCGGCGTGCCGGTATCGCGGATCGCATACACGCGCAGACCATTCGGCAGCGTGCGCTCGGTATAGGCGAGCGGCTTTACCGAAACCTGCGTCGGGGCAGGTGCGGTCTGCGCCCCCACCGCTACCGGGAAAGAAGCTGCGGTCAGCAGCAAAACGGAGCGGAGGAGGCGCATCGGGATCCCTACTTGTTGCGGTTCGCGAACAGCACCGCGCCCGCGATTGCCGCCGAGCCGATGCCGACGCCCAGGCCGATCTTCGCGAGCGGCCAACTCTTGGCCTTCTCCGCGGCGTTGTGCGCCGCGGCTTCGGCCTGCAGCTTAGCTTCCTTCGCGGCGGCGAGGATTTCGTTCGGGGTATCGCTGTCGATCTTGATCGTCACTTGGGCTCTCCTTCACTCTTCCGGGCATACACGCCACGGAAATCATTCGCGAATTGTGTCAGCGTCCCCGAGGCGATCGCCGCCCGCAGATCCGCCATCAGCGTTTCGTAGAACCAGATGTTATGCTCCGTCATGAGCATCGCGCCAAGCATTTCGCCTGACCGGACGAGATGATGCAGATACGCCCGACCCCAGGTCGCGCAGACGGGACAGGGACAGGCGGGATCGAGCGGCCCCATATCCTCTGCGAACTTCGCATTGCGGATGTTGATCGGTCCGGTCCGCGTAAAGGCCTGGCCGGTCCGCCCGGAGCGGGTCGGCATCACGCAATCGAACATGTCGATCCCGCGCTCGACCGCGCCGACGATGTCGTCGGGCTTGCCGACGCCCATCAGATAGCGCGGCTTGTCGACCGGCAACTGGTCCGGCGCGAAGTCGAGGCAGCCGAACATCGCCTCCTGGCCCTCGCCGACCGCCAGCCCGCCGACCGCATAGCCATCGAAGCCGATATCGATCAGCGCATCCGCAGACGACTTGCGGAAGCCCTCGTTCAGCGCACCCTGCTGGATGCCGAAGATCGCGTTGTTCTCGGCATGATCTTCACCCGCGTCGAACGCCGCGCGCGACCGCTTGGCCCAGCGCATCGATCGCTCCATCGCCGCGGCCTGCACTTCTCGCGTCGACGTCGTCGGCACCAGTTCGTCGAACGCCATGACGATGTTCGAACCGAGCAGCCGCTGGATCTCGATCGACCGCTCGGGGCTCAGCAAATGCCGCGTGCCGTCGAGGTGCGACTTGAACGACACGCCCTCCTCGGAGCGCTTGGTCAGGTCGGCGAGGCTCATCACCTGATAGCCACCGGAGTCGGTTAGGATCGGCTTCGACCACCCCGAGAACGCGTGCAGTCCGCCCAGCCGCGCGACTCGTTCGGCCCCCGGCCGCAGCATCAGGTGATAGGTGTTGCCGAGGATGATGTCCGCGCCCGCACCGACAACGTCGGCGGGCTTCATCCCCTTGACGGTGGCGGCGGTGCCGACCGGCATGAATGCGGGCGTGCGGATGTCGCCGCGCTGCAGCGCGATGACGCCGGTACGCGCCTTACCGTCGGTGGCGGAGATGGTGAAGTCGAAGCGGGGGCGGGTCATATCAACGTTTCTTGCGGATGCCGTAGCGATCGCCGGCCGGCGCGCCGCGGATGGTGATGAGTTCGGCGCGGGTCAGCACGCCGTCCTTGTCGCGGTCGAACCGCGTGAAGAACTGCGCGAACCGCGCCTGGAGTTCGGCCAGCGTGATCCGGTTGTCGCCGTCACGATCGACCTCGAACGGGCTCGGCAACGCATTGCGATCGCCCAGCCACGCCTGCGCCCAGTCGGCAAAGGCAATGTACCCGATCGATCCGGTCGCAGCACCCTCGGCGGTCGCATAGCTCCGAGCAACGCCTGCGGTCAGCTCGGCTTGCGTCACGCGGCCATCACCGTTCGTATCGCACGCGGCGATGAACAGCGCAGCCGGCTCGGCGAATATCGTTGCAGGCGGTTGCGGCGTGCCAGCGGGCGGCGGTGCGGCGGTAATGGCCTGGAGAAGAGCAAGGGCGAGCAGCATGCCGCCCGTCATGGCAGCAGAAGCGAGGCGTCGCCATAGCTGTAGAAGCGATACTTTTCAGCGATCGCATGCGCATACGCCGCCTGCATCCGCTCGCGTCCCATCAGCGCCGATACCAGCATGAACAACGTCGAGCGCGGCAGATGGAAATTGGTCATTAATCCGTCGATGCCGCGGAACCGGTATCCCGGCGTGATGAAGATCGCGGTGTCGCCGTCGAATGGACGGATCACGTCGTCCTCGCCGGTCGCGCTCTCGATCAGCCGCAGCGACGTCGTACCCACCGCGATCACGCGACCACCGTTCGCGCGGACCGCGTTGAGCCGATCGGCGGTGGCGGCGCTGATCCGGCCCCACTCAGCGTGCATCTTGTGCTCGGTCGTGTCGGTCGCCTTGACCGGCAGGAACGTGCCCGCGCCGACATGCAGCGTCAGCGTCGCATGCTCGATCCCCGCCGCCTCAAGCGCCGCCATCAACTTCGGCGTGAAGTGCAACGCCGCCGTCGGTGCTGCAACCGCACCCGGCTCGGATGCGAACATCGTCTGGTAATCGTCCGCATCGCGTTCGTCGGTAGGACGCTTGCCGGCGATGTACGGGGGCAGGGGCATATGGCCTGCGCGCTCCAGCAACAGTTCGACCGGCTCGTCGCCGGCGAACACCAGCGCGTAGCTTCCGTCGTCCTCGCGATCGACCGCCGCCGCGCTGACGCCATTGCCGAACTCGATCACGTCGCCGTCACGCAGCCGCCGCGCATTGCGAATGAACGCACGCCACCGCCTTGGCCCCTCGCGCTTGTGGAGCGTCGCGCCGATCTTGGCATCGCCGCGCCGCCCGTCGAGCTGTGCCGGGATCACGCGCGTATCGTTGAACACGAGCATGTCGCCGCGTCGCAGCAACGACGGCAAATCCGACACGCCCGCGTCGCGGGTCGCATCACCTTCGAGCACCAGCATCCGCGCAGCATCGCGCGGCGCCGCGGGGCGGAGCGCGATGTTGTCGGTCGGCAGGTCGAAGTCGAAAAGGTCGACGTTCAACGTGGAGTCACTTCTTTGCAGGAGCCTTCTTTACCGACGCCTTGCGAGCGGCCGGCGCGAGCTTTGGCTTGGCCGCGTTCGGGCCCGTAGCCGTACCCGGCAACGTCACCGGTGCACCGAGCGCCGGGGCAGGCGGCCCAGCGATATACGCTGGAGGGTTATCCGCCGCGATATACGCATGGACGATCCGCGACGGGTTCGCCGGCGGCTCGCCACGCTCGATCGCGTCGACATACTGCATCCCGTCGAGCACGCGACCGAACACGGTGTACTTCTTGTCGAGGCTCAACCGCGGCTGGAATACGATGAAGAACTGGCTGTTCGCGCTGTCCTCCTTGTCCGAGCGCGCCGCCGACACTGCGCCGCGGACGTGGGGCAGGTAATTGAACTCGGCCTTCACGTCGGGGAGCGTCGAGCCGCCGGTGCCGTCGCCCTTGGGATCGCCGCCCTGCGCCATGAAGCCATCGATCACGCGGTGGAACGCGAGGCCGTCATAGAAATGCTGGCGGGTCAGCGTCTTGATCCGCTCGACCATCAGCGGCGCGACATCGGGCCGCAGCCAGATCGTCACGCGGCCGCCGGTCGACAGATCGAGCAGCAGCAAATTCTGCGTATCGGTCGTGAGCGGCGGCGTGAGGCGCGCAGGCGCTGCCACGACATCCTTCTTCTGCGCCGCGACCGGCACCGTGACCAGGCACCCGAGCAACGCGAACATTCCGACGAAAAAGCGCATCAAATTCCCACTCGAAAGAGGCCCGGCGCAACCAGGCTGCCGCCACTTAGAGCAAATCCCCGCTTGCGCCAATCTGAACGTGAGGGGCGCTGAACGCAGCAGTCCCCCATCACGATACGTCATCCTGACGAAAGTCAGGACGACGAAGGAGGTCAGCTTCCCTTGCGGCCGATCTTCTCGACCCGCGCAACCACTTCTTCGCGCACCGATTCCGGCACGAACTTCGCGATATTCCCGCCGTACAGCGCGATCTCCTTGACCAGCCGGCTCGCGATCGGCTGCAACGCGACGTCGGCCATCAGGAACACCGTCTCGACGCGCGGATTGATCTGCTGGTTCATCCCCGCCATCTGATATTCATATTCGAAATCGGCGACGGCGCGCAGGCCGCGGACGATCACCTTCGCCCCCTGCCGCTCGGCAAAATCCATCAGCAGCGAATCAAATGCGACCACCTCGATATCGCCACCGATGCCGGCCACCTCGCGGCGCACCGTCGCCATGCGCTCCTCGATCGTGAACATCGGCGACTTCGACGGATTGGTCGTCACCCCGATCACCAGCCGATCGACCAGCTTCGCGCCGCGCCGGATGATGTCCATATGCCCCAGCGTGACGGGATCGAACGTCCCCGGGTAAACCCCAATCCGTGCCGTCATGCCGATCTCCCCGGTTGTAGTTCTAGCGGTCACGTTCGAGCACGAAACGGGCGATATCCCGCAACAGGTCGGCTTCCTTGCCATAGCTGTGCAGATGCGCGACCGCCTGGTCGACGAGCATCCGCGCCTGCTCGCGCGCACGCTCGGGCCCGAGCAGCGACAGGAACGTCTCCTTGCCAGCGACCTCGTCCTTGCGCAGCGACTTGCCCACGACCGCCTCGTCGCCCTCGGCATCGAGCAGGTCGTCGGCGATCTGGAACGCCAGCCCCAGGTCATGCGCATACCCGCGAAGCCCCACGCGGCCCTCCGGTGGCAGCCGCCCGAGAATCGCGCCAGCCTCGACCGACGCCGAGATCAGCGCGCCCGTCTTCATCTGCTGCAACCGGGTCACGGTATTGAGGTCGAAGCGCGTGTTCTCAGCCTCGATGTCCATCTTCTGGCCGCCGGCCATGCCGTTCGGCCCCGACGCGCGCGCGAGGTCCATGACCAGTTCGATGCGGACGAACGGATCGGCGTGCGTCGCCGGATCGGCCAGGATCTCGAACGCCATCGCGTGCAGGCAATCGCCCGCCAGAATCGCGGTCGCCTCGTCGAACACCTTGTGCACCGTCGGCTTGCCGCGGCGCATGTCGTCGTCGTCCATCGACGGCAGATCGTCGTGGATCAGCGAATAGACGTGGATTGCCTCGATCGCGGTCGCCGCCCGTGCGGAGCATCCGCGCGCGACGTCGAACAGATTGGCGGTCGCGAAGACGAGCAGCGGTCGCAGCCGCTTGCCACCACCGATCGCGGCATGCCGCATCGCCCGGTACAGGTCGCCACGCGGATCGTCGGGGATCGCCAGCAGCTGGTCGAACTGCCGGTCGATCTCGGCTGCGACATCTGCGAGCGCGGCATCCAGCGTGACGGGCATCTGGCTCACCGCGTCAGCCTGCCGCGAACGGGCGAACGCCGGCAGGCTTGCCGTCGCCGTCGAGCCGGATCGCCTCGATCCGCGCCTGTGCCGCGTCGAGCCGGTCGGCGCAACGCTGGCGCAGCTTGTTGCCGCGCTCGTACAGCTCGATCGCCTGCTGGAGCGGCGTGTCGCCACTTTCCAGCTTCCCGACGATAAGCTCGAGTTCCTTCAGTGCATCCTCGAACGCGAGGTCTTCGATCGGCGTGTCCATGCCCGTCGCTATGGCGCAGGCACGCGACGGGGGTCAAGGACGCGCGCCACGGATGGAAGGGCGATTCAGCGCAGGCGGTTCACGGTCCAGGTATAGAGCACGGAAACGCCGATCAGCCCGAGGTCGACCGCAGCCTGCATCCGATGCGGCGACGGATCGCTGGTCTCGTGCGTGAGGATACGAATGTCGGCAGTCGGATGGCGGATGGTCAGTGCCATCAGCACGAGTCCCGCGATCACCAGCACGTCCCTACGATCGCGCATCACCCATCTCCCGGAACGCCTGCGAACATGCCTCGATCGCGGTCGTTGCGCAAGTGTATCAAGCGGCGATCGGCAGGACGCTCGCATCGCGCGATCGATCGCGTCCTGCGCCTTTTGCCGCGAACAGCGCACGATCGGCGCTGCGATACAGTGTCTTCCAATCCGCCTCGCGCAGCAACGGTCCGGTGCAGCTGCCGATACTGGCGGTGACGGCGATATCGAACGGCATCCGCTGGCTGCGCAACCGTTCGAGGATCGTATCGGGCATGACCGGCGTCGCCGCATCGACCAGTATCGCGAATTCCTCGCCACCGATTCGCGCCACCAGCGCCTCGGGCGGCACCGCGTTGCGGAGCGCTCGGGCGACGACGCGCAGCACTTCGTCGCCACCATCATGCCCGATCGTCTCGTTGACGCGTTTGAAATGGTCGACATCGGCGATCAGCAGCATCTGGTCGCCTGGCCGGCCGATCGCGTGGTGCAGGAACGCGCGGCGATTGAGCAGGCCCGTCAACGGCTCGGTATCCGCGAGCAGCCGTGCAGCGATTTCCTGTTCGCGTGCGGTATCGCGCTCCACGCTGAGCAGGCGGATCCGGTAGGCGATCGCAAGGCTCGACAGCATCGATTCCAGCGCCATCGACAGGATCGTCGAATTGTCGAGCCACAGGCTCCAATCGAGCAACTCGAACGCGTTGGCGACGCGCAGGCTGGCGACCACGATCGGTACGCTCCACGCCAGCGCGAACAGCCACAGGAAATTGCTCCGCATCCGCCAGGCTCGGAAGAGAATGATGGGGATCAGCACCAGCAACAAAAGGTACGTGCTCGCCAGTATCGTATCGAGCACACGAAACTGCCATGGCGCGAATGCCGCCCACAACGTGCCTGCCGTCAGCAGCGCGGCGATCACCCAACTGCTCGCGGCTCGCAGCCATCCGCCAAACACGCCCTGTTCGAAGAACGTACGGGCGAACACCAGTGCGGACGCCGCCGATCCGGCAAGGAACAGCGTGTTCAGCCGTTGGCGATCATTGTTGTCTAAGGTCGGAAACATCTGCCCCAACGCACCCGAAGACGTTACCGCATACGCGAGCAGGAACAGCACGAGCAGGCAATAAGCGGGCTGGAACGCCTGTCGCAACGCGCCCCACAGCGCGAGATTGTAGACGATCAGCGCGATCGCCATCCCTCCGAACGCACCATACAGCGCAGCGAGCAGGATCTCGGTGGTATCGCGCTGGTCATGGTCGGCGAGCGCGGGTCCCAGGATCAGGCCGCGCAGGTTCGCTGCCCCCTCGACATGCCAGAGCAACCGGACCGGCGCCGCGTCATGTGACGGCAGGGGCTGGACGATCACTGCGCCCAGCCCGAGCAGACGTCCCGCGGTGCGCGAGGTGAAGCCGGTGTTGCGGATCGATCCGTCGGCATACAGCACGAACAGCGTCACGCGGTTTACCCAGGTGCTGCCGATCCGCACGGTATGATCGGCGGCTTGGATCGCTGGCAGGGGCTGCGAGAGTACCCAGAAATCGCCGCTGCCAAATTGGGTTTGAGAGGTGGTGCAGTCGAAACCGCGTGGCTGCCCGAACAATGTGGCGGGGGTCTGCCCCGCGATCGCGGGACGAACGCAGACCGAAATCGGCGTGCCCGTCACGGCTGCGGCCGGCACCGCAAGGGCAAGGCCGAACGCCAACGCGAACGCGCCGATCATCCATCGCAGCCATGCCATGCTTTCCATAGGGCTACGCTAGCGACGCTTTCCGAATTATCGGTAAACGCCGGATGGTTTCGTCGCAAAACGGACCAATCGACAGCGCCCCGATCTCTCTCCGCCGGGGGAAAGCGCCGAAAGTACCGGACGGGTACGCCGAAGTCTGAAGTGTTGCGGCGGTGCGCGAATGCCTGCTTCCAGAACGGCTTTGCCGATACCGGGCTTCGTCGCAAAGCATGTCACTGCTTTTATACTGATGCGTGGCACTGGCGCATGGACCAGTAAACGGCAAATATGCACTTTCGAGATCAGTGTAGTCAGTCGGTTCGACGTGTTGATCATATGTATCCGCAAAAGGTATCAGACCCATGCAGCTGTCCGAGAGTATGTGTCCGGATACTCGTCGCGTCGGTCGTCTGGCATCGGCAGCAATTCTTCTGAGTTGGTCGGTGGCGGGGGTTAGTCAATCCGGGGGCCAGTCTGGAGTACAGTCGGAGCCGCCTCCAGCTGCACCGACCAATGCCGAACCCACGCCATCTCGTGCTCAGGCTGAAGTATCGGATGCCCGCCCCGATATCGTGATCCTAGGCCGTCGAGGGCAGGTGGACACGGCGATCGAGCCGCTGGCGACGCTCGACGCGGGGGCGATAACCGCTACGGGCGCGACATCGATCGACGAGCTGCTGCGGACGATCCGCGGCGTGACGCAATCGGGTGATGGGCAGGATCCAATCTTCTTGCTCAACGCGCAACGTGTGTCGGGATACCAGGAGATCGGCAACCTGCCGCCGGAAGCGCTTGAGAAGGTCGAAGTGTTTCCGGAGCCGGTCGCACTCCAATACGGCTACCCGCCGACCCGCCGGATCGTGAACTTCATCACCAAGCGCCGGTTTCGCCAGCTGTCGTCGAAGCAGGCCGTCGGCACCTCGACGCGCGGCGGTGCCGACAACGCCAATGCGCACGTCGATTACACGCGTCTCCAGGGCAACGGTCGCCTGACGCTGTCGCTGGACGCACGGCATACCGATGCACTGTTGCAAAGGCGGCGGCGCATCCTGCCCGATCCGGACGTGCCGTTCGATGCACGCGGGAATATCACCGGGATTCTGGCGGGAGGCGAGATCGATCCCGCCTTGTCGGCACTCGCGGGGCAGTTCGTGACGATCGTCCCGGTGCCGACCGGCCCTCTACCGGTTGGCACCGTCGGACTGGACAGCTTCGCGGCAAACGCAAATCGACCGCGGCTGTTCGACCTGTCGCCGCTACGTGCGCTCGCGCCGTCGAACGACAGCTTCCACGGCGAGGCGGTGATCGCCAACCGGCTCGGGCGGAAGTTGTCGGGTTCATTGACGCTCACCGCGGATCATAGTCGCGAACGCACCCTCTTCGGTCCCGCGAGCGCGACGCTCCTCATTCCCAGCGACAACCCGTATTCGCCATTCAGCCGGAACGTTCTGCTTCAGCGCTATCTCGTCGAAGCGCCGCCGCTCAGCCAGCGCACCGATATCACGACGCTTCATGCCGGGGGCGTGGTACGCGGAGCTTGGCGCGGCTGGCAGTGGGACTGGACCGGCACGCTCGACACGCAACGCAGGAACGGTCTTGTCGCCAAGGCGATCGACACCACCGCCGTCAACGCGGCGATCGCCGCTGGCGCCGACCCGTTTCGACCGTTCGATCTTGCGCTGCTTTCCAACCGGCTTGTCGATCACACGGTCCAATCGACCTATGGTGCAGGGACAAAGTTCGTCGCGACCAACCGTCCGCTACGCTTGCCGGCCGGCCGCGTGACGCTGGCCGCTACGATAGAGGGCGAGCAGATCGGCACGAACAGCAGGACGCGCGGCGCCACCCCATCGGCGATCGCGTTCGATCGAGGGAGAGTGGAGGGCGCAGTCGCGCTCGACCTGCCGATCGCATCGCGACGTGAGGATGTCTTGCCGTGGGTTGGCGATGTGTCGGCCTCCGCCTCCGCTACCGTGCGGCGTGTCGGTGGTTTCGGTGACCTGTCGGATTCGACGGTTGGTGTGAACTGGGCGCCGTTCACGGGTCTCCAACTGCTGGCACAGTATAAACGGTCGGCCACGGCGCCAACGCTGGATCAGCTTGCCGCGCCGCAGATTTCGGCGCCACAGGTGCCCCTGTTCGATTTCGCGACCGGCCGTTCGACGCTGGTGACGTTGTTTCTGGGCGGCAACCCTGCGCTGGCTGCCGAACGTCGGCGGACGCGCTCGATCGGGGCAACCGTCAAGCCCCTCGTCAAGAGCGAACTGCGTATCGGCGCCACCTACGAGGTTACGGAGATCCGCGACGGGATCCAGACCATCTTCGCCCTCACGTCCGCTGCGCAAGCGGCGCTACCCGAACTGTTCGTCCGCGATGCCGCCGGCGCGCTGGTGTCGGTGGCATTCCGTCCGATCAATGTCTTCCGGGAACGTCGCCGGACGCTGAACCTCACACTCGCCGCCAGCGGCCAACTCGGTCGTCCCCAATCACCTGCGACACCAGGAGGCCACCCACCGGATCGCCCGACCTTCTATGGCGGGATCGGCCCCACGCTGCGCCTTGCCGACCGGATCGAGCTCAGGCCGGGGATGCCGACGCTCGACCTGCTGGCGGGCGACACGGTGTCGGGCGGTACGACGCAGCGAATTGCCGGTTACGGTTATGGGGGGCTGAGCTATCTGGGCAATGGCGGTACATTTGATTTCTACTGTACCGGTGGGGCCACCGTTCGCGGCGCGGTCGCCGCATCGACCCTGACATTCGCGCCCTTGTGCAAGATCAACGTCACCGGTTCGCTGAGCATCCACCACTTCCTGCCGCGCCAGGACTGGTCCCGGCATCTGGGCTTCAAGCTCGAGATCGCCAACATTACCGGCGCTCGCCAAGGCGTGCGCGACGCCACCGGCATCGTTCCTTACCGGTATCAGCCGGATTTGCTCGATGCGGTCGGACGCAGCGTCGTGGTATCGCTCCGCAAATTGTTTTGAAGGCGACGACGGCCGTGCGGGGATTGGATCGTCACTCAACTGGCAAATCCCGACCGCGATACGGACATTGGTCGCCCAGGCGTTCGAGACCGGCTGCGGCGCGCGCAGAGCTCTTCACACGCCAGACGATCAGATCGTTGGAAGCACGAACCTGAGCCCGGCTTCTCCACCAGGTCTTGCCGCGGAAACTGATTGCGCTACCATTCCGATCAACGACGAGAAAAGTCTGGGAGTGTGGATATGCGTTGGCGATCATGGGCGGCAATCGCCGTCGCGGTAGGAACACCGTATGCCGCACCAGCGAAGGACGCAGCCGGTCCGCGCCAGATCCGCATCGATGTCGCCACGGCGGGGGCACCGGTAGATCGTTCGTTCGACCTGTCGATCGGTTCCGATTTTCCGGGCACGCTGATCCGCAGCGATAGCCAGGCGCAGCTGAAGACGGCGGTGGACGAGCTGGGCTTCCGGTACATCCGGTTCCACGACATCTTCCACGACGTTCTCGGCACCGTACGCAAGACTGACGGTCGGATCGTGTACGACTGGACGAAGATCGACCAGCTTTACGATGCCTTGCTCGCCCGCCACATCCGCCCGTTCGTCGAACTCGGCTTCACGCCGAGCGCGATGAAGACATCGGAACAGACGATCTTCTATTGGAAGGGGAACACGTCTCACCCCTATCCGGCAATGTGGCGCGATCTGATCGATGCCTATGTCCGGCATGTCCGCGAGCGCTACGGCGCCGACGAGGTGCGGCGCTGGTATTTCGAGGTCTGGAACGAGCCAAATCTCGAGGGGTTCTGGGAAAAGGCCGACCAGAAGGCGTATTTCGACCTTTATGCGAGCACGGCACGCACGATCAAGGCAATCGACCCGGCGCTGAAGGTCGGTGGACCGTCGACGGCTGGGGCCGCGTGGGTGCCCGAACTATTGGCGTACACGAAGCGGAACAACGTACCGATCGATTTTCTCACGACGCACACATATGGTGTCGATGGCGGCTTCCTCGACGAAGAGGGCAAGCAGGATACGAAACTGTCCGCATCACCCGACGCGATCGTCGGCGATGTCCGGCGGGTGCGCGCGCAGATCGAGGCGACGTCATATGCCGGACTGCCGCTGTACTTTACCGAGTGGAGCACGAGCTACACGCCGCGCGACTTCGTCCACGACAGCTATGTCAGCGCACCCTATATCCTGACCAAGCTCAAACAGTCTCGGCGCTATGCGCAGGGCATGAGCTACTGGACGTATACCGACCTGTTCGAGGAGCCCGGCCCGCCGCCGACGCCCTTTCATGGCGGGTTTGGCCTGATGAACCGTGAGGGCATCCGCAAGCCGGCGTGGTTCGCCTATAAATATCTCAATGCGTTGAAGGGCCGCTCGATTGCGCTCGGCGACGAATTCGGGCTCGCCGCAGTGGATGGCAGGCGGATCACCGCGCTGGTGTGGGATTGGCAGCAGCCGGTACAGTCGGTCAGCAACACGCCGTTCTACACCAAGCTGGTACCGGCGACCGCAAGCAAGCCGATCGCGTTCCAGTTCGCGCATGTGCCGCAAGGCACGTACCGGCTTCAGGTGCACAAAACCGGCTATCGGAACAACGATGCACTGTCTCTGTACATCACAATGGGGATGCCGAAGGCGCTCGACGGCGCGCAACTGGCAACCCTCCAGCGTGCGACCGCAGACCTGCCCGAACAGGACCGCGTCGTAACGATCGGTGCAAGCGGTTCGGCGAGCGTGACGGTGCCCATGCGCAGCAACGACGTCGCACTGGTCACGCTGGAGCCCATCGCGCGCTGACATCGGATCGAGTGTAGCAGCCCACCGGCAAGAGTTCATACATCGGCCGAATGGTCGACATGGAGTCCATAGCGGAATGTCCGCTTACGGGCAGCGTCAAACCTGATACCAAGCCAAACCATCGTAGCCGTCGAGCCGTAGGAGTGTAGCGCGCCGTTCGCGACGCGCTACCGTGTCACATCCGGAACGAGACCGAAGCGACGTACGTACGTCCGTTCTTGTAGAACGCCGTCGGCCGATCGCGCGAGCCGCTATACTGCGTATAGGTCGAGTCGAGCAGGTTCTGCGCGTTGACCGTCAGCGTGATCGCCTTGGTCAGGTTGAAGCCTGCCGAGAAATCAAGCTGGCTGTACGGCGCGACCATGTCGATCGAGTTCAGGCGACCGATCGCGCGGAAATACGACGACCTGTAGTTATAGCTCAGGCGCGCCTGGAACGGTCCGTTCTCGTAATACGGGATCACGTTGACTGTGTGCTTCGACAGATAGGGCAGGTTCAGCCCTTCGTCGGTCGAGCTCTCGGCGTAGGAGTAGTTCGCCTGCAGGCCGAAGCCGTGCCAGATCTCACCCTGGGCCGACACCAGCGCGCCGTTGACGTTCGCTTTGCCGCCGTTGAGCGGCTGCGACACGAGATAGGACGCGTTGGTCTGCGTCAGTTCGTTGAAGAACGTCTGGCGGCTCAGGCCGTTGAGGATGTAGTCCTTCACCTCGCGGCGGAACAGCTCAAGCGACAACAGCGTCCCTTCGCGCGGATAATATTCCGCCGACAGTTCGTAGTTGGTCGACTGGTACGGCTTGAGGTTAGGGTTGCCGCCGCTCGCATCCAGCGTGATGTCGTTGCGACCGACCGAACCACCGAGCTGCTCGTAGCGCGGGCGCGCGATCACTTTGGCAACGCTGCCGCGGAAGATCAGGTGCGTGCCCGCTTCGTACGCGACGTTCAGGCTCGGCAGGAACTTCAGATAGTCGTTCTCGACCCGCTGCGGCACGATCGTCGGCAGGCTGCCGTCAGTGCCGGAGACCTGATCGGCGTAGTTTGCCACGTTCTTGGTATAGACCAGGCGCCCACCGATGTTGCCGCGGAAGCCGCTCTGGTCGAAGTTCAGCTGGACGTAGTTCGCCGCGACCATCTCGTCGACGATGTACGATGCAGTCGGCTTGGCGACAGGGATGTTGATCGAGTTCGCTAGGATGTCGATCACGGTCTGCTGCGACAGGTTGATGTACTTGGTCGCGTTGCCGGTGCCGCCGGTGCCGTCGAACGTGCCGTTCGGCGTCGTCATCGTGTCGACGCCCAGGCTCGCCAGCGTGTAGTTCGACGTCGAGTAGTTGTTGAAGCCACTCGCGTTCAGGCGGTTGCGGTGATCCGTGAACTTGCCGCCGATGCGGATTTCCTTGAACGGCCCCGCCTCGAACGGAATGACCGCGTCATAGCCTGCGTAGTAATCGCGATCGATCGTCTTCGAAAAATCGATCCCTCCCGCGCGCGCCGCATTCAGCTGCGTGCCGTTGACGATGACGGGTGCGCCGTCGATCGTTTGGAGCTGCGGGCTGTTGCTGCGGCGATAATTGGCCGGGTTGGTCAGGTCGCCGACGTAATCGACGTTGGCGCTGTCCGAGGTGAAGCCGTAGCTGTACGGAAGGTCGGTGCGCACATCGAGCAGATATTCGGGATTGCGCCCACCGATCGCCTTGCTCCAGCCGCCGGTCGCCGCCACGGTTGCGCCGTCGGGACCTTCCCACTCGGCGACGAAGTTGAGGTTGTCGGTGGTCAGCTTGGTCTTGCGGATCAGCAGGTCGAGCTGCGCGCTCTGGCTGTTCGCCGAGGCCGCGCCGAAGCTCGCATTGGTGACGACGCCGTTCGCGACCGTCGCCGACTGGAGAACGTCGCCGCTCCACGCGCCGGGGATCACGTACATCGACTGGCTGCTGTTGTTATAGTTGCCGTCGATATGCAGGCCGTTGAGGGTCAGCGTGATGTCGTCGGTCGGCTTGGCCTGGACCGTGCCGACATAGCTGATGCGCTTACGCTCCTGCGTGAAATACGCGTAGTTGATGCCGAACGGCGATACCGCGTTGGCGAGATCCTGACGCGTGCCGCCGGTGACCGTCGCGGCCGTGTTCTTCAACACGGGCTGGCCGCTCGCGTCGCGGATCAGCGCGTTGTTCGCATCCTTCTGGAAGAAGCGGTCGCTGGCATTCTCGAACCCGAAGAATTCGACGCCCGAGCGCGTCAGGCTCTGCTTGTCGTAGGTGACGGCACCGAGCACGCCGAAGGTGCCACCCTCGTTGTGCCAGCTGTACAGGCCCGACGCGCGGACGTTACCCTTGTCGGCGCGGTCGTTGTACGAATAGCCGCCCGATGCGAAGATCGAGTTGGCGGGCGTGTCGAGCGGACGGCGCGTGCGGACGATGACGGTGCCGCCAATGCTACCTTCCTCGATCCGCGGCTCGGGCGACTTGTACACTTCCAGGCGCTCGACGAGCTCGGGTGCAAGCAGCGAATAGTTGAAGGTACGGCTGGTCGGGTCGTTGTCGTTGCCACCCCAGTCGGCCGAGGCGACCGCATGGCCATCAAGCAGCATGCGGTTGAGTGCGGGATCTGTGCCGTGAATTGCGACTTTCTCGCCCTCGCCAAAGCGACGGTCGATGCTGACGCCGGGAACGTGCGATAGCGATTCTGCGACGTTGCGGTCTGGAAACTTGCCGATCGCCTCGGCGCTGATGACGTCAACGATAGCGTTGGCCTGACGCTTTACCGCAATCGCGCTGCGCAAGCTGCCGCGGATACCGGTAACGACGATGTCTTGTCCGGTTTCGTCACCGGCGGGGGCGACGGGTTCGGTAGTTTGCGGATCTGACGCGGAGGTCTGCGCCGCCGGCGCTGTGGCAACCTGCGCGAACGCGCTTGGTGTAACGGCGACATAAACAGCTGCAGTCGACGCCAAGAAAATATTATTCCGGAAGTCCATTGTCAAAAACCCCTTCTCTCGCCCCACGACGCCGATCCGACGCAATCTGGCGCTCCCGATTACCGGAACCTTGGTCCTATTTTGGACGTGTATAAGTTCGGGCTTGGTGACCCTGACATATAACCACTTTGTAAGGAAATCTATCGATAATTACTCTTTGTCTTGTTCGGAAGGGTGTGAACGGCTGATGCCAGAATAGAACCTTTCCAAATATTGCGGCGAAGACGATACTTCTCACGTCGAATGCCCACCGACGCCGCAGAGGTTGATTGGTTTCCCAAAGGACTGTTGAAGCCGAAAGCCCGGCCGGAATGACGCGCGCCCTCTTCTCTGATGCTGATGGGCAGCCGCGAACGTCGGCTTCGAGCCACTTCAACCCAGCCGTGTCGAGTGAACGGAGCAGAGCGTCGTCATTCTGCGGCTGCGATTGTGCAATAACAGCCCAGAGTTGTTGCCCGCCGGCTCGCGGTCGCAGAGGTTCAATTTTCAACGGTAAACGGACCATACGGGCAGTCAGTCGCGCGCCGTACGTTCAAAGCAGCTCCAGTCAGAATTGATGCAGCCCCCGCCCACCGCGATCGCGTATACCGGGAAGCCGTAATCGTCTTTTAGGTAGCGGAATCGACAATGCCGGTTGAGGCCGTTCGGAAGGAGACGGGTAGGGTCAAAGGTGAGTTCGCGAGTCCCTTCCGGAAAGTCATAAGCCGGCGAGGCATCCTGCGCGAGGGAAGCTGCCACCATGCAGATGGTGAGGGCGGGAACGGTGAAATGACTGGGATAATCCTGACGCGAGGACATGGAGAATCAGGCGCCTAGCCCGTAATAACGTGTTGCGAACGTCCGCTTTTCGCGGTTCCCAGTCAGGAAGTTGCAGAAGCGCCCTACGGTGTCTTGCTGGCGTAAGCGCTGATCCAAGCTAGTGGTTCATGCTCTAGCCGATAGTCAACTTTCACCCGTCCATCACGAGCCCATCGGTACGCCAATATGGGGCAAAACTTCGTCGCGACCGCAGGCATGGGCGAATAGGCCACGTCGGCTTGTGCCCGTGCGAGTGAAACGAACCCGTAGCCTGCTAACGGGAATAGGCTGATTAGCGGTCCGATCGTCGTGGCGTTCAATCGGTTGGCGTGAAGAAGGATGATCGCGGGCACCTCGCCGTCGAGAACCTTGCGGCCCAGCTCTCCATAATAGGAGATCTGAACGCGAGTATGGTCTAGATAGGCCCGCTCGATCCGCTCCGTCATGGCGCGCATCGCGTTTAGCGAGGGCGCGTTCATAGGCGCTTTTGAACAGTAATCGGATGTGTCGATTGTCAACGCGGCCAGTCTGTAGCCATGACTGGCGAGAAGCGTTTTGATCGCGAGCTTGGCTTGGGTGTCCCCGACATGGTTGTAGGGAAAGCTGAACAACGGGATGGGACGGTCGCTCGATGCCGCCAGTGATCGCATGGTTGCTTCACCCTTCAACACCTAGCGATCGTGATCGAGGGGAAAGCCTTTCTGATTTCCCGCTTTGGGAAAGATAGCATCGCCCATGTCGGCTATCGCCACCTACCTCGCCGAAAGCGGACCGACCGTTTTTCTCTCCCATTAAGCCGCCTAGCCAATGGATCAGCCGCCGAGCTCTGCCGTCCAGCCCGATAAACAAATGTAGAAGTCGGGTGGCTGGCAAGGGAAGCTAGATGTCCACTTGTGGCCCGCCTCACGAAGGCCGCCAGAGTTTTAAACAGCGTTTTCTGGTTGGCTACCGTGCTGCCCGTGACCGGTATCGTGCACTGCGTATCACGCGATAATTGCGGCTTCGAACGTCACGTTGTGCAGCGCGGGACAGGGGCGTTCGCGTCGGACCCATTCGAGCGTATGTGGGCGCACGGATCAGCCCATTGTGGAGATCAGGTGCTTCATGCTTGGGCAGTGTCTTGGACCGAACGGTCTTGGCTACATAGCGTATCGCGAACAGCAATGTCGCGTCGGCCTGAGGGAACAGCTGGGCTCCAGCCCCAGCGCATCATGCTGAGGCAAATTCCCGCTTCCGGCCCGCCTCGTCGTCCGGTCGCGCTGAAATGTTATGTCTATGACCGCACTCTGGAGCGCTGATCCGGCCAGTTCGAGGTGCACCCATCGACACCCTGAGGTCTGGTTTTCATCGAACATCGCGTCGCATTACGGCCAGCGTGGCACGAGAGGGATCTGAACACGCTAGTCGTCGGGAAATACCTCGCGCAAACAGTTCGATTAAATTATCTTATAATAAACTAGGGAGAATGTGATGCCAGGATTTACCCGCCGCTCGGTACTCGGCCAAGGCGCGCTCGCATTGACCGCAGTTGCCAGCCCGGCACTTGGCGTAACCGTAAGGAAATTCTCGCTGGATCGGCGACGCTCGCGATTACGCGAGCGGCTTGCGGACTGGCGTTTCGCTCTTGGTCATGCCGCGGATCTCGAGCGCGATTTCGGGTTCGGTCGTAACCAGCGGACCTTTGCAAAGGCGGGGGCGACCACCTCGGATGCCGCCATGGCAGCGTTCGACGACAGTAGTTGGCAACAGGTCCGCATCCCGCATGATTGGGCAGTCGCACTGCCATTCGCGCCGCCCGCCGCGCCTGCCTCCAAGGATACCGAGGACGCGGTCGCTGCCCACGGGTTCAAGGCGATCGGTCGTCAGCATCCGGGGAACAGTATCGGCTGGTATCGCTGCCCGATCGCCATCAGTGCTGCCGATCGCGGTCGACGACTATGGCTCGAGTTCGATGGTGTATTCCGGAATTGTCTGGTGTTCGTGAACGGCCACATCGTCGGTCGCAACGACAGCGGCTACGCACCTTTTCGCGTCGAGATCGACGATTTTCTCAACTTTGACGCACGTGAAGGAGACGGCAAAAACGTGATCACCGTGCGGGTCGATGCGACTCTTGGCGAAGGCTGGTTCTACGAAGGCGCGGGGATCTACCGCCATGTCGATCTGGTACGCGCCGATCCGGTGCACATCCCGCAATGGGGCACTGTCGTCCGCAGCGACGTTCAGGAGGTCGGCGCGCAGGTCAGAGTCGCGACCGAGATCGTCAATACCGGTGACACGCCGGTCAACGGCATCTTGCGACAGCGCGTGATCGGCCCTGACCGCCGACCGGTCGCGCAAGTGCCGGACAGCGCGTTCATGCTGGCTGCCGGCGCGCAGGTCACGCTCGACCAGCAAGCGCAAGTAGCCACGCCTGCCTTGTGGTCGGTCGAAACCCCCAGGCTCTACACGGTCGAAGCCGAGATCGTCGTCGGCGATCATATTGTCGACCGCTACGAGACGGCGTTCGGGATTCGCACGATCCACTTCGACGGCGCGCGCGGATTCCTGCTGAACGGCAAGCCCGTCAAGCTGCTCGGCAGTTGCAACCATCAGGATCACGCCGGCGTCGGCACGGGCATTCCCGATGCGTTGCACGCATGGCGTGTCGCACAGCTGAAGAACATGGGGTCGAATGCTTGGCGGAGCGCACACAACCCGCCCGCGTCCGCGCTGCTCGACGTGTGCGACGCGGCGGGCATGCTGATGGTCGTCGAGGCGCGCCTCAATAGCAGCGACGACGAGGCGATGGCGCAGCTCGACCGGATCATCCGCCGCGATCGCAACCGGCCCAGCGTCATCGCCTGGTCGCTCGGCAACGAGGAGCCGCAACAGGGTTCGACCAAGGGCGCTCGCATCACCGCCGAGATGCAGGCGGTCGTGCGGACGCTGGACCCGACGCGCCCGACGACGTTCGCGTTCGACAATAGCTGGGATACCGGTGCGGCGAAGATCGTCGACGTCGTGGGCTTCAACTATCGTACTGACAAGATCGAGGCGTTCCACGAGCGCTTCCCCGACGTGCCGACGATGGGCACCGAAACCGGCAGTACCGTTTCGACGCGCGGCGCGTACGTCAACGATGCCGCGGCGCACGTCGTCCGCGCCTATGATACCGAACATCCGTGGTGGGCTTCGACCGCGGAAGCGTGGTGGTCGATCGCGGCGACTCGGCCCTACATCGCCGGCGGCTTCATCTGGACCGGTTTCGATTATCGCGGCGAGCCGACGCCGTTCGCGCAGTTCCCGAGCATCTCGAGCTATTTCGGCGTGCTCGACACCTGTGGGTTCGCGAAGGACAATTATCACTATTACCGCGCGTGGTGGCGGCCGGACCTTCCGCAGGTCCATCTGCTCCCGCACTGGACCTGGCCGGGTCGCGAGGGGCAGCCGATCGAGGTCTGGGCGCACGGTAATTGCGATGAGGTCGAGCTGTTGCTGAACGGCCGCTCTTTGGGTCGCAAACCGATGCCACGCAACGGCCACCTTGCCTGGAGCGTGCCCTATGCACCCGGCCGGATCGAAGCGCGTGGGCTCAACAAGGGGCGGCGCGTGGCGACGTCGGTGCGCGAGACGGCGGGCGCGGCGGCAGCGGTGCACCTGACCGCGGATCGCCGGATCGTGACGGCGGATGGCGACGACGTGGTAATGCTACGGGCCGAAATCGTCGACGCGCGCGGACGTCCGGTGCCCGATGCCGATACGCAACTCACGTTCGAATGCCGTGGTGACGCAACAGTGATCGGCGTCGGCAACGGCAATCCGACCAGCCTCGAACCCGATGTCGCAAGCCGACGACGCGCATTCCACGGGTTGGCCCAGGCGATCGTTCGCGTAGGTAGCCGCGCCGGGCCGTTCGATGTCGTGGTGACGGGTGAGGGGGTTAAGGGCGCATCGCTCCGGATTACGGCGATGCCGCCGGCCTAGGTCGGATTGGCATTCAGTCAAGCTGACGAACCTCGCCAATTTGGTTTGTGTCATACGTGTTCAGGCTTCAGCGGTGCCGCAAATTCTGTAAATTTGGGTTGCCGAACCATGGAGCCTGAACCCGTTTGGCGGTTACCTCTCTTCGGCACGTAGAGTCTGGTCATTCCCGCACAGGCGGGGACCCCGAGACTCCAACGGTCGCGATAACGTTCGGGAAGTTTGCGAGTATGGGTCCCGCCTGTGCGGCAATGACGGGCCCGTGTCATAAAGAGATGGTCGCCGAACCAAAACGGGGTCACGGAGCCGTCTTGGGAGCTGTCGCGGGACAGACGTGATGATCGATCCGGCATAGGCCGGCCAGTATTTTTACGGCCGGCCAAGGGATCCTTTCGGCATCACGACACCCTCTGACCGCACCCCGAATATTCCCTGTTGCGAAATGTGTCATATATATCATACAAATACTGTCTGGCTCCAATGAGGGTCGATGTAGGGGAGTGATGATGCGCAACAGGTTCATGTTGCTGACTGCGGTCAGCCTTTTGTCTCTGGAAGGGGCCGCAACGGCACAGTCAAATCGAGGCGGATCGACCAGCGCATCTCCCACTGCGGACGCGGCGTCGCCGGTTCCCGCAGAGGCTGCATCGACCGATATCGTGCCAGCCACGGGCTCGACTCCGACAAGTGTTGCTCCGCAAGCGACGACCGACGAGATCGTCGTCACCGGCTATCGTCAATCGCTGCGTACCGCGATCGCGGGTAAGCGCAACGCTGACCGCGTCCAGGAGGTGCTGTCGGCGGAGGATATCGGCAAGCTGCCCGAAGCCAGCATCGCGGAGTCGCTCGCGCGCCTGCCGGGCCTGACCACGAACCGCGATCGCGGCAACGGCACCCAGATCGGCATTCGCGGGCTCGGCCCCAATCTGGTGAGCACGCTGCTCAACGGCCGCGAGATCGTCTCGGCCGAAGGCAGCCGCAACGTCCGCTACGAGCAATATCCGGCCGAACTGATCAACGGCGCTTCGGTGTTCAAATCGCCGACCGCAGCGCAGGTCGAAGGCGCGATCGCCGGCCAGATCGATCTCCGCACGATCCGCCCGCTCGATGTCAGCGGCACCAAGATCGTCCTGAACGCGCGTGCGATCTACAGCGACCTTGCAGGCGACGTGCAGGATTCCAAGCCGTGGGGCTATATCGCCAGCGCGTCGTATATCGGCCAGTTTCTCGACAATACGCTGGGCATCGCGGTCGGCTATTCGGGACGACGTCAGTCCGTTGCAACCGTTCGGACCAACGTGTTCCGCTACACCAACAGCTTCGCGGACCTTAACGGCGATGGCCAGACCAACGACCAGATCCCGTACGGCTTCGAGGCGTTGTCGCGCGGTGGCGACGACATCCGCCACGGTGCGCTGGCGGCATTGCAGTGGCGCCCGAGCAGCGTTTTCGAGGTCAACGGCGACTTCTTCTACAGCCGGGTGAAGTTCGACGAGACCCAGCGCGGCGTGCGCGTCGAGAATTTGCCGTTCGGCAACACGCTAACCAATGCGACCGTCCAGAACGGCTATGTCACCGGCATTACCGCTACCAACGCGAACCAGCCCTATGGTCAAGTAGTACGCGGCGTGAACGAGCTGTTCTTCTTCAAGGACGATCTCTACGCGGGCGGCCTGAACGCCAAGTGGAGCCCGGAAGGGTGGGAGATCGTCGGCGACGTCGGCTATTCCAAGACGCATCGCGAGCAGCAGTTCCTGACGCTGCGGACCGAGCCGTTCGGGATCGCCCCGACGACATCGTTCCAGACCCGCCCCGGCAAGGTGCCGACGATAGGTGTCAATGTCGACCTGACCGACCCGACACTCAACCGCATCGCCGATTTCCAGATCCCGACCAATGGCGGCGGTGCGCCGCTGATCAACGACGAACTGTGGAGCGGCAGTTTCGATGCGCGTCGCGAGATCGGGCAGGGGCCGCTCGCCGCCTTGCGCTTCGGTGGTCGTTATACCGATCGGTCGAAGGATTATACGCAGCGGACGCAGTTCGGCTTCGTCGATCCGGCGGCACGGGCGCCCGTCCCCGCCAATCTCCTGAATACGCCCTACAGCTTCTCGGGCGCGTTTGCGGGCCTGCCGTCGGTCCAGTCGATCGACATCCTGGCTGCCGTCAATCAGCTGTTCGGGCAGATCAACCCGACCACGTCGGAGTTCGATCGCCAGGCAAGCTGGAAAGTCGGCGAGAAGACCTATGCGGGGTACGCGCAGGTCGATCTCGACGGCAACATCTTCGGCATGCCGTTCACGGGCAACCTCGGCCTGCGCGTGATCCGGACGGAAACCCTGTCGCAGGGCACGCAGGTCAACCAGGTCCAGCAGCCTAACGGGGCGATCGTCACCACCGCCACGCCGCTGTCGGTGGCTAATGAATTCACCGATTGGCTGCCCAACCTCAACCTCACCTTCAAGGCGACCGACAAGCTGCAGTTCCGGCTCGGCGCGAGCCAAGCCGTCTCGCGGCCGCCGCTCGACGATCTGAGCGCAGGCGTCAGCATCTTCACCTCGGGTCCGCCATCGGGGCAGGGCGGCAACCCGCTGCTCGAACCGTTCCGCGCGAAACAGCTCGATGCCACCGTCGAATGGTATTTCGACCGCGACAGCGCGCTGACCGTGTCGGGCTTCTACAAGAAGCTCGGCACCTACATCGTGCCACAGCTGACGACGATCTTCGCGCCCAACCCGGCTGGTGGACCCGATCTGGAGGGCACGTTCCGGCAGCCGGTCAACGGCCAGGGCGGCGAGATCAAGGGCGTCGAAGTACTGTTCCAGAAGGCCTTCACCTTCCTTCCGGGCGTGCTGAACGGCTTCGGCGTGTATCTCAATTACAGCTATACCGACAGCAACATCACAGTCGACGAGAACGACAACGCGATCGGTACGATCCAGCTGCCGGGGCTGTCGAAGCATGTCGGTAACGCCACGCTCTACTACAGCAAGGCGGGCTTCGAGGCGCGGGTCGCGTACCGCTATCGCAGCAGCTATGCGACGGAACTCGGCGATACCGACCGCATCCTCTACACCGCTCCCGAAGGCGTGATGGATTTTCAGACGAGCTATGACTTCGGCAAGGATTCGAAGCTGGCGGGGCTCAAGCTGTTGTTCCAGGCGAACAACCTGACCGACGAGCCGTTCGAGACCTATTATGGCGATCGTAGCTTGCAGGGGCGGTACGAGAAGTTCGGACGACGGTTCCTGATCGGTGCGGGGTTCGAATTCTGATGCGCAACGCTCTTTTCACGCTTGCCCTGCTTTCGTCCGCCGCGAGTGCGCAGACCGCGCCGAGGCTTGTCGCGAAACCGGCAAGCGGGCTCTACCTCGGCGCCGACCTGTCCTACGTCAACGAGATGGAGGATTGCGGCGCTGTCTTTCGCGCGAAGGGCAAGCCGGTCGATCCGTTCACGCTGATGAAGGCGAAGGGCGGGAATATCGTCCGCGTTCGGATCTGGAAAGATGCGAAGTGGACGAAGTACAGCGACCTCGCCGACGTGACGAAGACGATCCGGCGCGCAAAGGCGGCGGGGATGCAGGTGCTGCTCGACTTCCATTATTCGGACGATTGGGCAGACGGGGAGAAGCAGATCGTCCCCGCTGCCTGGGCGACGCTCGATACCGCGGCGCAGGCCAAGGCGCTCTATGCCTATACGCGCGACGTGCTGGGCAAGCTCGATGCGGACGGGCTGATGCCGGAGATGGTGCAGGTCGGGAACGAGACCAACCCCGAGGTTATGGGGCCGCTGCCGAAGGGCAATCTCAAGGACCACAAGATCGACTGGACGCGTAACGCGACGTTGCTCAACGCCGGGATCAAGGCGGTGCGCGACGCGGGCAAGGTGGCCAAGATCAATCCGCGGATCATGCTGCACATTGCGCAGCCCGAGCATGTCGCGGCGTGGTTCGACGATGCGACGGTGGCGGGGGTGCTCGATTACGACGTGATCGGGATCAGCTATTACCGCAAATGGTCGACGCGAACGCCTGCGCAGTTGGGCGAAACGATCGCGTATGCCAAGGATAGATACAAGGCCGACGTGATCGTGGTCGAGACGGCGTACCCATTCAGCCCGGTCGGCGAGGATGCGTCGCCCGACCTGCTCGGATCGGATTCGCTGCTGCCAGAGTATCCCGCGACGCCGAAGGGGCAGCTGAAATACCTTGTCGACCTGACGCAGACCGTCGTGGACGCAGGCGGGATCGGCATAGTGTATTGGGAGCCGGCTTGGGTCTCGACGAAGTGCGGGACGCGCTGGGGCAAAGGCTCGAACTGGGAGAATGCCGCGTGGTTCGGCCTTGGGCGACACGAAGCGCTGCCGGCGTTCGACTTCCTCGGGCGGCAATATGTGAAGCGACCGAAGTAGGGGCGGCAGTCTTCGACGTGAGTCCAATTTAACCTTTCATTGGTGCCATGAACGCGGTTGGCTTCGCGCCATATGTGCAGGCAATGACCGCGGCGGACCGAGCCTCAGCCGATGGCGGTCATCATCTGATTATGCTCTCCGCACGATACCGTCGAATGGCAAGATGCACGTATCTACGGCCCATATCGCGACCGCTTGCCCCTTGCTTCTATTGCGGTGCCAATGCCCTGCGTTCCGCGCGCGGCCAGCAGGATCGAGAGCGTCGGCCCAGCGCGCAGTCGATCGACGCGAGTGCCAACAGGACTGTGCCGGACACCGGCATTCGCCTGCGGCAGTAATGGTCGCCCGCTACGCAATCCAGCAGAGGCCGCGCCTAAAGCGGCGGCAGATACGCGTTGATGATCCAGGAAAGGTCCGAAGCATGACCGCCAAGATTTTTGCCCATCGCGGGAAGCTCGACGTTGGTCACCGAGCCGTCGATAATGGCAAGGCACGAGGCCAGCATCGCCGCGGCCATCATCCAGACGGGATAGCGAACAGCTGTCGTCCGTGTGGCGTCTGCATGGGGGCGCCTGAAGCCGTGGGCGCGCACTACTTGGCGCGCCCAGGATGATCGTCACCGGCAACGGCACCGAACTGACTTCGAACGCAGTGCTCGCGTGGTCAGGCGGTACCGGCGTTGATTGGCATTACATCGTACCGAGCAAGCCGACGCAGAATGGGTTCGTCGAGAGCTTCAACGGTCGTATGCGGGACGAACTGATCAACGAGACGCTATTTTTCACGGTCCGGCGTTCTTCACGGTCCGGCAGGCGCTCTCGATCCTCGCGCGCTGGGTCGACGATTACCGAGCGGTCGCACCTTTCGCCCCGCTACGCCTACGGCACGCCGGCAGCCTTTGCCGCCGCGCTCGAAAAGCAACGAACAGGTATAAACCCGACCGTTACTTCACCTGCACTCCCGCGCGACAACAAAGGCCGGTCTCCGCTTGCCGCTGGATGAACGGCGGGGGGCACGTCCAGGACGACGTCATGTTCGACAGCAATCTTATGCAGATAGGAACGGATCACCCCGTGCGAGGCGGACATATAAGATCACATTGTTACAAAGGATGACATGTTACGACAGTAACAGTGCCATATTTACGACAGGCTTCTGAAAATTGCTGCAGCCGCGAGCATTCGCTTTACAGTCTAAAATGACTTGTCAATCTTACCCCATGCACGGGGCCCCTTGCTGAACGAACCGGTCTCGCCAGAGCAACATCGCTCGGCGGCAGTGAGGAATTATGCATGACGATAACGCGTGTTCGGTCCAGGTTTAATTGTAGCACAGCTTTGAAGGCCATTGCTCTAATCAGCACCGGTGTAATTGGTTTTTCATTCACCGCTAGTTCGGTAATGGCGCAGGATTTCCAGACGGTCGCGGCATCGGGGCGGATACAAGGCGCCGATGGAAAAGTCATCTCGGGCGCGACGGTAACTGTCACGTCGAATGCCCAAGGCTTTTCTCGTACAATTACTACTGGGCGCGATGGTAGTTACAGAATTCCGCAACTGCCGAGCGGGACCTATACGTTCACGATAGCGGCGGCTGGGTTTGATACGTTTACCGATCCGACGGTATCGCTTTCCCAAAATTCATCTGGCAACGCGTTCACGCTTGTACCGGTTGGCGCCGCGAGCTCCGGCGATATCGTGATTGTGGACAAACGCGTTGCAGTGGCGGACTTCGAAGGGACCACGACCGGTGCGGTCATCAATGTCGCGGACATTGCAAACCGCGTTCCGGTCGGCCGCGATCTCAACTCGATCATCCAATTAACGCCGGGCGTGTCTCAAGGCGATAGTGCGTTCGGAGCATTGCCATCGATCGGTGGCGCCTCCGTCGGTGAGAACCAGTATTTCGTGAATGGATTGAACGTCACCAATTTCAGTACTTTCCTAGGTGCGAACACGGTGCCATTCGAATTCTACGACTCGGTGGAAGTGAAAGATGGTGGATATCAAGCAGAATACGGCCGATCGACCGGTGGTTTCATCAACGCGACGACCAGATCGGGAAGTAACGATTTTCACGCAGGCTTGGTTACTACCTATTCACCCAACGGTCTGCGCAGTAAATCACCCGACACGTTGACGGCTGACAACGATAAGGATTATTCTTCCGATCTGCGGTCGGACTTTTACATTTCAGGGCCGATCATCAAGGATCACCTGTTCTTCTACGGGTTGTACGAGGCCCGCGACGTCAAGACGGGCAATGGTGGCACGATCGACCGCAACGCGACGTACGTGACGTCGTCGACCAAGAGTCCGTTCTTCGCCGGGAAGGTCGATGCGGTCATCACCGATGGCCAGCGCCTCGAATTCACTTATTTCCGGACGAAGGGCGTTACCACCGACGTTACCAACGTCTATGATTCCACGACCAATCGGATCGGAGATTACCTCAGCACGCAGGACAACGAGACAGGGGGGGGCAATTACGTTGCCCGCTATACGGGACAGTTCACGAAGTGGTTCACCTTTTCAGCAGCGTACGGTAAAAGCCAGGATCGAACCAACGCGATCTCGGCAATCCCCGACATTTCCTATGTCGAGGACGATCGCGGCGACCCGTCGCAGGTGCCGGGGTCGAACCCGGATACGACGATCGAGACGACAAGGATACGCGCGAGTTCTATCGCGCCGATGCCGATGTTTACGTGAATCTGCTCGGCACCCATCATTTCCGTTTTGGTTATGACAGGGAAAATCTCACCACATCGGGCGAGACAAGCTACACCGGCGGCGCCTATTATCAGCTTTTTTCAACGACCAGCGCAGCAATTTGCGGAACGGCAGCATCTTGCGATTACGTTCGCGGGCGCACTTTCGAAAGCGGCGGGACGTTCCATACCAAGAACGAAGCTTTCTACATTCAGGACAGCTGGTCGACGCTCAACGACCGGCTGACGCTGCAGGCAGGGCTTCGGAACGATCGTTTTGCCAACAACAACATCGATGACGTGACCTATTACAAATCGGGCAACCAGTGGGGCCCCCGTCTAGCGATGATCTTGGATCCGTTCGGTAACAAGCGGACGAAGGTCTACGCGTCTTTCGGACGATATTTTCTCCCGATCGCGGCAAACACCAACATCCGCCTCGGCGGTGCCGAATACGACGTCTATTCCTATTACAAGCTCGACGGGATCGGTGCGAACGGACAACCTATCCTTGGGACACCAATAACGCGTTCGGGATCGTGCATCCGTCCCGACACCACTTATGGCGTGACGAACAATTGCACGGTCGTATCGGACGGAACGACTGCAGAGACGGCGGCTACGGTGGCGCAGAACCTCAAGCCGCAGTCGGCCGACGAGTATATCCTCGGCTTCGAACAGAAGCTGGGCTCGCGCTGGACGCTTGGTCTCTACGGCACTTACCGGAAGCTTAACCGGGCGCTCGAGGACTCGGCCGTCGACGCCGCAGCACGTAGCTATTGCGTGGCGCAGGGCTTCGATATCGATGCGTGTTCCGCCATCTATGCCGGGTTCAGCCAGTATGTCCTGAACAATCCGGGCGCCGACATAACCACGCAGCTCACGCTGCCAGATGGCACGACGCCTACGGTGACGCTATCGAATATCGGCTATCCAAAGGCGAAGCGCGTATACAAGGCAGTAACCTTCAAGTTCGATCGCGCCTTCGACGGCGTTTGGAGCATCGGTGGATCTTACACATGGTCGAAGACCAAGGGAAACTACGAGGGTTCCGTGACATCCGATAACGGTCAAACCGATGCCGGCCTAACCCAGGACTTCGATCAGCCCGAACTCACCTATGGGTCGTACGGATATCTACCGAACGACCGGCGCCATAACTTCAAGGTCTACGGCAGCTACAAGATTGGCGATTGGTTGGTTTTGGGAGCGAACGGGAACATATCCTCCCCCCGTCACTTTGGCTGTTTCGGCGTTTTGCCTTCCGACCTGACGGACTTTGCGCAGACGATCAACGACGCTTACGGTGCTGCGTCACGGTACTGCCCGCTTGCGAACGGTGAAATCAGCGATGCGAACCCCATCGTGGAAGTGAGCCGCGGTACCGGCTTCCACACCGACTGGATCACGTCGCTCGATCTCACGGCCGGCTTCACGCTGCCTACCGATGCCTTTAACGCCGTGTTGCGCTTCGACGTCTTCAACGTATTCAATTCGAAGAGTGTGACCGACGCTAACGAGTTCGGCACGAACGCTGACGGTTCGGTTCGCTCTGACTATCAAGCTGCTACCGGCTATCAATCACCACGTTCGGCCAGAGTCCAGCTTCAGCTCCGCTTCTAGGAGCTATCAATCTTTGGGGAGGCATAGCTTCCCCAAAGATTAGAATAGATATATTTGAAAACGAAGCTGTCTTGTCGGGCATCGGTGCGTAAGTGGATAAGATATTGCTATCATTTCTTTCGCTAGAGACGATGTATTCACCGGCTGATGAGCCGATTTCCGCGTATGATTTGGCAATGTTCGATGAAGCGCGCCTGCTATTACGTTGAGTTGATGAGGTCTTGCCGACAACATCGCGCTTTTCGACGCACCGGTCGACATGGAGCGGACGTTCGCGGCGGCGACCGCGGCATCGATACAGGACGACATCCCGCGAGTGCCGATCGCGTACGAAACGCTGGTGGGCGACGTGGGGCAGGCGTTGTCGGGGAGCTAGAAGCAACGCGTGCTGCTTGCCCGTGAGTCAAACCGCTAACCCGAATACTGGTGATGGGCGAGGGCACGGCGCATCTCGACAGCGCGTACGAGCGGGCGGTGAACGCGGCGATCTGGACGATGGGGATCACGCGGATTATCGTCCACCGCGGGGAAGCTCTCAAGGCGTTCGACCGAGTACCGATGATAGCCCATAGTAGACTACGATAAATCTGGCGAAAGTTCCCAGCGCGCTGATCAATGAGCCGATCGATCGGGATTGGGCTAACCATTAGTCTTTCGCCGAAATGTGAAATTATAATCTCTGTCGAACTTTCCCAGTATAAGATCCGCTGTTGGGCTCTAGGTCTCTTGCAGGCGGGTAGCATGAAGTGTGAGCAGACTAACGCTCTCGAAAGCTGTCCTCGCTCACCAGCCGGCGGGTTCCCACCTACACGGTCGCCTCAATTATTGGCTCCAGGACGAGTAGCTGTCTCTTAAGCCCAGGTGTTGCGGAGGCGGCGGCTTAACCCCCACCTCCGCCGCACCGCCGTCAGAACCCTACGTTCAGTGTTGCCGACACAGCACGCGGTGCGCCGATCTGGGCGTAGGTCAGCGAGTTGGTCGCGCTAGTGCCGCTGAAGCCGCCGACATAGAGCTTGTCGAACAGGTTGCTGATGTTCAGCTGCAGATACGTCTGGTCGTCGAGTCCCAGTGGCTTGAGCGAAATGCGCGCGTCGAGATTGACCAGCGTATAGGCCGGCGCCTTGGCCCCATAGACCTGGACGCCCGAGATCGTAACGGGCAGGTTCTGGTCGTTGACGTACCGCTCGCCCGTACGCTTGGCCTCTAGGCCGACCCGGATCGGTCCGGCATTGCCCTCGACACGGCCGCCGAAGGTGTAGGTGGGAGCGCCTGCCTCACGCTTGCCAGCGGTGTAGTAGGTGGTCGTGGCGGACGCCGGGATGTCGTCGAGAATCTTCGACTTCAGATATGACCCGAAGGCGTAGAGCGTCACTAGGTCGATCGGACGATAGCTGATGCTGCCGTCGATCCCGTATTTGTGGACGGTGCCGAGATTGCGGTAGATCGTCGTGTTGGTCTCGAGATCGTAGGACGAGGCGAGCCGGTCGTGGAACACCGTGTACCAGCCTGAAACCTGCGCCTGCATGGGGCCCATCTGGTACCGCAGCCCGGCATCGAAATTGTCGGTCGTCTCGGGCTTGGCACCCTCGGCGCCGGAAGTCCCGTCGGCATAATAGAAGCTGTTGTAGAGGTTGTCCGTGCCCGGAACCTGCATGCCCTTCGAATAATTCGCGAAGACGGCAAGTGGCGCTACGAGCTGGTACACGAGGCCCGCACTTGGCAGCACGCGGTTATACGTGAACTTGCGCTGCTGAGGCCCCTGATAGTTCGGATAGGCAGCGGCGATGATCGCATCGGTCGCCGCATTCTGACCCGAACAGATCAGCGCGCCGGTCGCACTGGTGGTGAAACAATAGTTGTGCAGGTCGCGCGTGAAGAACGGTGCGCGGATGCCGGCGTTCAAGGTCAGCTTGCTGTCGAAGAACCGCCCGCGATATTCGCCGAACGCCTGGTTCAGGATCGCCTTCGAGAATCGATCCCGCTTCTGGAGCGCGGTACCGGTCGAATCGAGCAGTGGGCTCTCGGTCGGGAACGGCGTGGTCGCCAAGCCGTAGCCATTGATCGTGGTCAACTCGCCGGTCTGGCGATGGCGGCCGTAATCGAGGCTGTAGCCGACGCGTACCGTCTGCGTGTCGTTGAAATCGTACCGCAGGCCGAGGTTGAGCAGGTAGCGGTTGGTCTCCGTGGCGCTCGGCGCGCTGACGAGCACGCTATCCTTGGTGTCGCCGTCGCCGTTCAAATCGATGCCGCCGAAATACGGCGTGCTGCCGACATAGCCTGCGACCGCTTGGCCGCCGATCGTCGCAAAGCCCTCCGAGGCGGTCGCGGTGCCGCCACCGTTCGCCAGCGTGTACGAATAGGCGGCATCGGCGGTGAAGGTCAGCTTGTCGGTCAGCGTAAAGCGCGAATTGACGCGGATGTTGGCGGTCTTCGACGGATTGTAGCGATAGTCGTAGGCGCCGAACCCGCAGGCGACCCCTGCGCTGCTGACGCAATTCGCGACGTCGTAGAACCGCTCGTCACGCGTCTGCGGGAAGCGATTGCCCGAGCCCGTACCGACGCTGGCGCCGACATTGCTCAGCGGCACCGAGCCGAAGAAGTTGTTGATGTTGCGATTGTAATGACCTGCAACGGAGATGAAATCGCCGTTGTTGCCGATCGGCTGGTAGATCTTGGCATTTATCTGCGTCTTGTCGATCTTGCCTGCGTCGGTGAACACGACGTTGTTGGTCGACTTGCTGGCGGAGAAGAACGCACGCGTCCCGAACGGCGTGAAGACGCCGGTGTCGACCGCGCCGAACACGCGGAAGAAGTCGTACTGGCCGACTGAACCCGCCATCCGAACGTGGAAATCCTCGGACGGATTGCGCGTCGTGTAGTTGATCGTCGAACCGGTCGCCGACGCGCTCGGGCTGTCGACATCGGTCGAACCGAGGCTGACCGCGACCTGGCCGATCAGTTCGGGATCGAGTTGCTGGTTCGAATAGATTGCATAGCTGCCGGTGTCGTTGAGCGGAAAGCCGTCCCACATCTCTGACACGCGGCTGGCGTCGAAGCCGCGGATGCTCAGCGTGCCGCCCGACGAGCCATAGGGATCGTTGTTCTGGAAGCTGACGCCGGGCAGCATGTTGATCGTGTCGTTGATCGACTGGCCGGGTGTCTCGTGCTGGATGAACTCCGCGTTCAGTCCGACCTTGGCCTTGGATGTCGCGGGAAGGACGACGCCGCCGACGGCTTGATCGCCCTTCTTGCCGGTGATGACGATCTCCTCGAAATCCTTGGTGCCGGTCGACTGCGCGAACGCAGGAGTCGCGATCAGACACAAGGAGCAGCCGAACAGGCCGCGCGTCAGATTGGTTTTGCCCACTTTTATACCCCGAGATGATGGCGACATGCCGTGCGCCACTCGGACAGATGCGGTATGCGCCCCGCATTTCTGAGGGATTTCCGGTTTGTTACACCCCGCTCATAATTGCCGGTGCTGAGCCGGCCTCACGAACTCGACGATGGTACGGAAAGAACGCGATATGCGGCCCCATACGGGAGCGATCGCCGCGAAAGTACCGGAACGGGGCCGCTGCGCGACCATGCTCCGCCCAATGGCCAAATCTGCGCCGGGCGCCGCTTTGTCGGTCGACCGCGGTCTGCACGCATTACGGCGCGCGTTGCGCGCGGTCGCGTGTGCCGTGACCATGTCGGTATCGGTGATCAGCCGAGCCTCGTACCGGTTCAGCGTGTTCGCCTCCGCGCGGTTCGACTCGGTTATCGCGTCGCGCGGCAAAGCCTCCTGACG
Organism: Sphingomonas sp. CFBP 13603; assembly: GCF_014892665.1. NCBI lineage: Bacteria > Pseudomonadati > Pseudomonadota > Alphaproteobacteria > Sphingomonadales > Sphingomonadaceae > Sphingomonas > Sphingomonas sp. CFBP 13603. The sequence goes on along the minus strand of NZ_JADBIA010000002.1, from coordinate 391,009 downwards.
CGCGAGGATCCGCGGCGCCACGAGCTGGCGCTCGACATCCTGGAACACCGCCAGCACGGTCTGACGATCAACGGCGACCGTGCCGTCGTACGCAGCACGTGCCTGGGTAACGCGAGCGCGCCGGGCGGGAGCCGTCGGTGGCAAGATTGACGCGCGAGCAGGCGCAGTCCGAGGGGCGGCCTGCTCGACCTGCATGAGCACAGCGGTCGGCCGGCGCTGCATGCGCGCGTTGATCGACCATCGCGGCGATGACGAAAGCGCCCTCGCTATTTACGAACTTGGGCTGTTCGCGCGGGGCCAAACGGTTGCACAGCTCAGAGCGAGAAACCTGTCTCGCTTCTCGGATCGGGCGCGCCAACGAGCGTGATAGATCCGTCAAAGATCAGATGGACGAATGGCCGGGTTGGAGCGAGAAGTTAGGGGGCGTGAATGTCCGGAATTGGGCGTTGTCGACCCCGCGCTCCGGATGGGATCGCGTTCCGGCACTTATCGGTTGTCGATGCCAATGAAATACACGGCGTACAGCGAGGTTATACCGCCGCCGTCGACGAACGCTGATCCCAAAATCGCTGGAGCACCTTGGGAACGCCATGATCGAAACACGGCGACCGGAGGCTATCGTAAGTATTTGATAGCGCGCGACCTATGCGTTCTGACCTTCCGCCACAGACGGCTCTCGATCGATTTGGCCGCTACGAATGGACTATTTCGGTGGTTGAAATTGATTGAGGTTGGGTTCAGCGGGTGGCCTTCGTGCAAAGGAAATTCTTGATTTCGACAATCCTTCAGGTCGTTTGCGGGGGCTTTTTCGCCGCAGTGATGATGCTCGGCCGGCGTTGGTACATGTACGTGGCGCATGCAGGGACACCGTACGACGCGGTCGACATCGCACTGACTGGCTGCCGCCATCCCGGTGTGCCGGGGTGGAGGGACGTCATTGGCGCTCAGCCATCTGAGTATTCCGTAGAAATTCGCGCGCCGAGACAGAACCGACGGATCGCGTTCTGATCGGGCGTAATTGTTTGTCAAAGGGGAGAACGCGATGCGACGCCTGCCGCAACCATACGCCATGCTGATCAGCATCCTGCTGGTGCCGCTGCTGCTTGGCGTGCTCGGCGGTTGGGAGCGCGTGCGAGCGCAGGGCTCGGTCGCCGAATACACCGCCATGCAGTCCTCCCTTCCGCAGCAGGTGCGCGCGATGCGCGAACTCGGCGCGCGCGACAGCACTGCCTCGGTCGACCTCGGCAATCCGGATACCGTCTACGCCCCCGCACTCGCGGCCGACATGGTCGAGGAGCGCCTGCCGTCGGTCCGGCGCAGCCTGATCCTTGCCCGCGTGCAGGGGCCGCTCGCCTGGAGCGTGATCGGGGGCGCGCTGCTGGCGCTGATCTGCGGCGCGATCGGGCTGGCTGCAGCGCAGATTGCCGCGCGCCGGGCGATGGTGTCGCGCGATGCGCTCGTGGCGAGCTTTGCCGCGCTCCAGCGCGCGCTGCCGCTGGTGCTGGGCGGCATGGTGATCGGGCTCGCGCTCGCCGTGGTCTGTGGGGTGCTGTTCGAACTGATCAGCCTGTGGTCGTCGGTGACGCTGTCGGGCGGCGGCGTGAAGCTGATGTTCGCGGGCGTGGTGCTGGCCCTCGTGGCGTTGGGGACCGCCTGGTCCGCGATCCGCGCGCTGCGCGAGGTGGTGGCGCTCTATACGCCGCAACCGGGTGAGGTCACCGGACGGGCGGTCGGCGTGGACGAAGCACCCGCGCTATGGCGCTTCGTACAGGACATCGCCGGCCGGCAGCAGGCGATCGCCCCCGATACGCTGGTGCTGGGGTTGGCGCAGGGTTTCTACGTCACCGAACAGGACCTGCTGCTGTCGCCGGGCGAGCGACGTGTTTCGGGGCGTACGCTCTACCTGCCGGCGCCTTACCTGCAGTTCCTGGACGAAGGCGAGGTGGCGGCGATCGTCGGCCACGAACTGGCGCACTTCACCGGCGAGGACACCGCGTACAGCCGGCGTTTCGCACCGCTCTTCGCGGGGATGGGACGCGCGCTGGCGGCGATGCATTCGGACGCCAACGGTCTGCTGCTGCTCAAGGGACCGCTGCAACTGGCCGATCACGCGATGGAGCGGTTCGATCTCGCGGTGCGCCATTGGAGTCGTCTGCGCGAGTTCGAGGCGGATCGGCTGGGCTCGCGGGTGTCCGGCGGCCGGCCAGCGGCCTCCGCGCTGATCCGGACGGCGGTGGTCGCACCGCCGGTCGACGCCGTGCTCGAGGACGCCTTCGCGAACCCACCCGAAGACGATCCGGATCTCGTCGCCATGGCGGCGCAGATGGTCGAGGAGAAGGGGTGGCCGGACATCCGCGCCTATCTGGAAGACGTGCAGTCGCACCCGACCGATACCCATCCGCGCACGCCCGAACGCATCCAGCGGCTGGACGTGGCGCTCGACGATGCCTTGCTGGAAACCGCGCTGCGTGCGCCACGCGAGGGGCCGCGTCCCGCAGGCGAGCGCCTGATCGCCGACTGGCAGGACTGGTGCCGACGCCTGAGCACGGATTATCTTGCAGAGGCCCGCGGTGCCCATGCGCGCCATCGCCAGTTTCTGGAGCAAACCGCCGCGGCGGTGCCGCAGGAGGCGGTGACGCTGTACAACAATGTCGGTCCGGCAAGCTGGGTGCAGTTTGGTGCGGCGATACTGTTCCTTGCCGCAGGCGCGGCGATCTGGATATTCCGGCAGCCGATCGGCCTCGGGCACGACACGTTCGAGCTGCGGCTGGTTATCGGTGCCTTCATAGGTGCGGCAGTAATCTTCGTGATGGGCGGCGCCTTGATCCGCCGTGGCGCGCGGACGCCCTATCTGATCCTGCTGCCCGAAACGTTGAGTTCCCCGCAGCTTGACGCGCCGATCGCGTGGCCCGACGTAGAGGCCTGGGGGGTCGCCTTCGGCACTCGCTTCGGCCTTGATCTGGTACTGGAGGACGGCGTGGCTCTGCCCCGCGCGCGGCGGTTCGCGCGAGGGACCGCGGTGCGGAAGGCTAAGCGCCTGGTCACGATCGGCGCTTACGGCGTTCGCGGCATGGGCGTCGAGGATTTCCGGCAGTTGATCGAAAGCTACTTCCAGGCGGAGCAAGCCAGGCGCGCTCTGGCGGAGCGCTGACGCGCGCGGCATGCGCTCGCGCTTTGCCGCTGCGCTGTCGGTCGCGGACGTGGTCAGTCAGGTCGCGCCCCGGATCAGCCGACCTTGTCGCCGACCTTTCCGTCAAACGAAACTATCGTGCGCGCTCGTCAGCCTTGGACGAGCGTATCGATGAGATGGTCGTCGGCGGGCAATTGCCCATCGAGCATCAGCATCGCGAGGCCGTGGACGAGCGACCAGGAGCGTAGCGCGCCAGTCTCGACCTGATCCGAACCGGCGTCATTTGGCGATGCCGCGGCGGCATTGGCGCGTAACATCCGCAGCGCCTCGATCTCTCCTGTCGCCTGCAACTGTGCGGACGACGTGAAGATGAGGCGGAAAATAGCCGGGTTGGCGAGCGCGAACCGCACATAGGCCCGGCCGGTTGCGGCAAACGCAGCAGCGCCGTCCTTGCCGCTCGCCGCGTCGCGCTGCGCAATGGCGAGCCGGTCCAACCCCTCGCGGGCGAGCGCGCGCATCAGCGCCGCCTTGTCGGGAAAATGCCGGTACACCGAGGTCGCACTGACCCCGACTTCGCGCGCCATTTCGCGCAGCGAGACGCCTTCCACGGCGCGTTCCGCCAGCAGCCGAAGCCCAACCTCGATCAACGCCGCGTGCAGATCGCCGTGATGATAGCGTTTTTCCATGTTGACACTGTTACCCTTGCACCTATGCTCATGGTGTAAACATTGGAGGCGGGCATGGCTAGCGTTCTGGCAAGGGTAGATGCTGACGGGGACGGGGAGGGGACGCAGACGGCACGGCATTTTCTGTCGGGCATTCATCGGCCGATGCAGGAGGAGTTGACGTTGACCTCGCTCGAGGTTCGCGGCGCGATTCCGCCGGGACTGCGCGGTCGCTACCTGCGAACCGGGCCGAACCCCGTCGCAGCCGATCCCGCATCGTACCATTGGTTCACCGGTGACGGCATGGTGCACGGCTTGGCGATCCGGGACGGCAAGGCGATCTGGTACCGCAATCGCTGGATCGGATCGCGCAGCAACGCGGCTGCCCGTGGAACGACCCCGGCACCGGGGCCGCGCCACGGTTCCAGCGACACCGTGAACACCAACGTCGTCGATCTGGGCGGGCGCGTCTTCGCGGTTGTCGAAGGCGGTAGCTATCCCGTCGCACTGTCCGAGACGCTGGACGAGCAGCGCTACGACAATTTCCGCGGATCGCTCGCCGGTTCGTTCACCGCGCATCCTCACCGTGATCCGCTGACCGGCGAGTATCATGGCATCTGCTACGAGGGAACGAACCCCAACGAGATCCACCACGTCGTCCTCGATCCCACCGGCAGTGTGGTACGCGAGGAGCCGATCGCGGTGGAACACGGCCCGATGATTCACGATTGCGCGATCACCGCACGCTACGTCGTCGTCCTAGATCTTCCGGTGACGTTTTCGCTGGCAACTCATCTTGCGGGTCAGCCGCTGCCCTATGCCTGGAACCCTGCGCATCGTGCCCGCGTCGGGCTGATGCCACGGGGCGGCGATCAGCATGCCATTATCTGGTGTGACGTCGATCCGGTTTATGTCTTTCATGTCGCCAATGCCTTCGACCTGCCCGACGGTCGGGTGGTGCTCGACGTGTGTGCGTATCCGACGATGTTCGCCGGAGCGCCCGGTGGGCCCGATGCGACTTCGCGCGGGCTGGAGCGCTGGACGCTCGATCCCGCTGCCCGCACGACCACGGTCCGGACCATCGATGCCGCGCCGCAGGAGTTTCCCCGCATCGACGAGCGCCGGTTCGGCCAGACCTACCGCTATGCCTATGTCGTGGCCACGCAGTCGGACCGTCGGTTCCAGAGCGCGAGCCGGCTCTACAAGCATGATCTCGTCGAGGCCGGGCGGGAGGTGCACGAGTTCGGGACCGGCCGTCACCCCGGCGAATTCGTGTTCGTGCCCGCGCATGACGGTGGGGATGAAGACGAGGGATGGCTGATCGGCTTCGTCATCGACGAACCAAGCGATACCACCGACTTGGTCATCCTCGATGCGCGCGACTTCGAGGGCGCTCCGGTCGCCACGGTGCGCCTGCCACACCGCATTCCACCGGGCTTTCACGGCAACTGGATCAACGGGGGACAAGCATAATGACCACGATCGTCACGACCATGAAGGACAGCCCTGTAATGAACCATCGGACCGGCAGTCGCATCGGCCTCATCGCCATCGAAGCGGGCATCAATTTCGGGTTGCCGCTGCTGATCTACGATCGCGTGGCACCGCAGTCGGGTGACGTGGTCGCGCTGATGGCGTCCTCGCTGCCACCCTTGATCTGGTCGCTCGTCGAGTTCGCCCGCCGGCGCCGCGTCGATGCGCTGTCGATCCTCGTGCTGGCCGGCATCGCGCTGTCGCTGCTCGCGATGCTCGGGGGCGGGTCCGTCCGCTTCCTCCAACTGCGCGAGAACCTCGTCTCGGCACTGATCGGCCTGGTGTTCCTCGGGTCGGCGGCGATCGGCCGCCCGCTGATCTATCAGCTTGCCCGTGCCGGCTTGGCGCGGAAATCGCCGGACGAGGTCGCCGCGTTCGAGGCCAAGCGCGACACGCCCCGCTTCCGCCGGGTCATGACGGTCATGACGCTGGTCTGGGGCATCGGCCTGCTCATCTCGTCGGCGCTCGCCTGCGTGCTCGTCTTCACGCTCAGCATCCACGATTACATGCTGGTCAGTCCGTTCGTCGGCTACGGCTCGATGGGCGCGCTCGCGCTCTGGACGGTGTGGTACCGGCGTCTTGCCCAACGCCGCGCGGCACGCTGACGGTCTCGAAAACGATCCAAGGTTGGCAAACGCCGGGCCTCGCCGCTTACTGGCGCCCCAAAGGCATCTGGCACCCGGGGCGCCTTTCGACGTCGCTAGCCCAGTCGATCCGGTAGGTCACCAGGAAGCCGTCGTGATCGGACAACGCCGGCGCAGACGGGCCTCCGTCGAACATCGCCTCGACGCGGATCGGGCGAATGGTCACCGCCTTGCCGCTCTCGAAGAATTGCAGATCCTGGGTATCGATCCACGGCTCGTCGCCGTCCCATGACATCCGCACCTCGCACCCCGAGGATCGATCGATGCAAACCCGGTGGACCAGGGTCATCGGCTGATGCCGTGTAAAATTATCCCAGCGATCCTGAGCCCTGCGCATGTTGAAATCACCGCCGAAGATCATCGGCAGGCTATCGTCGTGCGTCCTGTCGATGAACTGGGATGCCTCCAGGGCTTGCCGCTCGTGCGCGGCAAGGTTGCGCGCGTGAGGCGCTTTCGAGGCACCGCGCGAGTTCATGTGGGTGTTGTACAAGTCGATCGGCACCGGGACGCCGGGGATGCTGATCCTCGCTAGCATGACGCCCTTGTTCGACAGGCAATCGATACCGGCGCAGGACTTGCGGCCATAGGGCTGGCTCCGCGAGGCGATGATCGGGTAGCGTGACGCGATGGCAAGGCCGCTGCCGGTCAGGTGGAATCCTGTCTCGCCGCGTTTGAGGCTCGCGCGGCCAGGCAGTTTTCGCGACACGGCATTAGCGGTCCTGGCCGTGCGTGCGGGCCCCGAAACGATCGCTGGATAGCCGGTCGCGAGCACGGCCTTCTTTGCGGCACCGCTGAACATCTCCTGGACCATAACGATGTCGGGGGCGGTCCCGGATGCGCGGGCGGTGGCCAGATAGCGGGCGATATCGGCAAGACGCGGCGCGCGCCCTTGCCGGGCAGGCCAGCCCAGGCCTTCGATATTGTACGTCAGCACCGAGAGCGTGGCAGTGCCCGATCCGCGTTGCGCCAGGTTCGGGCGCACGGTGGCGACGGTGCAGGCGAGATGCCGGGTCGGGGGAAGGGTTCCGCACCCGGTAACTCCGAGCAACAGGCTGACGATGACGACCGGACGCTTCATGCTTCCGCTATTCCTCCAGAACGCGCGAGCCTGCAACGATGGCGGCGCGGGGGTAACGGATGTCCTGCGTGATGCGCGATCTGCGACGTGAGTCGGCGGGACGTGATGTGCCTCGCCTCGGCTGACTGGAACGACGCGCGGAGCGTCGGATCGCGTTGTGGTGAACCAATTACGGTTATGGACGCAGTCCTGCCGCGACCGTAAAATGCGCGCGTGCCGTCGGAAGACGGAGCGGGACGAACAGGGGAACTCACGTGCCGGCCATGAAAAGCTCGACTGCGCTCACCGTGTCGCTTCTGCTCTCGACCTTCGCGCCGGCGATCGCCGCGGCGCAGTCCACCGGCCTTGAGGACATGGTGGGGGCGCGTGCCGGTCAGGCGGAGGCGGAGCTTCAGCGTCGTGGCTACACCAGCATCCGGGCCGAGAAGGGCGACGATCGCAGCTACGCCTATTGGTGGAACGCCAGTCGTCGCCAGTGCGTGACGATCGCGACGATGGAAGGGCGCTACGACTCGATCCAGGCGACGACCGCGCCCGACTGCCGCAAGCCCGCTACGCTCAAGCCGACGACGAGCTCTTCGCGTCCACCGTATCGGCCTGGCGACAACCGATCAGGCTCTCCCACTGGCGGCCCCGTGGTCGACGGTCGCGCGGTCGGGCTCGGCTTGGTCTGCTTCGGTGACGGATCGAAAAGCGGCATCGCGAGCGGTACCACATGGACCTGGAACCGCGACCGCGACCGTTACGAATACGGCACCTATAATCAGACCACCCGCGAAGTCTTCGACGCGTCGCTGATGGTGCAGACCTGGGACGGCGGCGGCCGCATTCGTCTGCCACGGTCGCTGATCCCGCCGATCAATTCGCGCGGCAACAGTGGCTGGTGGGACCTCTACGACGTCGTCGCCGGCCCCGACGTCATCCGCGCTCGCTACCGCCTGAATGGCCTCAACAAGCCGCGTATAGTGATCGACCGGCGCACCGGCGGGATCACCGTGCAGGGAACCGCCAGCTATGGCTTCCGCGGTTCGTGCGACGTGATCGGTCACGAGCCGCGCAAATTCTAGGCACCGTGCTCGCCGTGACCAAGGCCATCTTCCATGGCTTTGGAATGCTCACGTGACGGTGTCGGAAGGCTGTGGGTCGACCGTACCCCGAGGAACGACGTCGTTCCTCGGGGTACGGTCAGCGCATACGAAGGTCACCCAACCGATCGGATGCCGCGTTACATCCGATACGAGAGGCGGAGATAGCCGAACTGCCCCGGCACGTCGTAGGTCGTTGGATCATAGTTCGGACCGGTGCAGGTCGTGCACGCCGGCGGATCCTGGTTGAAGACGTTGCGCACGCCGGCCGTGAAATCGAACTTCCTGTCCAGGAAGGCCGGCGAGAACGTCAGCTGCACGTCACCGTAGAAGGTGTTGTCCAGCCGGGCGCCCGTATTCTCGCGGACATGGTTGATGTAACGGCCGGTGAACGACGCCTCGACATCGGCGATGCTCCAGCTGACCACGCCCGTTCCCTTGAACTTGGGGTAGGACTGGTCGGGTGAACCGCGGGTCGTGCCGCGATAGCTGATCGCGCTGAACCCGGTCGAGGTTGGCGTCGTCTCACTGTACTTCATGAGATGATTGCCGTTCAACGACAGGCCGAAGATGCCCACGCCGGTCTGGGGCGAACGATAGTTGAGCGTCAGGTCGATGCCGCGCGTGCGGATCTCCCCGATGTTCTGCAGCAGGCCGACGATGCTCGAAATGCGGCCGCTGCTGCTGCGCACTACGTTCGAACAGCTCAGCGCGTCACCCGCCTCGGAGCACCGCGCCAGCGTCACCTGCGGGTTGGTCGAGGCGATCGCGCCCGATACCTTGATGTCGTAATAATTGGCTTCCAGCGTGAACTGGCTGGCAAGGCCGCTTGTCCGCATGAACGCCGGGCTGAGCACGCCGCCGAACAGCCAGGTCTTCGAGGTTTCCGGCGCAAGCGCCTGGTTGCCGCCCGTCGTCACGCCGAGCTGGCCGATCGGCTCCTGATAGCTGCCGTTTGTCGGAACGCCGTTGGCCGCGCAGTTGGCCCGCACCGTGGCGGACGCCTGATAGCGGGAGCCGGCGATATTGCTGCAGGGATCGGGGATGCCGATATCGGACCGCGACTGCGCGCCGAACAGCTCGCCGATGCTGGGTGCACGGAACCCTTCGGCATAGGAGGCGCGGAGCAGCAGGTCCGGGATCGGCTTCCAGAGACCCGTGCCGGTATAGGTCGTGTTACTGCCGCTGATCGAATAGTTCACATGGCGGACCGCACCCGAGGCTTCGAGCGAACTGAAGAACGGTACGTCCTTCAGCAGCGGAACGCGGATTTCGCCGTAAACCTCGTCCGAGTTGAACGCGCCGCTGGCCGCCTGCGCGGGAATGTCGGCGCCGAAACCGGCCTGGATCAACGCATCCGGGGTGAACGATCCCTTCTGGTAGCGATGTTCGTAGCCGACCGCGAAGCCGATCGGACCGGCGGGGAGGTCGAACAGTTCACCCGTGAGGTTGGCGGTGTAGTCGCGCAGTTCCTGGCTGCTCTTGGCGCGCTCGGTAAAGCCGACAAAGGCCAGCATCTGCGGCGTGATCGAGCCTGCGCCGCCGAAGATGTTGAACGGCACGCACTCGCCCGTGCACTGCGCGAGCGGGCCGAGCGCCTGCGCGAGGCGCTGCGTGTTGATGTTGCCCGTGAACACCTGCTTGGCGTCGTTGAAGCCCTGGACCGCGTTCACGTCCCAGTAGAACGTCTTCCCGCCGACCTGGAACTTGCCGTCCAGCGTCGCGGTGACCGACATCGTATCGACGCTCTGATTGTAGGTGCGCTGCCCGCCCTCGACGAGACGGCGTCCGACCAACGCGTAGTTCGCCGGGGGTTGGCCGGGTCCACCAGCCGACAAGGTAACGCCAAAGGGGTTGAACGGGTTGGTCGCGTCGATCGAGATCCGATCGGTGAGCGTCCCGGTCCCCGCATCGGGGCCGACGTTCAGGGGCAGGAAAGCGGCCTGGTTCTGCGAATTGCGGTGATTGTACACCGTCTTGACCCGCAGGTTGATACCCGAGCCGAGGTCACCCTTGAAGCTGACGAACGCACCGTAGCGTTCGGACGGCGTCAGGTAATAGTTGAACGGTGCGAAGTTGAACCGGTCCGCGGCGGTGAACGCGCGAAAATCGCCGCCAGCGAGCGTGGGATCGTAGACTCCGCGGCTGGTCAGGCCGTTCTGGCGAACCGTGAGCGTGCCGCCTTGCGGACGGATGGCGTTGCCGGCGTTGAAGACGATGCGACCGCCCAGGGCCGCGCCCGAGCAACCACCGCGAGGATCGAGGCAGGTCGTCTGCCCGGGATTGGGGAATTGCGACCCGGCCCGATCACTCGTGCGCACGCTGCCTTCCTTTACATAGCTGCCGCCGAAGACGAGCGATGTGTTGGGGCCCTTCACGCCGTAGCTGATGTCGCCGTTGTAGGAATGGCCATCGCCTGCGCGGTACGTACCGAACTGGCCGGACATGCGCAGCCCCTTCTGGCTGGCCTTGGTGATGATGTTGACGACGCCGGCAATGGCATCTGAACCGTACAGCGGCGACTGGCCCGATTGCAGAACCTCGATCCGCTCGATCGAACTGTTGGGAATGGTGTTCAGATCGACCGTGCCGGGAATGCCGCTCGCCGACGCACCATTGACGTAGCGAAGCCCGTCGACCAGCACGAGCGTCCGCTTGGCCAGCAGGTAGCGCAGGTCGATCTCGGCCGAGCCAGCACCGACACCGCCGCCATCCTGCGGGTTGCCGATGTTACCCGAATTGTTCGCCTTGGTGTTCAACCCACCGGCAGCGCTGGGGAGGCGCTGAAGGATATCCGCCACCGAGGTCAGGCCGGTCTGCGCAAGCGCTGCGGAATCGAGCGTGACGACAGGAGAGCGCTGTTCGAGCGGGCTCTGACGGATGCGCGACCCGGTGACGATGATGTCGTCGGGCGTGTCCGCCGCCTCGTTACTCGTAGCGCTCGCGGCCGCGGTGGGGCCAACGTCGACCGCCTGAGCACGGGCGGAAGCCGCGGCGAAAAGCATCGCCGGCAGGCATATGCCCGCACGCAGCAAGGTTCGGTTCATCATGGTCGTAAGCCCCCTTATTAACCAGTCGCTACCTCCCGGAAAAAGTGGTGCGCTGCAATAGAAAGACAGTTCCGGCACCCGGATTTGTTGCGAAGTTCCAACCTAAGTTGCAAATCTGCAACATACTGTAATTTATGGTCGTCGTGGTTGTGCGGCGGCAGCGCCGAACAACGTGCAGAAGGCTACGGTTTGGCGGGCCGTCGAAATTTGAACGGGTAGATGTGACATCGAGGGCCATCCTGTGGCCCGCCGGTGAGCGCCACATGGTACCCGAAGCCAAGTTTGTGTGTGCGGCCGTGGCGTCGGTAGTCGCTTAAGGATTTGAATGAACACGACAATTTTGTGCGTGGCTCAATGCCGCAGCGCGCCAAGCACGGCTTTCCCAGCGCATCGCGCAATCCGCGGCGGATCTCTCCGGATATCTGCCGACCCAACGATATGACCGGTCTCAGGGAGCTACCGACGGGTCGTAAAAAGCGCCACGCCGGCGAAGAGCAATAAGCGCTCAACAGCAGTTTTCGCCCAACGTGGAAGACCGGTGGATGCCGGCCTGTCGCTTACGGGCAGCGATCGACGGTCAGTTGCCGTTCTTTCCGCGAGGATCCGTTGACCAGTGGCCTATCATCCAATGCGTCAAAATAGGTGGTGACCAAGGAAATCAGCATCGCTCGGGGCTAACGGCCATCACGTCTAAGCAACGGCTTCAATCGGAGAGGTTCCGGCTCGGGCTGCGGCACGGTGCGGTGGACTCGCGGATCGTCATCGACGCGGATACCGTTACCGGGGGCGTGATCATGGGGCCGTTGACGTGATCGGCGATGATAAGCGTGACGGCCTGCGCGGTGACTTCGGCGATCGGCTGGACGATGGCGGTCAGCGGCGGATGCGCCAGGCGGATGATCGGGGTGTCGTCGAAGCTGATCAGCGAGAGATCGGTCGGAACCGTCAAACCCCGTTCGCGCACCAGTTCGAGCGTGGCCAGCGTCATTTGATCGTTGCTCGCGATAATCGCGGTTGGCGGGTCGGGCAGCGCCAGCAACGCCTGCGCCGCGGCGCGGCCGGAGGCATGGCTGAAGTCGCCTTGCGTCATCAGTCCATCGGTCGGGAAGCCTGCCGCGAGCATCGCCGCGCGCCAGCCGTCGACGCGCCACCCGCTCAGTTCATACTCGTCGGGGCCGGCGATGAAGCCGATCCGGCGATGGCCGAGTTCGACCAGATGCTCGGTCGCGATCCGGGCGGCGCGCGTGTCGTCCATGATCAGCCGGATGCCGGGCCCTTCGGTCAGCGAGCCGATCCGCGCGAAGCTGATGCCCTGCGTCTCGAGCAGGTCGATGATCAGCGGGTTGCCCGAATGTGGCGGCGTCAGGATCACGCCGTCGGGTTGCAATGCGGCGATCGCGGCCATCAATTCGCGCTCGATATGATCGCTATGCGTGTCGACCAGTTCGACGATCAGGCGATAGCCGTGCTCGGCGCAGGTCAGCATGCCGCCGAGCATCATCTGGTCGAACCAGTCGGTGCCCTGCCGCGCGCGCCAGTCCGCGATCGTCCGCTCGCGATCGTTCAGCGCGAGGATCAGGTACGAACGCGATCCGCCCATGCGTTGCGCGGCGATCGACGGGACGTAGCCGAGCTTGTCGATCGATGCCTGGACGCGTTGCATCATCTCGGGCCGGACACCCGATTCCTTGTTCACCACGCGGCTGACGGTCTGCAGCGACACGCCCGCATCCGCCGCGACATGCTTGATCGTTACCGCCTGACGTCGCCGTGCCATGCGTCTGAACTCAGGCTGCGAGGACGGGTGAGGGGGCGGGGGCGGTGCCGCAGTAGCGCGCGACGTACTCAGCATGCTCGGGCAACCCCGCGACGGTCGCGTTGGTGCCGTCGCGCAAGCCGCCGAGCAGCCGCGCCAGTTCGTCGTCGCGCAGCTTGGTCGCGATCGGGTGATAGCTCCGCGGGACGATGCCCTGCCCCAGCATCACCTGCACCCAGCTGTTCTCCGCGAACAGCTCCTCGTTCTTGCGGAACACGCGGCCGGTTTCGCGGAACAGCTCGATCTTCTGTTCGAGCGAGGCGGGGATCGGCATCGCCGCGCATTGCCGCCAGAACGCGCTGTCGCGGCGGTTCGTCGCCTTGTAATGCAGGATCAGGAAATCGCGGATCTGCAGCATGTCGGTATGCTGCTGGTCGTTGAATTCGGCGACGTCGCGGGGGCTCACCGCTCCCGACGGGAACAGCCGCAGCAACCGCAGTACCGCGCGCTGGATCAGGTGGATGCTGGTCGATTCCAACGGCTCCATGAACCCGCCCGACAGGCCGATCGCGATGCAGTTGCGGTGCCATTGCTGCCGCCGCGCACCCGTCACGAAACGGATCACGTTCGGCTCGGTCAGCGTCTTGCCCTCGATATTGCCGAGCAGCCGGTCGAGCGCGGCGTCGCGGTCGAGATAGCGGCTGCAATAGACGATGCCGTTACCGGTGCGATGCTGGAGCGGGATGCGCCACTGCCAGCCCGCATCATGCGCCATCGCCCGCGTATAGGGCAAGGCAGGCCGCACGCTCTCGGTCTGGATCGCGATCGCGGAATCGCACGGCAGGTAATGCGTCCAGTCGTCGAATCCGGCGTGCAGCGCGCCCTCGATCAACAACGCGCGAAACCCCGTGCAGTCGAGGAACAAGTCGCCCTCGATCCGCATACCGGACTCGAGCACCAGCGCGGCGATATCACCGCTCTCACCGTTCAGCTCGACCTGCGCGATCCGGCCTTCGAGGCGGCGCGTGCCGTCGGCCTCCGCCATCTTCCGAAGGAACTTGGCGTAGCGCGTCGAATCGAGCTGGTACGCATAGTTCATCCGGTCGTCGGGCAGGTGCGCGAACTTGCCCTGCAACGCCGCCCGCAGCTCGAGACAGTAATCGTCGTAGGGTTGCGCGTGGCCCTTGGTCAGGCCGTGCAGCCAGAAATGCTGGAAGCCCGCGGACCAGTGATCCTTGCCGGTGATCCCGAACGAGTGAAAATAGCTTTCGCCGCGGTCTTTCCAGTCGTCGAACAGGATGCCGAGTTTGAACGTCGCCTGCGTCTCGCGCATGAACTCGGCTTCGTTGATCCCGAGCAGGCGGTTGAAGGTGATCATCGGCGGGATCGTCGATTCCCCGACGCCGATCGTCCCGATCGCATCGGATTCGACCAGGGTGAGCTCGATCGTGCTGCCCATCGTGCGCGCGATCGCGGCGGCGGCCATCCAGCCAGCGGTGCCGCCCCCGGCGATTACGACGCGGCGTATAGGGTGTTCGGTCATCGGCTGAGCGCTCTCAAAAGGAAGGCGCGGAGGCGACCCGCGGTGTCGGCGGTGAGCGGCGCGAGCACGCCGCGCGCCGCCTCGGGAATGTGGTCCGTGACGTCGGGGCGGTTGGCGAAGACGTAATGATCAAACATCTCGCGCCAATGCGTCTTCTCGTCCGCGGGGAGGTCGCGGATCGCCAGCATCGCGTGGTTGAGCGCATTTTGCGGCTGGCCTAGCCACCGCGGCGTCTCGCGCCACCAGTAATTCACCAGCACGTTGAAGTCGGACAGCCCCTCGACGTGATGCCACCACATCGCCGGGATGTAGAGCGCGTCGCCAGCTTCCAGTTCCGCGACCTGGCCGTGCTTCATCGCTTGTCGGAAACGGGGGTGCGCGGCGAAGTCCGGATCGTGGAAATCGACCATGCTGACTGCGCGCCCGGCGGGCGTGTTGTCGACGGGGCCGAGGTAAAGATTGCGGAACTGGTCGCGCGGGAAGACCGTGAAGCGGCGGCGCCCGACCGCGACGCAGGCGAGATTGTCGGGCACGTCGTTATGCGCGGCGATCCGCGTGCGGGTGCCCATCCAGATGCTCGCGAGCGGCGTGCGGTCGCCGAGCTCGACATGGTTCGCCTCGTGCAGCCCGACGAAGAATTGGTGCAGGTCGATCGACGCGAGATAGATGGCATGCGCGTCGGTCGCGCCTTCGTTGGCGTCGATCCGCGCGAAGATCTCGGGCAGTTTCGCGCGGAGCATCTGGAAGTTCATCGCGTGCGCGGCATCGTAGAACAGTCGCCCGCCGCTGTCGGGCATCGCGACGGAGACCGCGAAGGGAAGGTCGCGGGCGTGGCGCTGGATATAGTCGCGTGCCGCCCGCGACGATTGCAGTCCCGCGCGGACCATCGGCCAATCCGCGATCAACCCACGCACGATGAACGGCGTGGTCGCCTCGCGCAGATGCACGTCCAAGTCTGCGGGATCGCGGATCTCGATCTCGCGGATGCGCGGCATGGTCGCAAAGATACCGGGATCGGCGTCAGCCACGCGTCATCCGCCGGTTCTTTCGCGCGATCAGGTCGCCGATGTTGCCGAGTGACGCGAGCGCCATGAAGATCGGCATCAGGTGCCCGGCGGCGTGGAGGTCGGCGACCGCGGCATCGTCGAGCGCGACCAGCCGATCTTCGTCGATGACGTGATAGCCGACGAGCCTGTTCTTCGCGCCATCGTCTAGCGTGACGTCCATGGTCAGCGGTTCGAGCAGCTCGTAGCGGCGCAACGCGGCGAAGAAGTCGGCGGACGCGACATAGTCGGTGTCGAGCGCGCGGAGCTGATCGGCGATCCGTTCGAGATACGGCGTCGGCCGCCCGGTATCGTCGAATACGCGTGTGCCTTCACTTGTGCCGATGCGGGGGCTGGCCATGTCGATATGAACCTGGCGGACGTCGCCCGCGCCGCGCCCCACGAGGAACGGCTGGCTGTCGATCGCGAGCGGGCGATAGCGCGCGTCCCATCCTGCGTCGCCCAGGAACAGGTTCTCGCCGGGCTCGAACCCGAACATTGCTAGCGCGGTAAAGCTGTCGCGCGTCTGGTCGAGCTGGAACAGGATCGGATAGTGCGTCTGGACGCGGCGGAACTCGCTGGGGACGGTGATGCAGGTCATCACCGCATCGCCTAGCGCGGGCGTGCGCTCGGTGCGGATGCGCAGGTCGCGGTGGGCTTCGGCGGTGAGGATGACGTGGTCGGGCATCAGGCTATAGGTTCCATCGCAGGCAATTCCATCGCAGGGGCGGTCGCATGCCGCAGGGCATCCAGATAGGCGCGGTTGGTCGGCAGTCCAGCAGCGAGCATACGCCTGCGCTGATCGACCTGCGCCAGCAAGGCTTCCGTCCGCGATCGATCCGCGGTGGCGATCGCGCCGCGCGTCGGCACGGGGAAGCCCATGCCGTACAGGACGTATTGATAGCTCGCGGCAGGGAAGATCTCGTCGATCATCGGGAAATCGGCGCGCGACGGTGGTTGATGCCGCCACAGCGCCAGCAGTTCGACGAGGCGCGGGGGGATAGAGGCGGCGTCGCGGTGGTCGCGCCAATAGGGTTCGTCGCGTTCGCTGAGCACGTAATGCAGCTTGAGGAACTCGACGATCCGGTCCCAGCGATAGCGGAACAGCGCGTTGAAGCGCGTCGCGTGGATATCCATCGCGCCGCGGTAGCTGGGAAAATTGTCGAGCAGCGCGTCGAGCGACAGTTCGATCAGCACGATCGCCGAGGCTTCGAGCGGCTCCAGGAACCCCGCGGACAGCCCGACCGCGACGCAGTTGCGCTCCCAGAATTTCACGCGGTGGCGCGACTGGAACTTGAGCTGGCGGAACGTCGGCAACGGCGCGTCCGGCGCGGTGGCGCGGATATGGCGCGTAAGCGTGTCCGCCGCGGCATCGTCGCTCAGATGCGCGGACGAATAGACGGAGCCGATGCCGCGCCGGGTGGGCAGGCCGATGTCCCAGATCCAGCCGGCGGCGTGCGCGGTCGCGTTGGTCTGCGAGGCGATCGGGCTGCCGGCCGCGACCGGCACCTGCGCGGCGAGCGCGCGGTCGTTGAACAGTTCGCGGCCGCGGTCGATCGTGGCGATGCCGTAATGGTCGCCGATCAGCAGCGCGGCATGGCCGGTGCAGTCCAGGAAGAGATCGCCCGCGATGGCGCCCGACGCGCGCGTGCGGACCGCGGCGATGTCGCCGTCCTCGGTGCCGTCGATGCCGACGACGTGGTCGCGGACGTGACGCACGCCGAGCCGTTCGGTTGCGTGGCGCGTCAGCAGCGCGGCGAGCTTGCCAGCGTCGAGATGGTAGGCATAGTTCAGCGTGCCGGCGTAATCGGGCATCGCCCGTTGGCGCGGTGCGAGGTCGTGGTGGCAGATCGCGCCCTGCGCGCCGACCATGTCCGCGAACCGCCCGCCATGCTCCGACCACGCCGAGACGAGATCGCGCGGGTCGCCGTCGACGGGGGCGGTGAAGGGGTGAAGATAGCTGTCGTCGGCCGCGCCCGTGCGCCAGCCGTCGAACCGGGAGCCCTGTTTGAACGCGGCATCGCAGGCGACGAGGAAGTCGGTTTCGGTGATGCCGATCCGTTCGAGCGTGCGGCGCATCGTCGGCCATGTGCCTTCGCCGACGCCGATCGTCGCGACATCGGGGGACTCGACGAGGGTAACGGAGAGCGGCCGCTGCGCGCGGCGATCGGCGCGCGCGGCGATCAGGCACGCGGCGAGCCAGCCGGCCGTACCGCCACCGACGACCACGATGTTTGTGATCGGGTGGTCGCTCGTTACTCCGGGGCCGTTATCCGTGGCCATCGTCTGCTGCCTGTTCCCTTATCTGTGCCTGCCAACTTGCTCCGTCCGCGGCGGGTGCGCCATCCTTGGCCGTCATCCTTCGTCGTCATCCTGACGAAAGTCAGGACCCAGGGTAGCTGAAGACGGTCCTCATTGGCTCTGGGTCCTGGCTTTCGTCAGGGTGACGGAGCGGTTCGAGGCCGTCCATACCCTGCGATCCTCCCCCGCCAGGGGGAGGTGGCGCCGAAGGCGACGGAGGGGGAGGAACACGGAACAGAGGTTACCCCTTCCTCCCCCTCCGTCTGGCAAGAGCCAGCCACCTCCCCCTTGCGGGGGAGGATCGTAAGGTTTCAACTCAGAAGTTGAAGCGGAGGCCTGCCGAGTAGCGTGCATACCCCGGTTGCGCGAACGTCACGAAATTGTCCGAGCGGCGGTGGCCGCGGCGGCCTTGGCCGGTGAGGTTGATCGCTTCGGCGAACACCGCGAGCCCCTTGGTCATCTGGACGCTCGCGCTCGCATCGACCTGGCCATACGCCTCGACATAGGTCGGGTCGAACGCACCGCCGGCGTAGAACTCGCCGCGCCAGTTATACGCGACGCGCGCCTGGATGCCGTTCTTGTCGTAATAGCCGACCGCGTTGGCACTGTCGCTTAGCCCGGTCAGCGCGAACTGGCCGACATTGGGGTCGAGCGTGTTGTCGTATTTCGCGTCGCCGTTGACGATCGTGTAGTTCAGGATGACACCGAAGCCGGTTTCCCACAACCGGTGCTGGATCGCGAATTCCCAGCCGTTGATGTTGGCGGTCTGGTCGCTGTTGAACGGCTGGCTCAGCTGGAAGTTGAACAGATCGTCCTCGGGCAGGCCGAAGATGTTGCCGTTCAACAGGCCGGCATCGCTGGTGCCCGTGACCTGCGACGACGCGGGGAAGTTGCGCAGGATGTAATCGCGGACGCGCAGATTGTCCGTCGTCCCCAGCGCCGCGACCGCTTGGCGATAGCGCGGGCCCGAGCCTGGATTGCGCAGGTTGAACGCGGGCGTGTTGAGCTGCGTCGTGCCGATGAAGTTCTCGACGTCCTTGGTGAAGTATCCGACCGAGATGTAGCTTTCGGGGCCGTAATACCATTCCGCCGACAGATCGATGTTCTTCGATTTGAACGGGACCAGGTTCGGGTTGCCCTGGCTGCCCGTGCCGCCGCCGATCCGCGGGTTGGAGTCGATGTTCAGGCCGCCCTGGAGGCTGCCGTAATCCGCGCGCGTGATGGTGTGGCTGTACGAGGCGCGCAGCTTGACGTTGCGGACCGGTTCGATGTCGAAATCGACCGCGGGCAGCCAGTTGTGATACTTGCCCTTCAGCGACGTGAACGAGTTCGCGCCATAGGTGAGGGCGAATTCGTTCGCGCCGGTCCAGCGCGTCCCGTTCGGGATCGGCACCAGCGCCGACGAGTTCACCTGCGTCTCGTCGTAGCGGACGCCGCCGATGATGTGCGCGGGCCGGCCGAACACGTCGAACTTGCCGTTGAACTGGATGAACGGCGAGATCGTCTGCTCGCGAATTCGGCGATCGTTGGTGTAGTTGGCAAGGCAGGTGCCGGGCGCGGCGACGCCGGTCTGCGGCGCGCTGCAGATATTATACTGCGAGCGCAGCAATTCGGCCATCTGCTCGAAATTGAACGTGTAGATCGACTGCGGGATCGCCGGATTGCCAGAGCCCGAGACGCCCTTGAACTTGTCGGGGATGCTGGTGAGGTTGAAGAAATCGTCGGGCACCGCGGCCGCGCCGAACGAGGCGCCGCGCGGATCGATGCCGCCCCAGGTCTCGTTCTGGATGAAGCCGTAGGCCGAGCGGACCTTGTTGTCGACGTACGAGAAGCCCCAGTCGATGCTGTCGAGGAACTCGCCGTCGTGGTCGTAATGGCCCTTCAGCTGGAGCTGGTTGATCTCGTCCTTGAAATAGGCGTTGCGGAACGCGTTGCCGGTCGGCGTGATCAGCGCGGCGTTGAGCGGATCGATCCCCGGATACATCTGGTACGAGATGATCGGCAGGTCCTTCTCGAAATTCACGGTCTGCGACTGGACGCCGAAGATCGCGCCGCCGATCGACGTGCTGCTGCCGTAATCGTTGGTCGGCTTCGAGACCGCGGTCGAGTGATGCGCATCGAGCGACATCGTGACGTTGCCCGGCGCTTCCCAGGTGAGATTGCCGCCGATCGACTTGTTCTCGGATTTGTTCGCGGTCAGCGAGCTGCTGTACGACAGATCCTTGCCGGGCGCGAAATTCTCCGAATAGAAGAGCGGGCCGGCCGCGGGGCCGTCGGTCCACGCGCTGCGCGTGTCGCCGAAGTTGAACCAGATTCCGACGCTGCTGTCGCGGACCTCGACCTTGTTGCTCGAATAGGTGAAATCGAGCGTCGCGGTCAGCGTGTCGGTCGGCTTGGCCTGCAACACGAGCTGGCCGTTGATGCGCTCGCGATCGATGTCGATGACGTCGTAGGCGGCGCTCTGCGGGATCTCGTAGACGTCCGTCGGACCGGGGCGATTGGTGATGTTCGCGGCGCCGGGCGTGCCGGGCTGCGCGAGCGTGCCCCAGTTGTTCTCCGCACCGAGGAACCCGTCGCGGAAGCCGACGCTCGCCGAGTTGTTGCTCGCCTTGCGACGCTGGTACGCGCCGCTGAACAGCACGCCGATGCGGTCGTCGGCGAAGGTGGTGGACAGGATGCCCGACACTTCGGGGGTGATCTGGTCCTTGCCGTTGCGCGAGCTGTCGAGCACGCCCTTGGCGGCGATGCTGCCGCGCGTGCCCGGCTTGTCGAGCGGGCGCGGGGTGCGGATGTTGATGCTCGAACCGATGCCGCCCGACGGTATGGCGGCGCGACCGGTCTTGTAGACCTCGACCGCGGCGACGCCTTCGGAGGCGAGGTTGGCGAAGTCGAACGAGCGAGATGCGGGCGCGCTGGCGCCATCGCCGAGCGTCGAGGTCGGCATCTGGCGGCCGTTGAGCGTGACGAGGTTGTACTCGGGGCCGAAGCCACGGACGGTGACGGTCGAGCCTTCGCCGTTCGAGCGGTCGATCGACACGCCGGTGATGCGCTGGAGCGACTCCGCGAGGTTGGTGTCGGGGAACTTGCCGATGTCCTCGGACGAGATCGCGTCGACCACGCCCTGGCCGTTGCGCTTGATGTCGATCGCTTCACGCAACGATGCGCGGATGCCGGTGACGACAATATCGTCGGTGGTCGCGTTGGGGTCGGTCGGGGTGGCCTGTGGTGCGATGTCCGACGGCCCTGGATTGCCGACGGTTGCGGCCGCGTCCTGCGCCATGGCGATACCGGGTATGCCGACAAGAGCCAGCGCCGACGTGCCGATGATGAAACGCGAAAGCGAGCGAGCTGCGAAGCTACGCATGGTAATCCTCCCCTGTAGACGACGCTATGACCTGCGCCTGTCCCGTGAACGTTCACTTTCTCCCTGGACGGAACGGTGTCAAGCACGGTAGCGCTACCGTTGTGAACGTTCTCAAAATATGCTGTTGATAGTGGCTATGGCGCAACACGCCGCCGGACGACCGCCTTCGAGAGCGGTCGCCGCATCAGGAAAGGACGCAAGGATGTCGAACAGGTTTTACGGGATGCTGTTGGGGGCATCGCTGCTCGCACTCGCAGGGGCGGTCGATGCTCGGGATGCGGGCAAGCCCGGCACCACGATCGCCGCCAATGCCGATGCTCGCACGCGGGCCCAGGCTATCGTCTCGCGGATGACGCTCGACGAGAAGATCGCGCTGGCGCACGGGCTGTTCCCGCCGATGGCCGCCGGCAAGACCGCCAATGAACTGATCCCGTCGGCCGGGCATATCGACGGTATTCCGCGGCTTGGCATCCCGCTGGTGCGCGAGAGCGATGCGTCGCTCGGCGTTGCGAACCAGGTCGAACAGCGCAAGGGCGACGTCGCCACCGCGCTGCCGTCCAGCCTCGCGACCGCGGCGAGTTTCGACGTCGCGATCGCGCGCGCGGGCGGCGCGATGATCGGCGCGGAGGCGCGCGCCAAGCGGTTCAACGTGCTGCTGGCGGGCGGGGTAAATTTGACGCGTGACCCGTGGAACGGTCGCAATTTCGAGTATCTGGGCGAGGACCCGTTGCTGGCGGGGGAAATGGCTGGCGCGCATATCGCCGGGGTGCAGTCGAACCACATCGTGTCGACCGTGAAGCATCTTGCGCTCAACGCGCAGGAGACCGGGCGGATGGTAGTCGACGCGCGGATCGACGAGGCGAGCTTGCGGATGAGCGACCTGCTTGCCTTCCAGATCGCGATCGAAAAGGGGCGGCCGGGATCGGTGATGTGCGCCTATAACAAGATCAACGGCGACTGGGCGTGCGAGAACCGGCACCTGATGACCGACGTGCTGAAGCGCGACTGGGGCTATCGCGGCTGGGTGATGAGCGATTGGGGCGCGGTGCATTCTACCGCGAAGGCGGCGAATGCGGGGCTCGACCAGCAATCGGGGCAGGAGCTCGACAAGGCGATGTACTTCGCCGCGCCGCTGAAGGCTGCGGTCCAATCTGGCGCGGTACCGGTCGCGCGGCTCGACGACATGATCGCGCGCTATCTGACCGGGCTGATCGAGACCGGCGCGTACGACAACCCGGTCCCGGCCAGCGTGCAGACGCCGCCCTATGCCGCGCATGCCGAGGTCGCGCAGCGCGCCGCGGAGGCGGGCATCGTGCTGCTCAAGAACGATGGCGACCTGTTGCCGGTGGCGCGGACCGCCAAGCGCATCGTGCTGATCGGTGGGCGAGCGGACGTCGGCGTGCTGTCGGGCGGCGGATCGAGCCAGGTCCGCTCGGTCGGTGGCGCACCGATCGAGATCCCGCTGACCTCGGGCGCGGCGATGTCGTTCGCGCGCTACACCTATCACGCATCGTCGCCGCTGAAGGCGCTGCAAGCCGCGCTGCCCGGTGCGACCGTGACGTTCGTCGACGGGAAGGACGTCGCGGCAGCGGCCGCCGCGGCGCGGGCGGCGGACATCGCGATCGTGTTCGCGACGCAGTGGACGACCGAGGCGCAGGACGTTCCCGACTTGTCGCTTCCCGATAACCAGGATGCGCTGATCGCCGCGGTCGCAAAGGCGCAGCCGAGAACGGTCGCGGTGCTCGAAACCGGCGGGCCGGTGCTGATGCCGTGGATCGGATCGGTCCCGGCGGTGCTCCAGGCCTGGTATCCGGGCCAGCGTGGCGGCGAGGCGATCGCCGACATCCTGACGGGCAAGGTTTCTCCATCGGGTCGGCTGCCGATCACCTTCCCCGCCGCGGCATCGCAGGCGCCGCGCGCAGCACCGGTCGGGCTGGACCGGCTGACGTCGGTCGAGGCGCAGGCCGCTGCAAACCCCGCGAACGCATCGACCTTCCGGCTCGAGAGCTTTCCGGTCGACTATGTCGAAGGCGCGAACGTCGGCTATCGCTGGTACGAGAAGCAGCGCCAGCGTCCGCTCTTCGCGTTCGGGCACGGGCTGAGCTACACCAGTTTTACCTATCGCAACCCGGTAGTGACGGGTGGGCGATCGCTGAACGTCACGTTCGAGGTCACCAACACGGGCAAGCGGGCAGGGGCGGACGTTCCGCAGATGTACGTCGCGCGCGACGGTTCGGCCACGCCGATGCGGCTCGCGGGCTTTGCGCGTGTGACGCTGAAGCCGGGGGAGACGCGGCGAGTCACGCTGACCGCCGAACCGCGCATCGTCGCCGATTACGACACGACGCTGCCCGGCTGGCGGATTGCGGGGGGTGCCTACCGGGTGGCGCTCGCGCATGATGCGCAGGACCGGGCGCTGGTTGTTACGACCAGGCTCGATGCGGCGACGATGAAGCCGTAGTCTTTTTTCTGTCCGGGTCCGAAATCCTCCCCCGCCAGGGGGAGGTGGCTGGCGCTTGCCAGACGGAGGGGGCGGTACGCGATGAACTATCGTTCCCTGTCCTCCCCCTCCGTCGCTTTCAGCGCCACCTCCCCCTGGCGGGGGAGGATTGCAGAGATTGGCAACCGTCACCGTACGCTTGCCCTCGATGCGCATGTCTCCCCGCGAAGGCGGGGACCCAGCCTGGGCTCCTGCCTTTGCGGGAGAACAAGACGCGGGTGCGACCGAGACTGATCGAATGCCCGGCCGATCCGCCGATCGAACGGCCAAGCGGTTGCCTGTCCCGCCTCCCGCAGCTTAGGGATAGGGCATGGCGCGTCTTCCCGCTTCCCGCGTTTCCGCGCCTGGCGCCGATCGTCGTTCGACCCTGTTCCTGCTTGTCTTCGCGCTCGCCTATGTGGGTGGGGTCGTCGGCTATCTCCCGCTGTTGACGCTGTTGCTGCCGATCAAGGTCGACGCGGTCGTTACCGCGATCGGGGGGGCGGGGCGGCTGGACGTTCTCACCGTGATCGTCGTTACGGGTGCGCTGGCGGCTAGCGTGTCGAACATCGCGTTCGGGTGGTTGAGCGATCGATCGGTCGCGCGGGGCGGGGGGCGCCGGCGCTGGCTGGCCGGAGGCTTCGTCGCGACCGCGATCGCCTACGCCGCGATGGCCGTCGCGAGTACGCCGATTGCGCTGATCCTGGCAGTCGTCGCGTTCCAGGTGGCGGTGAACGCGGTGCTCGCGCCGCTGCTCGCGATCATGGCCGACGAAGTGCCTGATGCACAGAAAGGCGTGGCCGGCGGCCTGCTGGCGATGGCGAGTCCGGTGGCATCGGCCTTGGCGGCGCTGCTGGTGGCGACCGCGTCGCTGAGCGAAACGCTGCGGCTTGCGATCGTGCCGGTCGTGGTCGCGTGCTGCATCGTTCCGATGTTGCTGACACCGGCGCAACCGATCGCGCGGATCGGTCCGACATCGCCGATCGAGGCGGTGCTGCGCCGGGATCTGGCGCTCGCGTGGAGCGCACGGCTGTTCGTGCAGGTCGCCGGTAGTGCGCTGTTCGTCTATCTCTTCTACTATCTCGAAAGCATCGCGCCGTCGGTGGCACCGGGCAGAATTGCGGCGCGGATGGGGATGGTGATGATCGTCGCGTACACCGTGCCGCTGCCGATCGCGGTGCTGATCGGACGGCTGGCGGATCGTTCCGGGCGGACCAAGCCGTTCCTGTTCGCCGCCACCATCGTTGCCGCGTCCGGACTGTGCGGCATGGCGTTCGCCAACGACTTTACGAGCGGCGCGGTCGCGTTCTGCGTCTATACCGCGGGGGCGTCGGTGTTCCTCGCGCTGCACGCGTCGTTCGCCATGCAGCTGCTGCCGAACCCACTGCACCGCGGCCGTGACCTGGGACTGCTCAACCTGACCAACACGCTGCCGGGGCTGCTCGGGCCGACGCTGACCTGGGCGCTCGCGACGCCGACCGATTTCGATGCGGTGATGCTGGTGCTCGCGGCGCTGACGCTGTGCGGCGGCGGGATCATCCTCGCCGCGCGCGGTCGACGCTAGCGGCGCCAGTAACGGACGTAATCGACCGCCATGCGCTGCGGAAAGGCGGCGTCGTCGATCCCCTTCTGGCCACCCCAGTCGCCGCCGACCGCGAGGTTGAGGATCAGCTCGTACGGACGCGTGAACGGCCAAGCCGCCTTGCCGCCGGGCTGATCGTTGGCGACGCGCATGACCGCGCGGCCATCGACGCCGATCGTGATCGCATCCGCCCGCCAGTCGAGTTGATAGCGGTGATAGGTGCTGCACGCGGTGGCGACGTGCGTCTGGGCGCCGCGCTGCGTGCCCTTGACGTGGTTGAAGGCGCCGCTGTGCAGCGTCGCGTGGATCGTGCCGGCGTCCCAGCCGACCATCTCCATGATGTCGATCTCGCCCTCGTCCGGCCATGTGCCGCCGGACGGAAGCAACCAGATCGCCGGCCAGCTGCCGCGTCCGCAGGGCAGCTTCGCGCGGACTTCGTAGAAGCCGTAGCCGCGCGGTTGGCGCGAGACGAGCTTGGCGGAGGTATAGGCCTGGCCGCCCCAATCAGCGAACTTCGACTTGTCCAGCGCCTCGCGCCGCGCCTCGATTACCAGTGCGCCGTCCTCGATCCGTGCGTTCTCGGCGCGGTCCTTGGCGTAATATTGGCGTTCGTGATTGTACCAGCCCTCGGCGTTGCGCGACGTGTCGAAGCGCCATTTGCTCTGGTCGATCGCCTTGCCGTCGAATTCGTCGGCAAAGCTCGGCTTGCCCTTGGGCGCGGGCATCGGCGCGGTGGCGCCATAGTTGGTCGCACCCAGCGTGGCGGCTTGCGCGGCGAGTATCAGCAGGATCATGCGGTGGTCCTCGTGTTCATGGATATCGGACCAGCGTCTGGCGGACGGCGCCGCAATGCGCGCGCTCCTGGTCGCGGAGAATGGCGTCCACGCGCGCCTGCACGGTGGCGGCGGGCATATTCGGATCGACGATGATGACGTTGGAGCCGAAATCCGGGATGGCTTCGGGTTCGGCTGCTGCGGCCGTCGGGAACGCTCCGACGAGCCCGGTTCCGCCGACGCCTTCGAGAAACGCCTGGCGCGTGTGGTTCAAGGCTGGCCTCCCCGATATCCGCTCCGGAACCATCGCCGCGTGGTGCGGCGCGGTCCGGTAGCGCGACTAGATTAGGCCAAGCGAACCCCTGGCTCAACCGCCCTCATTCGATCGCGAGGAACGCAGTGACCGTCAGCCGCCCTGCCGCGGGATCGGCGGAGAGTGGCGCACCGCGTGCGATCGCGCCGCTGTGCAGGACGTAGCTTCGATACAGCAAAGCGCGATTATAGGCCGCATCGACCAGCGCCGTGCGTTCGAACAGCGCCGTATCGCCGGCGATATACCCGTCGGGCGGCGTCGCTTCGACTTCGTGGCCGAGGGATTCGAAAAATGCGGGCGCGCGCGTCTCGTCGATCGTCTCGAACCCGGTCTTGCGATGTCGAAAAAACGCGGTGCCGTCACGTATCGTCGGCGAGAGGTAATGGATCAGCGCGATCCGGTCGCGCCCGTACGCGTCGACATGCGGCAGACGTTGCCGAATATCGAGCGCTTCGGGCGTGATCGTCACCATCGAGAATTGCGCATCGACGACGCGGATGCGGCGGCACGGTCCGAACTCCCGTCCCAGCGCGCGTGCGACCACGGGAAGCTGATCGCGCAGATACGTATCGGGAAGGGCCGCGCGGATGCCGGGATAATGCTGCCCCGCGGAAACGAACGCGGCCTCCGCCGCCGCTGCGCGCAACCCGTCGGGATCGCCGGCGAAGCCGTCGATGATGACGAGTGGCTCCGCCTCGGCCCCGATACGTCGTCTGGTGATATTGTGCGTCGTCATGACCGCTCGTCGTCCATTGCCGGTTGCTGCCACAGCGCCAATGTAAACGCATCCGATGATCGTAGTGATTTTGGTGGACTGCAACGCGGCACGCGGGTCGGGTTTACGTGAAGCTCGGCACGTGGGGAGACCCCGCCGACAAATCGTTGCGCGATGAAATCGAAGTCCTCGGCTCGCTCAGCGCGACATATGACGCCACAGCCGGTTGGCACTGGGTGTTATAAAGCGCTCGACCTAGCCGGACGGTCACTCCTCCCTTGCACGATCGTACGCCCGCGAAGCCTCCTCGATGGCACCGCCATGGTTCAGCGCCCAGGCGTAGAGTGCTTCGAATGGTTGTCGTAGCGAGTGGCCGAGCGGCGTGATCGCATACTCGACGCCGATAGGGCTCGTCGGCAAGACGGTGCGCGTGACCAGGCCGTTGCGTTCCAGCCGCTTGAGCGAGTTGGCGAGCGCCTTGTGCGTGATGCAATCCAGGCGGCGCTTGATCTCGTTGAATCGCGCTGGCTTCGGACAGATCACGGTCAGAATCATGACCGTCCACTTGTCCGCGATCTTGTCGAGCACCGGACGCACCTGTGCTGACTCGGATACCGTCCGCTGCGCGGTCGCGCCAAGGTCGGTATCGGCGATGATATCTAGGCTATTCATGGTGCGTTATTGATAGCAGATATAATCAGTATATCTAGCCTGCCATCACGGATGAAGGATTCCACGATGGTATCGATGACGAACAAGGTGGCGCTGGTCGTAGGCGGGGCGAAGGGGATCGGGCTGGCAATCGGTCAACGGCTGGCCGCGGACGGCGCGACGTTGGTCTTCACCGGGCGCGACGCTGACGAGGTCGCGGCGTCGGCGCGCGCGATCGGCAACGGTGCGGTCGGACTTGTCGCGGACGCGGGCATTCCCGCGGATATGGCCCGCGCGGTGGCGACGGTTCGCGACACGCATGGCCGCATCGACGCGCTGGTGCTGAACGCCGGAATTTCGGAAGCTGCGTCGCTGGCCGACGAAACGCTCGACCATTTCGATCGGCATTTCTCGGTCAACGTCCGCGGCCCGGTGTTCGCCCTGCAAACAGCCGTGCGCGCGATGGGCGAGGGAGGCGCGGTGGTGCTGATCGGGTCGATCGCCGATGCGATCGGCGTGCCGACCCGCGGTGCCTATTCGGCGACCAAGGCTGCGCTGCGATCCTATGCCCGGACTTGGACGGCGGAACTGGCACCGCGCGGTATCCGCGTGAACGTGGTCAGTCCAGGACCGACCGATACGGCAATGATGGCGGCCGTGTCGGATGCCGAGCGCGCGGCGCTGACCGCGCCGATCCCGCTCGGCCGCATGGGGCGACCGGACGAGGTGGCCGCGGCTGTCGTCTTCCTGCTGAGCGATGATGCGAGTTACATCGCCGGTGCCGAATTGTGCGTCGATGGCGGGATGACGCAGGTCTGAGCCTGGGCATGCCTGCCGGGACGGTTCCGCTTAGCCACGGTCGCAAATTGAATGTCCGTCGGAAATCGGGAAGCCTGATTCTGCTCCGGGATGGCGAGTTTGGATCGGTGGACGCGGCGAGATCGTTCGATGTGGCGCCGCCATTGCCGTTCACAGGACCGGCTACCGCAAGCCCATGAGCTTGAGAGCGCGGACCACTGTACTGTGAGAGACAGGCCCGCCGCGCGCGGCCGACAGACGTCGTGCCGCGCATAATGTCACCAAGTTGCTTACGTGGGGCATTGCGTCGATGTCACCGGTGCGTCGACGATGGTCGCGGATCGCCTCTTCGATACAGCGGATCATCGGTTCGGCCCGCGTGTAAGCCAGGGCTCGTCGCGCACCGTGGCGAAGCGCAATATTGTCGATTCCGGCCATCATCGCCCGCGGGTACTACCACGGAATCGTGTTGGCATTCATCATCGGCAAGAGCTTTTTATGGCTGGCGATTGAAAACTTCCCACCGCTGCGGGGCTCCTATTAAAGGCGCGGCGTGCGCGCTCTATGCGGGTGCTCTACACTCAGGGGAAGCCGGTCAGACTTCATTTGGGTGGGGACGACGCGGGCTTCAAAATCAGACCTTGCGCCAATTTTTCCAGCAGCATCGTCAAATCGTCGAATTCTTCGCGACTCCAATCTTCGAACAACGTCAGAGCCATTGTCTCCCGCGCGCGGTCCACTGCATCCGTCGCAATTTTTCCCTGCGGGGTGATCCGCGCTTCTCTGACACGGCGGTCGGTCGCGCCAGGGTGTCTCGTGACGAGGCCTAATTCCTCCAATCGGGCGATCTGGCGACTGACTGTGGTGTAGTCACGCCCGACCCTGCTCGCGAGATCGACGACGCCGATTGGTCCCAGGCGCTCGACCATCACGATCAGCGGGAACAATGCGCGCTCGAGGCTGAGCCCTGCCGCGTCGAGCATAGCCGCATCCTGCTCCGGCCGATTGATGACGCTGACGATCTCCATCAACGCACGATGCAACGACGGCAGATTTTCCCGAATATGTGCATTATGCACTTTGTTTGTTGACACGACCTGCTTCTCCAGAGATGTATGCAAAATACACATAGGAGTCCGATGATGCAATCCGATCTGAACGTAGATGTCCTGATCGTGGGGGCGGGGGCTGCTGGCCTGACGCTCGCGGTTGATCTCGCGCGCCGCGGCGTGACGTTCCGTTTGATCGACGGGCTCGACGGACCGTTCCAAGGCTCGCGGGGCAAGGGGATTCAACCGCGTACGCTGGAGGTTTTCGAAGACCTGGGTCTCGTCGACCGGATCGCCGCGGCTGGTAGCCTCTATCCGCCGCAGCGCGTCTACGGGATCGACGGAGGCTTCGAGGATACGCAAGAGTTCAGCATCGCAGCGAGCACCGATGGCGAGCCCTATCGGATGCCCCTGCTCGTTCCACAATTTCGTACGGAGGCCGTGCTACGAGATCGGATCGTCGAGCTAGGCGGCCGGGTCGAGTATGGCGTGGAACTGGTCAGCTTTGTCGACGACGGAGACGCGGCCGTGGCCAGCATCGCTGGCACGGATGGTATCCAGACGATCCGGTGTCGGTATCTTATCGGCGCGGATGGTGGTCGCTCGTTTGTCCGCCGGGCATTGTCCGTCGAGTTTCCGGGAAAGACGCTCGGTGTCCGTGCCATCGTCGCCGATATCGAGATCGACGGCCTCGGCCGCGACGTGTGGCATCGTTTCAATGGAGGCGACATGGCGCGTCAGATATCGTTCTGCCCCTTGCCGCATGGTGACATATTCCAATTGCAGGCACCGATCGCGCTCGATGGTGAGGCCGACCTATCCGTTGCGGGCTTGCAGGCGTTTATCGACGAGCGCCTATCCATGGCAGTCATCCGCGTCCGCGCGGTTCACTGGGCATCGGCCTATGCGATGAACGCGCGGCTCGCCGAACACTACCGGGTCGGTAACGTCTTCCTGATCGGTGATGCCGCGCATATCCATCCGCCGACGGGAGGACAGGGCCTCAACACGAGCGTGCAGGATGCCTATAATCTCGGGTGGAAGCTGGCAGCGGTGCTGGCCGGCGCCCCGCCGGTGCTGCTCGATACGTACGAGGAGGAGCGTCGACCTGTCGCCGCCGGGATGCTGGGGCTAGCGGCAGGGCTGCTCGACAAGGCCAGACACGGCGGCATGCGCCGCGGCCGGGAGGTGCACCAGCTCGATCTCAAGTATCGCGGCTCGTCGCTCGCATTCGGAATGTCCGAGCGCTCGAACGGTATCCAGCCGGGCGACCGTATGCCCGACTCCGTGCTGCGGGGCGCCGCCGGGCAGCCTCGCCGCCTGTACGATCTGCTAGCTGGTCCGCACTGGACGTTGCTGGTCGCGGGCGATGCCGGCGATGCGGACGTGCCGGCGCGTGCCGGGGTAAACGTCGTGACGATCGACGGCGATGGCAGCTTCGCGATGACAACGGCCAACTGGGCTTGGCGAAAGGCGAACGGCGTCTCGTTCGTCCGGACGGCTATGTCGGGGCATGCTTCGGACCGGGCGAGACGCACGCGATGACCGACTATCTATCGCACGTCCTGCCGCCTTATCGATCGTGAGAGGGTGGGTGGCATGCCGAAGCCAAGCTGTTTCCCGTGCTGAAAACAGCCGTACCCAGCCTTGCCAGCAGAGTTGGCGTCATTGTCGCCGTGAGACAATCGAGCCTCATTCACCGCTGCGTGCTTGGAAACCCAACTATGGTGACCCCTACGGGAATCGAACCCGTGCTTCAGCCGTGAAAGGGCCGCGTCCTAACCGCTAGACGAAGGGGCCTGCGTGGTGGAGGCCGACTAAGGGGAAGGGGGCGGGGCGTCAAGCGTTTCGATACAAGAATTTAGTCCGCCCATGCCGCGTCCTCGACATGGAGTTCGGCCGAGGGCCGCGAGGACCAGTCGTCGATCTTCGCGCGGCCGGCGAGCCAGAGCTTGCGGTGGGGGGCGGCGCCGAGCAGCGCCTGGCCGAGGGCGCTCTCGGCCGAGCGGAAGGCCATCGCCTTGATGCTGCGGCCGTCGTCGCCGGCGACGATCGTGCGGACGTGGCCGTTGCCGACGATATCCGCCTTGATGACGCGGACCGGGCCCATCGCGACGCGCGGTGCTGGCCAGCCCATGCCGTAGGGGCCGCCGGCTTCCATCGATTCGACGAGGCCGGGGTTGACGCCGCCGGCTGCCAGCACTGCGTCCAGCAGGAGCGCTCGGTCGCCGTTCGAGCGTTCGACAGCGGCGGCAAGGCGCTCTTCGAGGAAGTCGGTGAAGGCGGGGATCGCGGCCTCGCTGATCGTCAGGCCGGCGGCCATCGCGTGGCCTCCGCCCGCCACCAGCAGTCCGTGTTCGCGGGCTGCCATCACAGCCGCACCGAGGTCGACGCCGGGGATCGAGCGGCCGGAGCCCTTGCCGATGCCGTTCTCGTCGATCGCGATGACGATCGCGGGGCGGCCTAGCTTCTCCTTGAGGCGGCCGGCGACGATGCCGATCACGCCGGGGTGCCAGCCGTGGCCGGCGACGACGGCGACCGCTCGGTCGCGGCTGGAGAGGAGGTCGGCGGCTTCTTGTACGGCGGTTTCGATCGCGCGGCGTTCTTCGTTAAGGCGGTCGAGTTCGGTGGCGATCTGGCGCGCTTCATCGGGGTCCTGCGTGGTCAGCAGGCGGACGCCGAGGTCCGCGCGACCGACCCGGCCGCCGGCGTTGATGCGCGGGCCGAGCGCGAAGCCCAGGTCGGTGCAGGTCGGGTTGCGGGTCAGGCGCGAGGCCTCGATCAGCGCGGCGACGCCGATGTTCTTGCGTGCGCCCATCACCTTGAGGCCTTGCGACACGAACGCGCGGTTGAGGCCGCGGAGCTGTGCGACGTCGGCAACCGTGCCGAGCGCGACGATGTCGAGCAGGTCGATCAGCTTGGGTTCGGCGCGGTCCTTGAAGAAGCCGCGCGCGCGGAGCGTGCGGACGAGCGCGGCGGCGGCGAGGAAGCACATGCCGACCGCGGCGAGATGGCCGTGCGCGGCGCCTTCGGTCTCGTCGAGGCGGTTGGGGTTTACCAGCGCGAGCGCGTGCGGGAGCGCGGTCGAGCATTTGTGGTGGTCGATGACGATCACGTCGACCTTCGCGTCGCGGGCGGCGTCGAGCGCGTCGAACGCCTGCGCGCCGCAATCGACCGTGACGATCAGCGTGGCGCCTTCGCCGGCGAGGCGGACGAGCGCTTCGCCCGAGGGGCCGTAGCCTTCGAGCAGACGGTCGGGGATGTAGGGGCGGGCTTCGATGCCGAGATCGCGCAGCACGAGCACCATCAGCGCGGCGGAGGTGGCGCCGTCGACGTCGTAGTCGCCGAAGATCGCGACCTGTTCGTGCGCCTGCACGGCGTCGGCGAGGCGCTCGGCGGCGCGGTCCATGTCGCGGAAGATCGACGGGTCGGGCATAAACGCGCGGATCGACGGCGTGCGGTGCGCGTCGAGCGCCTCGCGGGGGCAGCCGCGCGCGAGCAGGAGTTGGGTGACGAGGTCGTCGCCGGTAAAGCCGTCCCGGCCGTCAGCCGCTAGGGCTCGCCAACGCCAGGGCTGGCCGAGGATCGAGGAGGTTACGCCGAGAACTGTCATGCCTTGGGACGTAGTGGCTGTGGGGGGATTGTCGAGCGGGGAGGGGGCGCGTTGTTAGGCGATCTTGCCACCGCATGCACCCATTGCGTCATGTTCTCCCGCGAAGGCGGGAGCCCAGTCTGGGTCCCCGCCTTCGCGGGGAAACAATGAGGGAGGGACGCCCCCTCCCCCGTTCGTGCTGAGTAGCGACCGAGTAGCTTTGTAGAAGCGTATCGAGGGCGCGTATCGAAGCATCGGTTCCGTGCCACCCACCTGTCCTTCGATACGCCGTCTCGATACGCTGCGGACGCAGCTACTCGACGGCTACTCAGGACGAACGGGGAGGGGGGCGAGATAGGGAATCCGCGCCGGGCGGATCCGCAACAGGGGAGGGGCGAGCGATGTTGGAGTCGGTTTGCGCCTCTCACTTGATCCACGGACGCTCGCGAAACCACTTCGTCACGATATACTTCACGCCCTCGACCACCGGCATGCCCTCGTGCAGCGTCAGCCCGTTGGGTGTCCCATCGGGGTTCATGTTGTTCCACGCCAGCAGCATGCCGCGCTTCGGCGCGATCTTCACGCCGGCCTGCGGGAACCAGGTCGCGCCGCCTTCGGGGACGTCGTTGAGGAACACCATCGCGGTCCAGGTGCGCTGGCCGCCTTGCTCCTGCATCTTCGCCCAATAGCTTTCGGACTCGTGGAAATAATCATGGTGCGCGCGGAATTGCTGGCCGGGGGCATAGCGCTGGCCCTGCATCGTCTCGCCGTGGAGCAGGTCTATCCCGAGCAAGGTCGCGATCGCCTCGTCGGTCGGCTGCACGTCCGGCGACCAGCGATCCATGTCACAGCTCTCGCTGGTCCGGAAGTTGCTGTTCGGGCGATCGGACAGCAGCGTCGACGGCCGTCGCTTCGAATCGATCACCGCGATCAGCCGCTTGCACGTCGCGGGATCGAGGAACTTGTCCTGGTAATAGAACTGCACCGTATCCATCGCGATGCGCTGCACCGCCGGATTGGCGTCGAGGCGCGCGGCGACCTGAGATCCGAAGGCTTGGCGGAGTGCCGCGGCCGGATCGACCTTCTTGGCTTTTGAAAAGATACCCACGCCGCAGGATTTGGCGAACTCGCCCCGAAAGGCAAGAGGGGTAAACGCAAGAGCCCCGCGGCGATCAGGACCGCCGCGGGGCTCTCCCCTGTTACTGCGTGCCGGCAGGCCGGAGCCTACCAGAAGATGTCGTACACCGTGTCGACCACGCGGCCGCTGTCGAGATCGACCAGCAACGCGTCGTTGTAATAACGCACCCAGCGATACGGACCGTAGGCTTCGGGCAGGCAGTAGGTGTACGGGTCCTGGATCCAGTAATTCTGGTTGTACAGAATGCTGTTCAGCGAAAACCCGACCCCGAAGCGACGATAGCCCGAACCCCAGCCGCTCGGCGCATAATAGCGCGGGAGGCGGTAGGCGCCGCGGTTCGACGCGCGGTAATTGCTCCAGGCATAACGGTTATCGTTACGCCAGCCGCGGTTCCACGCGCCGCCCTGGTTGTAACGGCCCTGGTTGTAGCCGCCACGGCCATAGCCCTGGACGTTGCCGTAAGCGCGGTTGGGCTGGCGGTTCTGATAGCCATCGCGGCCGCCGTTGCGCCAATCTCCCCGGTCATTGCGCCCGTCGTGGCGCCAATCGCCGCGCCCGCCGTTGCGATCGAACTGGTTGCGATCGGCCTGCTGGTTGCCGCGATCGAAACCGGGGCGTCCCTGGTCGCGGTTCCAGTCGGGGCGGTTTTGGCCGGCCTGCGGGTCGGGACGGGTTTGGCCGTTCCAAGCCTGTCCGTCGCCACGCTGCCCGCCGCGCTGCCCGCCGCGCTGCCCGTTCCAATCGGCACGGCCTTGACCATCTGGGCGGTCGCCGCGGACTTGCGGCTGCGTACCTAGATCGGCGCGTTGCGGGCGCTGGCCTTGATCGGGCGCGGCGGGGCGGTCGGGTCGCTGCTGCTGGAAGGGTTGTCCGTCCGGACGTGGGCCATGATCGCCGCGATCCTGACGCTGGCCGCGGTCGGGACGCTGGCCCCGGTCACCACGGTCCTGGTCGACCTGTTGCGCGGTCGCGGTCGATGCCATCATGGTTGCCGGCACCAACGCGGAAGCCGCCATCAAGAGTTTGAGAAACTTGCCCGTCATTGCCGTCGTCCTCGACTGCCGGCGCACGAGCCGGCTCCTATAATATGGCGGGTCTATTCGATCTCGTGTGTTGAGAGGCTGAATGGGTTCGTCAGCGATTAGACAGGTTTAGGCGGGATCAGTTGCTCGTCACTGGAAAGTACCCACCCCGGCGAAGGCCGGGGCCCAATTGGGGGCGGCAAGTAACGAAGCGCGCGATCGATTACTTCGGACGTTCCAATTGGGCCCCGGCCTTCCGGGGTGGTAGAAACCGCCGACATGTTCATCGCGAACCTTGTTCTCCCGCGAAGGCGGGAGCCCAGTCTGGACTCCCGCCTTCGCGGGAGAACATGCTTGGTTCTGAGGGAAGCGCCTATCGCGCTGGCGGCGGCATCAGCGCCGGCACCAGCCGCGCGGAGTCCGCCGGATCGATCCCCGGCCGCGGCCCGGCGGGGATCACCTCTTCTCCGCGCATCGCCCGCCCGGCACGTTGCACCGCCTCGACCACGCGCGGATACACCCCGCACCGGCACAGGTTCGTGATCTGCTCGCGGATCAGCGCTTCGCTCGGGTCCGCGTTGCGCTTCAGCAAAGCTGCCGCGGCCATGATCATCCCCGGGATGCAGAACCCGCATTGCGACACCGACTCCGCGATAAACGCCAGCTGGACCGGGTGATTGCGCTCGCGTGACAGCCCCTCGATCGTCGTGACGTACGCCCCTTCGATCGAACCGATCGGCACGCGGCAACTCCGCATAGCCCGTCCGTCGATATCCACCGTGCACGCACCGCACTGTCCGGTGCCGCAGCCATATTTGGTCCCCGTCAGGTTCGACGCATCGCGCAGTGCCCACAGCAGCGGCGTCTCGTTGTCGAGCTTGTATTCGATCGGTTCGTTGTTGACGGTGAAGCGGCTCATGCCCGCCGTCCTAGCTCGCCGGGAAGGATCGCACCACGCGGCATTGCCACGCGCCGTCGCCCCGGCTTATGTCGCGCGGATAATACCGCGAGGGGGCGCACCACGATGCACGTCGATACCAAATCCACACCAGCGGCCGGAGGCGATGCCAGCCACGGCTACGACGCGCCCGATCTGCGCGTGTTCGTGTTCGCGCTGTTCTTCATCTTCGGCGGCATCACCTCGCTGAACGACATCATCATCCCCAAGATGAAGGAGCTCTTCACGCTCGACCACGCGACCGCCATGCTGGTCCAGTCGGCGTTCTTCCTCGCCTATGCGCTGTTCTCGATCCCCGCTGCGGCGATCGTGCGCAAGGCCGGCTATATGCGGACCGCGTCGATCGGCCTCGTGACGATGACCGCGGGCTGCCTGTTGTTCATCCCCGCCGCCGGCCAGGCGAGCTTCGGCATGTTCCTGTTCGCGCTGTTCGTGCTCGGCGCCGGCATCACCGTGGTGCAGGTCGTCGCCAACCCGCTGATCTCGGCGCTCGGCCATCCCAAGTCCGCCTCGAGCCGGCTGACGTTCGCGCAGGCGTTCAACTCGCTCGGCACCACCATCTTCCCGTATGTCGGCTCCGCACTGATCCTCGGTGGGCTGGCCACGGTCGACTCCTCGACGCTCACCGGCGCCGCCCTTGATGCGTACCGGACGGAATCGTCGCGGACGGTCGTGCACACCTATATCGGCCTCGCGATCGCGCTGCTGATCGTCGCCGCGGTCGTGTGGACCCGCCGCAACCGGCTCAACGAGGAGCAAGATCAGACCGGCAGCATCTTCCACGCGTTCACGCTGCTGAAGCGCCCGCGGTTCGCGATGGGTACGGCGTGCATCTTCCTGTACGTCGGCGCCGAAGTCGCGGTCGGCTCGCTGATCGTGAACTATCTCATGCAGCCGAGCGTGATGGGCCTGAGCGACGTCGCGGCGGGCAAACATGTGCCGTTCTACTGGGGCGGCGCGCTGGTCGGCCGGTTCATCGGCGCGTACGTGCTGAACAAGGTCTCGCCGGGCAAGGTCCTCGCGGGCGTCGCGACGGGGACGCTGGCGCTGATCCTGATCTCGGCGAACACCGAGGGCGCTTTGTCGGGCTGGGCCTTGCTCGCGATCGGCCTGATGAACGCGGTGATGTTCCCGACGATCTTCTCGCTGGCGTCGGAAGGTCTCGGCAAGCGCGCGGCGGAAGGTTCGGGCGTGATCGCCACGGCGATCGTCGGCGGTGCGATTGTCCCGTATCTGACGGGGATGCTGGCGGACAAGTCGGGCAGCCTGCACTTCGCGCTGCTGCTCCCGGCGATCTGCTACGCGCTGATCCTGGCGTACGGGTTGTATGCGCGGAAGCCAGTGACGGAGGTCGCGGCCTAACCCCATCCGTCATCCTGGGCTCGACCCAGGATCCAAAGCCACGGACGCTCGCGCACGTGGCTTTGGATCCTGACTTTCGTCAGGATGACCGTGGTTTCGGCAGCATCGGCGCCGCCCGCCCGGTCGCGAGATCGGCATCGGAAAACCGGATCGGCGTACGCAGCCCGGGAACCGTCGACCCATCCGGCCGCGCGACGTCGATCGCCATCCCCCGCGCGACGACCTGCGGATCGTCGAAAGCCTGCGCGACCGTATTGATCGGCCCGGCCGGCACCCCGACCGCCTCCAGCCGCGCCAGCAAGGCCAGCTTAGGCACCAAAGACGTCGCCGCCTCGATCCCCGCGAACAGCAATTCCTTGAACGCCAACCGCCCGGCATTGGTCGCGAACCGCGGATCGTCGCGCATCTCGGGCAAGCCCATAGCGTCGCAGAACCGCCGGAACTGCCCGTCGTTGCCGACCGCCAGAATGAACCACCCATCGGCACACGGAAACACCGCATACGGACACACGTTCATATGCGCATTCCCCACCCGCGTCGGCGACACGCCGCTCGCAAACCAGTTCATCGCCTGGTTCGCCAGCACCCCGGTCATCGTGTCGAGCAGCGCCATGTCGATCTGCTGACCCCGGCCGGTGCGCTCGCGCATCGCCAACGCCGCCTGGATCGCGATCACGGAATATAGCCCGGTCATGATGTCGGCGAACGCGACGCCAATCTTCTGCGGCGCGCCGTCCGGCTCGCCGGTCAGGTCCATGATCCCGCTCATCCCCTGGACGATGAAGTCGTAGCCCGCGCGGGGGGCGTAAGGGCCGTCCTGTCCGAACCCCGTGATCGAGCAATAGACGACACGCGGATTGATCGCCGCAAGCGTGGCGTAGTCGAGCCCGTATTTGGCGAGCCCGCCGACCTTGAAGTTCTCGATCACGACATCGGCATCGGCGATCAGGTCGCGGACGATCGCTTGGCCTTCCTTAGTGGTAAAGTCGGCGACGACCGACCGCTTCCCACGGTTGGCGGCATGGAAATACGCAGCGTCACGGCTGCCGTCAGGGTTGTCGATAAACGGCGGCCCCCAGGTTCGCGTGTCGTCACCGGCCGGGCTCTCGACCTTGACGACGTCGGCACCGAGATCGGCAAGAACCTGTCCCGCCCAAGGACCCGCAAGGATCCGGGCGAGTTCGACCACCTTCAAACCGGCGAGGGGCGTGTCCTTCACCTATGTTCTCCCGCGAAGGCGGGAGCCCAGACTGGGTCCCCGCCTTCGCGGGGAAACAAACTGCCTAATTCGATCAAAACGCAGCGATACCCGTGATCGCCCGCCCGAGGATCAGGGCATGCACGTCATGCGCACCCTCATACGTGTTGACCGTCTCCAGGTTCATCAAATGACGCATCACCTGATACTCGCCAGAAATCCCATTCCCGCCATGCATGTCGCGAGACATCCGCGCAATATCGAG
Source organism: Sphingomonas sp. CFBP 13603 (assembly GCF_014892665.1). Classification (NCBI taxonomy): domain Bacteria; kingdom Pseudomonadati; phylum Pseudomonadota; class Alphaproteobacteria; order Sphingomonadales; family Sphingomonadaceae; genus Sphingomonas; species Sphingomonas sp. CFBP 13603. The sequence continues at coordinate 351,922 of NZ_JADBIA010000002.1, read as the reverse complement.
CGCCTTGCCGACGTTGTTGCGCTTCACGATCGAGACCATCTCAGGCGCGAATCGGCCCTCGTCCATCAGCCGCCCGACGCGCAACGACGCCTGCAGCCCGAGCGCGATCTCGGTCTCCATGTCCGCCAGCTTCTTTTGGAACAGCTGCCGCCCCGCGAGCGGCGTCCCGAACTGGTTCCGGTCCAGCCCGTATTGCCGCGCTGCATGGAAACAGAACTCCGCCGCACCTAGCGCACCCCAGGAAATTCCGTACCGCGCGCGATTGAGGCAGCCGAACGGCCCCTTCAACCCCTGCACGTCGGGCAGCAGCGCGTCATCGCCGACCTCGACCTCGTCCATCATCACCATCCCGGTGATCGACGCGCGCAACGACAGCTTGCCCTCGATCTTGGGCGTCTCCAGCCCCTTCATCCCGCGTTCCAGGATGAACCCGCGGATGCCCCCGCCATGCTCGTCGGACTTCGCCCAGATCACGAACACATCCGCAATCGGCGAGTTCGAGATCCACGTCTTCGCGCCCGAGATCACATAGCCGTTGGCCGTCTTCTTCGCGCGCGTCGTCATCCCGCCGGGATCCGACCCCGCATCCGGCTCGGTCAGCCCGAAGCAGCCGATCCATTCGCCGGTCGCGAGCTTGGGCAGGTATTTGCGCTTCTGCTCCTCGGACCCGAACGCGTTGATCGGGTACATCACGAGGCTCGACTGCACCGACATCATCGAGCGATAGCCCGAGTCGATCCGCTCTACCTCGCGCGCGACGAGGCCGTAGGCGACATAGGACGCGCCGACGCCGCCATATTCCTCGGGGATCGTCGGCCCAAGCAGCCCTAGCGCGCCCATCTCGCGGAAAATCGCGGGATCGGTATGCTCGTGCTGGAACGCGTCGATGATCCGGGGCGCGAGCTTGTCGTCGGCATAGGCCTTCGCGCTGTCGCGGATCATCCGCTCGTCCTCGCTCAACTGATCGTCGAGCAGGAACGGATCCGCCCAGTCGAACTTGCCCATCCCGGCCATATGAATCTCCTTCGTTGACCGCCGACTTCGTGGTTCGGCCAGCGAAAGTCCACCCCTGACGAGACGTTTACGCGTCGATCAGCGTCAGTACCGCGATCGTCACATGCTCGCGGTCGCCGATCGACTCGATGCGGTCGACCACCAGATCGGCGACGATATGCCCGCGCATCGCAAACTCCGCTTCGGGCAACGCGTCGATCCAGTCTCGAAGACCGGGTACGGGCGTCGCCGCGATCGTCAGCCGGTGCAGCGTGCCGACGAAGGTCGCGCTCGCCCACGGCGTGCACGCGATCGACTCGACGTGCATCGTCAGGCCTGCCGCCCCCGCATGGCCGCGAAGCGCGCGGATCAACAGCGTGCCCGCATCGGGGCCGCGGATCGCGTCCATCCTCACGCGCCGTGCCGTTCTATGAAGGTTTCGATCCGCGCCACCATCGGCGCGCGCGGCTGGCGACCGAGTCGGAGATCGTGGACCAACCGCGGATCCCCGACCGCCAACCGGCCGAATTTCGACGTCGGCATGCCGGTCTGCCGCAGATATCGGTCGATCTTGATGAGAACGGACATGGTCGCTCCTTCCTGTTCTGGTCCCGAGTCCCTGGCCGAGTCCTTGCCTGTGTTCTCGATCTGTTCCGGCAAATCCTACTTGTCTAGGAACATTCCTACGCTACGGTTCGGGCGTGGCTATAACCGTGTCAAATCCCGATCCAAGAACCGCGCTGGCAACGCTGGCCGCGGCGCGCGGCGACAGTCTGGCGGCGCTGTCGGCGATGCTGGGGCGCAACGCGGCGTATCTCCAGCAATATGTCCGGCGCGGATCGCCGCGGGTGCTCGGCGAACGCGACCGCCGATTGCTGTCGGACTATCTGGGTGTGAGCGAGGCAACGCTGGGCGCACCCGCCGACCGGCCGGCAGGGTTCCGCATCCGCAAGCTCGACGTCGCGGCGTCGGCGGGGCCGGGCGCGCTGGTCGACGGCGAGATCGTGCTTGGCACCGACATGCTCGACCCCGGCCTCGCGCGAAAACTCGGGCTAAGGGACGGGCAGGCGGCGATCATCCGCGTGCGCGGCAATTCGATGGAGCCGGGCCTGTTCGACGGTGATCACATCGTGGTCGACACGGCCGACCGTACGCCGCGCGCAAAGGGAGGTGTGTATGTCATCCGGATCGACGACGCGGTGATGGTGAAGCGCGTTGCCCTGGTACGCGGTGCGCTAGTGGCGACGAGCGATAATCCGGACGCGGCGGTTGTGCCTAGCGGAGCGATCGCCGTCATTGGCCGCGTGGTCTGGCAAATGCGCGAGCCGCGATAGCAGGCTGGCGTTCAATGCTTGAATCCTCCCCCGCAAGGGGGAGGTGTCGCCGAAGGTGACGGAGGGGGAGGACACGGAACGATGGTCATCGTTCGCCTCCCCCTCCGTCAGGCAAGTGCCTGCCACCTCCCCCTGGCGGGGGAGGATCGACGTGCCATTGATCCGCCGTTTACCGCCCCTGCAACTTGCTCAGGATAGTCATCGACTGTTCCGAGCCCGACTGCGGGACGATTTCGCCCGTGCGGTCGATGATCGCGTCCCAGTGCGCCGCGACACCCTCGACCGACAGGTCGTCGCCGGTCAGCAACTTGCCCTGCGTCAGCGTGACGTACGCCGCCTGGAACACGCCGGCGCCGGCACCGACGATCATGTTGGTCGGGGAATCCTCCGAGACGAGGAAGACTGCCGCTGGCGCGACCTTGTCGGGGGAGAAGGCCTTGAACGCTTCCTCGGGGAAGATGTCCTGCGTCATCCGCGTGCCCGCGGTGGGCGCGATCGTGTTGACCTTGATGTTGTTCTTCGCGCCCTCGATTGCGAGCGTCTTGGTCAGGCCGGCAAGACCCAGCTTGGCGGCGCCGTAGTTCGCCTGCCCGAAGTTGCCGTAGAGACCGGTCGACGACGCGGTCATCAGGATGCGGCCGTAATTCTGCGCGCGCATCGTGTCCCAGACCGCCTTGGTGGCGTTGGCCGAGCCATTCAGGTGGACGTCGACGACGAACTTGAAGTCGGCAGGCTCCATCTTGGCGAAGCTCTTGTCGCGCAACACGCCGGCGTTGTTGATGAGGATGTGGACGCCGCCCCATTTCTCGGAGGCGCGGGCGACCATCTCGACCATCTGGTCGTAGTCGGTGACGCTGCCGCCGTTCGATATCGCCTCGCCGCCGGCCGCTTCGATTTCCTCGACGACTTTCAGCGCGGCGTCGGAATGGCCGGTGCCGTCGCGTGATGCACCCAGATCGTTGACCACGACCTTCGCGCCGCGGCGGGCGAGTTCGAGCGCGTATTCACGACCCAGGCCACCGCCTGCGCCGGTGACGATCGCGACCCGATCTTCAAAGCTGATAGATTCATAGTTCTCAGACATGGAAAAGGCGCCCCTCTCTTATAGTTGGAGCGCCTTTCCTAGAACGTAAAGCCAGCTAGGCAAGCGGCAGGATCACCCGCCGCTTGCCGCCGGACTTACTTGCCGCCGCGGTTGCGGCAGCCGTCCTTGACCGTCTTCGAGCACACCGGATACTCGGCGGGTGCTGGCGTCGGCGGGGTCACGGTCGGCTGGCCGAACGTCACGCCACCGGCGGGTGCTGGCGGTGCCATCGGTGCGGCGGGTGCTGCTGCCGGATCGGCAGGAGCGGCCATCGCAGGATCGGCAGGCGCTGCGGGATCGGCCGGTGCCGCCTGGTCCGCGGGCGCGGTCTGCGCGGCGGGGTCTGCCGGCGGCGTCGTCTGGGCGATCACGGGCGACGCGAGAAGAGCGGCGGCAGCGAAGAGAATGGACTTCATACGAATCTCCTAAATGGGTGCACCATTTTGGTAGCGCGACGTCTGAACGCACTAAGTCGTGCTTGGGTCCTTCGTTTCGCATCCGATTCCATTCGCCCCACCGCGGGACAGTCTCGTTATCCGCCCGTATCGAGCGAATAGCCCGCCGAACGAACGGTGCGGATGATGTCCGGTCGCTCACCGACATTGATGGCTTTCCGCAGTCGCCGGATGTGCACGTCGACCGTCCGGCTCTCGATATCGCTGTCATGCCCCCACACCGCATCGAGCAGGCGTTCGCGCGAGAACACCCAGCCCGGATGCTCGAGGAAATGCTTCAGCAGCCGGAACTCGGTCGGTCCGAGCGACACGACTTCACCCGAGCGGCGGACCTTGTGCCCGACGGTGTCCATCTCGATGTCGGCATAGCTGAGCGCTTCGCCTGCAAGGGCAGGGCGGACGCGGCGCAATACCGCCCCGACGCGCGCGACGAGTTCGCGCGGCGAGAACGGCTTGGTCACGTAATCGTCGGCACCGGTTTCGAGGCCCCGCACGCGATCCTCCTCCTCACCACGCGCGGTCAGCATGATGATCGGCACGTTCTGCGTCTCGGGTGCGCGGCGCAGGCGACGACACACCTCGATCCCCGAAAGCCCCTCGACCATCCAGTCGAGCAGGACGATGTCGGGCACCTTCTCCTTGGCGAGCAGCAGCGCTTCCTCGCCATCGGGGGTATGCGCGATCTCGAAATCCTCGCGCTTGAAATGCCAGACCAGCAATTCGGCGAGGGCGGCGTCGTCCTCGACCAGCAGCATCTTCGCGCGTGCCATTATGCCTGCTCCTTCTTTATGCCGCGTTCGCGATCGACCATCTGCGTGCCGGTCGCGGCGAAATAGACCATCTCGGCGACGTTGGTGGCGTGGTCGCCGATCCGCTCGAGGTTCTTCGCGACGAACAGCAGATGCGCGACCTGGCTGATCGTCTTGGGGTTCTCGACCATGTAGGTCACCAGCGTGCGAAAAATGCTGTCGTAGAAATCGTCGAGCGCATTGTCGCTCTCGACCACCCGCACCGCTTCTTCCGCATCACGCGCGGCGAACGCGTCGAGCACGTCGTGGACCATCTCGCTCGCCATCCGGCCCATCGCGGGCAGGATCGAGATCGGCTCGATCCGGTGCTCGCTCTCGATCATCGGCACGCGCTTGGCGATGTTCTTGGCGTAGTCGCCGATCCGCTCGACCACGCCCGCGATCTTCAGCGCGGCGACCACCTCGCGAAGATCGACCGCCATCGGCGCGCGCAGGGCGATGATCCGCACCGCGAGCCGCTCGACCTCCGCCTCGATGACGTCGATCTGCTTGTCGGCGACGCGGACCTGCTCGGCGAGCGCGAGGTCGTTGCGTTGCAGCGCCTGCATCGCCTTGTCGATAGCGTCCTCGGCGAGCCCGCCCATCTGCGAGATCAACCCGCGGAGCTCGCCGATGTCGTTGTCGAAGGCCTTGACCGTATGCGTGTTCATGGTCGTTTCCCGACTCAGCCGTAACGGCCGGTGATGTAATCCTTGGTCCGCTCTTCGCGGGGATTGGTGAAGATGTCCGAGGTGTTGCCGTATTCGACCAGCGTGCCGAGGTGGAAGAACGCGGTCTTCTGGCTGACGCGCGCCGCCTGCTGCATGTTGTGCGTGACGATCACCATCGCGTAGCGGCCGCGCAGTTCGTGGATCAGCTCCTCGATCTTGGCGGTCGCGATCGGATCGAGTGCCGAGCACGGTTCGTCCATCAGGATGACCTCGGGATCGACCGCGATCGCACGCGCGATGCACAGCCGCTGCTGCTGGCCGCCCGATAGCGCAGTACCGCTGTCCGAGAGGCGATCCTTGACCTCGTCCCACAGGCCCGCACGGCGCAGGGACTTCTCGACGATCCGGTCGAGGTCCGCCTTCGCGCCGGCCAGCCCATGGATGCGCGGGCCGTAGGCGACGTTCTCGTAGATCGATTTCGGGAACGGGTTGGGCTTCTGGAACACCATGCCGACGCGGGCGCGGAGCTGCACCACGTCCATGTCGGGCGAATAGATGTCCTGGCCGTCGAGCTTGATCTCGCCGGTGACGCGCGCGCTGGCAACGGTGTCGTTCATGCGGTTGAGCGTGCGCAGGAAGGTCGACTTGCCGCAGCCCGACGGGCCGATGAACGCGACCACCTCGTCCTGGTCGACGTCGATCGAGACGTCGTTGATCGCGATCTTGCTGCCGTAGGCGACGGAGACGTTGCGCGCCGTCATCTTGAGGATGGGGGGCTTAGAATGTTTTGGCATCACCAGCGGGTCTCGAATCGGTTGCGGAGGTAGATCGCGACGCCGTTCATCGCGAGCAGGAACACGAGCAGGACGATGATCGCGGCGGAGGTCTTCTCGACGAAGCCGCGGCTGACCTGATCGGACCACAGGAAGATCTGGACGGGCAGCACGGTCGCGGGGTCGCTTAGCCCGGACGGTGGGGCTGCAATGAACGCGCGCATGCCGATCATCAGCAGCGGCGCGGTCTCGCCGAGCGCACGCGCCATGCCGATGATGGTGCCGGTGAGGATGCCGGGCAGCGCGAGCGGCAGGACGTGGTGGAAGACGACCTGCACCGGCGACGCGCCGATCCCGAGCGCGGCATCGCGGATCGATGGGGGGACGGCCTTGATCGCGTTGCGCCCGGCGATGACGATGACGGGCATCGTCATCAGCGCGAGCGTCAGGCCGCCCACTATAGGTGCCGAGCGGGGCATGCCGAACGTGCCGAGGAACACGGCCAACCCGAGCAGGCCGAAGATGATCGAAGGGACCGCCGCGAGGTTGTTGATCGACACCTCGATCAGGTCGGTCCAGCGGTTTTTCGGCGCATATTCCTCGAGGTACAGCGCCGACAGCACGCCGATCGGGAACGCCAGCAACAGCGTGACGATCATCGTCAGCAGCGAGCCCTTGAACGCCCCCCAGATCCCGACGCGCGTCGCATCGGTCGAGTCCGCCGAGGTGAGGAAGCCCGCGTTGAACCCACGGGTCAGCGCGCCGCTCGCCTTCAGCCGCGCGACGATCGCTTCGGCATCGCGCGTGCCGTTGCCCTTGGCGGCGACGTCGATCGGGCTGGAGACGGGGACTTCGAACACGCTCTTGCGCTGCAGCAGCGACGGGTCGGCCTTGATCGCATCGCGGACCACCGCCCAGGCGCCGTCGGACAGCAGGTCGGTGCCGTCCTTGCCGAACGCCTTGGTCGCGGCGAGGTCGACGGTGCCTTCCAGCCCTGCGCCGGCGAGTGCGAGATCGGCGCCGCGACCGACGAGGCGGGCGGGCTCGATCGGCAGCTTGGCAGCGGCGAGATCGACCGGGAGCGACACGCGCGTCTCCACGAACCCGCTCGCGCCCTGCATCACCATCGTGATCAGCAGATAGGCGAGGAACGCGGCGGACAGCCACACCGCGGCGAGCCCGGCGAAGCGGAAGCGGCGTTCGGATGCGTAGCGGCGGCGGATGCGCGATTGCATCGCCTGCGTCGCCCAGTCGGTCGGCACGCGGCGCACCGGTTCGGCATTGGTCACCGGAAGTTGGGGCACGAGCGTGTCACTCATAGGCTTCACGGTACCGTTTGACGACGCGCAGCGCGACGATGTTGAGAAGGAGCGTGACCACGAACAGCGTCAGGCCGAGCGCGAATGCGGCAAGCGTCTTGGGGCTGTCGAACTCGGCCTCGCCGGTCAGCAGGTCGACGATCTGTTTGGTGACCGTGGTGGTGCTGGCGAACGGGTTGAGCGTCAGCGTGGCGACGCCGGACGCGGCCATCACGACGATCATCGTCTCGCCAATCGCCCGCGAAACGGCGAGCAACACGCCCCCGACCACACCGGGCAGGGCTGCGGGGAGCAGCACGCGGCGAATCGTCTCGGACGAGGTCGCGCCCATCGCGAGGCTCCCGTCGCGCATCGACGAGGGCACCGCTGCGATCGAATCGTCCGCCATCGACGACACGAACGGGATGATCATGATGCCCATCACGAGGCCGGCGGCCAGCGCGCTTTCCGACGACGCCCAGCTGATCCCGACTGATACGGCAAGGTCACGCACCGCCGGCGCGACGGTCAGCGCGGCGAAATAACCGTAGACGACGGTCGGCACGCCCGCGAGCACCTCGAGGATCGGCTTCATCCACTTGCGCGTGTTCGGCGCGGCATATTGCGTGAGGTAGATCGCGCTCATCAACCCGAACGGAATGGCGACGATCATCGCGATCACCGCGCCGATGAAGAACGTTCCCCAGAACAACGGCACCGCGCCGAGCGACGCGCCCGGATCGCGTGCGTCGATGACCTGCGGGCTCCAGTGCGTGCCGAACAGGAAGTCGGTGATCGGCACTACGTGAAAGAACCGCGCGGACTCGTACAGCAGCGACGCGACGATGCCGACCGTGGTCAGGATCGCGATCAGCGACGCACCGAGCAGCATCAGCATAACGACCCGCTCGACCTGCGTCCGTGCACCGAACCCGGGCTTCACGCGGGTGAAGGCGAACGCACCGCCGGCGAAGGCGAGCAGCAACGCGGCGGCGGTGGCGATCCAGTCGTAGCGCGATTGTGCCGCGGCGTAGGAGGGGGCGAGCGTGCGGGCGAGCCCGTGGAACGCGCCGAAGCTGCGACCTTCCGCGAGGCTACGCGCTTCGGACAGGATCGAGGCGCGGTCGAAGCCGGGCGGGGGGAGCTGGATCGCGGCTGGCGTGGCGAGCACGGCATCGGTGACGAGCGCGGGTGCGGTCATCGACCAGACGACGAGGAAGACGAGCGGCGGGATCGCGGTCCACAACGCGACGTACCAGCCGTGATGCGACGGCAGCGAGCTGAACCGCACGGTGCTGCCGGCGCGGAAGCGCGTGGCGCGGACGCGCGCGGTCAGCCAGCCGATGAGGCCTAGGCCGAGGACGAGGAAGAGGAGGGCTATGGGGGACATCAGGCGTGCCCTCCTAGAGCAACCACCCCGGCGGAGGCCGGGGCCCAATTGGGGAGGTCGAAGTAACGACGGGCTGTGCTCACCAATGCAACGGTGCCCAATTGGGCCCCGGCCTTCGCCGGGGTGGTCGTGAAACGATCAGCCCGCATCGCAAGCCTCTCGTTCCCCCGCGGACGCGGGGGTCCAGCTAAGCCAGGATAGCGCGTGTGGCTCCGGGGCCCCCGCGTTCGCGGGGGAACTAGGGAGGAGGTGCGGCTATGCGAAACACACATCACGACAACACCGCCGGATCCAGCACAGTCTCGTTCGCGATAATCGCCGCCGACCGCGCCTGAACCGCCGCCGGCGAAGCAATCAACCCCCGCTTCACCAACGGCCCCGTCGCCCCCCAGTTCGCCGCATACAGCTTCAACAAGTTGCGCAGTCCCGGGATCGCGGTCAGATGCGCCTTCTTCACATAGATATACAGCGGCCGAGACCCCGGATACGCGTTGTCCGCGATCGTCGCATAGGTTGGCGCCACACCCGAGATCGACACCCCGTTCACGTCGTCCTTGTTCTCTTCGAGATAGCTATACCCGAACACGCCGATCGCATTGGGGTTCGACTGCAATTTCTGGACGATCAGATTGTCGTTCTCGCCCGCATCGACGTACACGCCGTCCTCGCGCACCCGCGTACACAGCGCCTTGTGCGCCTCGGCATCCGACTTCGCGAGCGCCTTGGCCGAAGGATCGCTCGCCTCGCACCCCTTGGTCAGGATCAGCTCGGCCAGCGCATCGCGAGTGCCACTGGTGGCCGGTGGCCCGTAGACCTGGATCGGCACCGCGGGCAGCGCAGGATTGACGTCGCGCCAGACCCGAGCCGTGTTCACCTTGCCCCCCGGATTGGCGGCGAGCGCCTTGTAGAGATCGGTCGGGGTCAGCTGCATCTTGGGGCCGTTCTTCGCCTCGGCAAAGGCGATCCCGTCGATCCCGACCTGGATCTCGATCACGTCGCGCACGCCGTTCTTAGCGCACGTCGCGTACTCGCTTGCCTTCATCCGCCGCGACGCATCCTCGATATCGGGATGCGCCGCACCGACGCCGGCACAGAACAGCTTCATCCCTGCGCCCGTCCCGGTCGATTCGATCACCGGCGCCTTCGCATCGGGATCGTTCGCGACAAGCTGCTCGGCGATCATCGTCGTGAACGGATAGACCGTCGACGACCCGACCGCGGTGATCTGGTCGCGCGAGCCCGCCCCGCCACCGTTCGCCTGATCGACGCACGCGGCCAGAGCCCCAAACACCCCTAGAAGAACGAACCGCTGCACCAGAATTCCCGTCATGCACCGGCCTTAGCGGTACTTAAGACGATCCTGTGTGACACTTGGGTTACCCTTTTATGACAGCGCCTTTGGTCGCCCCGCCGCTCGGGGGCAGGATGACCGAAACGACTGTCCCGACGCCGACCTGACTCGCGATATCGAGCCGACCGCGGTGCCGCTCGACGATGTGCTTGACGATCGCCAGCCCGAGCCCCGTGCCGCCCAACGACCGGCTGCGCCCGGCATCGGCGCGATAGAAGCGCTCGGTCAGCCGCGGAATGTGCACCGCCGCGATCCCGTCGCCCTCGTCGCGAATCGACAGGCGGATCATCCCGGCATCGTCGCGCTTCAGGTCGATCGTCACCGGCGTCCCGGCGCGCCCGTATTTCATCGCGTTGCCGATAAGGTTGTGGAGCATCTGCGACAGCTGGACGCGGTCGCCCGACACCGCGGCGATACCCGGATCGATCGTCGCGACCAGATCCCGCCCGCGATCGCCCGCCGCATCCGCCAGTTCCTCACGCGTATCCTCCACGAGACGCGCGAGATCGACCGCCTGATCGGGCAGGCGAAACTTCTCCGCCTCGATGCGCGACAACGAGATCAGATCCTCGACCAGCCGCTGCATCCGTCGCGCCTCGTCGTCCATCACCTTCAGGAACCGCGCGCGAACCTCGGCATCCTCGCCGGCTTCGTCACGGAGTGTCTCGATAAATCCGAGAATAGAAGCCAGGGGCGTGCGAAGTTCGTGGCTCGCATTGGCGACGAAATCGATCCGCATCCGTTCGGCGGCATAGTTGCCGGTCTGGTCGACGAGGTGGACGATCCGCTGGCCCTCCGACGTCTCGCTGAGCAGCATCTCCCAGCGCTGATCGCGCGTGCCGAGCCCGACCAGTTCGATCGGCCGCTCGCCGTCGATCGGCCCCGGCGTCCCGAGACGCTCGGCGGCGGCAGGATGGCGGATTGCGACGCGCGCGTCCTCGCCAAGGATATGCGCGCCGAGCAACGTCCGCGCAGCACGATTGGCGACCACCACGCGACCATCTTCCACCAGCATCACCGGCGCGACGATCGCATCCAGCACATCGTCGAGCACCGACGGCGACACGCTCGTCGCGTCGTCCAGGGCAGGCGCCTCGTCCCCGGTGCCGGCAGCCACCAGCGCGGCGGCGATCCCGCCAACCAGCGCGACGATCGCGCCCTGCACGTCGCGTGTGATCGCGAACACCGCGACGGCGGCGACGAATACGACGACGATCGCCCAAAATGTGCGCAGGCCAAATCCGGAAAGCATCATGGTCTCCAAGGCGCGTGTACGCGGCGCCGTTGCGTCCTAGTTCGATACGATCCGCACGGCTATATTGTCAGCGCTTCAGGATTGTGAAAGGGCTTCGGTATAACTGGGGGGTATAGCAGGGGCACCATGAGCGACGATACCCGACCCGACCAGGATCAGATGCCGGATACCGACGTCCCGACACGCCGCCGCGTCCTCGCGCTCGGTGCGGTTGGCGCAGGGGCGGTCGTGTCGATCCGTCCCGCGCTCGCGCAGACCGTGGGTTCGGTGCTGACTTGCGAAATCGCAGTACCCGACCGGAGCCGCGCGGGCGGCTATATCGATCGCGACGGCAAGGTCGTTCCGGCGCGTACGAAGGGCGCGTTCCCGCCATCGAACCGCGCGTTCAAGGGCGAAGAGGTCAGGCGCGCGATGGCCAATGGCAGCACGCTTCCGGGCACCGATTCGGACCGCAGCCGCGCCTACGTCAAATATATCCGCCGGTTGCAGCGTGGCCAGGGCGGCTTCACCTGCTTCGCTTCGTTGCAGATGCCGCGCGGCTGAGGCCGTGCAGGCCGTGATCGACAAAGCGGCCGTGCAGCCCGCGATCTTTCGAGCGCCCGAAGAGGGCGGCCTGCTGATCGCACCGCTCGACGAATTCACCGCGGTCTATCATCGCGCGTCCGGCATCACGCACCTCCTGACCGAACCCGCACCGCAGATTCTCGCGATACTCGGCGAGGGCACGTTGTCGCTCGATGCGCTGCTCGGTCGTCTGGGCGACGACTATGACCTCGAAGACGCGGATCGTGATGCGTTGGCGGCGCGGCTAGACGAGTTGATCGAAGCCGGGCTCGTCGAGCGCCTGTGAGGCATGCCTTCTCCGTTCGCATCGGCCCGGTCGGTTTTCGCATCGGCTCCGACTGGCGCGCGCCGATCGACCAACTCGAAACGCTGTATCGCGACTATCCGAAGCCCGAAGACGGCGTAGCGGACTTCACCGTCCGCCTGTTCGCGCGCCGACCGTGGCGCCGGCTGATCCGCCCCTCGGTCGAGATCGGCGGCGATTACATGCTACCCGAAGCCGCACCCTTGCCGCTCCGGCAAGGCCTGCTCGCGGCGGAAATGGCGATGAACCTCCAGATGGCGCTGGGCGCGCGGCGCTATCTCCTACTGCACGCGTCCGCGGTCGAGCGCGATGGCCGGGCGTTGCTGATGACCGGCGAGTCCGGCGCGGGGAAGTCGACGCTCGCGACGTTGCTCGCGGCGAAGGGCTGGCGGTTCATGGGCGACGAATTCGCGCTGCTCGATCCCGCGACCGGTCTGGTGCACGCCTTCCCGCGCCTGATCAGCCTGAAGAACGCTGGCGTAGCCGCGGCCGAGGCGGCATGGTCGAACGCGCGGATGGGGCCGCTGATGCCGGCGACGCCCAAGGGCGACATCCGCCACATGGTCCCCGACGCGCGGGCGATCGGCGCGATGGACGTGCCCGCCATCCCTGCGTTGCTGCTGTTCCCGCGCTACGGTTTCGAGCCGGACACGCGGCCGGTGCCCCCTGCCGAGGCGTTCATCAGGATGACGCAGGCGTCGACCAATTACACCGCGCTCGGCGAAGCTGGGTTCCGTGCGCTGACCACACTGATCGCGGGCGTCCTCTCGGTGGCGATCGACTATCCCGATGGTCCGCACGCGATCGCGCAGGTCGAGGCGCTGTGGGCAACATTGTGACCGACGCCCGGATCCTCGCGCGCGCCCTCGCCGATCCCGCCAGCGTCGCCTGGCTCGATGCGGACGGCTGGACCGCGTTGCTCGCGATGGCGCGGGCGGAGCAATTGATCGGCACGCTGTCGGTGCGGCTCGACGGCCTGCCCATGCCGGGTGCGGTGAAAAGAATCCTCGCCGACGCGCGTGCCGCCGCCGAGCAGGGCCGCCGCGCCGCGCTGTGGGAGGCGGAGATGGCGCGCCGCGCGCTCGCGTCGGTCGACTGTCCGGTCGTGCTGCTGAAGGGTACCGCGTTCGTCGCGGCTGGGCTGTCCGCGGGGCAGGGGCGATCGATCGGCGATCTCGATATCCTGGTGCCACGCCCCGCGCTCGATGCGGTCGAGGCGGCGCTGCTTGCCGCGGGCTGGGAGTGGGTGAAGCCCGACCCGTATGACGACGCCTATTACCGCCGCTGGATGCACGAGCTCCCGCCGCTGATCCACCGCGAGCGCGACCGGATGATCGACGTCCACCACACGATCCTGCCGCTGACCGCACGGATCACGCCGGATGCGGACGCGCTGATCGCCGACAGTGTTCCGCTCGGCAACGGTCTGCGTACGCTGTCCTCGAACGGCATGATCGTCCACGCCGCCGCGCACCTGTTCGCCGACGGCGATCTGGCGGGTGGCCTGCGTAATCTGTGGGATATCCGGTGCCTCGTCGAGGAGTTCGGCACCGAAGGCCTGGATGCGGACGCTCGCAGGCACGGTCTGCACCGAAAGGTCGCGCGATCGTTAAGACTGGTGGAGGCACTGTTCGGTGACGGCGAGGCACACGGTATCGATCGTCTCTTCCTGCGCCGGCTGATCGCGCGCGACGACTGGGGCAGGCCGACCCGCCCCATTACGCGTCTCGTCTTCTATATCCGCTCGCACTGGCTGCGCATGCCGCCGGCGATGCTCGCGCGCCATCTCTGGACCAAGTGGCGAAAGGCCTAGTGCAGCGTGCGGAGCCGCGGCGGTCGACTGCTGCGGATCAGCGCGATGATCCCGACCACCACCGCAATCGCGATCGTATCGGCGATCCAGTCGCGAATGTCGCAATCCCGGTGCAGCGACGGGATCGATTGCAGCACCTCGACCATCGCGCCGAGGAAGGACAGCCGTTCGAGCACCTTCAGCGCACGCGCGGCTGGATAGGCGAACGACGCCAGCGCCGCGAGCGTCGCGAAGGCGAGCATGTGCTCGAACTTGTCGCCAAAGCGATCGATCGGCATGTGCGGCGGCTTGGGCAGCAAGGCCATCGTCAGCGCGAACACGATCGCGGCGGCCAGCAGCACCTGGAAAAGACGCGTCAAATCGCGTTCCTGCCTCATCGGGCCAATCCTTCCAGCGTCGGCAGCAAGTCTTCATACCCATCGATCACCGCGTCGGCGCCGAGCTCCGCGACCGGCTGCATCAGGAAGCCGAAGCTGCACGCGATCGTCGGCAGTCCCGCCGCTTTCCCGGCCTGGATGTCGAAGATCGAATCGCCGACGAACGCCGCGCGTCCTTCTCCACCCCCGGACTTCCGACAGAGCCGTACCATCTCGTGAATCGGCATCGGCGACGGCTTCGATTCCGCCATCGTATCGCCGCCGAGAATACACGCGAACCGGTCGGTCAGCCCGAGTTCGCCGAGCACGGTCCGCGCGAACCGTTCGATCTTGTTGGTGACGATGCCCAGCGTGACACCCGTCGCCGCCAGAGCATCCAGCGCATCGATCACGCCCGGATAAGGCTTTGTCAGCACGCAGATATTCGCCTCGTAATAGGCGAGCAGGTCCGCGTGCAGCGTGTCGAGCATCGCCTCGTCATAGCCGCCGGTCGCGGTCAGGCCCTGCTTGAGCATGTGCCGCGCGCCGCCGCCGATCATCGGCTTGACCTGCTCGACGGTCAGGGGCGGGCGATCGACCGATGCGAGCGCGTGGTTGACCGCGGCGGCAAGGTCTCCACTGGTGTCGAGCAACGTGCCGTCGAGGTCGAACCCGACGATATCGAAAGAAAAATGCGTCATTGCGTGCGGGCCTGCCAGCGACGCTATGGAATTGGCAAGGCTTTCGTGGCAGCGATCCTTCCATGACGACGCATTCCAACGACCAACCGTTTTCGGCGCAGTCCTCCGCGCGCATCCCCGCGCACCCGATCGCAGTCGTGATCCTCGCCGCCGGCAAGGGCACGCGGATGAAATCCGACCTGCACAAGGTGCTCCACCCGATCGCCGGACGGCCGATGCTGCTGCACCTGGTCGCGAGCGCGGCGGCGCTGCATCCGGCAAGGACCGTCGTGGTGACCGGGGCAGGGCGCGAGCAGGTCGAAAAGGCGGTCGCGCCGCTCGGCATCGCCACCGCGCTTCAGGCCGAACAACTCGGCACCGGCCACGCGGTCGCACAGGCGCGCGAGGCCCTGGCGGGGTTCGAGGGCGACGTGCTGATCCTCTACGGCGATGTCCCGCTGGTCACCGCAGCGACGATGCAGCGGATGATCGACCGGTTGGAAAGCGACGATACGCCCGCCGTCGTCGTGCTCGGCTTTCGACCTGCAGAGCCCGGCGCCTATGGTCGCGTCATCGCCGACGCCGCGGGCCGAATGGACCGGATCGTCGAGTATAAGGACGCGTCGGAGGCGGAACGCGCGGTGACCCTGTGCAACTCCGGGCTGATGGCGGTGCGCTCGGCCGACCTGTTCGCGCTGCTCGACCGGCTCGGGAACGACAATGCGGCGGGCGAATATTACCTCACCGATATCGTCGGTCTGGCGGGCGCCAACGGCCGCTCGTCCGCGGTCATCGAAACCGGCGCGGACGAAGTCGCCGGCGTCAACAGCCGCGGTGAACTCGCCGGCGTCGAAGCCTCATGGCAGGCCACGCGCCGCGCGCAGGCGATGGTCGACGGCGCGACATTGATCGCCCCGGACACCGTCTGGTTCTCGCACGACACGCAACTCGGTCGCGACGTCGTGATCGAACCCAACGTCGTCTTCGGCCCCGGCGCGCGCATTGCGGACGGCGCGACGATCCACGCATTCAGCCACGTCGAGGGCGCCTCGGTCGGCAAGGGCGCGAACGTAGGGCCTTTCGCCCGTCTCCGTCCCGGCGCAGACCTGCGTGCGGATGCTAAGGTCGGCAACTTCGTCGAGGTAAAGAAGGCGGTCATCGGCGAAGGCGCGAAGGTCAGCCACCTCACCTATATCGGCGACGCGGACATCGGCGCGGGCGCGAACATCGGCGCGGGCACGATCACCTGCAATTACGACGGCTATTTCAAATACCGGACCGTCGTCGGCGAGGGCGCGTTCATCGGCTCGAACTCCGCGCTGGTCGCACCCGTCACGATCGGCGCAGGCGCCATCGTCGCCGCGGGATCGGTCGTGACACAGGACGTCGAGACCGACGCGTTGGCGATCGTCCGCCCGCCGCAGATCGCCAAGCCCGGCTGGGCCAAGCGCTTTCGAGAGCGGATGCTGGCAAGGAAGCGGTCATGAGGGCGGTCGCGCTCGTTGCCGTGCTGGCGCTGGCAGGTTGCGCAACGCCGCAGGTTTCGCGCGACGCGATCCCGCCGATGCTCGCGATCGAGCGCGCGGCGGGCTTGGCACCCGGCGCCTATCCCGGCGTCTTCGTGATGACGGTTCGCGCGTCGGGCCGGCAGGGCGCCAGCCTCTATCTCAATTCGGAAAGCGATTACCGAGACCCGCGCAACCTGTCTTTCGAGGTTCGGCCGATTGCGCAGGCGCAACTCGAAGCGCGGTTGGGCGCGCCCGCAGAGACTGTGCTGCAGGGACGGACGATCCGCGTCGACGGCGAGGCGCGCCGGGTGCGGATCGACTTCACCGCGGACGGTCGCCCGACCGGCAAACATTACTACCAGACCCATGTCGTCATCGAGCGGGGCGAACAGCTCCTCTCGGTCGACTGAACGAACGGACGGACGGACTATATGTGTGGCATCGTTGGAATTCTGAGCGGCGAAGACGTCGCGGGCCGTTTGCTCGATGGCCTCAAGCGGCTCGAATATCGCGGCTATGACTCGGCCGGGATCGCCACCGACAATGACGGCGCGATCGACCGCCGGCGCGCGTCGGGCAAGCTCGTCAATCTTGCGAACGAACTCGCCGCGCATCCGCTGCCCGGCAAGACCGGTATCGCGCATACGCGTTGGGCGACGCATGGCGGCCCGACGACCAACAATGCACACCCGCACGCGACCGGCGAGGTCGCGGTGGTCCACAACGGCATCATCGAGAACTTCAAACCGCTGCGCGACGAACTGATCGCGCGCGGCCGGACGTTCACCAGCGAGACCGACACCGAAGTCGTCGCGCATCTCGTCAGCGAGAAGATCGAGGCGGGCATGGACCCGATCGCTGCGGTCCGCGACGTGCTGCCCCGCCTGCACGGTGCGTTCGCGCTCGCGATTCTATTCCGCCAGCATCCCGACCTGCTGATCGGCGCGCGCCTCGGCTCGCCTTTGGTCGTCGGTCATGGCGAGGGCGAGATGTACCTCGGCTCCGACGCGCTCGCGCTCGCGCCGCTGACGCAGCGGATCGCGTATCTCGACGAGGGCGACTGGGTCGTGCTGACGCGCGACGGAGCGCAGGTCTACGACCGCGACAATGCTCCCGTCGAGCGCGCGATCACGCTGTCCGGGATCACCGGCGAGGTGATCTCGAAGGGCAACCACAAGCATTACATGCTCAAGGAGATCTACGAGCAGCCGATTGTCGTCGCGCAGACGCTCCGATCGTACCTCAAGCGGATGGAAGGCGAGGTGTCGCTGCCGATCCCCGAGTTCGACCTGTCCACGATTAAGCGCGTGACGATCGTCGCATGCGGGACGAGCTTCTACGCCGGCATGGTCGCCAAATACTGGTTCGAGCAGTTCGCGCGCGTCCCCGTCGATCTCGATGTCGCCTCCGAGTTCCGCTACCGCGCGCCAGTGATGGAAGACGGCGGCCTTGCGCTTTTCATCTCGCAGTCGGGCGAGACCGCCGACACGCTCGCGGCGTTGCGTCATGCGAAGGCCGAGGGCCAGAAGATCGCGGTCGTCGTCAACGTGCCGACCAGCTCGATGGCGCGCGAGGCGGACCTGCTGCTGCCGACGCATGCGGGCCCCGAGATCGGCGTAGCCTCGACCAAGGCGTTCACCTGTCAGCTTGCCGTGCTCGCCGCACTCGCCGCGAACCTGGCGCGCGCGAAGGGTTTGCTGACGAGGGACCAGGAACGCGAGATCGTCCGCCACCTCGCCGAGGCGCCCGCCGCGCTCAACGGCGCGCTCGCGTATGACGAGGCGATCGAGGCGATGGCGCACAACATCGCCGGCGCGCGCGACGTGCTGTATCTTGGCCGCGGGACGGATTACCCGCTGGCGCTCGAGGGCGCGTTGAAGCTGAAGGAAATCAGCTACATCCATGCCGAGGGCTATGCCGCGGGCGAGATGAAGCACGGCCCGATCGCGCTGATCGACGAGCACGTCCCGGTCATCGTCATCGCGCCGTCGGGACCGCTGTTCGACAAGACCGTTAGCAACATGCAGGAAGTCATGGCGCGCGGCGGCAAGGTCGTGCTGATCTCGGATTACGACGGCATCCAGGCCGCCGGCGAAGGCTGCATGGCGACGATCACCATGCCCAAGGTCCACCCGCTGATCGCGCCTTTGGTGTACGCTGTACCGGTCCAGTTGCTTGCGTATCATGTGGCGGTGCTCAAGGGCACGGACGTTGACCAGCCGCGTAATCTGGCGAAGAGCGTGACGGTCGAATAATCTGTTCCCCCACCCATTACACCACCCCGGCGAAGGCCGGGGCCCAATTGAGGGGGCAGAGGTAACTAAGGCGCGGTCCTCCGTTACAGCGACCTTTCCAATTGGGCCCCGGCCTTCGCCGGGGTGGTGCGTATGGTAGGTGGCGAACGCCGATTTCTTTCCGCCGCGCGCAACCCTCGATTGACTAAGATTGTGCGCCGCGTCACAACTCGCGGCGTCGATGTCGGGCAACCGGCATGGCGCCGCGCGGGAGAGCGTTTCCGGTCCTTTCAGGGCTGATGGAACCGCCGAAGGAGCAACCACCCCGGAATCTCTCAGGCACCAGAGACCGCGCGGGGCTGATCGACACTCTGGAAAGCGTCCTGACGTGAGTCGAGGGCCACCGAAGGGGTAAGCGCTGGACAAGTCCCGCGCGAAAGCTCTCAGGTCCCGTGACAGAGGGGGTTCGGATCGTTGCACCCATTGGTGCCGCGCGCCCCTTCGACGGAGACGACCATGAGCGACCCAGAACTGCGCGATTACGCCAGCATCATCGATCAGGCCGACGATTACGTCGAGCCCGAGATCCTGCCATTGCCGCTCGATGCGTGGCACCGCGCCCAGGGCGCGCGAATGGTCGAGTTCGCCGGCTACGAGATGCCGATCCAGTATGAAGGCATCATGGTCGAGCACGCCTGGACGCGCGACTCGGCGGGCCTGTTCGACGTCAGCCACATGGGCCAGCTCGTCTTCTCCGGCGAAGGCGTCGCACACGCGCTCGAAACCGTCCTGCCGGGTGACATCGCAGGGCTCGGCGAGGGCAAGATGCGCTACTCGCTGCTGCTCGCGCAGGACGGCGGCATCCTCGACGACCTGATGGCTACGCGCCTCCCCGACGATCAGCCATCGCCCTTCTCCGCGCAGGACGTCGAGCCCGAGGCGTACGACCCGCTCCACCCGTCGCCGACCGCAAGCGGCAGCTTCTACGTCGTCGTCAACGGCGCGACCAAGTATGACGACATCAGCTACCTGATCGAGCATCTGCCCGACGACGTCACGATCAACATCCTCGAAGACCAGGCATTGCTTGCAGTGCAGGGCCCGAAAGCGGTCGAGGCGGTCGCGCGGATCGTCCCCGGCGTCGACGCGCTCGTGTTCATGACCGCCGGTGCGTTTCACTGGAACGACGTCCCGCTGTGGATCAGTCGCTCGGGCTACACCGGCGAGGACGGCGTCGAGATTTCGCTCCCCGCCGAGCACGCCGTAGCCTTCGCCGACGCGCTGCTCGCGCTTCCCGAGATCAAGCCGATCGGCCTCGGCGCGCGCGATTCGCTGCGTCTCGAAGCCGGTCTGCCGCTCTACGGCCACGACCTCGATCCCGAGATCACGCCGGTGATGGCCGACCTCGGGTTCGCGCTGTCGAAGCGCCGCCGCGAGGCCGCCGACTTCCCCGGTGCCGAGCGTATCCTCACCCAGCGCGAGCACGGCCCCGCCACCAAGCGCGTCGGCCTGATCGTCGAGGGCCGCCAGCCCGCGCGCGAGGGCGCCGAAGTGATCGACGACACCGGCGCCACGATCGGTCGCCTGACCAGCGGTGGTTTCGCACCCACGCTCGGGAAGCCGATCGCGATGGCCTATGTGCCGCTCGCGCTGTCGACGCCCGGCACCCGCATCGAGATCGCGCAACGCGGCAAGGTCCACACCGCCACCGTCACCGCGATGCCCTTCATTCCCCACCGCTACGTCCGCGCAGGAGCCAAGTGATATGAGCCGTTACTTCACGCAAGATCACGAATGGGTCGATGTCGACGGCAATGTCGGCACCGTCGGCATCTCGGAGTACGCGCAGAGCCAACTCGGCGACGTCGTGTTCGTCGACGTCCCCGAAGCCGGCAAGACGTTGAGCAAGGGCGACGAAGCCGCGGTCGTCGAGTCGGTCAAGGCCGCGTCGGACGTCTATTCTCCGGTCTCGGGCACCGTTACCGAGGGCAACGCGGCTTTGACCGATGACTCCAGCCTGGTGAACTCGGACGCCGAAGCCGCCGGCTGGTTCTTCAAGCTGACGCTCAGCGACCCGAGCGAACTCGACAGCCTGATGGACGAAGCCGCCTACGCGACCTTCGTCGAAGGGCTTTAAGTCCTAGAACCCCCTCCCGCTAGCGGGAGGGGGCAGGGGGTGGGCGCGCGCTCACCTCCAGCGTTCCGCCCGCAATAGGCCGGGCGCCCACCCCCGACCCCTCCCGCATGCGGGAGGGGGGAGTTGATGCCGATGCGCTACCTTCCCCTGACCCAGCCCGACCGCGAGGCGATGCTCGCCGTCATCGGCGCCGCGACCATCGACGACCTGTTCGTCGACGTGCCCGAAGCCGCCCGCCTCGACGGCCCGGTCCGCGACCTGCCGATGCACGCGTCCGAAATGGCAGTCGAACGCCACATGTCGGCGCTCGCCAAGAAGAACCTCACCGCCGGCGAAGCGCCGTTCTTCCTCGGCTGCGGCGCGTACAAGCATCACGTCCCCGCGTCGGTCGACCACCTGATCCAGCGCGGCGAGTTCCTCACCGCCTACACGCCGTACCAGCCCGAAATCGCGCAGGGCACGCTGCAGATGCTGTTCGAGTTCCAGACTCAGGTCGCGCGGCTGCTCGGTACCGACGTCGCCAACGCCTCGATGTACGATGGCTCGACCGCGTGCTGGGAAGCGATCGTGATGGCGCGTCGCATCACCAAGCGGGGTAGGGCGATCCTCTCGTCGGGCCTCCACCCGCATTACGTCTCGGTCGCCAACACGATGGCCAAGTTCACCGGCGACGTGCTCGACACGACCGCGCCCGAACTGGTCACCGACATGGACCTCGACCAGCTGATCGCGAAGATCGACGACGATACGTCGTGCGTCGTCGTCCAGTATCCCGACATCCTCGGCCGCATCGCCGACCTGCGCCCGCTCGCGGACGCGTGCCACGCGAAGAAGGCGCTGCTGATCGCGGTCGTCACCGAGCCGGTCGCCTTGGGCGCGATTACGTCGCCCGGCGAGATGGACGCGGACATCGTCGTCGGCGAAGGCCAGTCGCTCGGCGTCGGCCTTCAGTTCGGCGGACCCTATGTCGGCCTGTTCGGGTGCAAGGACAAATACGTCCGCCAGATGCCCGGTCGCCTCTGCGGCGAGACCGTCGACGCCGACGGCCGCCGCGGCTTCGTCCTGACTCTGTCGACCCGCGAGCAGCACATCCGCCGCGAGAAGGCGACGTCGAATATCTGCACCAACTCCGGCCTCTGCGCGCTGGCCTTCTCGATCCACATGACGCTGCTCGGCGAAGCCGGGTTGCGCCAGTTGGCGGAGATCAACCACGCCGGCGCGGTGTCGGCGGCGGAACGCTTGTCGCAGATCCCCGGTGTCGAGTTGGTCAACGAGAGCTTCTTCAACGAGTTCACGTTGAAGTTGCCGACCGAAGCCCGCCCCGTCGTCCGCACGCTCGCCGATCGCGGTATCCTCGCCGGCGTGTCGCTCGGCCGTCTTTACCCCGGGCAGGACGCCCTTGCGAACGGCCTCGTCGTCGCCGTGACGGAAACGACCACCGCGGAGGACGTCGAAACGCTTGCGTCCGCACTATCCACCGTCCTTGGGGAGATACTGGCATGAGCATCAACCAGAGCGGCTGGCGCCCGACCTCGCCCGAGGCGAACACGGGTAACGTCCCAGCATCGGTAACCGGCAACAAGGCGCTGATGCTGGAAGAAGCGCTGATCTTCGAGATCGGCGACACCCACACCACCGGCGTAGACTTCGCTGCTCCCTCTCCCCTCCGGGGAGAGGGCCGGGCTGAGGGGCAGCCCAGCAATGCTGCGCCCGGTACGACCCCTCACCCAACCCTCTCCCCGGAGGGGAGAGGGCTAAGCCGCCTGGCCGGTCTCTCGCGCACCGCACCGATCGGCCTCCCCGGCCTCTCCGAACCAGAGACCGTCCGCCACTACACCCGCCTCTCACGCCAGAACTACGGGATCGACCTCGGCTTCTTCCCGCTCGGCTCGTGCACCATGAAGCACAACCCGCGCCTCAACGAGAAGATGGCGCGGCTCCCCGGGTTCTCCGACGTTCATCCGCTCCAGCCGGTCGACACGGTGCAGGGCGCATTGGAAGTCATCCACCAGCTCGCACACTGGCTCGTCACGCTCACCGGCATGACCTCGGTTGCGATGAGCCCCAAGGCCGGCGCGCACGGCGAACTCTGCGGCATCCTCGCGATCCGCGCCGCACTCGAAGCCAAGGGCGAAGGCGCGCGGAAGATCATCCTCGTCCCCGAGAGCGCGCACGGCACCAACCCCGCCACCGCAGCCTTCGCCGGCTATAGCGTCGAGGACATCCCCGCCACCGCCGAAGGCCGCGTCGACACCGCCGCGCTGAAGGCCCGCCTCGGCCCCGACGTCGCCGGCGTGATGATCACCAACCCCAACACGTGTGGACTGTTCGAGCGCGACATGCGCGAAATTTCCGACGCGGTGCACGCGGCGGGCGGCTTCGTCTATTGCGACGGCGCGAACTTCAACGCGATCGTCGGTCGCGTCCGCCCCGGCGATCTCGGCATCGACGCGATGCACATCAACCTGCACAAGACCTTCTCGACCCCCCACGGCGGCGGCGGTCCAGGCTCGGGCCCGGTGGTGTTCTCGGAGGCTTTGACTCCCTACGCACCGCTCCCGTTCGTCGAGAACCAGGACGGCCAGTTCGTCCTCGTTGAGGAGGAAACCGCAGGCGAACATCACGCCGGCAGCTTCGGCCGCATGGTCGCGTTCCACGGCCAGATGGGCATGTTCACGCGCGCACTGACCTACATCCTCAGCCACGGCGCCGATGGCCTGCGCCAGGTGTCGGAGGACGCGGTACTCAACGCGAACTACATCCTGCGCAGCCTCGACGACACGCTCGACGCGCCGTTCGGCCCCTCGGGTCCGTGCATGCACGAGGCGCTGTTCTCGGACTCCGGCCTCGCCGCCGGCTTCTCGACGATCGACATCGCGAAGGGCCTGATCGACGAGGGCTTCCACCCGATGACGATGTATTTCCCGCTCGTCGTCCACGGCGCGATGCTGGTCGAGCCGACCGAGACCGAATCGAAAGCGGCGCTCGACCAGTTCATCGCCGCGCTCCGCTCGGTCGCCGAACGCGCCAAGGCCGGCGATCCGAGCCTCAAGACCGCGCCGCATTTCGCCCCCCGCGCGCGTCTCGACGAGACGCTTGCGGCACGCAAACCGGTACTGGTCTGGAAGGACCCGGCTCCGCTGGCGCAAGCCGCGGAGTAAACCTCGCAGTTCTCCTGCGAACGCAGGAGCCCAGGGTAAAGAACGCAACCCCCCGTAACCCTGGCTTCCTGCGTTCGCAGGAAAACGGATTGCCCAGAACGCCGCAACCGATCTAGCCTCCGCCCCAACAGGGGTGGGGGTCAGGATCGATGCAGGCGCACGAAGCACAAGGCTGGATCAGCTACGCGATCACCGCGATCGTCATCGGCATAGTTTTCGCGGTCCGCTGGCGCCGTATGAGTATCGTAAAGCCGCTCAAGCTCGAACGCCTCTGGATCTTTCCCGCGCTCTACGCCGCCGTCACGCTCTACATGTTCGCGATGTACCCGCCGCACGGCCTTGCCTGGCTGTTCTGCGCGCTGGCCCTGGTCATGGGCGCAGCACTAGGCTGGCAGCGCGGCAAGCTCATGCGGATCACGATCGATCCTGACAGCCACGCACTCAACACGACGTTCTCCCCGGCAGCGGTCCTGTTCATCGTAGCGATCGTCGCAGTCCGCACCGGCGCCCGCGCCGTGATCGGCGACGGCCACGCCCTCCACCTCGACGCCTTCGCCATCACCGACATGCTGGTCGCACTCGCGCTGGGCCTGTTCACCACCCAACGCATCGAAATGTACCTCCGCGCCAAACGGATGCTCGAAACGGCCCGCGTCCGCTAATCCGAACCGTCATCCCCGCGAAGGCGGGGACCCATACTGGCAAGCGTCAGTAATGCAGACGATAGGTCAGCCAGTCTGGGTTCCCGCCTCCGCGGGAATGATTAGAGTGGGCTCAAGCGATCGCTTGCTCAGTCTCTTCCCGCCGCCGCACATGCTCCCGCCACACGATATACAACCCGCTCGCGACGATGACCGGCGCCCCGACCCAGGTCGCCTCTGCCGGCAACGTGTCGAACACCAGCCACCCCAACAGCGTCGCCCACAACAGGCTCGAATAATCCATCGGCACCACCACCGACACCGGCCCAAGCCGCAACGACGTCGTCATCGCGATCTGCGCCAGCCCGCCGAAGATCCCGACGCTCGCCAGACATACCCACGCGACCAGATCATGCGACTGCGCGGCCCGGCCGTAGAAGACCGACAACGGGATCAGCGACAGCGCCGAGAACCAGAATACCGTCGTCAGCGCGCTCTCGGTCTTGCCGATCTGCCGCAACAGGATCGACACGCTCGCCGTCCCGAACGCTCCCGCCAGCGCACACCCCGCACCCCATAACGGAAAGTGATCCCCGCTTCCGGGCTGCGCGACGATCAACACCCCCGCGAACCCCGTCGCTACCGCCGCCCAGCGATGCCACCCGGTAGGCTCGCGCAACACCAGCGCCCCCAGGATCGTCGCGAACACCGGCACCGTGAACCCGATCGTCGTCGCCTCCGCGAGCGGCAACGCAACGATCCCGTTGAAGGTGAACGCCATCGCCGACAGCCCGACGATCGCGCGAACGATGTGCGCGGGTAGCCGCCTGGTCTTGACCGAAGGCAGGCCCGGCCCTGCGACGATCACCGCCGACACCAGCAGGCACGCGCCGAACTGACGAAAGAACAGGATCTCCGACACGCTCGCGCCGTGCCGCTCGGCCAACTTGATCGCGGTATTCATCAGCGCGAAGATCACGACCGACAGCAACCGCATGCCGATGGCGGGAAGGATGCGGTCGGTGGGCATGCGCGACCCCTAGCGAGGGCCGGGCGGGCATCCCACCCCAAACCGCCGTCTTCGCCACACAAACACGTCCGTCATCCTGACGAAAGTCAGGACTCAGAGCCAAGAGCGGTGCGTGTGGTATCCTGGGTCCTGACTTTCGTCAGGATGACGGAGCGCGATGGAGGATGGGGTGACGAACCCCCGCGCACCCGCTATCCGCACGCCATGATAAAGCGCGCACTCCCCGTCACCCGCGAGGCGGATTTCTCCGCCTGGTACCAGGCCGTCATCTCCGAGGCCGATCTTGCCGAGGAATCCGGCGTCCGCGGCTGCATGGTCATCCGCCCCTGGGGCTACGGTATCTGGGAGCGAATCCAGCGCCTGCTCGACGACCGGATCAAGGCGACCGGCCACGAGAACTGCTATTTCCCGCTCTTCATCCCGCTCTCGTATTTCGAGAAGGAGGCCGAGCACGTCGACGGGTTCGCCAAGGAAATGGCCGTGGTCACGCACCACCGCCTCAAGGCCGACGGCTATGGCCGCCTGATCCCAGACCCCGACGCCAAGCTCGAGGAGCCGCTCGTCGTCCGCCCGACCTCCGAAATGGTCATCGGCGCCGCGTTCGCGCGCTGGGTCCAGTCGTGGCGCGACCTGCCCGTGCTGATCAACCAATGGGCCAACGTCGTCCGCTGGGAAATGCGCACCCGCATGTTCCTGCGCACCAGCGAGTTCCTCTGGCAGGAGGGGCACACCGCGCACGCCAGTGCCGACGAAGCGCGCGACGAGACGCTCAAGATGCTCGAAGTCTACCGCGATTTTGCGGAGGAATGCCTCGGCGTCCACGTGATCGCCGGCGAGAAGCCCGAGAACGAGCGCTTCCCCGGCGCGGTCGCGACCTACTCGATCGAGGCGATGATGCAGGACGGCAAGGCGCTGCAAGCGGGCACCTCGCACTTCCTCGGCACCAACTTCGCCTCGGCGCAGAACATCCGCTTCCAGAATGCGGGCGGCGAGTTCGAGCTGTGCAACACCACCAGCTGGGGTGTGTCAACGCGGATGATCGGCGCGGTCATCATGGTCCACGGCGACGACGACGGCCTGCGCGTGCCGCCGATGATCGCGCCGTGGCAGGTGGTGATCGTGCCGATGCTGCGCGACGTCCCCGAGGATGCGGCGATCGTCGAGTATTGCAAGTCGCTCCAGGCTGAACTCGCTAAGCAGTCCGCGCTCGGCGAACCGGTCCGCGCGCTGCTCGACCTGAAACCCGCCAAGGCTGCCACCAAGCGCTGGGGCTGGGTCAAGAAGGGTGCACCGATCGTGATCGAGGTCGGCGGCCGCGACATGGCGGGCGGCAACGTCACCGTGATCCGCCGCGATCGCCTGTACCGCGAGGACGGCAAGCTCGACAGCGTCGCAACGCCGCGCGACGCGTTCGTCGGCGACGTCTCGGGGATGCTGCACGACATCCAGGCGACGCTCCACGTCGAATCGATGAACCGCGTGAAGGGCAACATCGTCCCCGCCAACGACTTCGCGGCGGTGGAAGCGCATTTCGCCGACGGCGTGAAGAACCCCGGCTGGGTCGACGTCCGCTGGTCCAAGCCGACGGGGGCGGCACTCGACAAGGTCGTCGAGCGGTTGAAGGCGCTCAAGCTCACGATCCGCAACGCACCGATGGGGCAGACGGGGTGTGACGACGGCGCGTGCATCTTCACTGGCGAACCTGCGGTCGAACGCATCCTGATCGGCCGTGCCTACTGAGTCTCGGCCGTCATCCTGGGCTCGACCCAGGATCCAGAGTTACGTGCCGGGACGCGTGTTGCTCTGGAACCGGACGGTCGTGAGTATGACTGGTGAGGGCGTCGATGCATCGAAGGATCGACGGGCCCGATCATCGGACTGACGATCCTCCCCCGCCAGGGGGAGGCGGCGCCGAAGGTGACGGAGGGGGAGGGCACGGAACGATCATTGGTCACCGACCTCCCCCTCCGTCCGGCAAGCGCCAGCCACTGCTTCGGGGGGGCATAAAACCCTGGTTCCGTCCCCGTGTCGGAGCGCCTCTTGGTTGGCTTCGCATAGACTGGTCTACCCGTCATTCCGGGCTCGATCCGGGTCAGAGTCACATGCCTGCGATGACGGGTTCGCTAAGACGATCGCCACCAGCGCTACGAAACATCGCAGAGCGCTACCCCCTCGATCCCTTCCGGGACGCGTGCCGCGATCGTCCCGTCGGGACGGACGATCATGGTGCAGCCGTGGCTCAGCAATGCCCCTTGCGATCCCGTCACGTCGGCGGACACGATCCAGCACCCCGTCTGCACGGCGCGTGCGCGTAAGTTCTCGGCGCTGCGCGATCGCCAGCGTGCCGCGGTATCGGGCGGCAGCATGTTGTCGAGGGGATAGCAGATCACCGCCGCGCCCTGGTCGGCCAAACTTCGTGCTGCGTCGGGATGGTTGGCGTCGTTGCAGATGTTGATGCCGTACCGCACGCCGTCCCGTTCGAAGACCGGGCTTGCGCGCCCCGCGACCACGCCCGGTTCGTTCGGATGCCGCTTCGCAGAGCGGCCCACGACGCGACCGCGTTCGATCACGAAGGCGCTGTTCGTCACGCCGTCCGCGCGGCGCTCGAAACTGCCGAGGATCACCGTTGTCGCGACCGGTGCGAGTGCAGCGAGGATCGCGCGCCATCGGTCGTCCTCGACATCGATGGCCCGCGCGGCGATCGTCGCCGGATCATAACTGTGCCCCAGCAGATGACATTCGGGGAACACCGCAAGGTCGATGCGCATGTCCGCTCGCGTCAGGTCGTCGACGACCCGCGCGACGACGGCGGCGGCGTCGTCCTCGACCCGCAAGCGCTGGAACGCCGCTATCCGCACGGCCGCGACACCGGACGATCGGTCAAAACAACTCTCCCTGGGGGCCCGTCGGCGCGCGGAACAGGTCGTTGCGCAGCGCGATCCGCTCCTGGTTCAGCCCGTATTTGGCGCAGGCGATCCGGAACCGCGTACCCAGCAGGTCGGCCCATGGTCCTTGCCCCTTCATCCGCGTGAAGAAGTTCGGATCGTTATCTTTGCCACCTCGCAGCGAGGCGATCGTCGCCATCACCTTGCCCGCGCGATCGGGGAAATGCTCGTCTAGCCACGCACGGAACAGCGGTGCGACCTCATGCGGCAGCCGTACCGGAATGAAGAACGCCCGGCTGGCACCAGCCTCCGCCGCACGCGCGATCAGATGCTCGATCTCGTGATCGGTGATCGCCGGGATGACCGGCGCGATCGACACGTACACGGGTACGCCTGCGTCCGCGAGCTTGCGTACCGCCGCCAGCCGCCGCTCGGGATGCGGCGCACGCGGCTCGACGGTCGACGCCACCTTCGGATCGAGCGAAGTGATCGACATCGCCACCGCCGCCAAGCCCTTCGCAGCCATCGGCGCCAGCAGGTCCAGATCGCGCACCACGCGGTCCGACTTGGTCGTGATCGTCAGCGGATGATCGGTCTCTCTAAGCACTTCGATGATGCCGCGGGTGATCCGCCAGTCGGTCTCGATCGGCTGGTACGGGTCGGTGTTCGTACCCAGCGCCATCGGCGCGACGACGTAGCCCGGCTTGCTCAATTCCGCCCGCAACAGCGCGGCTGCCGAGGGCTTGGCGAACAGCTTGCTTTCGAAATCGAGCCCGGGCGACAGGTCGTGAAACGCATGACTCGGCCGCGCGAAACAGTAGATGCAGCCGTGTTCGCATCCTCGATAGGGATTGATCGAGCGGTCGAACGGTACGTCGGGCGAGGCGCTGCGGCTGATGATCGTCCGCGGCGTCTCGACCGTCACCGTCGTCCGCAGCTTCGGCGCGATCCCGTCGATGCCTTCGCGCATGTCGAGCCAGTCGCCGTCCGCCTCGGTCTGCGGCAGGTTGAAGCGACGGCTTTCGTCGTTGCGCGTTGCTCCGCGAACCGGTCGGGCGGTCTTCATCGCACGACGATACACGCGATCTATGAACAAAAGAAGAACATAGTTGATGCGGTGGCGCTGGCGAACCCGTCGAGCCTTGATCCATATCTAGTTAAATAAACGCAGGTTTGTAAAGGCTTGGCGCCGGTGCGAAAGAATACTCGCCGCCTGCCGCGATAGCGCGTAGGGCAGGCACATGACGGAACAGATCACCACGGTGGAACGGGCATTCGAGTTGGCGCGATCGGGCGAATGCGAGTCGGTGAACGCGCTACGCCAGCGGTTGCGCCGCGAGGGGTATGACGCGGTTCATCTTCATCTTCACGGTGCGTCGATCAACAAGCAGCTCGTCGATCTCATCCATACTGCGAGGGGCGGCTCCGCGCTGGCGTAAGGCGGCCGCGGTCCGGTCGCGACGATCGCGAGATCGCCCGACCGAACCATCACGCGTCACTTCTGCGCCAGAGCCATCGTCTTGGGCATGTTCAGACCGGCTGCCGACCATTCCGCGCTGGTCTTGCAGGTCTTCTGACCGATCCGCGAGCCGGTCACGGCGGGATCGTTCAAGCAGTATTTCTGCGTCTTGGCATCGTATTTGAGCACCGTCTTCTGGATCGAATCCTGCGGTGCAGCGAGAGCTGGAACGCCCGTGGCCAGAACGGCGACGGCGACGAGGCTCTTCAGGAAGATCGAGGTCATGGCAGCATCCTTGTGATGGTTGGTACGAGGCGCCTGGTGGGGCGACATCTCGATCAATGCATCTGGCGTGCCAGTTATATAATACAGTGCATCACTTGTCGTAAGTCATTGAGGATGCTGAAAACTTGTTGATGGGCCACCGGCCGAAAGCGGATTCTCCACTTGGTACGCCGCACTATCTAATGGTGATAACCGCGAGAAAATGGTCCGAGATCGCTCACCCGATCGCTAATTCAGCGAACGGGGCCCCCGGTTAGCGCTCCAGCAGCCGCGGCATCAACTCGACGAAGTTGCAGGGGCGGTGGCGGCTGTCGAGCTGGTCGCGAAGGATGCCGTCCCAGCCGTCTTTCACCGCGCCGGTCGAGCCCGGCAGCGCGAAGATATAGGTGCCGTGCGACACGCAGGCGCACGCACGCGACTGAACCGTCGAGGTGCCGATCGTCTGGTAGCTGAGCATCCGGAAGAGCTCGCCGAAGCCGGGGATCATCTTCTCGGCGACCTGCTCCACCGCTTCGGGAGTCACGTCGCGCCCGGTCACGCCGGTGCCGCCGGTGGTGATGATGCAGTCGACCTCGGGATCGCCGATCCAGGCGTGCAGGCGCGAGACGATCGTCTCGACGTCGTCCTTCTCGATCCGGCGATCGGCGAGTACATGACCCGCCTCGGTCAGCCGCGCGACCAGCGTATCGCCGGAGCGATCTTCGGCAAGGCCCCGTGTGTCCGACACGGTCAGCACGGCAATTCGGACCGGCAGGAACGTCCGGCTTTCATCGATCGGCATGAAACTCAGTCCGCGCGCGTGACAGTGGTGGACTGCGGTCCGACGCTGGCATTCACCGCGACGGTGGCATTCAAGGGCGCCGTGCTGGCCCGATATTGCGTGTACGGCTTGGCCGCCATCCGCACCGCGGTCGCCCCCGGCAGGCCGGGGAAGCGCGGCCACATGCCTTGCGCCAGCGCGTTGCGGCTGGTCGATGCCTTCTTGCCGCCCTGCGCCTCGTACATCCAGTAATTGCGCAGCACGGTGGTGACGTATCCGCGCGTCTCCCAATACGGGATGCTCTCGATATACATCAGCGGATCGCCGTTATCGTGGACGATCGCGTTCCAGTCGCCGACCGGGCGCGGACCCGCATTATACGCCGCGATCACCTTGGGCAGCAGCCCACCGGTGACGCCCGCCATGTCGCGCAGCCGCTCGAGATGGCGCTGGCCGACATCCATGTTGGTGCTCGGCTTGGTTAGCGCCTTCACGTCTATCGAGGTGCCACGCTCGCGGGCGAAATCGGTCGCGGCGGCGGGCATGATCTGCATCAGGCCATACGCGCCGGCCGGGCTCTTCACGGTGTTACGGAACCGCGATTCCTCGAGCGTGTGTGCGTAGACCAGCGCCTTGTCGATGTGCCAGCCGCTGTCGGGCGTCCAGTTCGGCGTCGGATAGCGCGCCTCGGCGGTCGACGTGACCCCCTGCGGGCAATTGTGCGCGAGCCAGACGGTCGTCGCCGGCAGGCTCAGCGCTTCCGCCACGCGGACCAGGTTGGCGAACTCGCGCGGATCGCCGATCTTCGCCTGCTGGCGGATCACGGTATCGGCCAGGTCGGTCTCGCCGACCTCGACCAGTGCCGCTGCGACACGGACGTTCGGACGCTTGCCCACGACCTTCCAATCGCTCGCAACCAGTCCGCCCACGGACGTGCCCTTGTCCTTCATCGCAAGCTGCTGGCGGGCAAGCTGGCCGTAGAAGCTCTCGCCGAACTGTGCCGCCGCCTTCAGCCGGCCCTCGATCTTGTCGGGGCGCGAGCACACCATGTCCGCGCGCGACGCCCAGTACAAAGCCGCCGCGCGCAGATCGACGTCGCCGGCGCGTGCTGCGACGCCCTCGAACCCTGTCTCGGCATTCGCGCAGTCATTCTGCCGCCACGCCGACAATGCGCCGACCCAGCGGCCCTGGACGGCCCAGTCGCCGACGCCGTCCTGTGCCTTCGCCGCCATCACGCGCGCGTTCACATCGTCGCCCTGAAGAAAGTAGATCCACGCGATCTTCTGCTGCCACTCGGTCAGCGCCTCGGGGGTAAGCCCCGGCGTGCTTTCGAGCAGCGACTGTGCCTCGCGGCCCATGTCCGCCTTGACGTAGGGCTGCATCTTCATCGCGAGATCGGCGGCGATCATGTCGCCCTGCAGGCTCTTGGCGCGGACGCGACGCGGGGCGCCGTCCTGCCAGATCAACCGCTGCGCTACGGGCAGGGGCGGCAAACCGACCGCGCCGCGCGTCGTTGCAAGGCGCGAAATCTGCGCGGCTTCGGGCAGTTCGGGCGCTTCGTTGAGCAGCGCGACCAGCGGCTCCATCTCGACGCGGGGCGAGCCCTTCGCCGTATACATCTCGGCGCGCGCGATCGCGTGCAGCGGGCCGGGCTTCATCGTGTCGAGCCCGATCTGCGCGTCGGTCCACTTGCCGTCGCGGATCGCGGCGAACACGGTCCTGTAGGCCTCGCGCTGGCTGGCATCGAGCTGGTCGGGGATCTGCTCGATCGTCGGTGCGCCGATGAGTTGCGTCGTGCCGAGCCGCGCGTCGCCAGCAGGCTCGCCAGCGACAGTCGCCGCGAGTGCTGGAAAGGGGAGGGCGCTGAGCCCCAGAACGATAGCTAGAGTCCGAATCATCTCACACCCTCTTGCGACGTCAGTCCGCGCATCAGCATCTGCAAATCCTTCCAGGCCTCGGCCTTGGCCGCGGGCTTCTCGATCAGAAACCGCGGGTGAAAGCTCGCGACCACGCCGGTCTCGCTGGACGTTTCGCCAGACGCCGAACCGGACCCCGTTTCTCCGGTCTTATGGTTAAACTCGTGTAAACGCCCGCGCGCCGCCTGTAATTCCGTCCCGAGGATCGCACGGCTCGCCGCATTGCCCAGCAGGAGCAGCCGCTTGGGCGCGACCAACCCGATGTGATGCTTGGCGATTTCCGACAGCCGCGCCTCGACCTCGCTCTGGATCCGCCCCGCCGTCGGCCGCTTCGCGCAGACCGCCGCGAGATGCACTTCGTCGCGCGTCAGCCCGATCGCACCGAGCATCTTGTCGAGCAACCGGCCGGATGCGCCACTCAGCAACGCCCCCGCATCACCGTCGTCCCGGTCAGGGCAATCGACAAGCACCATGACCGTAGCGTCAGCCGGACCTACGGCAGCGAGCGAAACCCCGCTCCAGTCTGCTTCGGGAACTTCCGCGCCGCTCCGCCAGGTGAGGAAATCGGCCAGCAAAGTCGGCATCGCGGACGGTGCGACGACGGGTGCAGCAGGCGCAGCGGAGGGCACGACAAGCGGCTCGGGTGCCGCGGACCAGTCGCGTGGAACGTCGTCGACCAGCGTGTCGACGCCAGCCTCGTGCCACCAGTCGAGCGCACTCGCCGCTGTGTTTCGCCAGTCGATGGTTTGATCCGCCCCCACAGGGTAACCTATGCTGCACGGTTGACGTGGCGGTCAACTCGCGCAATCGCCATATTGGACAATACGGTGCCGGCCCGAGCCCGAACGAAGGGTGGGGCGCAAAGCTATGGCAATAGGGGACATCCCCCGGGAGACGATGATGACGACACGTGAATCGATGCCGTACGACGTGGTGATCGTCGGCGCTGGCCCGGCCGGTCTCTCGGCAGCGATCCGCCTGAAACAGCTGGCCGCGGAGAAGGACGCCGAGATTAGCGTCTGCGTGCTCGAAAAGGGCTCGGAAGTCGGCGCGCACATCCTGTCGGGCGCGGTCATCGATCCCAAGAGCCTCGACGAACTCCTGCCCAACTGGCGCGAGGATGGCTGCCCGCTCGCCGAGGTGCCGGTGACCGAGAACCATCACTGGATCCTGACCAAGACGAAGAAGAGCGAGATGCCGCACTTCGTCACGCCCTCGTTCATGCACAACAAGGGCACCTATACCGGCTCGCTCGGCAACCTGTGCCGCTGGCTCGCGGGCAAGGCGGAAGAGCTCGGCGTCGAGATCTTCCCGGGCTTCGCCGCCGCCGAAATCCTGTTCAACGACGACGGCTCGGTCAAGGGCGTCGCGACTGGCGACATGGGCGTCGCGCGCGACGGCACGCACAAGGGCGACTACACCCCCGGCCTCGAATTACATGCCAAATACACCTTCTTCTCCGAAGGTTGCCGCGGGCACCTGACCAAACAACTGATCGCTAAGTTCGCGCTCGACAAGGACAGCGATCCGCAGGTCTACGGCCTCGGCATCAAGGAGCTGTGGGACATCGATCCCGAACTCCACGTCCCCGGCCGCGTCATCCACACGCAGGGGTGGCCGCTGTCCGAAACGGACGGCTCGAACGGCGGTGGCTGGATCTATCACCAGGCGAACGGCCAGGTCTCGATCGGCTTCGTCACATGGCTGAACTACACCAACCCGTACCTCTCACCGTTCAGCGAGATGCAGCGCTGGAAGACGCATCCCGAGATCGCCGCGCTGCTCAAGGGCGCCAAGCGAGTCAGTTACGGCGCGCGCGCGATCAGCGATGGCGGGCTCCAGTCGATCCCCAAGCTCGTCATGCCCGGTGCGGCATTGATCGGCGACAGCGCCGGCTTCCTCAACGTGCCGCGGATCAAGGGCACGCATACCGCGATGAAGTCCGGCATGATGGCCGCCGAGGCCGCGGTCGAGGCGATCGTCTCGCAGCGCGGCCATGACGAACTCGCCGCCTATCCCGAAGCGTTCGATAAGTCGTGGGTCAAGAAGGAGCTGTCGGTCGTCCGCAACGTCGTGCCGCTGGTCAAGAAGTTCGGCGACCTCGTCGGCTCGGGCCTCGCCGGCATCACGATGTGGGCGGAGCATCTGGGGATCAAGATGCCCTTCACGATGCACCACCATCCCGACAACGAGAGCCTGTGGCGCAAGGACCTGGTCAAACCGATCGTCTATCCCAAGGCCGACGGTGTCCTGACCTTCGACCGCCTGTCGTCGGTATTCATTTCGAACACCAACCACGAGGAGGACCAGCCGGTCCACCTGACGCTCAAGGACGCGAGCGTGCCGATCGAATACAACCTGCCGATGTACGACGAGCCTGCGCAACGCTATTGCCCGGCCGGCGTTTACGAAGTCGTCGGCGAGGACACGGCCGATCCGAAGTTCGTCATCAACGCGCAGAACTGCGTCCACTGCAAGACCTGCGACATCAAGGACCCCACCCAGAACATCAACTGGGTCGTACCCGAGGGCGGCGGAGGCCCCAATTATCCCAACATGTAAGCGTCTGTTTTTAGCCCTAGGTCTTGCCGTGGCGGCGCCCGCCACGGCTGCGCAGGCTGATCTCTCCGCCTATCTCAAGGCCCGCGTCGCCGACGCCGCCGCCCAGCCGGACCTCGCAGCGGCCAGCTACGCCAAGGTGCTGGCGGCATCGCCCGACGATCCCGTCGTCGCGATCCGCGCCTATCGCGAGGCGCTGGAGGCCGGCGACGTGCCGCTCGCTACCCGCGCCGTCGCAGTGCTGAACAAGGCTGGCGTCGCCCCCGCGGATGCCGCGCTGATCCCGCTCGCCGACGCCGCACGCCGCAACGACGCGAAGGCCGCCAGCGCTGCGATCGCCACGTTGTCGAGCGGCCTCCTCGTTGTCCTCGCCCCCTCGCTCTACGCCTGGGTAGCGCATGCGGAAGGCCGCGATCCCGAACCGTCTCTGGCGACCGCAGCGAAGGACCCCGTCGCCAACCGCTTCGCCACGGAAACGCGCGCGCTGATCGCCGCCGCACCGCGCAAGCAACCGCTCACGATCGGCGTCTCGCGCCTGCTCGCCCGCCTCGCCAGCGACCTCAGCGCAGGCGAACCCTCGCCGTTGTCGATTGCGCTAACCCAGGCCGCGCTGCGCGCCGACCCCAGCTACGACGCCGCGCGCGTTCTCCTCGCCGATGCGCTCGCCCGCAACAAGCTGGTCGACCGCGCGCTCGTCGTGCTCGACGGCGTCGACGCCAAGAGCCCCTCCGCCCCGGCCGCCGCCGCCGAACGCATCGACATCCTCGCCACCGCCGACCGCAACGGCGAAGCGCTCGCCGCCGCCAAGAACCGCGTCGACCAGAAGGGGTCTGAGCCCGCCGACTGGCAACGCTATGCCGACCTCCTGCTGACCACCGGTAACCCCGCCGAAGCCGCGACCTGGTACCAGCGCATCATCGCCGCCGACGGCGCGAAGGGCGGCAGCTGGGGCAACTGGCTGCAATATGGCGGCGCGCTCGACCAGGCCGGCCGCTGGCCCGAAGCACGCGACGCACTGGAAAAAGCCGTCGCCCGCGGCCCCGCGCAACCGCTCGCACTCAACTATCTCGGCTTCGCGCAAGTCGAGCACGGCGACGACATCCCCGCCTCGATCAAGCTGTTAGAACGCGCCAGCCGGATCGACCCGACCAACGCCTCGATTACCGACTCGCTTGGCTGGGCCTACCACCTCTCGGGCAACACCGCCCGAGCGCTCCCGCTGCTCGAAACCGCCGCGCAGGCCGAACCCACCAACGCCGAAATCGCCGACCACCTTGGCGACGCCTATTGGAGCGTCGGCCGAAACTACGAAGCGCGCTACGCCTGGCGCGCCGCCTTGCTGACCGCCGAACCCGCAGACACGGCACGCATAACCGCCAAGATCGCCAACGGCCTCCTGCCCAAAGCTCGCCGCTAACCTCTCTCCCACCGGGAGAGAGAAAGGCACTGTAGGTATGCGAAGGGTGAGGGCAGGGCGAGTTGACGGCTAAAGGGCCGTCTCGCGAGATCACCTCTAATTCCGAGCATCCACGGAAGTGATCGTGACAACGCCCGCAACTGGCGAAGTGTGCGGCATCCCCCTCCCGTCATCCTGACGAAAGTCAGGATCCAGAGCCAAGGACGGCACCAATCGTTACCCTGGATCCTGACTTTCGTCAGGATGACGCGCTTAAACCCGCAGACATCACGCGTATTACGCTAAGCCGCGTTCGACCCTTTGCCGCCAAATCCCGAGACCGACAATGCCCGCCATCACCGAACCCGCCCCCGCCAAGATCAACCTGGCCCTCCACGTCCGCCGCCGCCGCCCCGACGGCTACCACGACCTCGAAACCCTCTTCGCCTTCGCCACCGAAGGCGACCTGATCACCGTAGAACCCGCGCAAACCAGCAGCCTCACCATAACCGGCCCCTTCGCCGCAGCACTCCTCCCCGCCCAAAACACCACCCCGACCCCCAACACCACCCCGGCGCAGGCCGGGGCCCAATTGGGGACGGACAATGATGAAGCACCGCGCTCGTCCGGCGCCGCCCCCTGGCAAGGCAACCTAGTAACCGCCGCAGCAGACGCCTTCACCACCGCCTTCGCCCCCGAGACCCACCACGCCATAACCCTCGAAAAGCACCTCCCCATCGCCTCGGGCATAGGCGGAGGCTCAGCCGACGCCGCCGCCACGCTCCGCGCGCTGGCCCGCCTCCACGGCATAGCCCCAACCGACCCCCGCCTCCACGAAATCGCCGCAAAGCTCGGCGCAGACGTCCCCGCCTGCCTGGCCAACCGCACCACGCTAGGCACCGGCAAAGGCGACACCCTCACCACCCTCGAAGGCCTGTCCGGCACCCCCCTCCTGCTCGTGAACCCCAGCGTCGCGGTCTCCACCGCCGCCGTCTTCAAGACCTGGGACGGCTACGACCGAGGCCCGATCCCCGAAGGCAATCTCCTCGACCGCGCCCTCGAAGGCCGCAACGATCTAGAACCCCCCGCGTTGGCCCTCGCCCCCGTAATCGCCGAAGTCCGCACGCTCCTCGACGCAGCCCAAGGCGTCCTCCTGTCCAGAATGTCCGGCTCCGGCGCCACCTGCTTCGCCCTGTTCGAAACCCCCGAAGCCAGAGACACCGCGGCAACCGCCGCCCAAGCCAAAGGCTGGTGGACCCTCGCGACAACGCTCGCCTGATCGGTCGATAGGCGGCGGCACCTTTGAGACGGGGCGTCACCGCGGCCACCGCCCGTCATCCTGACGAAAGTCAGGATTCAGAGCGGCAAACGAACCGCCCGTCACAGACACCCCTCAAACTTTAGATCAGTCGGCCGTCCAACCCTGCATCCAAACAAACCGAACCGATCTCGACCTAAACGCCCGCACCGCCGATCCCGCCCCTCGTCAGTCATCCCGAACGTGTCCGGGATCATATTTCACAACCAAAGTCCCTCCCCGGCGAGGGCCGGGGCCCAGTTGGGAAACGCTCCTGACGACAGACGCACGTCGTCACGCCAAGCTCTCCACTTGGACCCGGCCTCCGCCGGGGAGGTGCACTTGCCCGACTCGTGTCCGCATCGAACGTCTTCCAACGCCTGCATTCCACGAACTCACGATCCCGTGGGCCTGAAGCTTCGAGCATGCAGACCGGCGGATGCCAGAATGACGCCGTTCGCGCACCCGACGGGCTTTGCACTCCCCAACCGGCGCAAATTTCCCCCAACAAACCTCCCGTTCCCCACTTGTTCCAAAAGAACAAAGAGAATACATGGTGTTTGACGCGTTGAATGGCACGCGCGCTTGCTTTAGCGATGGGAGCATATTCGATGGCCGCTAATCTGAAAGTGATCGACACCGGCATGGCAACCGCAACCAACGACCGGCAGAAGGCGCTCGACGCCGCGCTCGCGCAGATCGACCGCGCCTTCGGCAAGGGCTCGGCAATGCGCCTGGGCTCCAAGGAAACCATGCAGGTCGAGGTCATCTCGACTGGCTCGCTTGGGCTCGACATCGCGCTCGGCGTCGGCGGCCTGCCGCGCGGCCGCGTGATCGAGATCTACGGTCCGGAAAGCTCGGGCAAGACCACGCTCGCGCTCCACGTGATCGCCGAAGCGCAGAAGGGCGGCGGCACCGCGGCGTTCGTCGATGCCGAGCACGCGCTCGACCCGGTCTACGCCAAGAAGCTCGGCGTCAATATCGACGAACTGATCGTCTCGCAGCCCGACACCGGCGAGCAGGCGCTCGAGATCGTCGACACGCTCGTCCGCTCGAACGCGATCGACGTGCTCGTGGTCGATTCGGTTGCAGCACTCGTGCCGCGTGCCGAAATCGAAGGCGAGATGGGCGACAGCCATGTCGGCCTGCAGGCCCGCCTGATGTCGCAGTCGCTGCGCAAACTCACCGGCTCGATCAGCCGCTCGCGCTGCATGGTGATCTTCATCAACCAGCTCCGCATGAAGATCGGCGTCATGTACGGCAACCCCGAGACGACGACGGGCGGCAACGCGCTGAAGTTCTACGCTTCGGTCCGCCTCGACATCCGCCGCATCGGCGCGATCAAGGCCGGCGAAGAGGTGACGGGCAACCAGACCCGCGTGAAGGTCGTCAAGAACAAGGTCGCGCCGCCGTTCAAGCAGGTCGAGTTCGACATCATGTACGGGCAGGGCGTCTCCAAGCTCGGCGAGATCCTCGATCTCGGCGTGAAGGCGGGCTTGGTCGAGAAGTCGGGCGCCTGGTTCAGCTACGACAGCGTCCGCCTCGGCCAGGGTCGCGAGAACTCGAAGACCTTCCTCAAGGACAACCCCGAAACCGCCGACCGCCTCGAAAAGCAGATCCGCGCGCGCACCGACAAGGTCGCCGAAGAAATGATGGCCGGCCCCGAAGAAGGCGACGACGCGTAATCCTACTTTCCCTCTCCTTCAGGGGAGAGGGAGGGACCCATTGCTTCTGCAATGGGAGGGTGAGGGCATGGTGCTTGGCCCATGGCCCATTGCTCATGAGGCCGAAGATGCGCACGACCGATAGTTCGAACACATGGTGAACTGACACCGCGCCAGCCTACTTCCCAACACCACCCCGGCGAAGGCCGGGGCCCAGTTGGCATGACCCTGCAAATAAAATCCTGTGCTAAACCAAGCTCTTTGGCGGCAATGACCCCACATTCTTGAACGAGCCGCCCCCCCTTGT
This sequence comes from Sphingomonas sp. CFBP 13603, assembly GCF_014892665.1. Taxonomy (NCBI): domain Bacteria; kingdom Pseudomonadati; phylum Pseudomonadota; class Alphaproteobacteria; order Sphingomonadales; family Sphingomonadaceae; genus Sphingomonas; species Sphingomonas sp. CFBP 13603. Next base: position 311,574 of record NZ_JADBIA010000002.1, on the reverse strand, counting down.
TCTCCCGCGAAGGCGGGAGCCCAGTCTGGATCCCCGCCTTCGCGGGGAAACAAGGAAAAGCAGCGCGACGGACTTGGGAAAGCCTCGAAATTCCACAACATCAAACCTGCGCGAGCGTCTACACTTCCTATACTTCACTCCAAACCACCGCCCCGAAACGCAACCAAAAAGCACCCCAGCCCATGACCACCGCCTACGACTGGACCGGCAGAATAGGCGACGTCTGGGCCGAGGAATGGCGCCGAACCGACCGCAGCTTCACCAACCTGACCCCGCATCTGAACGCCGCAATCCTGTCCGCCGCCACCCCCCAAACCCGCAAGATCATCGACATAGGCTGCGGCGCCGGGGCAACCTCACTCGCCACCGCCCAAGCGCTCCCGACCACGCAAATAACCGGCATAGATCTCTCACCAAACCTGATCGAGATCGCCAAACACCGCGCCAAAACCGCATTCAACGCCCGCTTCGAGTGCGCGGACATCACCGCCACCGCCCCGAACCACGCCCCAATCGACCTCTACGTCTCCCGCCACGGCGTCATGTTCTTCGCCGACCCCGTCGCCGCCTTCACCACTTTGGCCGAAGCCGCCGCCCCAGACGCAACGCTCGTCTTCTCCTGCTTCGCCGACCGCGCCGCCAACCGCTGGGCCACCGAAATCATCACCGCGACCGGCGGCAATGCAGACGCGCCAGCAACCACCGCACCTGGCCCCTTCGCTTTCGCCGACCCAACCTACGTCGCGAGCATCCTCGAAAAATCCGGCTGGCATGTCGCATTACCCGAGCATGTCGAGTTCGCCTACCGTGCAGGGGAGGGCGCCGATCCCGTCGCCGACGCAGTCGACTATTTCCGCCGCATCGGCCCCGCAGCCTCCGCCATCCGCGACGCCGCCCCCGAGGAACGCGAGCGCCACATCGCGCGTCTCACCCAGGTCTGCGACCGGTACCGAAGCGGCGACACGGTGGAATTCCCCGCCGCCGCCTGGATCTGGACCGCGCGCAAATCGTCCGAATGACAAAAGGGGGTTCAGTATGATCATCGTCCACCACCTCGAAAACTCGCGATCGCAGCGGATTCTCTGGATGCTCGAGGAACTCGGCCTCCCCTATGAGATCAAGCGCTACGAGCGGAACAAGCAGACGATGCTCGCGCCGCCCGAACTCAAGCAGGTCCACCCGCTCGGCAAGTCGCCGGTAATCGAGGATGATGGCCAGGTGGTCGCCGAGACAGGCGCGATCGTCGAATATCTCGTCGATAACGCGGACGGCAAGCTCGGCGCCCCCGCCAATCGCGCGGACGCGCTACGTTACCGCTTCTGGCTGCACTATGCGGAAGGCTCGATGATGCCGCCGCTGCTGCTGAAGCTCGTCCTCGCGCGCATCCCGATCTTGGGCAAGGCGGCGACCAAGAAGATCCAGCCGATGATCGACGTCCATCTCAACTATGTCGAAGCCGAACTGTCGCAGCGCCCTTGGTTCGCCGGCGCCGAGATGACCGCCGCCGACATCATGATGAGCTTCCCGCTCGAAGCCGCGCGCAGTCGTGGTGGCCTGAACGAGTCCCGCCCCGCAACGATCGCGTGGCTAGCCAAGGTCCACGCGCGGCCGGCGTATCAGGCGGGGCTAAAGAAGGGCGGCCCCTACGCCTACGCCTACGCCTACGCTTGAGTGCTGTAGATCAGAAACCGCATCGAGGCTGAAAACGCAAACCTACCCTTAGACACCACCCTGGCGAAGGCCGGGGCCCAATTGGAGAGGTTGGAGTAACGAGGAGCGGCGGTCACTATTAGCGTCCCCCAACTGGACCCCGGCTTTCGCCGGGGTGGTACTTCTTCAGTAGACCGCTAGCGTACAAGCGCATCTTCGAGACGTCATCGGCTCGACATCGCCAATCGCCTCAAACCTGCCCCGGCCCGATCTTCTCGTAACTGTCGACATCCACCTTCGGCCCATGCCCGGTAGGCGCATGCGGGAAATCACGGTCGGCAGGCTCACGCTCATCGAGCCCGCCCTCCCATTTCGCCACCACGGTCGCCGCCACCGCATTGCCGATCACGTTGGTCGCCGACCGCCCCATGTCGAGGAAATGATCAACCGCCAGGATCAGCAGGATCCCAGCCTCCGGGATCTTGAACATCGACAGCGTCCCCGCGATCACCACCAGCGATGCGCGAGGCACCCCCGCAATGCCCTTCGACGTCACCATCAGCACCAGCAGCATCGCGATCTGCTGCCCGATCGGCATGTGGATGCCGTAGGCCTGCGCGATGAACAGCGACGCGAACGTCATGTACATCATCGACCCGTCGAGATTGAACGAATAGCCCAGCGGCAGCACAAAGCTCGCGATCCGCGGCGGCACGCCGAAACGGTCGAGCGCCTCCAGCGTGCGCGGATACGCCGCCTCCGACGATGCCGCCGAGAACGCCAGGATCAACGGATCGCGGATATACCGCACCAGCAACCGCGTCCGCGGCCCGATCAGGAGGAACGCGATCCCGATCAGCACCGCCCACAGCAGCGCCAAGCCGATGTAGAAGCTCAGCATGAAATAACCGAGCTGCCCGAGGATGGTCGGCCCCCGCTCGGCAAGCGTCGCGGTCACTGCTGCGAACACTGCGAAGGGCGCGAATCGCATCACGTAGTTGGTGATCTGGAGCATCACCGCGACCAGCGCCTCGATCGCCTTCACGAGCGGCGCGGCCTTCTCGCCGACCGCGGTGATCGCGACGCCGACGAACACGGAGAACACGACGATCTGGAGGATCTCATTGCCCGCCATCGCCGCGATCATCGAATCGGGGACGATGTGCGTGATGAACTTGGCGAGATCGAACGCCGCCCGGTCGACGCCGCTCGACGCGGTGGCTGGCGGGATCGCGAGCGCGAGTCCGACGCCCGGCTGCAACACGTTGACGAGGATCAGGCCCAGCGTGAGCGACAACAGGCTCGCGCAGATGAACCAGCCAAGACTGCGCAATCCGACCCGCCCGAGCGCACCGGTATCGCCCATATGCGCGATGCCCACGACCAGCGTCGAGAACACCAAAGGCGCGATGATCATCTTGATCAGCCGCAGGAACAGCGTCGTCACGATCGAGAAATAGCCGGCGATGTCCTTCAGCCGTTCGGCGGACTCGGCCGTGCCGTTGTCGATCGACGCGTTCAGGATCCAGCCGACGACCATCCCCGCGACGAGGCCGAACAAGATGTAATAGGTTAGCCGCTTGGCCATCAATCGCTCCCGAGAAGTGCGAACAGGGAAGGGGATTGCGGCGCCCGGGTCAAGGACCCTATCGTCCGGCGATGTCGACCGCACGCCACAAGCCCGCCTTCAGCCCCTCGCGCCGCGACTTGCTGAGCCTCGCCATCGCGGCGCCGTTGCTGTCGACCACCGCGATCCTCCGCGCCGCCGAGCCGGACCTGTCGGCGCTGTCCGACATCACCGGCACAACCAGGCCGATAGACGCCACCGAGCGTGCAGCGCGGCTGGTCCGCGCGCAATCGCTGATGAAGGCGGCCGGCATCGGCGCGGTGCTGATCGAGCCGGGATCGTCGATGATCTACTTCACCGGCGTCCGTTGGCACACCAGCGAGCGGCTGACGCTCGCAATCCTTCCGGTCGAGGGCGAACCGTGCATCGTCACGCCGTTCTTCGAGGAACCGTCGGTGCGCGAGACGCTCGCCGTCCCCGCCGAGGTCCGCGTCTGGCAGGAGGACGAGAACCCGCTCGCCGTCGTCGCCGGTTTCCTGCGCGACCGCAAGCTCGCCGCGAGGGCGATCGGTCTGGAGGCGGAGGTGCGCTATTTCGCCTATGCCGGGCTTGCCCGCGTGCTGCCCGACGCCAAGATCGTGTCCGCCGACCCGGTCGTCCGCGCCTGCCGGATGATCAAGACCCCCGCCGAGATCGCGTTGATGCAGGCCGCGACCGAGGTCACGCTGGCCGCCTATCGCTGGACCAAGCCGCGCGTCGAGAAGGGCATGACCGGCCCCGAGATCGGCGCGCTGATGAATGCCGCGACCAAGAAACTGGGCGGCGCGCCCGAATTCGCGCTCGCGCTGATCGGCGAGGCGTCGGCCTATCCGCACGGCAGCCGCGAGATCCATCGCGTCGCCGACGGCCAGGTCGTGCTGATGGACTGCGGCTGCACCGTGCAGGGCTATCAGTCCGACATCTCTCGCACCTGGGTCCACGGCACCGCAACCGCTGACCAGCGCAAGACGTGGGATCAGGTCGCCCGAGGCCAACAGATCGCGTTCGCCGCCGCGAAGATCGGGGCGTCCGCGGGAAGCGTCGACGATGCCGTCCGCCGCCATTACGAGACGCTCGGCTACGGGCCGGGGTACAAGCTCCCCGGCCTGTCGCATCGCACCGGTCACGGCATCGGCATGGACGGCCACGAACCCGTCAACCTCGTCCGCGGCGAGACGACGAAGCTGGCGGCGGGGATGTGCTTTTCCGACGAGCCGGGCATCTACATTCCCGGGAGGTACGGCGTGCGGATCGAGGATTGTTTCCACATGACCGATGCGGGCCCGAAATGGTTCAGCGAGCCGCCTAAGTCGCTGGATGCACTTTTTGGGTAAGGGACCTTCACAATAGCGCCACCACCCCGGCGAAGGCCGGGGCCCAGTTGGAAAGGTGGCAATAATCGAGCTCAGTCCTTCGTTAGCCACGTTCCCCAACTGGGCCCCGGCCTTCGCCGGGGTGGTGGCGCTCTTGCCGAATTGCAGCACTCCCTTGTTCTCCCGCGAAGGCGGGAGCCCAGTCTGGGTCCCCGCCTTCGCGGGGAAACAAGCTATCTTCGTTTCAATGCGATGCGTGCGAGGCGAGCCCCACACCCGACTTGAGCGAACCGCCCCGCTCGCCTAAGTCCCCGCGCATGACATCGACGAACGACATCCGCCGCGGCTTCCTCGACTATTTCGGATCGCAGGGGCACCAGATCGTGCCCAGCGCGCCGCTCGTGCCGCAGAACGACCCGACGCTGATGTTCGTCAACGCCGGGATGGTGCCGTTCAAAAACGTCTTCACCGGCCTCGAATCACGCCCCTACACCACCGCCACCTCATCGCAGAAATGCGTCCGCGCCGGCGGCAAGCACAACGATCTCGACAATGTCGGCTACACCGCGCGCCACCACACCTTCTTCGAAATGCTCGGCAATTTCTCGTTCGGCGACTATTTCAAGGAACAGGCGATCGTCCACGCCTGGACGTTGCTCACGCGCGAATGGGGCCTGTCACCCGACAAGCTGACCGCCACCGTCTACCACACCGACGATGAGGCGTTCGATCTCTGGAAGAAGGTCGCCGGCCTCCCCGATCACCGCATCATCCGCATCCCGACCAAGGATAATTTCTGGTCGATGGGCGACAACGGGCCGTGCGGTCCGTGCTCGGAAATCTTCTACGACCACGGCGACCACATCTTCGGCGGCCCCCCCGGCAGCCCCGACGAGGACGGCGATCGCTTCGTCGAGATCTGGAACCTCGTGTTCATGCAATACGAGCAGGAGAATGCCGAGATCGTCGGCAACCTGCCCAAGCCGTCGATCGACACCGGCATGGGGCTGGAGCGCATCGCCGCGGTCATGCAGGGCGTCACCGACAATTACGACACCGACACGTTCAAGGCACTGATCGCAGCCTCGGGCGCGCTGACGCACACCGCGACCGATGGCGCCAACACCGCCAGCCACCGCGTGATCGCCGATCACCTGCGCACCGCCGGCTTCCTGATCGCCGACGGCGTGCTGCCCGCGAGCGAGGGCCGCGGCTATGTCCTGCGCCGGATCATGCGCCGCGCGATGCGCCACGCGCACATCCTCGGCGCCAAGCAGCCGTTGATGCACCGGCTCGTCCCCGCGCTCGTCACCGAGATGGGCGCCGCCTATCCCGAACTGTCGCGCGCCCGTCCGCTGATCGAAGCGACGTTGCAGCAGGAGGAGACGCGCTTCCGCCAGACGCTCGACAAGGGCCTGAAGCTGCTCGACGAGGCGACCACGGGGATGACCGACGGCACGCTGGCGGGCGACGTCGCGTTCAAGCTCTACGACACCTACGGCTTCCCGTACGACCTGACCGAGGACGCACTGCGCGAACGCAACATCGCGGTCGACCGCGCAGGCTTCGACACCGCGATGGCCGAGCAGAAGCGCGCCGCTCGCGCCGCCTGGAAGGGCTCGGGCGCGAAGGCTTCGGACGACGTCTGGTTCGACATCGTCGAGCAGACCGGCGGCACCGAATTCCTCGGCTACGCATCGGATACCGGCGAGGGCGAGGTCGTCGCACTGGTCAAGGACGGCGCCCGCGTCGACCACGCCACCACCGGCGATACGGTCGCGATCGTCGTCAACCAGACGCCCTTCTATGGCGAGAGCGGCGGCCAGGTCGGCGACGCGGGCCACATCTCCAACGACTCCGGCCTGCGCGCGAACGTCACCGAGACCTCGAAGCAGCTCGGCCGCGTGTTCGTCCACCACGCGATCGTCGACGCCGGCGAGATCAAGGTCGGCGACCCGGTCAAGCTCCAGATCGACGTCGCCCGCCGCGCGCAGATCCGCGCAAACCACTCCGCAACGCATCTCCTGCACGAGGCCTTGCGCGAACGCCTCGGCACGCACGTCGCGCAGAAGGGGAGCCTCGTCGCACCCGATCGCCTGCGCTTCGACTTCTCGCAGCCGGTCGCGATGACCCCTGCCGATATCGCGCAGGTCGAGGCGGACGTGAACGCGCAGGTCCGCGGCAACGGCGCGGTGACGACGCTGCTGATGACCCCCGACGACGCGATCGCGATGGGCGCGATGGCGCTGTTCGGCGAGAAATACGGCGACGAAGTCCGCGTCGTGTCGATGGGCTCGACCGACGAGGGGAAGACCTATTCGATCGAGCTGTGTGGCGGCACGCACGTCACTGCGTTAGGCGATATCGGCCTGTTCAAGGTGGTCGGCGAAGGCGCGGTGTCCAGCGGTATCCGTCGTGTCGAGGCGCTCACCGGCGAAGCAGCCCGCGCGTATCTGACCAGCCGCGACGACCGCCTGCGCGAGGCGGCAGCGGTACTGAAGTCGACTCCCGACGAGGTCCCGGCGCGCGTCGCATCGCTGCTCGAAGACCGCCGCCGCCTCGAACGCGAACTCGCCGACGCGAAGAAGGCGCTGGCACTCGGCGGCGGCGGCTCGGGCGAAGCGGCCGGCCCCGAACAGGTCGGCGGCGTCGCGTTCATCGGCCAGGTACTCAACGACTTCGAAGCCAAGGGCCTGCGCGGCGCGGTCGACGAAGCCAAGCAGCGCCTGAGCTCGGGAGTCGCGATGCTGGTCGCGATCAACGACGGCCGCGCCTCGGTCGCGGTCGGCGTGACGGCGGACTTGGTGGCGAGCCTCAACGCGGTCGACCTGCTCAAGATCGCGGTCTCGACGCTAGGCGGGCAGGGCGGCGGCGGCCGTCCCGACATGGCGCAGGGCGGTGGTCCCGATGGTGACAAGGCCGCGGACGCCGTCGCTGCGGTGCGCGCCGCGCTCGAGGCCATTAACGCATAATCCTGTCGTTGCGCTAACGGTCGGCGCGTAGGGTGGTGATTTCCAGGAGAGTATCATGATCTTCACGACCCTGATCCAAACGGCTTCCGCGATGCTCCCCACCGCGCCTCCGGCACCACCCGCGCCGCCCGCACCGCCGATCATGACGTCGAACCTCGTGCAGCGCGGATTTGGCGGCGCGATGGTGGCGGAACGCTACGTCGTCGATGTCGACGTTCGCGCAGACGGTGCGGTCGTCTGGACGGGATCGCTCCGGGTGGCATCGAATGCGACGGCAAGCTTCCGCCGCGATCAGACCGAAGCAGAGGAGAGTGATTGCGGCGGCCGGACTGGATATCGCAGCGGCATACAGACAGGCTTCTCGCTGCAATTGCGACCGACCAGGTTCGACGAAGCCGATAGCGGCGTCGCCGTCACGTTGCGCTGGACCCGTCCTGGAACCGGGCAATGTCCGGTCCAAGCCAGCACACGAACGGTTGAAATGAACGACGCGGTCAGACTGAAGGCCGGCGAGACGGTGACGATGAAGGGGGACGGCGGGCTGCTCGTCAAACTTCACCGCCGACCGTGACGGGCAGTGTCAGCCCCGAACCTTCGCTAGCGTCGTCCCGGCGGTGATTGCTTCGATATCCGTCACAACATGCAGCAACCGCACTCCAGACCGAGACATCGCCCGGTCCAGCGCCGCTGCGAAATTTTCGGTCCGCTCGACGGTCTCAGCCCAGCACCCATAAGCCCGCCCCAGCGCGGCAAAGTCCGGATTCCGCAACCCGGTCCCCGAAACCCGCCCCGGATACTCCCGCTCCTGATGCATCCGGATCGTCCCGTACCCGCCATTATCCACGACGATCACCAGCATGTCCGCGCCGTGTGCGACCGCTGTTGCCAGTTCTTGGCCGTTCATTAGGAAGCAACCGTCGCCTGCCAGCGCCACGACGGTCCGCTCCGGATGCCGTAAGGATGCCGCGACGGCGGCCGGGACGCCGTACCCCATTGCGCCTGCGGTCGGCGCTAGTTGCGTGCCGGGGCCGGCGTAGGCCCAGTACCGATGCCACCAGCCCGAGTAATTCCCCGCGCCGTTGCAGATGATCGCATCCGCCGGGAGCCGCTCGCGCATCGCCGTAACGCATGGCCCGAGGTCCATCACCAGATCCCGCGGCGCCGGTGTCGACCAGTTCAGCCACTCCGCATGCGCCTCCGACCCGGCAGTCCGCGGCGGCAAGTCGACCGCCAGCAACGCCTCGGCGAACTCCGCCATCCCCGCACACACCGCCACATCCGCGCGGTAAGCCCGATGCAACTCGTCGGGATCGGGATGGACATGGATCAGCCGCTGCCCCGGATGATCGGGCGTGATCAGCGCATAGCCATCGGTCGTAGCCTCCCCCAGCCGCGGCCCGACGACCAGCAGCAGATCCGCTGCCTTGACCCGCCCGACCAGCTTCGGATTTGGCCCATACCCAAGGTTCCCAGCCCAAACCGGACAGTCGTTCGGAACAGCATCCTGTCGCCGAAACGCCGCCGCTACCGGAATCCCGTTACGATCCGCCCAGGTCGAGAATGCCCCCGATGCCGCAACATCCCAGCCCGCACCTCCGACGATCGCCAAAGGTCGCTCGGCAGTCGTCAGAAGGTCGGCCAGCAAGTCCATCATGTCCGCATCGCAAGCCTGCGCCACCCTCTCGACCCGCGGCCGATCGACCGCATCCACGACATCCAGCAGCATGTCCTCCGGCAGCGCCAGCACCACCGGTCCCGGCCGCCCCGACATCGCCGTCGCATAGGCGCGCGCGACATATTCCGGGATCCGCCGCGCATCGTCGATCCGTGCCGCCCACTTCGCGATGGGCGCAAACATCGCCTGGAAATCGATCTCCTGGAACGCCTCGCGGTCGCGCGTGCCGCGGTCGATATCGCCGACGAACAGGATCATCGGCTGCGAATCCTGCATCGCGACATGCACGCCGATCGACGCGTTGGTCGCGCCCGGCCCGCGGGTCACGAACGCCACCCCCGGCCGGTGCGTCAGCGTCCCGTCCGCGCACGCCATGAACCCGACGCCGCCCTCCTGCCGACACACGACGAGGTCGATCGCCGGCGTGTCGTGCAGCGCATCGAGCACAGCCAGGAAGCTCTCCCCCGGCACGGTGAAAATCCGGTCGCAGCCCTGTGCGACGAGTTGGTCGACCAGGATACGGCCGCCGGTGCGTGGAGTGATCATCGCCGCATCCTGCCGTCCGTTGCGCGCGAAGTCGAGACGCGGTTACGCTGGCGTCGAAGCCGGGACCAACCCGACTCGCCCGGAGAGGATCATGACCGACTTCACCACCGTCGCCGACGGCCTGCGCTTTCCCGAAGGTCCCGTGGCGATGCCCGACGGCAGCGTTATTCTCGTCGAGATCGAGGCCGGCCGCATCACGCGCATCGCCCCTGACGGAACGAAAACGACGGTTGCTGAACCCGGCGGCGGTCCCAACGGCCTCGCGATCGGCCCCGACGGTAAGCTCTATTGCTGCAACAATGGCGGCTTCGCGTGGCGCGAGACGAACGGCTTCCTCACCCCGCACGGCCAGCCGAACGACTATTCGGGCGGCCGGATCGAACGGATCGACATCGCCACCGGCGCGGTCGAGATCCTCTACAAGGACGGCGATTTCGGCTGCTCGCTGCGAGGGCCGAACGACATCGTCTTCGATTCGCACGGCGGCTTCTGGTTCACCGATCACGGAAAATCGCGCGACTGGGAACGCGACATCACCGGCATCTTCTACGCGAAGGCCGACGGGAGCCACCTCGAGGAAGTAATCTTCCCGAGCGAAAATCCCAACGGCATCGGTCTCTCACCCGACGGCATGCGGCTCTACGCGGCGGAGACGTTCACCTGCCGGTTGATGGCGTTCGACATCGTCGCGCCCGGCAAGGTCGCCAGCGCCTCGGGCACGCCGCTCTACCGTCCCGCCGGCTACAAGTTCTTCGATTCACTCGGCATCGAGGCATGCGGCAACATCTGCGTCGCGACGATCGGCGAATGCGGGATCAGCGTGATCTCGCCGGCGGGGGAGCTGGTCGAGTTCGTCGCGACCGACGACGTGTTCACCACCAACATCTGCTGGGGCGGCGCAAATGGCATGGACGCGTACATCACCTGCTCGGGTAGCGGCCGGCTGGTGAAGACCCGGTGGAAGCGGCCGGGGCTGAAGCTGGCGTATTGAACCACTGTATCCTCCCCCGCCAGGGGGAGGTGGCTGGCACTTGCCAGACGGAGGGGGAGGCACACGAAGCCTCTGTTCCGTATCCTCCCCCTCCGTCACCTTCGGCGCCACCTCCCCCTGGCGGGGGAGGATCGTAAGATGTCGATCTAGTCTACGTTGCCGACCGAGCATCGCCGCCTTATGCGAGGCGAAAGACCTGAGGAGGATGCATGGCGAACAAGCTCTACACCGACGCGGCGGCGGCGCTCGAAGGCGTGCTGTTCGACGGCATGACGATCTGCGCGGGCGGGTTCGGGCTGTGCGGCATCCCCGAGCGGCTGATCGACGCGATCGAGGCGTCTGGGGTGAAGGACCTGACGATCGCCAGCAACAATGCCGGGATCGACGGGCAGGGGCTGGGGAAACTGCTCCGCTCGCGTCAGGTGAAGAAGATGATCTCGTCCTATGTCGGCGAGAACAAGGAATTCGAGCGGCAATATCTGAGCGGCGAACTCGAGGTCGAGTTCTGCCCGCAGGGCACGCTCGCCGAACGCTGCCGGGCAGGGGGGGCGGGCATTCCCGGCTTCTACACCAAGACCGGCGTCGGCACGCAGGTCGCCGAGGGCAAGGAAGTAAAGGTCTTCGACGGCCAGGAATACATCCTCGAACGCGGCATCCGCGCCGATCTCGCGATCATCAAGGGCTGGAAAGCGGACGAAAGCGGCAACCTCATCTTCCGCAAGACCGCGCGCAACTTCAACCAGCCGATGGCGACCGCGGGGAAAATCTGCGTTGCCGAGGTCGAGGAGATCGTCCCCGTGGGCAGCCTGGACCCCGACACGATCCACCTGCCGGGGATCTACGTGAAGCGGATGATCGTCGGCGCCCCCTACGACAAGCAGATCGAATTCCGCACCGTCCGCGAGCGCGCGACGGCGTGACACGAAGCGCACCGGTGTATCCCAAACGCTCCCCGTTCTCCTGCGAACGCAGGAGCCCAGGGTCACGAGCGCTGCGGGTGGTATCCTGGACCCCTGCGTTCGCAGGGGCACTGGCGCTTCAAGGCTGCGTCAGCGTCTCCGCGCCGACCTCGATCGCAGCGACGCCGGCTATCTCCGCCCCCGTCACCATCGACGGCGTCCCCGCCGGCATGCAGTATCTCTACGCCTCGGGCGAAGCCGCAGCGGTCAGCATCCAGGCCTGGAACGCGCTCGTCGGCTATGTCCGCACGCAACGCACGCCAACATCCGTCGTCCTCGCGCAAGGCGCCTCGCTGGCCGCCCCCACCTGGACCACCTGCGGCACTAAACCCAAAGCCGCGGTGTTCGACGTCGACGAAACCGTTCTCCTCAACCTCGGCTTTGAATACGACGCATCCTCCGGCCAACCCTGGTCCGATCCCCGCTGGCAGGACTGGGAGCGCACCGGTGTCAAGCAGGTCGCCCCCGTCCCCGGCGCGCTAAATGCGCTCACCCAACTCCGCGCGATGGGCGTCACAGTGATCTTCAACACCAACCGCTTCGCCGCCAACGCCGCACAGACCGAGGCCACGATCGAAGCTGCAGGTCTCGGCCCCGCGCGCCACGGTGAGACGCTGTTCCTCGCCGGCGACGATGCGACGGGCTCCAAGAAGGACGGCCGCCGCGCAACGATCGCGGCGCGGTACTGCGTCGTCGCGATGGGCGGCGACCAGCTCGGCGACTTCAGCGACCTGTTCAACGCCGGCCAGACCCCCGCCGCCCGCCGCGCCGCCGTCCAGTCGCCCGCGATCGCCGCGAAATGGGGGGCGGGGTGGTTCGTCCTGCCCAACCCCGTCTACGGCACCGCGCTCAAGGGCAACCGTGAGGACGTATTCCCGCCAGCAGTCCGCTGGGCCCCGACAGGAGGCGTACGCTAATGGCCGACCACCCAAACGCGATCGCGCTCGACAAGGGCGCGCAACTCACCAGCGAATCGGTCGAGGTCGCGCGGATCTGGATCACCAACGGCGCCGGCAGCAATGTGCTGATCGACGCGGGCATCCTCGAGGACCCGACCGTGTTCGGTTACCTCCTCGCCGACACGATCCGCCACGCCGCGCGCGCCTATGCGGGCACCTGGGGCCTCGACGAGGATGCCGCCTTGCAGGCGATCGTCGACGGCGTCGGCACCGAACTCCGCGAACAATTCACGACCATCACCACCATCCAGGAAGGAATGCACTGATGCCCTGGGACCGTAACCAGATGGCCGCGCGCGCGGCGCAGGAACTGAAAGACGGCTATTACGTCAATCTCGGCATCGGCATCCCGACGCTGGTCGCGAACAACATCCCCGAGGGCATGACCGTCACGCTCCAGTCGGAGAACGGCATGCTCGGGATCGGCCCGTTCCCCTATGCGGGCGAGGAGGACGCCGACCTGATCAACGCCGGCAAGCAGACGATCAGCGAACTGCCCTCGTCGGTGTATTTCAGCTCGTCGGACAGCTTCGCGATGATCCGCGGCGGGCATATCGACCTCACCGTGCTGGGCGCGATGGAGGTCAGCGAAGGCGGCGACATCGCCAACTGGATGATTCCGGGCAAGATGATCAAGGGCATGGGCGGCGCGATGGATCTCGTCGCGGGCGTCAAGCAGATCATCGTCGTGATGGACCACACCGCCAAAGACGGCACACCGAAGTTCATCCCGTCCTGCACGCTGCCGCTGACCGGCAAGAACGTCGTCGACATGATCGTCACCGACCTCGCCGTGTTCCAGCGCCCTGATCACGACAGCCCGTTCAAGCTGGTCGAGATGGCGCCGGGCGTCACCGCGGACGAGATCGCCGCGAAGACCACCGCGCGCTACACCGCCTGATGGGCTACACCCTCGTCACCGCGAACCGCAATTACTCGAGCTGGTCGCTGCGTCCCTGGGTCCTGATGAAGGCGCTCGGCATTGCGTTCGAGGACCGGATCGAGCCGTTCCTGGCGCCCGTCAATTACGAAGCGTTCCGCGCCTTCTCGCCGACCGGGCAAGTGCCGGTGCTGATCGACGGCGAGCGGACGGTATGGAATTCGCTCGGCATCGTCCTCTACCTTGCCGAGCGTCATGACGGCGTGTGGCCGGTCAATGAGGAGGCGCGCGCGTGGGCGATCTGCGCGACGGCGGAAATGCATGGCGGGTTCTCCGCGCTGCGGAACGAGCGGACGATGAACGTCGGCGTCCGAGTCGAAGCCGCCCCCGGCAGCGACGCGCTCGACCGCGATGTCGCGCGGATCGCCGAACTCTGGAGCGAGGGACTCGCCCGGTTCAGTGGCCCCTGGCTCGCAGGCGCGCAGTTCACCGCAGTCGATGCGTTCTATGCACCAGTCGCGTTCCGTGTCCGGACCTACGGGATCGACGTCGGCCCGGCAGGTCACGCCTGGGTCGAGCGGATCATCGCGCACCCGGCAATGCGCGAATGGGAAGCGACCGCGCTCGCCGAGACATGGCGCGAGGAAAGCCACGAGGCCGACCTCGCGACATGCGGATCGATCACCACGGATTTCCGCAGCTGATGCGCCGCACCGCGATCGTCATAGCGCTGATCGTCATCCTGATCGCAGGCACGGCGTTCACCGCGGGACCCGGCACGCTCAGCGTCCTCGACGGCGTGATGGGCGGCGGTCGCGGTACGGCGCGCATCCGCGAAGGCGTCCCGTTCGGCACGCACGGTCAGAAGCTCGACGTCTGGCGCCCGTCCGGCGGCGTCAAGACTGGCCTGCCGGTGCTGATCTTCTGGTACGGCGGCGGCTGGGTGCACGGCTCGCGCGGCGCCTACGCGTTCGCCGCGCGCGCCTATGCGAAGGCGGGCTACGTCGTCGTCATGCCCGACTACCGCAAGGTTCCCGACGTCCGCTTCCCCGCCTTCCTCCAGGACGGCGCCGAAGCGGTGAAATGGACCCGCGACCACATCGCACAGTCCGGCGGCGACCCGGACCGGATCGCCGTCGCTGGTCATTCCGCGGGCGCCTACACCGTCGCGATGCTGACGCTCGACGAGCGCTGGCTGAAGGCGGAAGGCGTCGACCCGCACATCATCAAGGCCGCGGTCGGGCTGTGCGGGCCATACGATTTCTACCCCTTCACCGCGAAACGCGCGATCGACGCGATGCAGGGCGCCGCCGACCCGGTGATGACCCAGCCGATCCACTTCGCGCGCGCCGACGCCCCGCCGATGCTGCTAATTACGGCGGGCGACGACACGCAGGTCAAGCCGCACAACGCGATCAACCTCACCGCGCGGCTGAAGGCGCTCGGCGCGCCGGTGACGCACATCGACTATCCCGGATTGAGCCACGAGAACGTCGCGATGGCGCTCTCGAAGCCGTTCCGCGGGAAAGCGCCGGTGCTGGCCGACAGCGTCGCCTTTCTGAACAAGGCGATGCCCGCGCGGTAACCGTCCACTTCCGTCATCCTGACGAAAGTCAGGACCCAGGATACCAAGCACCGCCCGACGTAACCCTGGATCCTGACTTTCGTCAGGATGACGGTCTTCGTCCCGATACGCGGCGCACCGAAGCATTCTTACGACCGAAAATTACATACAACCTTGGCGCAGCATCCCTTTTCGGTTAACGCGCGCCGATCATGGTCACTCCACAAACGCTGTACGAAAAGATCTGGGCCGCGCACGTCGTCGAACGCCGCGACGACGGCACCTGCCTGATCTATATCGACCGCCACCTCGTCCACGAAGTCACCAGCCCGCAGGCCTTCGAAGGCCTCCGCGTGGCAGGCCGCAAGGTGCGCCGCCCCGACCTCACTCTCGCGGTGCCCGATCACAACCTCCCGACCACCGCGCGCAAGGACGCCGCCGGTCGCGTTTTGCCGATCGCCGATCCCGAAAGCGCGCAGCAGCTCGACGCACTCCGCCGCAACACGTCCGAGTTCGGCATCGACTATATCGACGCGACCGCCGCCGAGCAGGGCATCGTCCACGTCGTCGGCCCCGAACAGGGCTTCACGCTCCCCGGCACCACGCTCGTCTGCGGCGACAGCCATACGTCGGCGCACGGTGCACTCGGCGCTTTGGCGTTCGGCATCGGCACCAGCGAGGTCGAGCACGTCCTCGCCACGCAGACGCTGCTGTTGTCGCAGGCCAAGACGATGGAAGTCCGCGTCGACGGCGAACTCGGCTTCGGCGTCAGCCCGAAGGACGTCATCCTCGCGATCATCGGCAAGATCGGCGCGGCGGGCGGCACCGGCCACGTCATCGAATTCACCGGCAGCGTGATCCGCAACATGTCGATCGAAGGTCGCCTGACGATCGCCAACATGTCGATCGAGGCGGGCGCCCGCGCCGGCCTGATCGCGCCCGACGACACCACCTTCGCCTATCTCAAGGGCCGCCCGATGGCCCCGACCGGCGAGAACTGGGACCGCGCCGTCGCTTGGTGGCGCAGTCTCGCGACCGATCCCGGCGCGAAATACGACAAGTCCGTCACGCTCGACGCTGCCGATATCGCGCCCGGCCTCACTTGGGGTACCAGCCCCGAGGACGTCGTCCCGATCACCGGTTTCGTCCCCGAACCGTCGAGCTTCGCCGACCCCGCCAAGCAGGCGGCGGCGCAGAAATCGCTCGACTACATGGGCCTCACCGCCGGCACTGCGATGCGCGACGTGCCGATCCAGCACGTCTTCATCGGCAGCTGCACCAACAGCCGTATCGAGGATCTGCGCGCCGCCGCGGCGATCGCCGACGGTCGCCATGTCGCGACCGGCGTCCGCGCGCTGGTCGTTCCTGGTTCCGGCCTCGTGAAGCGTCAGGCCGAAGCCGAGGGACTCGACCGGATCTTCATCACCGCCGGCTTCGAATGGCGCGAACCGGGCTGTTCGATGTGTCTCGCGATGAACCCGGACAAAGTTCCTGCGGGGGAGCGTTGCGCTTCCACGTCGAACCGAAATTTCGTCGGCAGACAGGGTCCCGGAGCGCGCACGCATCTGGTATCGCCTGCGATGGCGGCGGCGGCGGCGGTGACCGGCAAGCTGAGCGACGTCAGAGAGTTGATGGGGGAAATAGTGTGAAGAAGGTATTCGTATTGCTGGCGGCTGGCGCGATGATCAGCGGCGTCGCGGCCTATGTCGCATCGGCGCGTGTGGTTCCGGAGCGCACGGAACAGCGATGACCCCCGTCACGACCGTCTCGGGCCGCGCCTATCCCTGGGGCGCGAAGAACATCGACACCGACGTCATCATCCCGGCGCATTGGCTGAAGACGATCACGCGCACCGGCCTCGGCCGCGGCGCGTTTGAGACGGTCCGCGCGCAACCCGGCAACATCTTCGACGACCCGCGCTATGCCGGGTCGCCGATCCTCATTGCCGGCGATAATTTCGGCTGCGGCTCCAGCCGCGAGCACGCCGCCTGGGCGCTCGCCGACATGGGCATCACCGCGGTGATCGCGCCGAGCTTCTCCGACATCTTCTCGGGCAACGCGTTCAAGAACGGCATCGTCCCCGTCGTGCTGCCCCAGGAGGCGATCGACCGCTTGCTCGAGGTCGCCAAGGACCAGATCGTCACCGTCGATCTCGAGACGATGACCGTCACCACCCCGTTCCAGGACCGCTTCACCTTCGAACTCGACGCATTCCGTCGCCAGTGTCTCATGGAAGGGCTGGACGAAGTCGGCCTGACGCTGGCAAGGGATACCCAGATTTCGAAATTCGAGGAGGCGGTCGCATCGAATCGCCCCTGGACGACGGTGGAGAGCGGGTATGCGAGCATTGGTGTCGAAGGCAGTCGGCGGACCTGAAACTCTGGAAATGGTCGAGCTGCCCGATCTGGTGGCCGGCCCCGGGCAGGTCGTCGTCGCGGTCAAGGCCTGCGCGATCAACTTTCCCGACGTCCTGATCATCGAGGACAAATACCAGTTCAAGCCACAGCGCCCGTTCGCACCGGGCGGCGAGATCGCCGGTACGATCGACTCGATCGGCGAAGGCGTCACCGGCTGGGAAGTCGGCGACCGCGTGATCGCGATGCTCGGCCACGGCGGCCTGTGCGAGAAGGTCATCGCCGACCCCGCCAAGCTCTATCGCCTCCCCGAGGGACGCAGCTTCGCCGAGGGCGCCTCGCTGATCCTCACCTACGGCACGACCATCCACGCGCTGCTCGACCGCGGTCATATCAAGGCGGGCCAGACGCTGCTCGTGCTCGGCGCGGCCGGCGGGGTAGGGCTAGCCGCGATCGAACTCGGCAAGGCGTTCGGCGCGAAGGTCGTCGCCGCGGTCTCGTCCGAGGAGAAGGCCGCCGCAGCCAAGTCCGCCGGTGCCGACGACACGCTGATCTACGCCCGCGCGCCGTTCGACAAGGACCAGTCGAAGGCGCTCGCCGAACAGTTCAAGGCCGCGGTCGGTCGCGACGGCGCGCACGTGATCTACGATCCGGTCGGTGGCGACTATGCCGAGCCCGCCCTCCGCTCGATCGCGTGGGAGGGCAAGTATCTCGTCGTCGGTTTCCCCGCGGGCATCCCGAAGCTCCCGCTCAACCTCACGCTGCTCAAAAGCTGCGACGTCTGCGGCGTGTTCTGGGGCGCGTTCGCGGCACGCGATCCGAAGGCGAACCAGGCGCATATCGAAACGCTGTTCGACCTGTGGGAAGCAGGCAAGATCGCTCCGCGCGTGACCGAAGTGTTCGCGTTCGAAGACGGCGGCAAAGCGATCGCCAAGATGGCGGCGCGCGGCGCGATCGGTAAGCTCGTCGTAGAGGTCGGCTGATTACCGCCGGCCTCCCCGACCGCTCAGATCCACTCGTAGACCGCAGCCGCGATCGCCGCCCACATTATCAAGGATACGAGCACGGCGAGGCCTAGACCGCGGATGACATACGTATCCGGTTGCGTGGATTTCGAAGGTGCGTGTGCCGAAATGTTCATCATCGCTCTCCTGCCCGTGAGATTTGTCACGCGACTGACTTATAGATAGGTACGTTTCGGTCGTAGTTCCAGTTCTATTTTGACCGATACAGCCGATTATTGCGCAGGGGAGGTCCACGACCTATCTCGGGCCCAAGACGAGACTGAACGGGGACTTGCGCAATGACCACTTTCGACGACCGCGAACGCGCCAGCGAGGCGAACTTCGCGCGCGAAGAGGAAATGGCGTTCCGCATCACCGCACGGCGCAATCGCCTGCTCGGCGGCTGGGCGGCGCAGGAAATGGCGCTCACCCCCGAAGAAACCGATGCTTATGCGACCGCGCTCGTACATGCTGACATGGAGGGCGGCGGCGACGACGACGTCGTGCGGAAACTTGTCGGCGACCTGACCGCAGCTGGACTCGACCATGATGAGGCCACCGTCCGCCGCGCGCTGGCGCAGCAGATGATCGAAGCGCGTCGCCAATTGCTGGAGTCCCATTGATATGCCGATGGCTGCCGACGACATCGCTACCATGATCAAGGATGCGATCCCCGATGCCCAGGTCGAGATCACCGATCTCGCCGGCGACGGCGATCATTATGCTGCGAAAGTCACCGCCGCGAGCTTTGCCGGCATGAGCCGCGTGAAGCAGCATCAGGCGGTCTACGCGGCATTGGGCGGCCGCATGGGCGGCGTCCTGCACGCACTTCAGCTTACCACCGCAATTTCCTGAGGACGAAGACATGACCGACGATTCCAACGCCCGCATCGACGCTCTGGTAAAAGCCAGCCCGGTCGTCCTCTTCATGAAGGGCAGCCCGCTGTTCCCGCAGTGCGGCTTTTCCAGCCGTGCGATCGCGATCCTGAATCACCTCGAAGTCGAGTTCGAGAGCGTCGACGTGTTGCAGGACCAGGGCATCCGCCAGGGCATTAAGAGCTATTCGGATTGGCCGACCATCCCGCAGCTCTATGTCGATGGCGAATTCGTCGGCGGATCGGACATCATGATGGAGATGTACGAGAGCGGCGAAATGGCGCAGCTGTTCGAGACGCAGAAGGCGAACTGACCCGAGAGGCACCGGGGAGGGTGGATCGACGCGAGACCGGACGGTAGCGGTCGATCCACCCTGCATGAGCGCGAAGGCGCTCGGTGACAGCGCAGACTTTGCATTGCGCGTGCCAGAACCGTCGCATCACGGCGTTGCGCGCCTCTCGATAGTTAATCGGGAGCGCCGCCCTGTCGGGATTGTAAAGAATGGCGACGGTCCCTCCAAGAATGTGAGCCTTGCCATCGCCGCACCGAGCCGCCATCTCGCGTCCATGGCTGAGCATCCGACCGGTATCCCGATCCAGCTCGAGCCGCTCGTCATCCGCGTGCTCGCGCCCAATCCGTCGCCGTACACCTACACCGGTACGCAGACGCACATCGTCGGCGCGACTGATCTTGCCGTGATTGATCCGGGCCCCGACGATCCCGCGCACATCGACGCGTTGCTGCGCGCGATCGATGGCCGCCCGGTCAAGGCGATCGTCGTCACGCATCACCACCGCGATCACAGCCCCGCCACGCGTCCGCTCCAGTCGCTCACCGGCGCCCCGATCGTCGGCGCTGCACCGTTCGACCTCGCTGACGCAGGCGCGCGAGCAGACGCGTCGTTCGACGCCGCCTACGCACCCGACCGCGTTCTTTCGGAGGGCAATACCGTTACTGGCGAAGGCTGGACGTTAGAGGCGATCGCGACGCCCGGCCACACCTCGAACCATCTCGCCTTCGCGCTGCCCGAGACGAAGGCGCTGTTCTCGGGCGATCACGTCATGGGCTGGTCGACGACGATCGTCTCGCCGCCCGACGGCAATATGACGGCGTACATGGCCAGCCTCGAAAAGCTGATGCGGCGCGACGACCGCATCTATTATCCCGGCCACGGCGAGGCGATCGACAAGCCGCAGCGGCTCGTCCGCGGCATGCTCGGCCACCGCAAGCAACGCGAAGGGCAGATCCTCCGCCTGCTCCGCGAGGGCGCGCGGCCGATCCCGGCGATGGTCGAGCGCATGTATGTCGGTCTCGGCCCACAACTCGTGCCCGCCGCCGAACGATCGGTGCTGGCGCATCTGTACGACCTGCAAACCCGCGGACTGGTTATCGAGGAAGGCGAGAGATGGCGAACGACAGCGTGACCGAACCCGTACGCAAGAACGGCGTGGCCCCGTTCCTGGCCAAGGCCGTCGGAATCGTCTTGATTCTCGTCCTCGCAGGGCTGCTCGTGCTCTGGGGTGTGCAGCGCTACGTCAGCGACCGCCTCACGCCAGATCCGACGACGATCGCCAGCGCCAGCCTCGAAGGAATGCGCGAGCAGAACCGCTTGTCGGCGTTCGCCGCGCGCTACGTCGCGGTCGTCACCTCGAAACAGTCGCAGCTCGGCTTCACGACCGAGAAGACGCTGATCATGCCCGGGATGGTCCGGTACGAAGTCGACATGGCCAAGCTGACCCAGTCCGACGTCGCGTGGGATGGCACTTCGAAGACGCTGTCCGTTCGCCTTCCCGCAGTCGAAGCCGATGGTCCGCAGGTCGATCTCAACGCGGTCCGCGAATATGGGTCGGGCGGCGTGCTGACCACGTTCACCGATGCCGAAAAGCGCCTCGACGCCGCCAATCGCCGTGCGGGCCAGATCGAACTGATCCGCCAGGCGCGCGAACCCGCGATGATCAAGCTCGCGCGCGACGCCACCCGTCGTGCGGTCGAACGCAGTTTCGCGATGCCGCTGCGTGCTGCCGGAATCGACGCGACCGTCGCGGTCCGCTTCGCCGACGAGCCGACCGCGAATACCGAACGCTGGGACACCTCGCGCTCGCTGCAGGACGTGCTAGGGAATCGTCGCTAGAAGACGGGCGCTAAACTCGGGATACGACCATGGAATTGAAGCAGAACTTCGCCGGTATCGACATACGCGCCGAGATCGAGCGCCTCCGCAAGGAGAAGAACGCCGTCATCCTCGCGCATTATTATCAGAAGCCGGAGCTTCAGGATCTGGCCGATTTCGTCGGCGACAGTCTCGACCTGTCGCGCAAGGCCGCGGCCACCGATGCCGACGTGATCGCCTTCTGCGGCGTGCGGTTCATGGCCGAGACCGCCAAGATTCTGTCGCCCGACAAGATCGTCGTGCTCCCCGACATGGACGCCGGGTGCAGCCTTGAGGACAGCTGCCCGCCCGAGCAGTTCGCGGCCTTCCGCGCCAAGCATCCCGATCACATCGCGCTGACCTACATCAACTGCTCGACCGAGGTGAAGGCGCTCTCCGACATCATCGTCACGAGTTCGTCGGCGGACACGATCCTCGCGCAGATCCCGCCCGAGCAGAAGATCATCTTCGGCCCCGATCGCAATCTCGGCGGCTATCTCGCGCGGAAGACCGGCCGCGACATGCTGCTGTGGCCGGGCGTGTGCATCGTGCACGAGGCGTTCAGCGAGACCGAGCTGATGAAGCTGAAGGCGCAGCATCCCGGCGCGCCGGTCGTGGCGCATCCCGAGTGCCCGCCGATCATCCTCGATCACGCCGATTATGTCGGCTCGACACGCGGCATCCTCGATTACGCGCTCGCGATGCCCGGCGACACACTGATCGTCGCGACCGAGCCGCACATCATCCACCAGATGGAAAAGGCGCTCCCGAACAAGCGCTTCATCGGCGCGCCGGGTGCGGACGGCAACTGCAACTGCAATATCTGTCCGTACATGGCGCTCAACACGCTCGAAAAGCTGTACGTCGCGCTACGCGATCTGTCGCCGCGGATCGAGATCGAGGAAGGGCTTCGGCTCCAGGCGAAGAAAAGCCTCGACCGCATGCTGTCGATGGCATCGAATACCGTCGGGAAGGGTGATCTCGGGCCGAAGTGACGCTGCGGGGCTGGTCTACCGCCAGCCCCTGCCGAGCTCAGGCGGCAGGAACGTCCGCACCAAGGTGCGCCAGTGCCTGGTCGATGTGGATCGCAGCGATCGGCAGCTGGAGTGCGTCGGCGAGGACAAGCGCCTCGTCCAGCAGGGCGTTCAGGCGTGCGGTATCGGTCATCGTCTTGGCAGGCATGGAAATTTCCTTGGGTATCGATCAGGCAACTCGCGTCGGGCGGTAAGGTTCCGACGTTTTCAAAATATTTCGATCGGCTGTCGGCATCGTAAATTCGCTGTCCCCCAGTGCCGTTTTTTGGCACCCGCCCCGGCATGACCTACCCGCGATTTCTGGGAGACTTCAGGTGAACGCAGCCTTGCCCAAATCCTTCGACATCAACGCGTTCGTAGCCGCGACGCTCGCCGAGGATCTCGGGACGATCGGCGACATCACGTCCGCCGCCGTCATCCCGGCCGATGCGCGGTTTACCGGCGTGATGGACAGTCGCGACCCGATCGTCGTCGCTGGGCTCGATCTCGCCGAGGCGTTCTTCCGCGCGCTAGATCCCGACGTGACGATCGAACGGCTCGTCAACGACGGCGATCGGGTTCCCGCGGGCACCGAACTCCTGCGGCTCGAGGGGGCCGGGCGGGCGCTGCTCACCGCCGAGCGGTCCGCGCTCAACACCGTCCAGCATCTCTCGGGTATCGCGACGATGACCCGGACCTATGTCGACGCGATCGCCGGCACCGGCGCGATCCTGCTCGACACGCGGAAAACGATTCCCGGCCTGCGCGTGCTGGAGAAATACGCGACCCGCATGGGCGGCGCGCAGAATCACCGCATGGGGCTGTGGGATGCGGCGATGATCAAGGACAATCACGTCGCGGTGGCCGGCGGCGTTGCCGAGGCCGTCCGGCGCGCCAGGGCTGCGGGGATCGCGCACATCATCGTCGAGGTCGACCGCATCGACCAGATCGAGCCCGCGCTCGCCGCCGGCGCGACGCACCTGCTGCTCGACAACATGCCGCCCGCGATCTTGCGCGAGGCGGTGACGCTCGTCGCCGGCCGCGTGCCGACCGAGGCGTCGGGCGGCGTCAATCTCGACACGATCCGCGCGATCGCCGAGACGGGCGTGACCTATGTCTCGGTCGGTCGCTTGACGCAGTCGGCACCCGCGGCGGATATAGGCCTCGACTTCGCAACCGCCTGACGACCGCGCCGATCGCGGCGTGCACCGGGGCGGGACACAGACAAGGCAGGGAACGACAAGCATGATCAGGCCGATATCCATCGTGCGCTACGAAAGGCTGTATCTCGCCTCG
This sequence comes from Sphingomonas sp. CFBP 13603, assembly GCF_014892665.1. Classification (NCBI taxonomy): domain Bacteria; kingdom Pseudomonadati; phylum Pseudomonadota; class Alphaproteobacteria; order Sphingomonadales; family Sphingomonadaceae; genus Sphingomonas; species Sphingomonas sp. CFBP 13603. Next base: position 287,767 of record NZ_JADBIA010000002.1, on the reverse strand, counting down.
TTCGTGCTCGGATTGATCGTTTCCGCGATGAACTGGCCGCAGCGGGTCGCGCTGGTCGCGGCCAATCCGGTCCTCGCGCAGGTCAGCTGGATCCTGCCGACGTTCCAGGTCATCGGCATCGCGGTCACACTGCTGCTCTGGTATTTCACCGCGCGCTCGCCGAGCGTGGCCGCGAAGTGGGTCGTCGTCGTGCTTGCGGTGCTGTCGATCGTCGGCGTCGGCCTGTCTTTGGCAACCGTGGCGCGCGGGGAGACGACGATCGGCACGACCTCGATCGTCTCGTTCGCGGCCGACGCGCTCTCCGTCGTCGCCGCGCTCCATCTGTTCAAGGCGGACGCCAAGCTCTGGTTCGGCGAACTGCCCGACGCCGACGAGCCGGACACTTTCGAGGATATGTCGCATGATCGCTAGGATGATCCTCGCCGCCGCGGCGCTGGCCTTGCCGGGCGTCGTCCAGGCACAGGCCTATCAATGCTCGACCCCGTCCACGGTCGAGCGGGTCCGCCCCGATCTCCCGTCGGAGAGCCAGCCGAAGCGCGACATTCCGATCGGCAGCTACACGCTCGCGATCACCTGGGCGCCGCAATATTGCCGCGACAATGGTGATCGTACCGGATCAAGCTTTCAGTGCGGCGCGGGCAACCGCTTCGGCTTCACGCTGCACGGCCTGTGGCCCGACGGCGTCGCCAAGGACTGGCCGCAATATTGCCGTGCGGCGGAGTTCGTGCCGCCGCCGGTGATCCGCGCGCACCTCTGCACCACGCCGTCCGCGCAGCTGCTCCAGCACGAATGGGCCAAGCACGGCACCTGCATGCCCGGCTATCGTCCCGCCAAGTATTTCAACCAGTCGGCCGGGCTGTACGGCAAGCTTCGCTATCCGGACATGAACGCACTGTCGCGCACGCCGCTGACCGCAGGCCGGTTCGCGGCGGCGATGGCCGGCGCGAACCCCGGCCTGAAGCCCGACATGATGCGCGTCACCGCAACCAAGCAGGGCTGGCTCGACGAGGTCTGGATCTGCCTCGACCGCCGCTTCCGCTACCGCCGCTGCCCGGTGCATCAGGGCGGACTGAACCCGAGCGCACCGCTTCAGATCTGGCGTGGGAGTCGATAGGCGGTAGGCCGCCGCTAAATCAGCATGGCACGGCAGCCACCCCACATCCCGTTCGTGCTGAGTAGAGACCGAGTAGCTCCGCAAGGAGCGTATCGAGGGCTCGTATCGAAGCATGGGTTCCGAGCGCCAGCCCGTCCTTCGATACGCCGTCTCGGTACGCTGCAAGAGCAGCTACTCGGTGGCTACTCAGGACGAACGGAAGATAAGAGGATGAGGCGGAAGCGCGATGCCGCTACCGCCGGTCCCTCAACCAGACCAGCACCGCCGCCAGCACGCCAATCCCGGTCCCCACCAGAAACCCCGGCGTAGCCTGCCCGATCGCGAACCCCACCCCAGCACCGCCCAGCATGCCGAGTGCAACGAGGAACCCGCCCGCAGCGCTCGGGTCCTTGTGGGGGGGCAGGGTGTCGCGGGAAGTCGGGTCGGTCATCGCCATGTCCTGCCACGCGCCGCCGCCGGATGCCACCCACACGCCAAGCGCGATCCGTCGCCCGGACGAAACGTGGCGGAAATACGGCGTTAGATACTGTTCCGCAACGACAAGCCCGGCTAGGAGCCGGACATGGTGTTCCGCGTCGGGCGAGCCGGGCCGGCCGCCGCCTTTTTCGTTCTGACGACAGCGGGTGCCCTACCGTGCGCGGGCATACGTGCCGCAGGAGCACAAACCGCGCCTGTGCCGACGCAGGCTCCGGCCAACCCGATCGCGGACACGCCGATGTCGCTCGACCCCAATTCGCCGCTTGCTCCGTTGCCGGACATCGGCGTCGCCTGGCCCGATCTCGCGACGTCGCCGATGGACCCGGCCGCCACGGTCGCCGCGGTCGATGCCAATACCGAGAACCGCTACGCCTGGCGGATCGACGGCATCGACGGGATCAACGACGCGCTGCTCCGCCAACGCTTCGCCGCACTCTCGACGCTCGACGCGAACGATCACCAGGCCGCCAACGCCGCGCAACTCGATCGCCGCGCGCGCGAAGATGCCGACCTGCTCAACAGCCTGCTCCGCGCGCAAGGCTATTACGACTCCAACGTCGTCACGCGCGTCGAGCCGGGCGCAAAGCCGATGGTCGTGCTCGCGGCCACCCCGGGCACGCTCTACACATTCAAGGGCGTGACGATCGACGGCATCGCCGCGGCGGGCGACAAGGCGCCCGGCCTCACGACCGCGTTCGGCATCAAGCCCGAAGATCCGGTCAACTCGGATGCGATAGTCGCGGGGCAGGCGAACCTCACCACGCAGATCGGCCGCGAAGGCTTCCCGTTCGCCAAGGTCGGCGATCCGGCGATCGTGGTCGACCATGCCACGCGCACCGCGACGCTAGACCTGTCCGTCCAACCCGGTGGCGCGCGCAAATTTGGCAAGGTCGTCGCACTCCCCGGCAACCGCGTGTTCGGGGCGGACCATGTCGCCGAGATCGCGCGCTTCTCGCCCGGCGATTTGTACGACGCGACCAAGCTCGACGATCTCCGCCGCGCGTTGATCCAGACCAGCCTCGTCTCCTCGGTCGACCTCAAGCCCGTGCAGGGGGCCACGCCCGACACCGTCGACGTCGCCGTGAAACTCGATCGCGCACCGCCGCATACCGTCGCCGGCGAACTCGGCTACGGCACCGGCGAAGGCGCGCGCGCGGAACTCAGCTGGACGCACCGCAACCTGTTCCCGCCCGAAGGCGCGCTGACGCTGCGCGGCGTGCTGGGGACGCAGGAACAGCTCGGCTCGGTCGTCTTCCGCCGCAACAATTTCAAGGCACGAGACCGGGTGCTGACGCTCCAGGCATCGGCCGCGCATACCAACCGCAACGCCTATGACGCGAAGACCTATTCGCTGGCCGGCACGCTGGAGCGCCAGACCAACATCTTTTTCCAGAAGACCTGGACCTGGTCGCTCGGCGCCGAACTCGTCGCATCGGACGAGCGCGACGTGATCCTCTCGACCGGCGACCCGCGCCGCCGCACCTTCTTCATCGGCGCGTTGCCGACCAGCCTCAATTACGACGGCTCGGACGATCTGCTCAACCCGACCAAGGGCTTCCGTCTCGGCGGCCGCCTCAGCCCCGAAGTGTCGCTGCAAGGCTCGGTATTCGGCTACACGCGCACGCAGTTCGACGGCAGCGTGTACCAACCGTTCGGCAGTCGGGTCGTGCTCGCCGCGCGCACCCGACTCGGCACCATCGTCGGTGCCCCCCGCGATCAGGTCGCCCCGTCACGCCGCTTCTACGCCGGCGGCGGCGCGTCTGTGCGCGGCTACGGCTATCAGTCGATCGGCCCGCGCGATCCCAACAACGACCCGATCGGCGGCCGCAGCCTCACCGAATTCTCGATCGAGGCGCGCGTGCGCGTCCTCGGCAGCTTCGGGATCGTGCCGTTCCTCGACGCGGGCAATATCTACACCTCGCCGCTGCCGAAATTCACCGGGTTGCAATACGGCACCGGGATTGGCGTGCGCTATTATTCGAACTTCGGCCCGATCCGCCTCGACGTCGGCACCCCGATCAACCCGCAGCCCGGCGACAGCCGCATCGCCGTCTACGTCTCGCTGGGGCAGGCGTTTTGACCGAAGAGGTCACTCTTCCGGAGCGCCGCCCAAGGCGCCCGATCGCCTGGTGGCGCTGGATCGTCAGCGCGGTCATGGCGCTGCTCGCGATCGTCGGTGCGGCGTTGCTGATCGTCGACACCGACATCGGCCACCGTTTCGTCGCGGACCGGATCGCGGCGATCAAGACCGCGAACGGCCTGCGCTTCACGGTCGGTCGGATCGATGGCTCGCTATACGGCGACACGCGGCTGACCGATCTCCGCGTGTACGATCTCGAAGGTCTCGTCTTCCAGGCGCCCAACGTCACGCTCGATTGGTCCCCGTTCGACTGGTTCTCGAACCGCCTGGAGATACACCGCCTAATCGTCGATCGCGCGATCCTGACGCACACACCGCGCACGCGCCCGTCGAAAAGCCGTGGCCCGATCCTGCCCGACTTCGACATCCATATCGGCAAGCTCTCGGTCGGCCGCCTCACGCTGGCGAAGCGCGTGCTCGGGACCGAGCGGATCGGGACGCTCGAAGGCCGCGCGGACATCCGCTCCGGCCGCGCACTGGTCGACCTCAAGGCACGCGTCGCCGGCAGCGACGACCTAAAGCTCCGGATCGATGCCGAGCCCGCCCGCGACCGCTTCGACCTCGACGTCGCCGCGAAGGGGGCCGCGGGCGGCGTGCTGGCGCGGATGGTGAAGGCGAAGGGCCCGGTCGCGCTCGCGGTCACCGGCGACGGCAGCTGGGCGAAGTGGAACGGCCGCGCGAACGGCATTGTCGGCACGACACGCGTCGTCGATCTCGCGCTCGCGCAGGTCGCAGGCCGCTACACGCTGTCAGGGACACTTTCGCCGTCGTCGCTGCTGAAGGGCCGGCTGCAAAAGCTGACGGCGCCGCGCATCCTCGTCAACGGCAGCGCCGGGTTCGCCAACCGCCGCCTCGACGGCCAGCTTTCGCTGCGCACGCCCGCGCTGGCAATCGACACGACCGGCATCATCGATCTCGCCGCCAACGCGTACCGCGACGTGCGGATCAAGGCGCGGCTGCTCCGACCGCCCGCGCTGTTCGCCAACATGACCGGCAACATGGTGGAATTGCGCGCGATCCTCGACGGACCGTTTGCGACCGCCGCGTTCGACTATCGCCTCGACGCCAGCCGCTTCGCATTCGACCAGACCGGGTTCGAGAACGCTCACGCCGCCGGCAAAGGCAGGTTGTCCGCCGCGCCGGTAACCGTCCCCATCCGCTTCACCGCAGCGCGCGTCACCGGCGTCGGCACCGTCGCGGGCGGGATCCTGCGCAACCTGTCGGTCGACGGACTGCTCCGTGTGACGCCGACGCTGCTCACCGGCGACGCGCTCAAGCTCCGCTCGGACAAGCTCACCGGCAGCATCAATCTCGCGGTCGACCTGCGCAACGGCCAGTTCGAGGTCGGCATCAACGGCGGCCTCGGCCGCTATCTGATCCCCGGTCTCGGCATCGTCGATGTGAAGTCGACGCTGCGCGTCGTCCCCGGCCCGAACCGCAAGGGCACGCGCGTCATCGGGCAGGGCAGCGCACAGATGGTGCGGCTCGACAACGCGTTCTTCCGCAGCCTCGCGGGCGGGTTGCCGCGGATCACCACCAACCTCGAACGCACCACCGACGGTGTGCTGCACTTCACCAACCTAGTGCTGACCGCGCCGCAGATCCGGCTGACCGGCAACGGCTATCGTCGGCGCGACGGGACCTTCCATTTCGAAGGCGGCGGGCGCCAGCAGACTTATGGTCCGGTGACGCTGAATCTCGACGGCCAGATCGAGAAGCCGACGCTCGACCTCGTCTTCGCCAGCCCCAACGCGACGCTCGGGCTGTCGAACGTCCGCGCGCATCTCGATCCGACGCCGCAGGGCTTCGCATTCACCGCAGCGGGCGGATCGCGGCTCGGGCCGTTCACCACCAACGGCGCGATCCTGTTGCCGCCAGGCGCCGATGCAACGATCGCCATCGCCGCGCTGAACGTAGCCGGCACCAAGGCGAGCGGCAATGTCGCGGTGGTCGATGGCGGCTTCAACGGCGCGCTCGCCGTCGCAGGCGGCGGCATCTCGGGCGAACTCCTGTTCCGCCCGGTCGGCCAGATCCAGCGTATCGAAGGGCATCTCGCCGCCAAGGCCGCGACGCTCGACACCGTCGCGCTCCGATCGGGCAAGCTCGATTTCGTCACGCTGCTCGACCCGGCCGGAACCTCGATCGAGGCGACCGCGACCGGCCTCGGCCTGCGTCGCGGCACGTTCAGCCTCGCCCGGTTCAACGGTTCCGCGTCGCTGCGCGGCGGCGTCGGCACGATCAAGGCATCGATCGCCGGCTCCCGCGGCCGCGCGTTCGATATCCAGAGCGTCACGCAGGTGACCGCCACGAGCTACGCGATATCCGCGCAAGGCACGCTCGACGGCCGCCCGCTGAAACTGCTCACCCCCGCGGTCCTGACCCAGGAAGACGATGGCTGGCACCTCGCGCCGACCAAGCTCAGCTTCTCGGGCGGCGAGGCCCAGGTCGGCGGCCGCTTCACTGCCGCCAGCACCGCGATCGACGCCAGCCTGACGCGCATGCCGCTCGCGATCCTCGACATCGCCTATCCCGGGCTCGGTCTCAGCGGCAGCGCCTCGGGCAGTTTCACGATCGCGACCGCCAATGGTGCGGCCCCGACCGGCAAGGCGAACGTGACGATCCGCGGGCTCAGCCGCGCTGGCCTCGTCCTCTCGTCGCGCCCGATCGACGTCGGCGTTGCAGCCGTGCTCTCCCCCGACAAGCTCGGCCTGCGCGCGGTGATCGCGTCCGCCGGCAAGACCATCGGCCGCGCGCAAGCCCAGCTCGCGCCGCTGGGGCAGGGGGATATCGCCTCGCGGATCAGCAACGCCCGCCTGTTCGGACAACTCCGCTACAGCGGCCCGGCCGACACGCTCTGGCGGCTCACCGGGGTCGAGTTGTTCGACCTCTCAGGCCCGGTCGCGATCGGTGCGGACGTCGTCGGCACGCTCGCCAACCCGACCCTGCGCGGCGTCGTCCAGGCGAACGGCGCGCGGATCGAAAGCGCGACCACCGGCACCGTCCTAACCAACGTTCAGGCGACCGGCCGGTTCGGCGGCTCGCGGCTCGTGATCGACCGGTTCGGCGCGGACGCGGGCAAGGGCGGCCGCGTCACCGGCACCGGCCAGTTCGAATTCGCCGCCGCCGCCGGGATCGGCCTCGACCTCGCGCTCCAGGCTGACAAGGCGGTGATGATCAACCGCGACGACATCGGCGCGACCGTCTCCGGCCCGCTGACGTTCAAGTCGAACGGCTCGGGCGGCACGATCGCCGGCGATGTCGTGCTCGACAAGAGCCGCTACCGCCTCGGCCAGGCCACCGCTGCCAGTGCCGTACCGCAGCTCAACATCCGCGAAATCAACCTGCCCGACGGCGGCGAGGAAGTCGCGACCCCGACCAGGCCCTGGACGCTGGCGATCAAGGCGCGTGCCCCTAACCAGGTGATGGTCAGCGGCCTCGGCCTCACCAGCGAATGGTCCGCCAACCTCCAGATCGCCGGCCAGCCCGAGAACCCGGCGATCACCGGCCGCGCCACGCTGATCCGCGGCGACTATGAGTTTGCGGGCCGCCAGTTCGAGTTGGCACGCGGCGTGATCCGCTTCGATGGACAGGTCCCGGCGAACCCCGCTTTGGATATCGAGGCGAACGCGGACTCGACGGGCCTGAGCGCATCGATCCGCGTTACCGGCTACGCGCTCAAACCCGAAATCGGCTTCACCAGCACGCCCGCGCTACCCGAGGACGAACTGCTCTCGCGGCTATTGTTCGGCACCTCGATCACCAACCTGTCCGCGCCAGAAGCTTTGCAACTCGCAGCGGCAGTCGCGGCGTTGCAGGGCGGCGGCAGCGGCTTGAACCCTATCAACGCGGTGCGTCGTGCCGCTGGGCTCGACCGCCTCCGCATCCTCCCAGCCGATCCGCAGACCGGGCAGGGCACCTCGATCGCGGCGGGCAAATACGTCACCCGGCGCCTCTACGCGGAGATCGTTACCGACGGTCAGGGCTATTCCGCCACACAGGTCGAGTTCCAGGTCACCCGCTGGCTGTCATTGCTATCGAGCATCTCCACGCTCGGCCGTCAGAGTGCCAACGTCCGCGTGTCAAAGGATTATTGAGGACATGGCCCCATTGCCGTTCGGGCTGAGCGAAGTCGAAGTCCCTTCCGATACGCAGGCCCTTCGACTTCGCTCAGGGCGAACGGTAAGGGGGGGGCTTTTGGTTTAGGACCCAGTCATGAAGCCCGTTATCTTCGGCCTGTCCGGCCCCGTCCTCACGCCCGCCGAACGCGCGTTCTTCGCCGAGTGCGAGCCCGCCGGCTACATCCTGTTCAAGCGCAACATCGTCGATCGCGCGCAGGTGAGGGCGCTCACGGACTCGCTCCGCGCGGTGGCCGGACGCCAGGACCTGGCGATCCTGATCGACCAGGAGGGCGGCCGCGTCGCGCGAATGGGACCGCCCGAATGGCCGGCATTCCCCGCTGGCCCGGTATTCGACGCAGCTTACGAACGCGCGCCAATGACCGCGATCCAGGCGGCACGCGCCAACGCGCAGGCACTCGGCGTGATGCTCAGCGAGGTCGGGATCACCGTCGACTGCCTGCCGCTGCTCGACGTGTCGCAGCCCGACACCACCGAAGCCGTCGCCTCGCGCACGTTCGGCTCCGACCCCATGCGCGTCGCAGCCCTCGGCCGCGCAACGCTGGAAGGGCTGGCCGAAGGCGGCGTGGTCGGTGTCGTCAAGCACATGCCCGGCCACGGCCGCGCGCGAGTGGACACGCACCACCACCTCCCAACCGTCACCGCGACCGACGCCGAACTCGAAGTCGACCTCGAACCTTTCCGCACGCTCAACCAGGCACCGATGGGCATGACGTCGCACATCGTCTTCGACGCCTGGGACGCCGATCGCCCGGCCACGCTATCGCCGATCGTGATCGACGAGATCATCCGTCGACGGATCGGCTTCGACGGCCTGCTGTTGACCGACGACATCGACATGAAGGCGCTGTCCGGCACCGCCGGCGACAAGGCGGCTGGCGCGATCGCGGCTGGGTGCGATCTGGTGCTCGATTGCTGGGCGCGGATGGACGAGATGGTCGAGATCGCCGGGCGGCTTGGGGAAATCTCGGAGGCGTCGCGTGCGCGGCTTGATCGGGCGATGAAGTCGGTCGGGACGGGCAAAGGCCAGTTCGCAGAACTGATCGCGACGCGGGACGCGCTCTTGGCGCGCGCCTGATCTGGTTTGCTACGAGTAACGCGCGTTTTTTTTCGTACCTCCCCGGCGAAGGCCGGAGTCCAATTGGAGAGGTCGCGGTAATGGGGCGCGATCCTCAGTTACCAGCGTCCCCCAATTGGGCCCCGGCCTCCGCCGGGGTGGGATTGGTAGAAAGGGCGTTCCCGTTCGTCCTGAGTAGCCGCTGAGCTTGTCGAAGCGGCGTATCGAAGGCCAGGTTGGCACGCGGAACCTGTGCTTCGATACACGCCTTCGATACGGCTCTGACGAGCCTACTCAGTCGCTACTCAGCACGAACGGTTGAGGGGGAGCGCCTGAAATCAAGGGTGAGGTGCTGCAAAACTAACAGCCCCCCCGCGATCACGCCAACCCCCGAGCCCGTTCGTCCCCGCGCAACGTCAGCACCTCGACCCCGCCGCGCGTCACCGCCACCGTATGCTCGAACTGCGCCGAAAGCTTGCCGTCGTCGGTCACCACGGTCCACCCGTCATCCTCGGTCGACACTTTCCGCGTCCCCTGGTTGATCATCGGCTCGATCGTGAACACCATCCCCTCGCGCAGCGTCATGCCGGTCCCCGCGCGCCCGAAATTGAGCACCTGCGGCTCCTCGTGCATCTCGCGACCGATGCCGTGCCCGCAATAGTCGCGCACCACCGCATAGCCGTGCTTCTTCGCATGCCGCTCGATCGCGGAGCCGATATCGCCGAGATGCGCGCCCGACCGGACCTGCCGGATACCCTGCCACATCGCTTCCTGCGCGACTCGCACGAGACGCTTCGCGGCGGGCGGAACGGTGCCCACCATATACGTCTTGCTCGAATCGGCGATGAAGCCGTTCTTCTCCAGCGTGATGTCCAGGTTGACGATGTCACCGTCGCGAATGACATCGCGCGGGTTCGGCACGCCATGGCAGACGACATGGTTGATCGAGCTGTTCAGGACATATTCGAAGCCATATTGCCCCTTGCTCGCAGGCCGGGCGGCAAGGTCGTCGGTGATGTAGCGATCGACCATGTCGTTGACCTGCAACGTCGACAGCCCCGCCAGCTCCTGCTCGTCGAGCATCTCGAATACCGACGCGAGCAACGCGCCCGACACGCGCATCAGCGCCAGTTCGGCCGGCGTCTTCACGATCTCAGGCTGCCGTTTTGTCGGCGACACGTACCGAGGCCGCGGCGAGTTGCGCGGTGACGATATCGTTGAACGACAGCGTCGGGTTGGCCTCGGCGAGCATGCCGATCTTCATCCAGAACTCCGCCTGCGCATTGATCGACCGACACAGCACCTGGCTCGCCCGCCGCGCGTCCTCGTGCAGCGCGTCGTCGATCTTCACGATACCCATTCAAGCCTCACATTCACTCTGACCACATGAAACGTGTACGGTTCATATGGTCTGAGGTCAAACGTGGAGGGTGGATGCCCGGCAGCGTGCGCTGTAGCGTCCGGCAATGGACGATGCGCAACTGACCCTGGATCTCGACGGATGGGAGGGGCCGCTCGATCTGCTGCTCTCGCTCGCACGCGGGCAGAAGGTCGATCTGCGGAAAATCTCGATCCTCGCGCTGGTCGAGCAGTATCTGGCGTACGTCGACTCCGCGCGCGCGCTGAAGCTTGAACTCGCCGCCGACTATCTCGTGATGGCAGCATGGCTCGCCTATCTGAAATCGGCGCTGCTCCTGCCCCGCGACCCACTCGCCGAGCCCGACCCCGAGGAACTCGCGCTGCGGCTCCAACTGAGGCTCGAACGGCTGAGTGCGATGCGCGAGGCGGGTGCGCGGCTGATGGCGCGGGATCGCACCGGGCGAGACGTGTTCCTACGCGGCGCCCCCGAGGGGCTGCGTACGGTGCGCAAGGCGGCATGGCAGGCCGAGATCTTCGACCTGATCGCCGCGTACGGCCGCATTTCCGCGCGGACGCGGCCGGTGATGCACGTCGTCGCCGACCGTGAGGTAATGACGCTGGAGGCGGCGCTGGAGCGCGTGTCGATGCTGGTCGGCGAGCGGATCGACTGGAGCGTGATCGAGAGCTTCCTGCCCGAAGCGGGCGAGCGTTTGCGGCGGTCGGCGCTGGCGTCGAGCTTCGTCGCGGCACTCGAACTCGCACGGCAGGGGAAGATCGAACTGCGCCAGGCGTCACCTTTCGCGCCGCTGTATCTGAGAGCCCGCGCGTGACCCCACCCGACGACTTCACGCGCGCTGTCGAGGCGGTGCTGTTCGCGGCGGAGACCCCGCTGACGCTCGACGCGATTCGCGCGCATGTCGGCAGCGGTGACGTCCGCGCCGCGCTCGACCAACTGACCGCCGACTATGCCGGTCGCGGCATCGCGATCGTCCGACGCGGCGAGCGCTGGCAGTTCCAGACCGCGCCCGACATGGCGCACATGCTCCGCCGCGACCGCGAGGAACCGCGCAAGCTCAGCCGCGCCGGGATCGAGACGCTGGCGATCATCGCCTACCACGAGCCCGTGACCCGCGCGGAGATCGAGGCGATTCGCGGGGTGCAGATCTCGAAGGGAACGCTCGACGTCCTGATGGAAGCGGGCTGGGTGAAGCCGGCCGGACGACGCGAAGTGCCGGGACGACCGCTGATGTTCGCGAGCACGCCTGCATTCCTCGTCCATTTCGGCCTCCAGAGCCGCCGCGACCTCCCCGGAATCGACGATCTGCGCGCCGCGGGGCTGCTCGATCCGGTCGATCTCGCGTTCGATCGCCTCGAAGATGGCGAAGACGACCGGGAAGATGGCGAGGTGGCTGGCAATGAGACGGGATGAGGCTTAGATAGGGTTCAGTTTCCAGGAGAATTGCCATGGGCGGTTTTAGCCCGATTCACTTGCTCGTTCTCGCGGTCGTCGCGATCCTCCTTCTCGGCGGCGGCCGATTTTCCAGCCTGATGGGCGACGTCGCCAAGGGCGTGAAGAACTTCAAGAAGGGCATGTCCGAGAACGATGACGAGACGCCGGCCAAGCCATCGGCCCGGATCGAAGCGCAGAAAACTGCCGATCCCGCGTTCGATCGCGACGGCAATCGCGTCCGCGACGACCGTCCTGCCTGAAGCCGGCAGAGTTGACGACCCTAGATAGGCGCGGGTGAATGTTCGATATCGCGCCCTCCGAGTTTCTGCTCGTGGCCTTCGTCGCGCTCGTCGTGATCGGTCCGAAGGATCTGCCCAAGGCGATGCGCGTGGTCGGCTATTGGGTCGGCAAGGCGCGCGGCGTCGCGCGGCAGTTCCGCTCGGGCTTCGATTCCATGGTCCGCGAGGCCGAACTCGAAGAGATGGAAAAGCGCTGGGCGTCGGAAAACGAACGCATCATGCGCGAGCATCCGCAGACTGCCACGGCTACGGACACGCCTGTCGATACCACGCAGGTGGTGCATTCCCCCGAAACCGACGCGGACCACGACGATCATACGTCCGAGCCGATCATGGTCGAAAAGCCCGTCGTCGCGGTCGCCGACCAGCACGCGCTGCCATCCGCATCCGCACCCGAACATCCTGCAGACGAGCCGAAGCCAGCGACCGATCGCGGTCCCGATCTCTTCGATACGCCCGCATCGAACGCCAACGACAAGACCGGCAAGTCCGACGTCGCGTCGTCGTGATGAGACCCGTCGTGACCACGCCCGTCGTGAACGCCTCCCAGACCGCTGAAAGCCTAGCATGAGCGAGATCGACGAAAGCCGGGCCCCGTTGCTCGACCATCTGATCGAACTGCGGCGGCGGCTGCTCTACTGCATCGCCGCGCTGGTCGTGACGTTCGCGGTGGCGATGTATTTCGCCGAGAACATCTTCGGCTTCCTGGTCCATCCGCTGCTCGCGGCCGGCCAAAACAAGGTCATCTACACCGAGATTTTCGAAGCCTTCTTCGTCCAGATCAAGGTGGCGTTCTTCGCCGCGATGATGCTGTCGTTCCCGGTGATCGCGAACCAACTCTGGCAGTTCGTCGCGCCCGGTCTCTACAAGAAGGAGAAGCGCGCGCTTTTGCCGTTCATCCTCGCGACGCCGGTGCTGTTCCTGACCGGCGCGGCGATGGCGTATTACATCGCGATCCCGATGGCGCTACACTTCCTGCTCGGGTTCGACGGCATGGTCGGCGGCATCCACCGCGAGGCGCTGCCGGCGATCGGCAACTATCTGTCGTTCACGATGCAGTTCCTGTTCGGCTTCGGCATCTCGTTCCTGCTGCCGGTCCTGCTGATGCTGCTCGAGCGCGCCGGGATCGTCACGCGCAAGCAACTGATCGGTGCGCGGCGCTATGCGATCGTCGCGGCGTTCGCGATTGCGGCGGTGCTGACACCGCCGGATATCGGCTCGCAGCTGTTGCTCGCGATCCCGCTCGTCATTCTTTACGAGATGGCGCTGATCGGCATCTGGTTCACCGAGCGCAGCCGGGCGAAGTCGAAGGCGATCGAGGGCGATTCCACCGACATCGTCGAGAGCTGAAACGAAAACGGGGCCCGGTGCGTGTGCACCGAGCCCCGTTTCACGATCAAGCGCAGAGGCTTACTTGGCGCTGTTCGCGGTCTTCGCGACGGTCTTGCCTGCCGAGCTGACGTCCTTGCCAGCGCCTTCGACCGTGTTGCATGCCGAAACCATCAGAGCACTCGCGACAATCGCCAATCCAACCAACTTACGCATAATACTTCCTCCAAGAAGGGCTTGAATGCCACGGTGGAGGGAATGTTCGGGGAGGGCATTCGTTCCGTTTGCGGAACTGAAAACCTCTCGCCTTATCAGGCGACTGCATCAGGCGACCGGGCACGCTCCGGAATAATACCGTAAAAAGATAAAGGCCCGGAAGCATCACCGGGGGGGGGAGGGTGATGCTTCCGGGCCTATGACTTGGATAGCGAGAGCGGGGGGGCATAAAGTCGCTATCCGAAGTATCCAACGGTGATCGCGAAGGTCGGTTCCCGCTTTTTTGCGCTCAAGCGATAAAAAGATTCGATCTGATGAAGACCCGGGCGGACTCGCGCCCGGAACCTTATTTCGATCAATCGCGACCGACGACCGCAAAGGCGATCTCGTAAGCCCCTGCCAGCGGATCGTGATGCAACGGCGACCGCAACTGGCGCGAGAGGCCTTCCATGACGCGGCCGTAGCGCGTCACCGTCTCGCGCAGAATGTCGCTCTCCACGAGCGCGCGGGACACCACGCGAAGCACCGCACGACCGGGTATCTCGGATGGCTTGACCACGACGCGGATCTGCGCCGCCGGATCGCACGTCATCGCCAGTTCGATCGTCTCGGTCGCAAGGAACGCGATCGCGACCGCGACATCCTGGTTGACCAGATACGGATCGATATCGAGCGTGATGCCCAGCCCATGCGAGCGATCTGCTGCCGTGGCGCGGATATTGGCGGAAAGTTCTCCGATCATCGTGCGCAGGTTCAGGCCGCGGTTTTCCTCGAGCTCCGCGAAATGGTTGCGGTGGACGACCGCGAGCGCATCGACGCGGCGCTGGATCGAAGAATACGCGTCGGTGGCATCCGCACTGCGAGCGCTGCGCGCGTGGAAGTTGATCAGGCTGGAGATGACCTGCAGATTGTTCTTCACGCGGTGATGCACTTCGCGCGTCAGCTTGGTCTGGCGGACCAGCCCCTCGGCGAGGCCAGCCTCATGCAGCGCGACGGTTCGGCTGATCGCCTGGAACGTCTCGCCCAGCTCGCGGATTTCCTGCGCTGGCAGCGTGCGGACCGCACCGAAGTCGATTTCCTCGCCCGGCGTGAAGGTGGCGACCGAGCCCCGCAACTGCCGCAGCGGACGGATCAGCAACCGGTCGACCACGAACCAGGCGATACTCGCCGCGGCCAGCCACATAAGCAGCGGCAGGAGCAGCGCGATGACCAGTGACGACGTCACCGGCGCACTGCGGATGCTGGTCCGCAACGCAAGACCCGCGACGCCGAGATCGGTCCGCATCGTCTCCATCCGGTCGAGCGGACGCTCGTCCTCGATCCGCTCGAGATACAGCGCGTCGTCGTCGAGCACGATCGCGCTGCTCAGTTCGAGCGCCCGGCTCGTAGGGCGGCCGATCTTCTCGAGGAACGGTCGCGGGAAATAGGCGCGTGCCGAGGTATGACCGCCCGGGCCAGAGATCGCGAGGACCAGACCGCGCTCGGGCACGATCGCGGCAGCGATCGGCATGTCGTCCTGGTTGATCACGACGCGTTCCGGCAACGGCATGCCGCACAGGACGGTGCCGTCGCGCTCGGCGATGACGAACCGGGTGCCCGCCGACGATTGTTGCGCAAATACGCCCTGCGCCCGCGCACAACTGGGGGCATCGGCAGGATCGTTGCCAAGCGCGTTTACGGCCACTCGCAGCGCGGTCATGTCGCCGACGAGTTCGATCGCGAGCGCGCGCGCGCTTTCATTCGCGGTGACGCGCAACCGCGCACGCGCTTCGGCATCGGCCAGCCGCGTCGTCTGCAAGGTCGCGAAGACCGCGATCAACGCCAGCGGAAGCAGGGCGGCGCTGAGGATCAGGAACAGCTTGGCGCCCGTCGTCAAACGCCGCAACGACGAGACGATGCGTCCGTCGGGCTTCGTGGGCTGAGTGGCGCCGTCGCCACCGTTCGAACTGGTGGCGGAAACATCATGCGCGGACGCGATTGCGGCGGCGTCCGGAGCGGGGGGCATGGCCATGTGGCCCGCCGTCAGTCGAGCTTGCCGAGTAGGTCGAGCAGATCGTCGGGAATCGCCTCGTCGACGGTCTTCTGGTAAACCGATCGCAGTGCCGACCCCATCTGACGATCCTTATCGGGACCATTTGCGGGCTTCGTGGCAGGCACTGTCTTCTCCGTGTCGTGGCCCAAACTCAAAACTTCCCCCTGCACGACGCAAACTCATGTGAACGCAAACGGTCGAGCGCACCCTGATATCGGGGCGCACACACTCGCGAAAAGATGCTCGTGAAACCAAATAGCATCTCGATAGTTCCACGTCCGAGCGAATAATCCGCATCTTCGTATCACTGTGTGCACGGTCGCGTCGACCGGTCGCGTCAAAATGCGTCCATTCGGTGCATGTCG
Source organism: Sphingomonas sp. CFBP 13603 (assembly GCF_014892665.1). Lineage (NCBI taxonomy): Bacteria > Pseudomonadati > Pseudomonadota > Alphaproteobacteria > Sphingomonadales > Sphingomonadaceae > Sphingomonas > Sphingomonas sp. CFBP 13603. Next base: position 271,793 of record NZ_JADBIA010000002.1, on the reverse strand, counting down.
CGGTGAAACGACGGGGCGGCTTTTTCGGCCACTACCATTGCAATGACGCGAGCCACCCGACACATGAGGGGCCGCGTAGGATCAGGGAGTATTCGTTACCCATGTCTCTTGGACAGCAACTCGCACCGCACCTTCCATTCCTGCGGCGCTATGGTCGGGCCCTGACCGGCAGCCAGATGCACGGCGACAAATACGTCCGCGCCACGCTCGAAGCGATCGTCGCGGCACCGGAAGAATTTCCCCGCGACGTCGATCCGCGTCTCGGCCTGTACCGGATGTTCCAGGCGATCTGGAACTCGGCGAACTTCGACGAGGTCGCCGACGAGGCCGCCGGTGATACGGAAGGCCATGAGGCCGTCGCGCGTGCCCGTCTCGCCCGGATGACGCCATTGTCGCGTCAGGCGCTCCTGCTCACCGCGATGGAAGGGTTCACGCCCGAGGACGCAGCGTATCTGATCGAAGTCGAGACGAGCGAAGTCGACGATCTCGTCGCCGAAGCGCTGTCGGAAATCGAGAACCAGACCCGCGCCAAGGTCCTGATCATCGAGGACGAGCCGATCATCGCGATGGATATCGAGACGATCGTCCGCGATCTCGGTCACGACGTCACCGGCGTCGCAGTCACGCGTGACGAAGCGGTCGCGCTGGCGATGGAAACGCGCCCCGGCCTCGTGCTCGCGGACATCCAGCTTGCCGACGACAGCTCGGGCATCGATGCGGTCAAGGACATCCTGGCCGAATTCGAGGTCCCGGTGATCTTCATCACCGCGTTCCCCGAGCGCCTGCTGACCGGCGAGCGTCCCGAGCCGACGTTCCTGATCACCAAGCCGTTCCAGCGTTCGACCGTGAAGGCTGCGATCAGCCAGGCGTTGTTCTTCGATCAGGCAACTGTTCCCGCCGCCTGATTGCTTGTGGAATAACAGCCAACCGCTTGATTGTGCCGCGTTCTCGCTGCATTCTGGGTCCGTGTCCGTAATGGTTGCGGACCCAAAACGGTTTTCGGGGGTTTAACATATCATGGCTGACCCGAACGAACGCATCCACATCGATACCGAAGACGCTCGGGCGGGCGCGACTCCGCACATGACACGGTACATATTGGCGATTTCGTTGGTACTCGTCATCGTTATCTTCGGATTTATCATCCTCCGCTAACCTCTATCAGGCGTACTTTACTGGCAATGGCCGGTTCGGACGCTTATGTTCGTCGCACGTCGACGACAGTCTTCTATCGGGATTGATCGGATTTCCATGACCCAGCCTGCTCCGCGTACCGACGCCGAGGACGATATCGACGAAGTCGTCGAGCCGGTGGAGCATGTCTCGCTCTCGGACGCCGAGTTCAAGGTGCAGCTCGCACAGGTCATTCCGCACCTGCGCGCGTTCGGTCGTTCGCTCTCGGGCAGCCGCGATCTTGCCGACGATCTCGTCCAGGAAACGTTGCTGAAGGCATGGGCCGCACGTCTCCGCTTTCAGGCGGGCACGAACATGCGTGCGTGGACCTTCATTATCCTGCGCAACCTGTATCTGTCGCAGATGCGCCGTGCGCGCTTCAAGGGTGAGTGGGACGATCTGGTCGCCGACCGCATTCTCGCAGCACCTGCCAGCCAGGATCGGCACGTAGAGCTCGGCGATATGCAGCGCGCGCTGATGCATCTGCCGCAGCCGCAGCGCGAGGCGCTCATTCTGGTCGGCGCTGGTGGCTTCGCCTACGAAGAGGCCGCCGAAATCTGCAACGTCGCGGTCGGCACGATCAAGAGCCGTGTCGCACGTGGCCGCGTGGCCTTGGAGACGATCCTCAACGACGGCTCGCTGCCGTCACGTCGCGATCACGAGACAGACACGACGAAGACCGCGCTCGATTCGATCATGGGCGACGTCGAGGAGTTGAGCCGGGGTCGCTGAGACCCCGGCGTCTCACCCACCGCACTTTGGCTCCGATCGACCTCTCCTGAACTAGTTGAGCCGGTGCGGTATCGCATCGAGCCTGCGTAGCATCGACGCCATGTCGTCGGGCACGCCACCGCATCCGTCGAAAGCGCTACGCAGCGAATGGCCGACGACATCGGTCACGCGCGGGCGGCGAACGACCTGCTGGCCGTCTTGTTCGCGTTTGATCGTGAGAAATGCATAGGTCATGATGCGATAACGGTTGACATCGCTATTCGTTGCTTTCTCGTGTCATAGTATGACCGGATTCTGTAGTATCTGGTCATGCCCGTAACGATCCCATCTCTTGCCACGCTCGACGGCTCCGGCAGCCCGATCGCAGCTGCCGTGACGCGCGCGCGGTCATGGTCGCCCTTTCTCGCGATGATCCTCGATCGCGAACCGGTGCTGGCGGAATCGCTGGCGACAGGACGGCTCGATCTCGCCGCATCGAGCGCCACGCCCGATATGCCGACCGCGAGACGGCTCCGGATCGAACGGCGCGCGATGGCGCTGAACGTCGCGATCGGCGATCTGGCCGGCGTGCTGGATCTCACCGCGGTGACCGGTGCGCTGTCCGGGTTCGCGGATCGCGCGCTCGACACCGCGATCCGCGCCGCGATCGAGGAGCGCACGCCGGGTGCCGAGTCGCTCGGGTTCGTCGGCATCGCGCTCGGCAAGCAGGGCAGCCGCGAGCTCAATTATTCGTCGGACATCGATCCGATCCTGCTGTTCGATCCGGCCACCCTGCCGCGCCGCCCCCGCGAGGAGCCGGAAGAGGCGGCGATCCGCATCGGCAAACGCGTCGTCGAACTACTCCAGGCCCGCGACGGCGACGGCTATGTCCTGCGTGTCGACCTGCGGTTGCGGCCCTCGCCGGAGATCACGCCGATCGTCCTGCCGGTCGAGGCCGCGATCGGGTATTACGAGGCGCAGGCGCTGCCGTGGGAGCGCGCCGCCTTCATCCGCGCCCGCGCCGCCGCAGGCGACATCGCCCTGGGACAGCGTTTCCTCGCTGCGATCCGCCCGTTCGTCTGGCGACGCGCGCTCGATTTCGGCGCGATCGGCGAGATTCGCGGGATCTCCGCCCGCATCCGCGATCATCATTCGCAAGGGCAGGCGTTCGGCCCCGGCTACGACCTGAAGCGCGGCCGCGGCGGCATTCGCGAGGCGGAATTCTTCGCGCAGATCCACCAGTTGATCCACGGCGGTCGCGATCCTGCGTTGCGCGTCCCGGCCACCCGCGATGCACTCGCGCGGTTGGCGGAGGCAGGGTGGATCGGCGACGACGAATCGTGCGCACTGATCGACGGCTACACGCTGCTGCGGACGATCGAGCACCGCGTGCAGATGATCGACGACCGCCAGACGCACGCCTTGCCGACCGGCGACGCGCTCGACCGGGTCGCCAAACTGCACGGCCTGGGGGACGCCGGCGCGTTGCTCGCGCTGCTCGCACCCCGCGTCGCGGCCACCGGGCGGATCTACGACGCGCTCGACGACAATACGCGGCCCGCCTTCTCCCACGATGCGGTGACGCTGGAGGCCGACCTCGCTGCGGCTGGCTTCGACGAGCCCGACCATGCCCGTCAGCGCATCGAGGCATGGCGGGGCGGGGCCTATCCCGCGCTGCGCAGCCCCGCCGCGCGCGAGGCGCTGGAGGCCGTGCTGCCGACGCTCGTCCCGGCGCTCGCGACCGCGCCCGTTCCCCAGGCGGCGTTGCTCCGGCTCGATGCGCTGCTCGAACGGCTGCCGAGCGCGATCAACGTCTTCCGCCTGCTCGAGGCACGGCCGGGTCTCGCGACGTTGCTCGCGGCGATCCTCAGCCACGCGCCGACGCTCGCCGACGATCTCGGACGACGCCCGGACCTGCTCGACGGCCTGATCGACGCCACCGCGTTCGAGCCGGTTGGCGACATCGCGGCGCTGGAGACGGCGATGCGCGCCGGCGACGCCGGGGGCGATTACCAGGCGCGCCTCGATCATGTCCGCCGCGTCGTCGGCGAATTGCGGTTCGCACTCGGTGCGCAGGTTATCGCCGGCGCGTCCGATCCGCTCGACGTCGCGGCGGGCTATGCACGCGTCGCCGAAGCCGCGATCGGCGTACTCGCGAGCGCGGCGATCGAAGAATTCGTCAAGACGCACGGCCGCGTACCGGGCAGCGAACTCGTCATACTCGCGCTCGGCCGGATGGGTGGCGCGATGCTCACGCACTCCTCCGACCTCGACCTGATCTATCTGTTTACCGGCGATTTCGCCGCGGAGTCGGACGGCGCCAAGCCGCTCGGCGCCACGCTCTATTACAACCGCCTCGCGCAGCGCGTCACCGCTGCGCTCTCGGTCGCGACCGCGGCAGGTCCGCTCTACCAGATCGACACGCGGCTTCGGCCGTCCGGCGGGCAGGGGCCTCTCGTCGTCACGCTCGACAGTTTCGCGCGGTATCAGCGCGAGGATGCGTGGACCTGGGAGCATATGGCGCTCACCCGGGCACGCCCGGTGTTCGGATCGGACGATTCACGCGGTGCGGTGGCCGGGATCGTCCGCGATGTCCTCGAGGGAGATCGGCCAGACCGCGACATCATCGCCGAGGCGCGCACGATGCGCACCGACATGGCGGCGCACAAGCCACCCAAGGGGCCGCTCGACGCCAAGCTCCTCCCGGGCGGACTCGTCGATCTCGAATTCGCGATCCATGTCGTCCAGTTGGTGAACCGCGCTGGGTTCGCGCCCAATCTCGGCACCGCGATCGACAGCCTGATCGGTCTGCAACTCGTTCCACCCACCATCCGCGCCGCGCACGACGTGCTGACCCGCCTGCTCGTCACATTGCGCCTGGTTGCGCCCGATGCCACGCCGCCGGGGCATGCGACCGAGGAGCTGATCGCGCGCGCGATCGGCGTTGCGGACTGGTCGGCGGTGGTTGCCACGCTCGAATCGACGTTGCAGGAGGTCCGCCGGTTCTGGATGCAGGTGACGGGAGAGCAGGATGGATGACGGATCGAAGGTTCCGGACGTGACGGTGACGATCGACGATGCGCCCGTATCGCTCGCGAGTCTGGGCGCGCCGCTCGTGGTGTATTTCTATCCGAAGGACGACACTGCCGGCTGCACGACCGAGGCCAAGGATTTTACCGCGCTTGCGAACGATTTTGCCGCCGCCGGCGTCACTGTCGTCGGGGTCTCGAAGGATACGCCCGCCGCGCATGCCAAGTTCATGGCCAAGCACGCGCTTGCGGTCCAGCTCGCGAGCGATGTCGACGGCGCGGCGTGCGAGGCATTCGGCGTCTGGGTCGAGAAGGCGATGTACGGCCGCAAATATATGGGGATCGAGCGCGCGACCTTCCTGTTCGGCGCCGATGGCACGCTCGCAAAGACGTGGCGCAAGGTGCGCGTCGCGGGTCATGCGGATGCTGTGCTGGCGACTGCAAAGGCGCTCTGAAGCCGTTGGGGATTCGCTGTTTTTCGCGATCTGACGTCATCGTTCCGTCGCTCCGGCATCAACTCGCCGCACCGGTATGCCGCTCCGCCGCGTCACCGCGCTCGCGCTATTGCCCAAGTCGGCGGCGTCCGGCCTAACCACAATGTCTGGGGCGCGGAGGGGCTGCGAGTCAGGACAGAGTTTGGGAGCCGTCCGCTTTGGGAGCGAACGGCCCTGTATTTTTGTGTCGGGGACCAATGGTCGAATTTACCGCAGCAGCCGCCGTATCGGTGATAGTGACGCGTCTCAAGGCCGTGTTCGCGACGCGCGATTTTCTGTTTCATGACGGCAATTCGCTCCGTCGAATCAGCCTGGGCGCAAAGCGTCAGGCCGCGATGGCCGCGATCGGCGCCGTCACGCTGGGCTTTTCCGGTTACGGCGCCGTCGCTGCAGCCGGTGCGGTCGAGCCCGCCGACACGGATGCGCAGATTGCGCAGATGCAGCATCAGATCGGCCAGATGCAGCAGCGCGTCGCGACGATCCGCGAAACTGCACAGGCGCATGCCCAGCGCGTCGATCACCGCCAGGCACTGATCGCCGCCGCACTGACCGGCACCGGCGACGCGAAGGCGCTGGCACTCGCGACCCCGTCGATCGATCCCGCCGCCGACAAGCTCGCTGCCGACGTCGTGAAGCCGTTCGTCAAGGTCGAAGGCCATCAGGTCCAGCTTGCCAGCGTCGCACAGAAGCTGCTCGATCAGCGTTACGCCGACACCACCGCCACCGTACGGCAGCTCGGTCTGCGTCCGGAGCGTGTCGCGAAGCATCAGCGCTCGACCGCGATGGGCGGTCCGCTGATCGCAGCGAACAGCGAGGAGGCCACCGCCGATCTCCGCGCCGACGCGCAGTTCCGCACGCTGTTCCAGACCTGGAAGAAGCTCGACACGTTGCAGCAGGGCGTGATCGCGATCCCGTCGGTGCAGCCGGTGCATTCGCTGTCGTTCACCAGCAATTTCGGCATCCGCTCCGATCCGTTCCGCGGCACCGCTGCGATGCACGCCGGCGTCGACATTCCCGGTCCGATCGGCACGCCGATCTACGCCACCGCAGACGGCATCATCGCGCACGCCGGTCGCCAGGGCGGCTACGGCAACATGGTCGAGATCAGCCACGGCAAGGGCATCGCGACGCGATACGGCCATCTTTCGAAGATCCTCGTCGCCGACAACGCCCGCGTCACCCGCGGCCAGCTGATCGCGCTGATGGGCTCGACCGGCCGCTCGACCGGCTCGCATCTTCACTATGAAGTCCGTATCGACGGCCACGCCGTAAACCCGGTCCCGTTCCTGACGACCGCAGACTATCTGCTCGCCGCACAGGACCGCGCCGTGAACGCCATCCCCGTCTCGACCAGCGGCCCCGCCGCACAGGACTGACACGCGGCCGCAATCCACACGGTACTCAAGGCCACACCCCCGTCATCCCGGCGAAAGCCGGGACCTCGACTCACGGGGACGGACTTACACTATGCCAACCCCAAGGTTGCCGCGGATAGCGCAACCTCCTATCTCAAGCGCATGGCAATGCTGGTCCAAGACATCATCCTCACCCCCTCCGCTGCGGCGCGCGTCGCGGCGATCGCCGTCAAGCAGGGGAAGCCGGCGATCCTGCGTCTCTCGGTCGACGGCGGCGGCTGTTCCGGCTTCCAGTACAAGTTCGGGTTCGCCGACTCGGTAGAGGCCGATGACGTGATCGCCGAGCATGACGGCGTGAAGCTCGTCGTCGACAGCGTCAGCATCGATCTCGTTCGCGGCTGTGCGGTCGACTACGTCGAGTCGCTCGCCGGCGCCGCGTTCAAGGTCGAGAACCCCAATGCCGCATCGGGTTGCGGCTGCGGCTCCAGCTTCTCGGTCTGACCAGCCCATGAAAATCGTCACGTACAACGTCAACGGCATCAAGGCGCGGTTGCCGCGGCTGATCGAGTATCTCGTCGAGGCGCAGCCCGACATCGTCTGTCTCCAGGAACTCAAGTCGAGCGACGACACCTTCCCGATCGCCGACATCGAGGCCGCCGGCTACGGCGCGGTGTGGCACGGCCAGAAGGCCTGGAACGGCGTCGCGATCCTGGCGAAGAGCGGCACGCCCGTCGTGCGCCAGCGCGGTCTCGAAGGCGAACCCGAGGACGAGCACAGCCGTTACATCGAGGCGGAGATCGACGGGCTGATCGTCGGCGCGCTCTACCTTCCCAACGGCAACCCGCAGCCCGGCCCGAAGTTCGACTACAAGCTCCGCTGGATGGACCGCCTCGCGGCCCGCGCGCGCGTCCTGCTCGCGGAGGAAAAGCCGGCCATCCTCGCGGGTGACTACAACGTCATCGCCAACGACGACGACACCTTCTCGGTCCGCGCGATGCAGGATGACGCACTGATGCAGCCCGAGAGCCGCGAGCATTACCGTGCGCTCGTCGCACAGGGCTGGACCGACGCACTCCGCACGCAATACCCCAAGGGCGGCGTCTGGACGTTCTGGGATTACCAGGCGGGCGCGTGGCAGCGCGACGCCGGGTTCCGGATCGACCACCTGCTGCTCAGCCCGCACGCTGCCGACCGGATGATCGATGCTGGCGTCGACAAGGCGTATCGCGGCCGCGAAAAGGCCAGCGATCATGCGCCGACCTGGGTCCGCCTGCGATGAAGGCGCTCGCCGTCGCGCTGGTGTCGATCGCCGCGCTGTATGCGACCGGTGCCGGCGCACAGGAGCGCGAATACTGCCCCGAGCGGCCGGGGATCGACACGCCCGCCTGTACGATGGCGCCCGGCAAGATCTCGGTCGAGACCGCGATCGCCGACTGGACCCGCGACGACCAGCCGGGTTCGCGCGAGGACAATATCCTGTTCGGTGATACGCTGGTGCGCGTCGGCGTGAGCGACACGATCGAGGCGCGGGTCGGCTGGACGCCGTTTGGTCACGACCGGATGCGTGACGATACCGGCGTCGATACGGTCAACGGCATCGGCGACGTGTCGCTGGGGCTCAAGGCGAACCTGCACGATCCCGACGGCTCGGGCTTCTCGGTCGCGGTGCTGCCGTTCGTCACGCTCCCGGTCGGACGCTCGTCGATCGGCGCTGGCGACTGGGGGGCGGGGTTCCTGGTCCCGGTGACGTACGAGCTCTCCGATACGCTTTCGCTCGATCTCACGCCCGAGATCGACGCCGCGGTCGATCAGGACGGTAACGGCCGGCACCTCGCCTACAGCGCGGCAGCCGGTCTGGCGTACAAGCTGAACAAGGATTTCACGCTCACCGGCGAGATGCAGGCGCTCCGCGACGACGATCCCGAGGAGCATGCGACGCAGACGGTCGCAGCGCTGTCGCTGGCATGGGCGGCGAGCGACGATCTCCAGTTCGACGTGCTCGGCGCTGCCGGCCTTAACGATCATACGCCCGATGCCCGGGTCTATGCGGGGATATCGCGCAGGTTCTAGATGCCGGCCGGGCTGCTTCCGCGTCAGGCCGTGGCAGGCCCGCCGCTCCCTCCCGAACTCCGCAGGCGCCAGCCTACAGCACCCGCTCGTAAACCTGATACACCTTGTTCACCCGGCTCTCGATCGTCTCGGCGATCGACCGCATCCCCTGGTTGTCGTCCAGAATCCAGCCGATCTCCGCGCGCTTCGCATCGTAATGCTCGACCGAGGCACGGCGGATATATTCGATCATCATGAAGGCCAGCTGGCTCGCCATCCGCGATGCCTGCAACTCCTTCACCACCCCCATCAGCGGCACGCGCACGGTCCGCACCTTGGGCTTGCGTAGCCACCACAACAGCTTGACCCAGCCGAACGGCAGCAGGTTGCCATTGAGCGGCTTGATCGCCTCGTTCATGTCGGGAAGCGTGATCATGAAGGCCGAGGGTACGCCGTCGACCTCCGCGATCCGGATCAGGTCGTTGAACACGATCGGCTTCAGCTTGACGCCGACGTCCTTGATCTCGGGCGGGGTGAGCGGCACGAACCCCCAATTGTCCTTCCACGCGTCGTTGAGGATCGACAGGATGATCGCCGCCTCTTCCTCGAACTTGGTCTTGTCGACGTTGCGGATGACGATCCGCGGGTTCTTCTCGCCCGACTTGATGATGCGCTGGACGATCGGCGGGAACTGCTTGGTGACGTCGACCTCGTACGTCATCAGCTGCTTGATCGGGCGATACTGCGCCCATTCGATCCAGCCGCGATATTCGCGCTTGGCGTGGCCCATCATGATCGTCGGCGGATGATCGTAGCCGTCGATGAGCAGGCCGGGCTCCTCCCAGATCGACATGCTGATCGGCCCGAGCGCCCGCGTCATGCCCTGCTCGCGCAGCCACGCCTCGGCACGCGCCAGCAGCGCCTGGAACACGTCCTGCCGCTCCGCCTCCATCAGCCCCCATTGGCCGACACCGGGGCCGAAGCCCTGTTCGGGCGGCATCGTCAGCGCCAGCGTATCGATATGCGCGGAGATCCGCCCGACGACGCGGCCGTCCTCCTCGGCAAGGAACAACTGCGCCTTGGCATGACTGAACCAGCCGTTCTTCTCGGGCGTGATCAGCCCGAGCGCTTCCGACTTCAGCGGCGGCACCCAGTTGGGATCGTCCGCGTACAGGCGAAACGGCAAGTCGATGAAGATCTTGCGATCCTTCTTCGTCTCGACCGGACGGATGGTAAGCTTGGCCATGTGTCGTTCCCGAAAGCGCAGTCGAGCGTATCTATCCAGCATCACGCGCAAAGGCGAGCAACACATGCGTCATCGCCGGGCTCTGTCACGGTGATCGTGTTTCCTCGGCGGGCAAGGGGCGCGTCAAACCTGTAAATGCCACGCTGCGGCCACTATCTTCGGGCAAAGGATACACCCATGGACACATCGCTCAGCCTAGCCCGCGGCACGGCCGCTCCAGCCCCTCCGGTGGCCGGTTCTCCGGCGGCTGGCCTCGTGCGCGTTGCCGACGATAAGGCGATGTTGCGCGCCGCCGCCGATCTCACGCGCGATCTGGTGAAGCCGCGGCCTGCCGTCTATTGGGGCGACCTGATCGCGTCGATGGTCCTCGGCTATGGCGCGCTCTTCGTCGCTGCGACATCGGACTCGACCGCGGTCGCAATCGTCGCGGCGATCGCATCGGTGCTCGGTCTGTATCGTGGCCTCAGCTTCATCCACGAAGTCAGCCACATGAAGCATGCCGCCGTGCCCAACTTCCGGCTCGGCTGGAACATACTGGTCGGCGTCCCGATGCTGACCCCGTCGTTCATGTACGAGGGCGTCCACAACCTCCATCACGCCAAGACGCGCTATGGCACCGTCGAGGATCCCGAATATCTGCCGCTCGCGCTGATGAAGCCGTGGACGCTGCCGCTGTTCATCGTCGTCTCGGCGCTGGCACCGATCGCGCTGCTCGTCCGGTTCGCGATCCTGTCGCCCGTGTCGCTGTTGTCCCCGAAGCTGCGGACGATGGTGGTCGAGCGGTATTCGGCGCTGGCGATCAACCCGCAGTTCCGCCGTCGCGCACCCGAAGGCGAGGCAAAGGCCTATTGGGATCGTCTCGAAATCGCGGCCAGCCTTTGGGCGATCACGCTGATCGCGATCACGGTAACGGGCGTGCTGCCGCTCCGCGCTTTCCTGACGATCCTCGGCATCGCATCGGCCTTCGCGGTGCTCAACCAGGTCCGCACGCTGGTCGCGCATCTCTGGGAGAATGACGGCGAGCCGATGACCGTGACGGCGCAGTATCTCGACACCGTCAACGTGCCGCCGCCGGCGTTGCTGCCTGCGCTCTGGGCGCCGGTCGGGCTGCGCTATCACGCGCTGCACCACCTGTTGCCGGGGCTCCCCTATCACGCGCTGGGCGAGGCACATCGCCGGATATCGGCAGAACTCGATGCGATGTCGCCATATCACAAGGCGAGCTATCCAGGACTGCCGGGGCTGGTCAGCAAGATCGCCCGCAGCACGATGGTCCGTCGCTGACACGAGGGTCCGGGCACATCGCCCGGACCGTCATTTAGAAACGTCGAACTGCTTCAACGCGGCAGCGGCATTGCGGCCCGCGTCGCTGGTCGGAGCCAGCCGCACAGCCGCTCCCCAAGCAGCCCGCGCACCGGGTTCGTCGCCAAGCGCCGCAGCGATATTGCCCGCCTCCAGTTGCACCGAAGCATCGTCCGCCGAGCGCTTCAACGCTTCGGCGATATCGGTCTTGGCCCGCGGCAGGTCGTTCATCCGCCGGGCAAGCGTTGCCGACAACAGCCACGCCAACGGATCGTCCCCCGCGTTCTTCAGCGCCCGATCCAGATCGCCACGCGCCGCGTTCAGCTCACCCGCTGCGACCAGCGCGCGCGCGTGATCGAGTTGCGCCTCGCCGAGCGGCAATCCGGTCAGCGTTCCCGCTACCAGCGCTGAATCGAGCGCGGCGCGAGCCTTGGCCGGCTGGCCCGCCGCGAGCCATGCGTTCCCGCCCTGCGCCCAGTAATTTGCCGCGCTTGCGTCCTTGGCGACCTGCGCTTCACGCGCAGCTTCCTCGAACTCCGCCGCCGCGGACGGCCAGTTCTTCTCGGCCGCGAACGCCAGCCCAGCGCATTGACGTGCGAGATAGCCGCCACCGCCGATCCGCCATCGGCCCGCTTCCGCACGTGCGGCTGTCGGATCGGTCTGCGCCAGCGCGCCACAGCGTGCGGCGCGATCCGGGCGGGAAACGGCAGGCCCCGCAACGGGCGAGGCCTGCGCGGCAATCAGCAACAACGTCAGGATCATAAGGCGGCGATCACATCCTCGACCGCCCGGATGATGAGCGCGATATCGGGATCGCGCGAAAGGCGGTGGTCGCCGTCCTTGACCAGCCACGTCTGCACGTCGGCTGAACGCAACAGCTCGGCCAGCCGCGCGGTGCGGTGCCACGGCACGTCCGGATCGCGCTGCCCTTGGACCAGCCGGACCGGACCATCGAACGCGATCTCGCCGAACATCAGTCGGTTGGCTTCGCCCGACGACCAGAACGCGCGGGTGTAGACCGTCGGCTCGGGGCCATAGGGGTTCTTGCGCTCGATCCGCCCGTTGCTGAGCAGCGCCATCTTCTCGTCGGTGGTGAAGCCCCAGTCGGTGAAGTCGGGTGCCGGCGCGATTCCGACCAGACCCTTCACCAGATCGCGCCGCAGCTTGGCCACCAGCAGCATCAGCCACCCGCCCATCGACGAGCCGACGATCACCGCGGAGTCTTCCACCAGCGCATCGATCATCGCCAGCGCGTCGTCGCGCCAGTCGGCCAGCGTCTGGTCCTCGAACGCGCCTTCGCTCTGCCCGCAGCCGCCATAGTCGAACCGCAGGAACGCGCGCCCCTCGGACTTCGCCCACGCCTCGAGCGTCACGGCCTTTGTCCCCATCATGTCGGACGCATAGCCCGACAGGAACACGATCGTCGGTCCGGTCACGCCCTCGGCCGCGGGCGTGTGATGATAGGCGAGGCGAGGGCGCTCCTTGGCCGGAGGCGTCGGTGCAGGCGGCGTGGCGGTATCGGTCATGCCTGCACCTTAGCCGCGCCTCAGCGCTGGAGAAAGGCGTCGAGTGCAGCCTGGAATGCGGCGGGCTGGTCGAGCATCACGAAATGCGCCGCATCGCCGATATCGACAAAGGTTACGTGTGGCGCCATCGCGTAAGCCTTCCGATAGAGAGCGTCGGCATCGGACTTGGTCGGCCCCGCCGCGTTCCACGGATAGACCAGTGTGATCGGCGCGGCGATCGAGGCCATGTCGGGACGCAGGTCGGTCGTCAGGTCCTCGTACATCGCCTGCGCCGAGACGCGCGCATCCGCCTTTGCCGCCCACGCGGCAACCGTCGCGCGCGACGCAGGCTTCAGTGCCATGCGCGCGGCAAGCGCCGCGTTCGCCGCCGGGTTCGCCGGCTTCCCGTACGCCGCGGCCATTCCGGCGCGGATCGTTCTGGCCTGTGGTTCGAGCGCCGCCACGGTCGCGCCGGGCGCGAATATCTCGCCGATATACGGCAGCGAATCGACGATCATCAGTTTGCCGACGTCATCGGGATGCGCCTTGGCCAGCATAAGCGCGACCAGGCCGCCCATCGAATGCCCGACGATCGCCGGCCTGCCGCGTTTCGACTGGGCGATCAGCGTGTGCAGGTCGCCGACGATGCCATCGAGAATGCCCGGCGACAGGTTCGCGCGCGGATCGTCGGCGCCAAAGCCGTTGACCTGCACCACATACACTCGGTGCGACTTGGCGAGGGCAGGGACAACGCCTGCCCATACCGCGCGCGGCGACGACAGCCCCGGAACGAGGATCACCGGCGTACCCTTGCCGATGGTCTGCACCGAGATGTGCGGCATCTGCGTCTCGCCCGCATCGACCTTCGGCGCGGCGGCCGTCGCAGCCTGCGCGTGGCTCGCGGCGGGACTCAAGCCGATCATCAGCGTCACGGCGGTAGCGGCAAGGCGAGCTTTGAAGTGCGAAATCATGTCACGACTCCTTCGACGGGCTAGTGAAAATGTCTTCGATGCTGAGGTCGAAAAGTTCGGCGATCTTGAACGCGAGCGGCAGCGACGGATCATAGCGCCCCGTCTCGATCGCATTGACGCTCTGCCGCGAGACTCCGAGACGGTCGGCCAGATCGCCCTGGCTCCAGTCCCGCTCGGCACGCAGCACCTTGAGACGGTTCTTCATGAGCGACCGGCGATCCGGTCGCGCAGCCAGAGCCACGCCTGACCGATCAACAACCCTGCGCACCACAAGGGAAAGGCGAGGTGAACCGGCTTGTGCGGCACCGCGCCGGTATCTTCGAGGAAGCTCCACACCGTCATGACCGACAACATCATTGCAGTCGCGATCAGCATGGCGTGGATCAGTTTGGCCCGCACATACTCGTCCGGCTGCTCGACGATCGCCATACCCATCGCCCAGATGACGGCGATGATCGGCAGTGCAGGCAGGATCGCGAGCGCAATGAGAGCGGCACCGGTCGGTGCGTAGGCGGACTCGACCATGTTCGACCCCAGCAGAAAGACTGCGTAGCAGGTCATGCTGGGTATGAAGCGATTGAGATAACGGCGGTTGGCTTGTCGCATGGTCAGCACGGAGAGTCTCCCTGTTAAGGACAAGCGTGCTTTACATGCTATCGAAATGGCGTGTCAATGAAGCCTTACAAAAAGACATGCACGCGCGTCAGTACGACGCACGTGTCCCCTGCGCACGAACGCGTTCCAGGTGTGACCTTATCGTAACCTTTGGAAGCTTGCGGGCTCCCCAGGGATCGTTAGATGATGAATTCGACCGTCTTCATCTGCGTCTGATCCGCCGCCACGGCGCCGCGCTTAAGCACCATCTGGCGGTGCAGTTCGGCGACCGTGTCGCTCCCGCGGGTCTTGCACAGCGCCGGTACGAAGGCGTGGACCAGCGCACCGAGGCCGCCCTTGATCATCGTCATGCCGAAGCGCCCGGCGACGCCGAAATGCTCGACATAGCTCTCCCCGACGGTGGCAGGGTGGTCGAGGAACAAGCGGCGGAACATTGGCGGTCTCCTGCTTGCTCTGTATCAGGTAGCGGCCAAGGCGTCGACCATTCCCGCCGCCAGCACGCTCAGCGTGTCGTCGCGCGCGCCCATCACCACGATCCGGTCGCCCGGCCTTGCCTCCGCGACCAGCGCCGCGGCGGCCTCGGCACGGTCGGCGACATGCCGCGCGTCCCGACCACCCTCGACGATCTGCCCGACGATGTCCGCGCTGGTGACCTCCCGCGCGACCGTTCCGCCGTAATAGGCGGGGTCTGGCAGGACGAGCACGTCGTCTTCCGCCATCCGCTCGACGAACGTAGCGACCAGCTCGCGCCCCATGACCTTCAACGGCCCATAGCCATGCGGCTGGAAGAAAAGGAGCAGCCGCCCCGGAAACGCATGCAGCGTATCCAGCGTCGCCGCGATCTTGTCCGGGTTGTGCCCGAAATCGTCGATCACCGAGACGCCACCGGCCTCGCCAACGAGGTCGAAGCGACGGCGCAAGCCCGTGAACCCGGCAATCGCCTTAACCGCATCGGCCAACGATACGTCCGCCGCCATCGCCGCCCCGATCGCAGCCAGCGCATTTGACACGTTATGCCGCCCAGGCACGGCGAGCTTCACCGGCGTCCGAACGCCACGCGAGACGATGTCGAAGCGGATCGCGAACGGCTCCGGCTTAAGATTCTCGGCACGTAGATCCGCCGACGCATCAATCGCAAAGGTGGTGATCTGACCGCGCGGCAGCCGCGAGGCGAGTGCCGCCGCATCGGGATCGTTAGCGTTCACCACCGCCGTCTCGGCCTTCGCGATGAAGTCCCCGAACAGCACGCGCAGTTCCTCCAGCGACTTGTGGTCGAGACTGACGTTGTTGAGCACCGCGATCTTCGGCGCATAGCCCGCGATCGATCCGTCGCTCTCGTCGACCTCGCTGACGAACGCCTCTCCCTCGCCGACCAGCGCACTCGCGAACGGCGCGTCGGAGGTGGCGAAGTTCTTCATCACCGCCCCGTTCATGACCGTCGGATCGCGCCCGAGGGCGTGCAGGATCCAGCCGATCATCCCGGTGACGGTCGACTTGCCACTCGTCCCCGCCACCCCGATCGGCAATCGGCTGTCGTTGAACAGCGACGCCAGCATCGCCGCACGGGTCGAGCGGGTGCAGCCGAGCGCATCCGCCGCGATCATGTCCGGCACGGTCGCCTCGATCGCTGCGGAAGCGATGACGAGCTGGTCGGCCGAGACGATCCCGCTGCCGTCCTGCGGGAACAGCGCGACGCCCTTCGCCGCGAGGTCGTCGAACTTCGCCGGCACGCGGCCCTGGTCGAGGTTGCGGTCCGATCCCGCGACGGTCGCGCCGCGGCCCGCGAGGATCATCGCGAGCGGCATCATGCCGCTGCCGCCGATGCCGACGAAGAAACAGGGTTTGCTGATATCCATCGGCCCGCGATATGGGCGGTTTGGTAACGGGGCAAGGTCGGGAACACGAACAATGCGCATCGGTGTCCTCGCCGCGTCAAGCCGGACCAATCCCGCGGCGATCGCCAAGATCACCGCCTACGCGGCCACTGCGTTCCCGGAGGTCGAACTCGTCTTCCACCCGCAGTGCCTGGAGACCGACGGCCACTTCGCCGGTTCCGATTTCCGCAGGGCGGCGGCATTCCTCGAATATGCCAACGATCCCGCATTCGATGCCCTCTGGTTCCTGCGCGGAGGCTACGGCTCGAACCGCATCCTGGCGATGGTCATGCCCGAACTCGGCCGCGCCGCTCGGCACAAGACGTATCTCGGCTATTCCGACGTCGGCTTCCTGCTCGGCGCGCTCTACGCCCGGCGGATCGGGCGGCCGGTGCACGGCCCGATGGTCAGCGATATCAACCGCCACGACGGCGAGGCGACCGTCGCTCGCTCGCTCGGCTGGATGGTGCGCGGCGACCGGGCGGGGCTGGAGCCGGGACTGAACGGGCAGCCCTCCGCGGCGTTCAACCTGAGCATCCTCACCTCGCTGATCGGTACGCCGTGGCTGCCCGACCTGACCGACCACGTCCTGATCGTCGAGGAGGTGTCTGAGCCGATGTACGCGATCGACCGCATGCTCTTCAAAGTCGCCAACGCCACGCAGTTGAAGGGTATCGCGGGCCTGCGCCTCGGCGCCGTGACCGCGGTCCAGGAGAACGATCCACCCTGGGGCGAGACGCTCGACTACATGATGGTCCGCTGGTCGCGCGACATGGGCGTGCCGTATCTCGGCCGCGCGGAGGTCGGCCACACGCAGGCAAACCATGTCGTCCCGTTCGGGGTGGCGTGACGTTCGACGCCGGCTTGCCTATATAGGGTGTGCGACGGCATAAGCCGCGCCTCTTCCAACACCAGAAAGTCCTCCATGTCCGCCATGTTCCGAATCACGCTGCCCGACGGTTCCGTCCGCGAGGTTGCGCCCGGGACTACCCCCGCGGATGTCGCCGCCGCGATCGGGCCGGGCCTCGCCAAGGCCGCGCTTGCCGCGCGCATCGACGGTCAGGTGCGCGATCTCAACCGGCCGTTCGAGGGCGATACCGCACTCGCGCTGGTGACCGCGCGCGACGAGGCCGATGCGCTCGAACTCGTCCGTCACGATCTCGCACACGTCATGGCAGAGGCAGTCCAGCACCTGTTCCCCGGTACGCAGATCACGTTCGGTCCCGCCACCGACGATGGCTTCTATTACGACTTCGCGCCGAAGGACCGCCCGTTCACCGAGGAGGATCTACCCGCGATCGAAGCCGAGATGCGCGCGATCATCGCCCGGAACGAGCCGTTCCTGCGCGAGGTCTGGTCACGGCAGCAGCTGATCGATCGCTGGACGCAGCAGGGCGAGAGCTTCAAGGCCGAATGGGCCGCCGAACTCCCCGAGGGCGAGGAACTGACGATCTACCGCCAGGGCGAGTGGCTCGACATGTGCCGCGGCCCGCACATGGCCTCGACCGGCAAGCTCGACCCAGCCGCCTTCAAGCTCACGCGCGTGTCTGGCGCCTATTGGCGCGGCGACCAGAAGAACGCGATGCTGTCACGCATCTACGGCACCGGCTGGCTCAACAAGAAGCAGCTCGACCAGCATCTCTTCCGCCTCGAGGAAGCCGCGAAGCGCGATCATCGGAAGATCGGCGCGGAGATGGACCTGTTCCACCTCCAGTCCGAAGCGCAGGGCTCGGTGTTCTGGCATCCCAAGGGCTTCGTGCTCTGGCGGCAGATGGAGGCGTATATGCGCCGCCGTCTCGATGCCGCCGACTATGCCGAGGTGAAGACCCCGCAGCTGATGGACGCCAAGCAGTGGGAGCAGTCGGGCCACTGGGGTAAGTACCGCGAGAACATGTTCGTCGTGCCGGACGAGATCCCGAACGTCGAGGATGAGGGCGCAGTGTTGTCGGGCGAAGGCGACCTGATGGCGCTGAAACCGATGAACTGCCCGGCGCACGTGCTGATCTTCAAGCAGGGGATCAAGTCGTACCGCGATCTGCCGATCCGGATGGCCGAGTTCGGCTGCTGCCACCGCAACGAGCCGCACGGCGCGCTGCACGGCATCATGCGCGTCCGCCAGTTCACGCAGGACGACGCGCATATCTTCGTTCGCGAGGACCAGCTGGTCGAGGAAGTGCGCAAGTTCTGCGAGCTGCTCGACAGCGTCTACAAGGACCTCGGCTTCGACGATTACGCGGTGAAGCTCGCGCTGCGCCCCGAGAAGCGGTTCGGCGAAGACTCGATGTGGGACAAGGCCGAGGCGGAACTGCGCGAGGCGGTGATGCAGTCGGGCCTGAGCGACACGATCAAGGCGAACTTCGAGGAACTGCCGGGTGAGGGCGCCTTCTATGCTCCGAAGCTGGAATTCCACCTGACCGACGCGATCGGCCGGACGTGGCAGGTCGGCACGATCCAGTCGGACCGTGTGCTGCCCGAGCGACTCGATGCGTCCTATGTGGGCGCGGACGGCGAGCGGCATCGCCCGGTGATGCTGCACCGCGCGATCCTCGGCACGTTCGAGCGCTTCATCGGCATCCTGATCGAGCATCATGCCGGCCGCTTCCCGCTTTGGCTCGCGCCGGTGCAGGCGGTCGTCGCGACGATCGTGTCGGATGCCGACGATTATGCGCTGGAGGTTGCGGCGAAGCTGAAGGCGGCGGGCATCCGCGTCGAAACGGACCTGCGCAACGAGAAGATCAACTACAAAGTGCGCGAGCACAGCCTGGCGAAGGTGCCGAACCTGCTGGTCGTCGGCAAGCGTGAGGCCGAGGAGGGCAAGGTCGCACTCCGCACGCTCGGCAGCCAGGCCCAGACCATCCTGACGCTCGACGAGGCGATCGCGCGTCTTGCGGACGAGGCTCGCGCACCCGATATGTGATCCAACGGGGCCGGCTTTCCGAGCGCGGGTTTCTGCGCTATACGCCGGCCCAAATATTGTCAGAAACTTCAGGAGCAAACCCCATACGTCCTCCCACGATGCGCCGGCCGATGCAGACGCCCGCAATGAACGGCCCGCGATTCAACGAATTCATCCAGAGCCAGAAGGTCCGCGTGATCGATCACGAGGGCGAGAATCTGGGCGTGATGTACACGCGCGAAGCGATCGAGCAGGCAGCCGAGCATGGCCTCGACCTGGTCGAAGTGTCGCCTAACGCTGATCCGCCCGTCGCCAAGTTCCTCGATGTCGGCAAGTTCAAGTACGAGGCGCAGAAGAAGGCGAACCTCGCACGCAAGTCGCAGAAGACGCAGGAGATCAAGGAGATCAAGATGCGTCCGAACATCGACGACCATGACTACGACACGAAGATGAAGAAGGTGAACGACTTCATCGGCGAGGGCGACAAGGTCAAGATCACGCTGCGCTTCCGCGGTCGAGAACTCAGCCACGGTCAGCTTGGCATGAACCTGTTGAAGCGCGTCCAGGACGACGTCGCGGAGATCGCCAAGATCGAGGCGTACCCCCGTATGGAAGGCCGCCAGATGCTGATGGTGCTCGCACCGAAGTAACGGCGAGAAGGGCTTTGCCCTCAGCGATGTGAGCCTTGAGGCTGGTCGGTCCAATAGGACTGGCCAGCCTTTTTCACGTTTTGGGTTGCTCATGGCGCTCCAGCCAAATGGCGGCTCTCCGTCGGCCATCCTCCTGGTCGGAAAAGCGGCGGCCATGCCTGCCCCGTTATGAATAGCGGAACTAGCTCGTCTGGTGGGCAACCCTACATGCCCAGTTAGAGCAGGCGCGGACAACTGCGGCGGCCCTCCCTTGCCGCGTCAGTGCGCTCGCCCCTGGCGTTTGCCAAACGAGCGTGCCTCTTGTTCGGACGCTAAAACGCAGGGTGCCTCTTCGATAGAGAGGTGCGCTCGGCCCCACCGCTTTCCCAAACAGTTGCGATTTGAAACTAGGGTTTGGTCTATGTCGCTGTGTGGCGTTTTTGAGACACGATGTTCAAAAATCTCTTTCCGTATGCGGAAATTACTAGACGTAGGAACGGAGATATCTCTATCTAACGTCCAAACCATAAATTCGAAAAATTCGAATGTTCAGGGAGAGAATGCCGATGCGTATGACCGCATATCTGTTGTCCGCCGTTGCGACCGCGGCGATCGTCACGCCGGCATTCGCGCAGCAGGCGACCAGCACCGTCGAAGCGCAGGCTTCTCCATCGCAGGGTACCGCCAACGCGTCGGTCGCTGGCCAGACCAGCGCTGCGACCGATGCCGACACCACGCAGGCGGCTAGCGCGAGTGCCGCGGCGGATGATGGTCGTAACGCCAGCGACATCGTTATCACCGCAACGCGTCGCTCCGAGCGTCTGTCGAACGTGCCCATCGCGGTTTCCGCAGTCGGTCAGGAAGCGTTGCAGAATTCGGGCGGCAGCGACATCCGCTCGCTCAACCAGCTTGCTCCGTCGTTGCTCATCTCGTCGACGGGTAACGAATCCAACGCCTCTGCCCGTATTCGCGGAATCGGTACGGTCGGTGACAATCCCGGCCTCGAAAGCTCGGTCGCGGTGTTCATCGACGGCGTCTATCGTAGCCGTACCGGTGTCGGCCTCAACGAGCTGGGCGAGATCGACCGCGTCGAAGTGCTTCGCGGACCGCAGGGTACTTTGTTTGGTCGCAATGCGTCCGCCGGCCTGATCAACATCATCACGCGCTCACCCGAGTTCGACTGGCACGGCAACGCCGAGGCGACCTATGGCAATTACGATCAGAAGCGCCTCGCCGGCGGCATCACCGGTCCGCTGATCGCCGACAAACTCGCCTTCCGCGTCGACGGCGTTTATGTGAACCGCGACGGTTTCTACAAGAATGTCACGGCGGCCAATGGCAGTGAGAGCCGCGTCAACGATCGCGATCGTTACTTCGTCCGCGGTCAGTTGCTGTTCAAGCCGACCGATACCTTGAGCTTCCGTCTGATCGGCGATTATTCGCACCGCAAGGAAAGCTGCTGCGGCGCGGTGTATTACAACCAGGTCGAGACGACCGATCCAACGCCGAACGCGGCGGGCGTTGCGCCGTTCTTCGGAACCGTCAACACCGATGGCGCAGTGGTCAACAACGCCACGAACCGCATCGTCAACATCCTGCGTCGTCAGGGTGCCGTGTTCCCGCTGGCCGGCAACACGCCCGATCCGTTCAGCCGCGACGTCGCGATCACGCCGGGCCAGACCTTCCGGAATACGACCAAGGATTACGGCGGCTCGTTGCAGGCCGACTGGGATCTCGGCGGCGCGACGTTGACGTCGATCACATCGTACCGCCAGTACAAGTCGGGCAACGCGGGCGATGTCGACTACACCAACGTCGACCTCACGCACCGCGCGGGCGACGGCAACGCGTACCGCCAGTTCAAGACCTTCACGCAGGAAGCGCGCCTCCAGGGTTCGCTGTTCAACGACAAGCTCGACTGGCTGGTCGGCGGCTTCTACTCGAACGAAAAGCTGAAGCTGGTCGATAACGTCGTTTTCGGCGCCCAATATGGGCAGTTCGCAGCCTGCCGTCTCGTCGCGACGGTCAGCCCCGTTGCTGCGCTTCAGAACCAGAATGCACCTGGCTGCCTGAGTGCAGCGGGTCGTGCTACACTCAACGGCGCATTCGGCCCGCAGGCGGGACTGCTGATCACGTCGGCGCTCGATCGCCTGACCGGTGGGGTCGGTCTCGGTGGCGGGGTCAACAACGTCGGCGATTCCGGCTCGATCTACCGGCAGAAGAGCGAGAACTACGCGTTCTTCACACACAACATCCTGCACCTGACCGATACGCTGTCGCTGACCGGCGGTCTTCGCTACACGCATGAAACGAAGAAGTTCAACGCGAAGTTCAACAACAACAACACTGTCTGCCCGATCCAGCAGGCGGCACTCGCGCCGCTGACACAGTCGCAGAGCGGCGCCACGGCGTTTGCGCAGGGTATCGTCACGTTGACGTGCACGGGTAACTCCAGCCCCGCACTCAACGCCCTGAACTTGAACGACAGCTTCGGCGACGGCGAATTCACCGGCACGGCGGTCCTGTCGTGGAAGCCGTTCACCAAGTTGCTGACCTATGCGTCCTACGCCAAGGGCTACAAGGCGGGTGGCTACAATCTCGATCGATCGGATCTTGGCGGTGTAAACGGTGTGCTGACACCACGCACCAACGCCGACGCGCCCGGCCTGCGTTTCAACGCCGAGAAGGTGAACAATTACGAGATCGGTGCGAAGTTCAACACGCGTGGGTTCACCTTCAACGTCGCCGCATTCCGTGAAGAGTTCACCGACTTCCAGCTCAACACCTTCAACGGCTCGATCTTCGTCGTTCAGAACATCGAGGCGTGTAAGGACAATCTCAACGGGCTCGACAGGGACAACGGCTTCAACCCCGTTACTGGTGCGCAGACCGGCACATGCCCGACGAACCGCTCGAAGAAGCCGGGCGTGATCTCGCAGGGCGTCGAGCTGGAGGCGACGATGTCGCCGATCAAGCAGGTCACGTTCACCGCAGGCTACACCTATGCGGATACGCATTTCCGCAAGAACCTGATCGGCAGCTCGACCACCGGCGAGGCACTCGACCGGGCACTCTTCCTGCTGCCGGGTAGCCAGTTGTCGAACGCTCCCAAGAACGTCGTCACCACGTCGTTCGCGTGGACTCCGGATATCGGTGCTAACGGCATGTCGGGCCTGTTCTATGTCGATAGCCGCCTGTCATCCGACTATAATACGGGATCGGATTTGGCCCCGGAGAAGAAGCAGGACGGCTTTGCGGTGGTCAACGCCCGCGTAGGTTTGCGCGGCAAGGACCAGGTCTGGGCGCTCGAATTCTGGGCGCAGAACGTGTTCAACAAGAACTACATCCAGGTGGCGTTCAACACGCCGTTCCAGGGTGCGGGGTCTTCGGCCAACGTTGCAGCCTATGGCGGCACCGGCAACGCGCTCTACTCGGCGTTCCTCGCCGAGCCACGCACCTACGGCCTGACGCTGCGCTCGCGCTTCTGATCGGGTGATTGTGTGAAGAGCCGGTTCGCAGTTCGCTGCGGGCCGGCTTTTCCGTGGCAAGAGGCATAGCTCTCGCACTCCTTCGTTCTCCCGCGAACGCGGGAGTCCAGGATACCACGCGCTGCGTTCCTTTACCCTGGGCTCCTGCTTTCGCGGGAGAACGCATTGGCGCTTACGCCGCCAAATCGATCTCTTCGCCCGCTGCGGCTGCCAGTAGCCTTCGCTCCAGCGTCCTCAACCGCGCGGGCTGCGTGATCCGGTCGCCCGTCAGGTCGGTGATGTAGAACGTATCCACCGCGCGCTCGCCGTACGTCGCGACATGCGCGGAGTGGATCGTCACCTTCGACTGGAACAGCGCGTTGGCGAGCTGATTGAGCAGCGCCGGCCGATCGCGCGCATTGACCTCGACCACCGTGAACCGGTTCGATGCCTTGTTGTCGACCAGCGCATTCGGGACGATGTCGAACGCCTCCGCCCGCGTGCGGGGCAGGGGCTTCGCCACCAGCCGATCGGCGAGCTTGCCGCGGTTGGCGAGTGCATCCTCGATCGCGGTCTTCAGCCGTGAAAGCTGGCCGGACTCGTCGAACGGCCGTCCGAACGGGTCTTGGACAAGGAAATTATCGATCGCCATGCCGTCACGCGTCGTGTGGATGCGCGCATCGATGATGTTGCCGCCAGCGACATGGATCGCGCCGGCGATGCGGTAGAACAGCCCCGGGTGATCGGCCGCGTAGATCGTTACCAAAGTCGCGCCGCGGCCCGGATAGACATGGGCGTCGATCGCGAGTTGCGCATCGCCCGTGGTCGCAAGGAAACGGGCATTGTGCGCCAGCACATCCTCGGGTTCGGCGATCCAATAGGCCTCTGGGAGCCGGTGCACGAGCGTCGCGAAGGTTTCCTCGCTCCAGCCAAGTTCGTCGCGAAGATGTGCCTGCTTGGCCGCGATCCGCTCGGCACGACCCTTTTGTTTGTGACCGAGCCGCAGGACCTCCTCCGCGGACTCATACAGGTCGCCGAGCAACTGGCGCTTCCAGCCGTTCCACACCCCGGGCCCGACCGCGCGGATATCGACGATCGTCAGCGTCAGCAGCAGGCGGAGACGTTCCGGGCTTTGCACCACGTCGCAGAAATCGAGGATCGTCTTGAAATCGCTCAGGTCGCGCTTGAACGCGGTCGCCGACATCAGCAGGTGCCAGCGCACCAGCCAGGCGACGGTCTCCGTCTCGGCGGGCGTGAGCCCGAAGCGTGGACAGAGACGCTGCGCTACCTCCGCGCCCAAGATCGAATGGTCGCCGCCGCGCCCCTTGGCGATGTCGTGTAGCAGCACCGCGACATATAGCGCCCGACGCGACACGATCTGTTCGAAGATCGCGCTCGCTAGCGGATGATCCTCCTTGAGCACGCCGCTCTCGATCCGCGCGAGCAGGCCGATCGCACGGATGGTGTGCTCGTCGACGGTATAGTGATGATACATGTCGAACTGCATCTGCGCGACGACGCGCGCGAAATCAGGCACGAAACGGCCGAACACGCCCGCCTCGTTCATCCAGCGCAGCACCAGTTCGGGATCGCGCGGCGAGGTCAGCACATCAAGGAACAGCGCATTGGCGGTCGGACTGGTGCGCACGTCGTCGACCAGCTTGGCGTCCCGCGCAGCGGCGCGCATCGCCAGCGGGTGGATCTCGACGCCGTGTTTGTCGGCGAGCTGGAAGATCTCGATCAGCCGTTCGGGATCGGCCTGGAAAAAGTCATCACTGGGTAGCGCCAACCGTCCGCGATCAAGCACGAAGCCATTGAGCTTCCGCGGCGAACGGCGGATCGTTGGCAATCCGAAACGCCGCCCCCGCGCCGCGAACTTCTCGTCGAGATGCGCGAGGAACACGCCGCTGAGCGTGCCGACGGTCTTGGCCTGCAGGAAGTAGAACTGCATGAACCGCTCGACCTTCGACTTGCCGGGTCGGTCGGAGAACCGCATCCGGTCCGCGATCTCGCGTTGCAGGTCGAAGGTCAGCCTATCCTCGGCGCGGCCAGTGATGCTGTGCAGGTGGCAGCGCACCGCCTGGAAGAAATTGTCGGCGCGGTGGAACAGCCGATATTCGGCCTTGGTGAACAGCCCGACCTCGACCAGTTCGGCGGCGCGCTGGACGTCGTAGATGTATTTGCCGATCCAAAACAATGCGTGAAGATCGCGCAGGCCGCCCTTGCCCTCCTTGACGTTGGGTTCGACGACATAGCGCGTGTCGCCCATCTTCCGGTGGCGCGCGTCACGCTCGGCGAGCTTGTCGGCGATGAAGGTGCGCGCGGTGTCGGCCTGGACTTCGGTCTTGAAGCGGTGCGACGCCTGTTCGTACAGCTCGGTATCGCCGCAGACATAGCGAGCTTCGAGCAGTGCGGTGCGGACGGTGACGTCTGATTTCGCTTGGCGGACCATCTCGTCGAGCGAGCGGCTGGACTGGCCCAGCTTCAGCCCGAGATCCCACAACGCGTACAGCATCGATTCGATCACGCGCTCGGCCCACGGCGTCTGCTTGCCCGGTGTGAGAAAGCCGATATCGACATCCGAATGCGGTGCCATTTCCGCGCGGCCATAGCCACCTACCGCGATCAGCGTGAGGCGCTCGCCGATCGTCGGGTTGGGCAGCGGGTACAGTCGCTGCGTGGTGAAATCGAACAGGATGCGGAGCAGCGCATCGATCAGGTACGCCTGCGCCCCCGACGCTTCGAGCCCGCGGGATGGATGTTCGACGAGGCGGCGTTCGACCTCGACCCGGCCTTTATCAAGCGCGGCCTTCAGAAGCGTGGTCGCTTCGCGGCGTAGCGCGGTGGGGTCGACTCCCTCCAGCGCGGCGATGGTTTCGGCGACGGCGCGGCGATCAATGATCGCGCGACGGTTGGGGAGGTGATCGAAGCGGCCGGACATAGCGCCCAGATAGGGGCGCCGCGCGCGTGCGTCATCAGGATTGCGCAAACGCCCGCCGAAACGTAACCGGACGCGCGAGTGGAGGACGAAAATGAGCGAACCATTGCGCGTAGCCCTTGCGGGGCTGGGAACCGTCGGCGGCGGTGTGATCCGATTGCTGGATGCGAACCGCGAGTTGATTGCCAAGCGGGCCGGCCGGCAGATTGAGATCGTCGCGGTTTCCGCGCGAGATCGCGGCAAGGATCGCGGCGTCGACCTGTCGCGGTTCGCGTGGGTCGACGATACGACCGCACTGGCGAAACAGCCGGGTGCGGATGTCGTGGTCGAGCTGATCGGCGGATCGGACGGCCCCGCGTTGACCTTGGCGCGCAGCACGCTGGCGGCTGGGCGTAACTTCGTCACCGCGAACAAGGCGATGATCGCGCATCACGGGCTCGAACTTGCGCAAGCGGCAGAGGGCGCCGGGGTCGCGTTGAAGTTCGAGGCAGCGGTCGCGGGCGGCATTCCGGTCATCAAGGGGCTGCGGGAAGGCGCTGCGGCTAACGAGATCGCTCGCGTGTATGGGATCCTCAACGGCACCTGCAATTTCATCCTGTCGAAAATGGAATCGGAAGGCCGCGACTTTGCCGAGGTGCTGGCCGAGGCCCAGGCCCTCGGGTTCGCCGAATCCGATCCAAGCTTCGACATCGACGGCGTCGACGCGGCGCACAAGCTGTCGATCCTCGCGGCGGTCGCGTTCGGGACTCAGCCGGCGTTCGACGACGTTGCGGTCAGCGGCATCCGGCATCTGCTGGGCGCGGACATCGCCGAAGCGGCAGCCTTGGGCTACCGCGTCCGGCTGCTCGGGCTGGCGGAGGCGGGGGCGGACGGGCTGTTCCAGCGCGTCCATCCGCATCTCGTACCGATCGATCACCCGCTCGCGCACGTTACCGGATCGCTGAACGCGGTGGTCGCAGAGGGCAATTTCGTCGGCCGCTTGCTGTTCCAGGGGGCCGGCGCGGGCGATGGCCCGACTGCGAGCGCAGTAGTGGCCGACCTCATCGACATCGCGCGTGGCGAGTTCGGTCCGCCGTTCGCAATGCCGGTGGTCTCGCTCACGGCTGCACCTAAGGCGGACAGCGGCGAGAGACGCGGCCGCGCGTATCTCCGCTTTACCGTGGCGGACCGGGTCGGCGTGCTGGCCGAGATCGCGGCGGCGATGCGCGACGCGGGAGTCTCGATCGAGAGCTTGATCCAGCGCGGCGCGATCGCCGATGGCAGCGTGCTGGTGGCGATCGTGACTCACGAGAGCCCTGAACGCTCGATCGCGCAGGCGTTGGAAAAACTGCGTGGGTCGCAGAGCCTCGTAGGGCAGCCGATGTGGATGCATATCCTAGATTAATAGTACTTATCCCCCCCTCCCGTTTAGGGAGGGGGGGACATCTCTCTATCGGCAGTCCGTCGTACCGATTGCGACTTCGCCCGCGTTCTCGACCAGCGAACAGCGATCTACGGCGGCGCGACGATCGGCGTAGCGGCAGGGAGGCCCATGGCAGGGCGAAACGGGGCTATGCAGCCTTCCGCCTAATTCACGGTGCCGACGGGACCGTCGAGATCAATCGGCACGCGGCTGCGCTTGTCGGGTTTCTTGGCGAGGGCGCTTTTGATCAACCCTACTGCGGCCTTCGCGATTGGGGCGATCGGCGGGCCGAAGCCCACCTGGCATCCCCCCTGTCGGGCCGCACACGGCGTATCTGAGAGATCGAGCGCGCGGACGGCACTGAGGTTGGGGTTGGAGGCAACCGCGTGATCGGACGGGCCGCGATCGTCGCGCATCGGCAGGCGTGGGGTCGTCGTCGCGGATTTACCGCAAACGATGATCTCGTTGCCGTCCTGCGTCTGTGTCGCGCACGGATCGACGAGGATCGAGAAGTGCTCCGGCAAGGGCGGTGCCGCCGGGGCGGCGGTGTGGGCCGACACCTGAAGCAGCGTGGATAAGATTATTGCAAACATGATCAGGTCCTTACGGCGCAGGCTTGCGGAACGACGTGCCGTCTCCGCCGCCGACCGTCATGGTGACGCCCGCCATCCCGCCACCGACCTGGAATGGACCGAGATCGGCGAGCGGAGAGGTGCGATGTAGTAGACGAGTACGTTCGTCGCGGACACTCTCGTGCTTGGGGTCGCCAGCGTCATGAACCAAGAACGGCACGCGATACCGGTCGGCGGTGCGCATCCCGCAGACCGTGATATCGGTCTCGTCGGCGCTCTGAATACAGGGTTGCTCGGCGGCCATCCGCGCCTTCGCAGTCACCATCAGCGGGTCTTCGATCACCATCGACAGCAGCATCGCGAGCATCGGCGCCTCCCGGACAGGCTCGCAGACTGGCCGCGATCGCCGGTAAGGGCAAGCGTCATTGCTCGATCTTGGCGACCCCGAGCCGAGGGATGTCGATCGCCGGACACCGGTCCATCACGACTTGCAGCCCGGCAGCTTCCGCACGCGCCGCAGCCTCCTGGTTGACGACGCCAAGCTGCATCCACACCGCCTTCGCCCCCGCCGCGATCGCCTGATCGACCGCTTCACCGGCGGCGGTCGAGTTGCGGAATATATCGACGATGTCGATCGGATCGCCGAGTTGCGACAGGTCGCGAAAGACGAACTCGCCGTGGATGTGCTCACCGGTGATCTGCGGATTGACCGGGATCACGCGGTACCCATGCGCCTGAAGCTTTGCCATCACGCCGTAGGAGGGGCGGTCGGGACGGTCGGAGGCGCCGATCATCGCGATCGTGCGGGCGCCTTCGAGTAGGGTCTTAATGTCGGCATCGGCGGTCAACGGCATCGATGCTCTCCTGTCGGGGAAACCTGGTCCGCTCGTACCGCAACTCAACACGTCGGGTACGACCGGTAATCAGACAACGTAGATCAGGCCCGTGGGTTTCACAGTTTCCCGAGCCATGCGACGACCTGAGCCGCAATCGGCATGAATACCGTATCGTCGGGGTTCGAGGCGGGCGGGGTGCCCGCATCGGAGGCGGTACGGATCGAGATCGTCAGCGGGACGCGGCCGAGGAACGGGATGCCGAGTTCGCGTGCCGCCGCCTCCGCGCCGCCGTTGCCGAACGGGTCCGACGCCTCGCCGCAATGCGGGCAGATATAGCCGGCCATGTTCTCGACCAGTCCGATGATCGGGATGCCGGCCTTTTCGAACAGGTCGATCGCGCGGCGTGCGTCGATCAGCGCGAGATCCTGTGGGGTTGAGACGATCACCGCACCCGCGGGGCGGTATTTTTGGACCATCGTCAGCTGGACGTCGCCGGTGCCGGGGGGGAGATCGAGCACAAGCGTATCGGTCACGCCCCAGTCCGCCTCGACCAGCTGGCCGAGCGCCCCCGCTGCCATCGGCCCGCGCCAGGCGATCGCCTTGCCGGGCTCGACGAGCTGGCCCATCGATAATAGCGGCACACCATACGGGGTGGGGACGGGGTCGAGCACCTTGTCCTTGGCGGTCGGGCGGGTGCCCTCGACGTTCATCAGGCGGGGCTGCGACGGGCCGTAGATATCGGCGTCGACCAGCCCGACGCGGCGACCGGCACGCGACATCGCGATGGCCAAGTTGGCGGCGAGCGTCGATTTGCCGACGCCGCCCTTGCCACTGGCGACCGCGATCAGCCTCCGCGTGGACCGTTCGGCCGTTACGGCGATCCGCACTTCCGAGACACCGGGCTGGGTCGCGGCCATCCGCACGGTCGCCTCCAGCGCATCACGTGCTTGCGGGTCGAGCCCGGTTGCATCGATGATGATGCCCGCTCGGGTCCCTTCGAGCCGGACGGTCGCCCGCTTGCCCGCTACTGCAGCAACCGCCGCCTTTACGCCTTCGATGTCGATCATCCGCGCCAGATAGGACCGCTAAGGCCGCTTGGCACTGTTTTTCCGCCAGCGCACACCTATAAAGGTTGGTATGACGATCTTCTCGCGCTGGTTCCAGCGCCCCGATATCCTCGCCACCGAAACACCGAAAGGCCCCTGGGGCGGCTCGGGCGACGACGGTAATTCCGGCCCGCGCAACCCTTGGGCGCAACCGCCTGGTGGTCGCAAGCCAGCCGCCAAGCCGACAGCGCTCGATGAGTTCCTGCGTAAAGCGCGCGGATCGGGCGGCGGCGGTGGTGGCACGGGTGGCTTCGGCGGCTTGCCATCGGGCGCAAACGCCCGCGCGCTCTGGGCGATCGGCGTAGCGATCATTGCGGTCGTCTGGATCCTGTTCACCTCTGTCCATCAGATCGGCCCGCAGCAACGCGGCGTCGTCACCTATTTCGGCAAATACGCCGGCACGCTCGATCCCGGCATTCGCCTGACGATGCCCGCGCCGATCGCCGACGTGGCGGTGGTCGACGTGCAGAAGATCCGCACCGATAACTTCCCCGTCGGTGACGGCGAGAACCTGACGCTGACCGGCGACCAGAACATCATCGACTTAGCGTATTCGGTCCGTTGGGACATTTCGGATCCACGCGATTACGTGTTCCAGCTCGCCGAGCCGAACGACACTGTTCGTGCCGCTGCCGAGAGCGCGATGCGCGCGGTAGTTGCGACGACGACGCTAGACCAGGCGATCGGTACGGGGCGCACGGTGATCGAGCAGCGCGTCGCCGAACTTACGCAGCAGATCCTCAACGACTACAAGTCGGGCGTGCGTATTCAGGGCGTTGCGATCAAGCAGGCTGCCGCGCCGGCTCGGATCGTCGAGGACTTCAACGCGGTCACCGCCTCGCAGCAAGAGGCGATCGCCAACCTCAACCAGTCGCGCTCGTACGCACAACAGGTTGTGGCACGCGCGCAAGGTGAGGCCGCGTCGTTTGACAAGGTCTACGAGCAGTACAAGCTCGCGCCGGAAGTGACGCGTCGCCGCATGTATTACGAGACGATGGAGGCAGTGCTCGCCAAGAGCGACAAGACGATCGTCGAGACGCCGGGCGGGGTGGTGCCGTATCTGCCGCTGTCGAACGCCAAGCGCCTGCCGAATCCCGAGGTCGTCACGCCAGCGCCCGCCGCTGCCGCCGCGGCACCTCAAGCTCAGCCTGGAGCTGCCCAGTGAACGCCGTGAGCTTCCGCAACCCGATCGTCGCCGGGATCATCGCCCTGTTGCTGGTGATCCTCGCCGCATCGACCTTCGCGATCGTCCCCGAGACCAAGCAGGCGGTGATCCTGCGCTTCGGCCAGCCGATCCGCACGGTAAACGCGTGGCAGCCGAACACGCCGTTCGGCCAGACCGGCGCGGGGCTGATCGCGCGTATCCCGTTCGTCGATCGGATCGTCTGGATCGATAAGCGCGTGCAGGATCTGGAACTCGACAACACGCTGGTGCTGTCGACCGACCAGCTCCGCCTCGAGGTCGATGCGTATGCGCGCTACCGGATCGTCGATCCGCGGAAGATGCGTAATGCGGTCGGTAGCGAGGACCGGATCCCCGATCAGCTTCGTCCGATCTTAGGCTCGGCGCTGCGTAACGAGCTCGGCAAGCGGCGCTTCGTCGAACTGCTCAGCCCCGAGCGGTCCGAACTGATGGACAACATCCAGAAGGGTCTTCAGCGCGTCGCCAGCCAGTACGGCGTTGAGATCGTCGACGTCCGCATAAAGCAGGCGAACCTCCCCGTCGGCCTGCCGCTCGAAAGCGCGCTCAAGCGCATGTCGAGCGCGCGCCAGCAGGAGGCGATCACGATCCGTGCCGAGGGCCAGAAGCAGGCGCAGATCGTCCGCGCCCAGGCCGATGCGGATTCGGCGAAGATCTATGCCGAGAGCTTCGGCAAGGACGCCGATTTCTACGACTTCTACCGCGCGATGCAGTCGTATCGCCACACGTTCGGCGCGGACGGCGGTCCGGCACCCGAAGGATCGACCTCGATCATTCTTTCGCCGAACAACAGCTATTTGCGGGAATTCGAGGGCCGCGGGCGTTGAGCCTGCGGAACCTTTGAACGCCCGTTCATATTCAAGCATCATTCAGAACGGTGTCCCTACGGGATACCTGTTTCGATTGATGAAACGAGAGGACAACATCTAGTGCGTTACGCCTACGCCATTACCAGTGCTCTTCTCCTCGGCGGCGCGACCGCGACGCTCGCGCTCCAGCCAAGCGGCGCGCAGGTCGCGCAGAACGAACCCGGTGCGATCCAGGCGGTCTCGCCGAAACCCGGCGCGCCGATGAGCTTCGCCGACATGGTCGCGCGTCTTCAGCCTGCGGTAGTCAACATCTCGACCAAGCAGACGATCGTCCAGAAGCAGCAGGCCAATCCGTTCGCGGGCACGCCGTTCGGCGACCTGTTCGGCGGCATGGGCGGCGGCGGCCAGGGTGGCGCGCCGGTAAAGCGCGAAGGCGCTTCGCTCGGCTCGGGCTTCCTGATCTCGCCAGACGGGTATGTGGTCACCAACAACCACGTGATCTCGCCGGGAGCGCAGGGCGCCACGGTCGATTCGATCACCGTGACGCTCAGCGACAAGAAGGAATATGTCGCCAAGGTCATCGGCAAGGATCAGGAATCCGATCTCGCGCTGCTGAAGATCGATGCGGCAAACCTGCCGTTCGTGAAGTTCGGCGATTCGAACGGCGCGCGTGTCGGCGATTGGGTCGTCGCGATCGGCGAGCCGTTCGGTCTCGGCGGCACCGTCACCGCGGGCATCGTCTCGGCAATCAACCGCGTCACCGGTCAGGGCGGCGCGTATGACCGCTTCATCCAGACCGACGCCTCGATCAACCAGGGCAACTCGGGCGGCCCGATGTTCGATCTCAACGGCAACGTGATCGGCGTGAATTCGCAGATCTTTAGCCAGTCGGGTGGTAACATTGGCATTGGCTTCGCTATCCCGGCTGCCGTCGCCAAGCCGATCATCGCAACCTTCATGAAGGGCGGCACGATCGAGCGCGGCTATATCGGCGTCCAGCTGCAGCCGGGTGGCACGATCAACGAGGATACCGCCGCGGCGCTCGGCATCCCCAAGAACCAGGGCGAGCTGATCAACGATGTGACCGCAGGCGGCCCGGCGGCCAAGGCCGGCGTCCGCGCAGGCGACGTCGTGACCAAGGTCAACGGCCAGCCGGTGACGGTCGACCAGTCGCTGTCCTACCTCGTCTCCAACGTGAAGCCTGGTCAGACTGCACGTCTCGACATCCTGCGCAACGGCAAGCCGACTTCGGCAAACGTGGTCGTGGTTCCCCGTCCAAGCGCGGACAAGCTGGCGGCTGTGGTCGGCGGCGATGCGCAAGGCTTCGGCACCGACGACGGTGACGACGGCGATGACTCGGCAACGCCCGCCGCACCGGTGGCCGGCGCAGCGCTTGGCATCGGCGTCCAGCCGCTGACCCCGGCGATCGCGCAGGCGGTCGGCGTCGAGGCGAGCACACAGGGCGTCGTTATCGCCGTGGTCGCGCAGACCAGCGATGCGTTCGGCAAGCTCAAGCGCGGCGACGTCATCATCTCGGTCAACGGTACGCCTGTCCGCACTGCGGTCGACGTCCAGAATGCGGTCAACGTCGCCAAGGCCGCCGGTCGCCCGCAGGTCCTGTTGCAGGTCAAGCGTGGACGTACCCCGGCACAGTTCCTGCCGGTCAAGATCAAGTAATCCCCGATCGACCCGACTGATCCAAAAGGACCGTCACTCACCGGAGTGGCGGTCCTTTTTCTTTGTGGCGCGCGGGGTTAGGGTCGGCGCCGGATACAGAGGACGAGACCCATGACCGACGGCATCTTCATCGGCGCGAGCGTGGACAGCAAGCCGCAGACGCTCGAACTGAAGCGCGCCAACCGCCACGGTTTGATCGCGGGGGCGACCGGCACCGGCAAGACGGTGACGCTCCAGGGGATCATCGAGGGCTTTTCGGCGAACGGCGTGCCGTGCTTCGTCGCGGACGTGAAGGGCGACCTGTCGGGCCTCGCGATGGCGGGCTCGCCAACTGCGAAGACGCATGCGAGTTTTGCCGAGCGCGCGAAAGCAATCGGCGACGATAGCTGGGCCTATGCCGACAATCCGGTGCAGTTCTGGGACCTGTTCGGCGAGCAGGGCCATCCGATCCGCACCACGATCAGCGAGATGGGGCCGCTACTGCTGTCGCGGCTGATGGATCTGAACGAAGTGCAGGAGGGCGTGCTGACGATCGCCTTCCACGTCGCCGACAAGGAGGGACTGCTGCTGATCGACCTCGACGATCTGCAGGCGATGCTGACCGAGTGCGCAGGGCGAGCGGATGAGCTGACGGTGACGTACGGCAACGTCTCGAAGCAGTCGATCGGCGCGATCCAGCGGTCGCTGCTCCAGTTGCGCACGCAGGGTGCGGAGAATTTCTTCGGTGAGCCGGCGCTCGAGATGAACGACTTCATCGGCATCGACGACAAGGGGCGGGGGATCGTCAACATCCTCGCCGCGGACAAGCTGATGGCCTCGCCGAAACTGTATGCGACGTTCCTGCTGTGGCTGATGAGCGAACTATTCGAGCATCTCCCCGAGGTCGGCGATCCCGACAAGCCGGTGCTCTGCTTCTTCTTCGACGAGGCGCATCTGCTGTTCGACGAGGCTCCGAAGGCGCTGCTGGAGAAGATCGAACAGGTCGTCCGCCTGATCCGCTCGAAGGGCGTCGGCGTGTACTTCATCACGCAGAACCCAATCGATATTCCCGACACGGTTGCGGGCCAGCTCGGCAACCGCGTCCAGCATGCGTTGCGGGCGTTTACGCCGCGGGACCAAGCCGCGGTGCGCTCGGCAGCGGAGACGTTCCGCGCGAATCCCGGCGTCGACGTCGCGACGATCATTACCGAGCTGAAGGTCGGTGAGGCGCTGGTGTCGCTGCTCCAGGCGGATGGCGCACCGACCCCGGTTGAACGTACGCTGATCAAGCCGCCCGCTTCGCGTGTCGGTCCAATCACGCCGGCCGAGCGGAAGGTGATGATCGAGACCGATGCGGTCGGGGCGAAGTATGACACGCTGGTCGATCGGGAGTCAGCGGAGGAATTGCTGGCCGCGAAAACGCAGGAGGCGAGCGCCGCGGCGGCCGAGGCCAAGGCGACGACCGAGGCGGAGAAGGCTGCGGCCACGCAGGCGAAGGTCGATGCGAAGGCGGCGAAAGAGGCGGAGCGGGCTCGCATTGCGGACCAACGTGAGGCGGATCGCCAGCAGCGGGAAGCCGACCGCGAGGCGGCGAATTCGCCCTGGACCAAGATGGCATCGTCGGCGACACGCGCGGCGAGTTCGTCGATCGGGCGGCAGGTGGCGAACGAGATCGGCAAGCAGGTCTTCGGCACGAAGTCCCGCCGGTCGTCGTCGAGCGGCGGCTTGGTCGGTACGGTACTGCGCGGGGTTTTAGGCCGGCTCTTCCGGGGGTAGACTGTCGCCAATAGCGTGTTCACCCGCGAAGGCGGGTGCCAGACTGGGTTCCCGCCTTTGCGGGGACACATGGAGATAGCAGATGTCCCTCGATTTCGAATCCACCACCGACTGGGCCCCGACCGACTGGACCGCCATCGGCGAGGACAGCCTCGACGATGCGATTACGCTGCGTCGCGCGATCCACGCCGATCCCGAGGTCGGGCTCCATTGCCCGCGCACCTCGGACAAGGTGAAGGCTGCGCTCGCCGGGCTCCCGCTCGAAATTCGGGAAGGTACGTCCACCACCGGCTTCGTTGCGATCCTGCGGGGCGGTCGTGGCAGTAACGCCGGCGGGAACGGGCGCACGGTGCTGCTCCGCGGCGACATGGATGCGCTGCCGATGCAGGAGGAAACCGGCCTGCCGTTCGCTTCGAAGATCGACGGCGCGATGCACGCCTGCGGGCACGATTCACATACCGCGATGCTGGTCGGTGCCGCCAAGGCTCTGTGCGCCCGTCGCGATGAGCTGCCTGGCACGGTCGTGTTCATGTTCCAGCCGGGCGAGGAGGGGCATCACGGCGCGCGCCACATGATCGCCGACGGCTTGCTCGACTCACCCCTGCCTGAGGCGGGCTTCGCGCTGCATATTTCGCCGAACATGCCGATGGGCCATGTCGTCAGCCGCGCGGGCACGCTGATGGCGTCGACCGACACGCTTCGTGCTACGATCACCGGTCGCGGGGGGCACGCCGCGATGCCAAATGACTGCCTTGATCCGCTGCCGATCGCCTGCGAGATCGTCACCGCGCTCCAGACCTATGTCGCGCGGCAGGTGGCGGTCACCGATCCCGCGGTGCTGTCGATCACCAAGCTCAACGCGGGCTCCGCGCACAACGTCATCCCGTCGACCGTCGAGATGCTCGGCACGATGCGGACGTTGTCGGAGCGGACGCGCGGGCAGGTCCGCGCGGCGTTCATCCGCATGGTCGAGGGCATCGCTGCCGCGCATGGCGCGGTCGGTACGCCGACGATCGAGGAGGGCTATCCGGTCACGGTCAACGACGAGCGCGCGACCGATCTGATGAAGGCGTGCGCGACTGCGATCGGCGGCGAGGGTGCGTATCAGGTGATGCCGCCGATGATGGGCGCGGAGGACTTCTCGTACGTCCTCCAGAAGCTTCCCGGCGCGATGGCGTTCATTGGCGCGGCGCCCGAGGGGAGCGACCCGCGCACCAACCCGCCTCTCCACAACACCAGGATGACGATCGACGAACGCGTGATGGCGCATGGGATCGCGATGCACTGTGCGGTTGCGGAGCGGTTCCTCGCGAACGGGTTCGACTGACCGGCGGTGGCCGTGGTCTGCGTGGAACGGCTGGACGTAGCGGTTTAGGGCGAGCCGCTCGCGGCTGGACAGCCCGCGCAGTCCCAAAGGTTACGATAAAGTCACACCAAGACGGTGTTCGAGGCTGCGTCCGGGTAGCGCACTGGTACCCTGTCTCGGCGATCTTATGCTGCACTGCAGCACGGGAACATTAGCCTCTTGGGCGCGTGGTGCCCGCATAGTTGGCCACCGCCGCCGCAGCCGCCTGGATCAGTTTCTGGCGTTCGGGCATCGGCCGGATCGTGTCGCCGATCATCACTGCGATTCCATACCGACGGCCATCGGGGGCGGTGAGGAGGCCGACGTCGTTGAAGCCGGCGTTGCGTCGGCCGAGGTCTTGGCCGGTGCCTGTCTTGTGCGCGATCTCCCAGCCGCCGGGGAGTGCGGCGCGCAGGCGAGCGCGGCCGGTTACCGAGCGACCCATCGTGTCGAGCAGGATCTTGGTGGAGGTTTCCGACAACAGGTCGCCCTTCGCCAGCCGGGCGATCGCGTCGGCGATCGCGATCGGCGCCGCACCGTCGGGCGGATTGCGGACATACGCGTTCAGGGCAGCCTCGCGCACCGCGGGCGACAGCCGGTTGCGCGCCGTCATGAAGCCGCCATTGACTGCGTAGGACGGCTGCCAGACCAGCCCCGCCGTGCCGCTTTGCAACAACCGCTCGCCCGGCCCGAACCGGATCGCGCCGAGTTGTTTGCGCGCGATCATCGACCGCACCGCGGATGGCCCACCGACACGCGTGAGCAAACGGTCGTTCGCGGTATTGTCGCTGTGCGTCAGCGCGCGCGTCAGCAACTCGCCGACCGTCGTCCGGTAGCCGTCGCCCTTGACCAGCATCGCGATCGGCTGGTGGAACAGCGTCAGGTCCTGCGGCCGCACGACGATCGGCTCGTCGAGGCGGATCTTGCCCTGGTCGCGCAGGTCCATCACGGTCATCGCGACCCAGAGCTTGCTGACCGACTGCTGCGGCAGCAACTGCCGCCCGCCGGCCTCGACCGTCCAGCCATCGTCGACCGCGCGTATCGCGATGCCAGCCTTGCCCTGGAACCCGCTCTGCAGTTCGGAGATCGCGTTGACGAGACCGGCGGGCGCGGGGCGCGGCGTACGCGGCAGGGGCGGCGGCACCGGGATCGACACGAACCCTTCGGACTGATGCACCGGGGAGACGGCGGGCGGGGTCGGCCGCGACGCCGATCCGCATCCGGCGAGCGCCGTGCCGAACAGGGCGGTTGCCAGAAGACGCTTGAACGCACTCGCCGATGTCATGATGGATTGAACGCCCTGCACTGAAGCATCGATCCTTATCCGTTGATCGGCCACGTGAAACTGCGGCGGCACGTCGCTGCGACGAAGCGCGCCGACGATGCGCCGAGCCGCCGTCATGCTAGGGAACGAGAACCGTATCGACCGCCTCCGGCAGCGTCTCGGGATAATCGAGCGTAAAATGCAGCCCCCGGCTCTCGTGCCGATGCAGCGCGGATCGGACGATCAGTTCGGCGGTCTGGAGCAGGTTGCGCAGCTCGATCAGATCAGGCGTGACGCGGAAATGCTGATAATATTCCGCGACCTCGTCGTTGAGCAGTTCGATACGGTGCTTGGCGCGTTCGAGCCGCTTGGTGGTACGGACGATGCCGACGTAATTCCACATGAAGCGGCGGATTTCGGTCCAGGTCTGCTTGATCACGACCTCTTCGTCGGAGTCTGTGACGCGGCTTTCGTCCCACGGGCGGATCGGCGGGGGCGGGGGCAGGCTATCCCAGGCAGCGGCGATGCTGTCCGCCGCTGCCTCGCCGAACACGAAGCATTCGAGCAGCGAATTTGACGCGAGCCGGTTGGCGCCGTGCAGGCCGGACTCGGTGCACTCGCCTGCCGCATACAGGCCGGGCAGATCGGTCTTGCCGTGTTCATCGATTACGATGCCGCCGCACGTGTAATGTTGCGCGGGGACGACCGGGATCGGCTGCGTCGTCATGTCGATGCCGAGACCGAGCAGCTTTTCGTGGATGTTCGGGAAGTGGTGACGGATGAACTCAGGCGGCATGTGGCTGATGTCGAGATGGACGTAATCGAGCCCGTAGCGCTTGATCTCGGCATCGATCGCGCGCGCGACGATATCGCGGGGGGCGAGCTCCATCCGCGCGGGATCGTAATAGGTCATGAAGCGCTTGCCGGTCGACGGATTGATCAACCGCCCGCCTTCGCCGCGGACAGCCTCGGTGATCAGGAAATTCTTGACCTCCAGATTGTATAGGCAGGTCGGGTGGAACTGCATCATCTCCATGTTGGAAACGCGTGCCCCGGCACGCCATGCCATCGCGATGCCGTCGCCGGTCGCGCCGCGGGGGGCGGTCGAGAACAGGTACGTCCTGCCCGCACCGCCGGTCGCGAGGATCGTCGCCCGCGCGGTGTAGAGGGCGACGCGCTCGGTCTTGCGGTCGACCGCGTAGACGCCCCAGACGTTGCCCGAGCCCGAATAGCGTTCCTCGTGGCGGCCGGTCGCGAGGTCGATCGCGATCTGGTCGGGCACTAGCGTGATGTTCGGATGCGCCTCGGCGGCCTTCTGCAACGCCTCCTGCACCGCCCAGCCGGTCGCGTCGGCGACATGGACGATGCGGCGGTGCGAGTGGCCGCCTTCGCGAGTCAGGTGGAGCGCGTTGCCTTCGGTCTCGAACGGGACGCCGAGATGCGTCAGGCGTTCGATCGCGGCGGGGGCACCCTCGACGACCATTTCGACGATCGCGCGGTCGTTGAGGCCGGCGCCGGCGACCATCGTGTCCTCGACATGGTTCTCGAACGTGTCGCCGGGTTCGAGCACCGCGGCGATCCCGCCCTGCGCCCAGGCGGTCGAGCCTTCGTTGAGCGCGCCCTTCGCCAGCACCGTGACCTTGAAGCGGTCGGCGAGGTTGAGCGCCGCGGTAAGACCTGCGGCGCCCGAGCCGACGATCAGGATGTCGCTCGTCATGCGTTGGCGGCGCGAGTCAGGCTGAGGAAGACGTCCTCGAGATCGGGCTCCTTGGTCGAGACGTCGACGATGCCGAAGCCGCTGCCTTGGATCGCGGCGAGGACTTCGCCGGCGTTCACGCGGTCCTTCTTGTAGGTGATTTCGAGGGTGCGGGTGCCCTTGAGCGTAATCTTCTGGAAGCAGGCGTTGGCGGGGATTTCGGTCACGTCGCGATCGACGGTGACGGCGACGATCTTTTCCTGCGCCTTGCCGACCAGTTCGCGCGTCGGTTCGTTGGCGATCAGGCGGCCGTTGTTGATGATCGCGATCCGGTCGCAGAGTTCTTCGGCTTCCTCGAGATAATGCGTGGTGAGGACCACCGTCACGCCGGCCTGGTTGAGGCTGCGGACATACGTCCACAGCTGCTGTCGTAGCTCGATGTCGACGCCAGCGGTCGGCTCGTCGAGGACGAGGACGGGGGGCGAGTGGACCATCGCTTTCGCCACCATCAGGCGCCGCTTCATCCCGCCCGACAGCGTGCGCGCATAGGCGTGCGCCTTGTCCTCCAGATGCACGGCGCGGAGCAGTTCCATCGTGCGGCGCTTCGCCTTGGGGACGCCGTAGAGGCCGGCCTGGATCTCCAGCGTCTCGAACGGCGAGAAGAAGGGGTCGAACAGGATCTCCTGGTTGACGATCCCGATCGACGCCTTGGCATTGCGCGGGTGTTCGTCGATGTCGAACCCCCAGATCGCCGCGCTGCCGTCGGTCTTGTTGACGAGGCCGGCGAGGATGTTGATCAGCGTGGACTTGCCTGCGCCGTTGGGGCCGAGCAGCCCGAAGATCTGGCCGCGGGGGACGTCGAACGTCACGCCGTCTAGCGCGCGCTTGGGCGGGGCGGTGCCGACGGGCGCGTAGGTCTTGCAAAGGTTCGAGATTGCGATCGCAGCTTCGGTCATGGCTGCGGCATAGCGGCGGCCGCAAGGCGGGTCATCCCCTGATGCTGCAAGAAGATGTGTTCACGCGAAGGCGCAAAGGCGCGAAGGATGCGGCGCGCAGACGATCGATCGGCAGACAAAACGAACTGCGCCGCCATAGGCGATTGAAAAGTCGCTGTGCGACAAGCGCAACATCTTCGCGCCTTTGCGCCTTCGCGTGAACCATCTTCTGTCGCAGGGCAACGGACGCGGGTGGAAGAACCAATTGCCCGGCCCGCGCGCGCTTGCTATCGCGCCCTCATGCATCCGCCGCTCGAAACCACCCGCGTCACCCACGCCCGCGTCGCCTGCGATGGCGCCACCGACATTCCCGGCGGCGCAGCGCTCGGCCATCCGCGCGTTTGGTTGCAGATCGACGAGACCGGCTATGTCGATTGCGGCTATTGCGACCGGCGCTTCATCCTCGTCGGCGGCGCTGCGGATGGCGCGGACCAGTCGACTTTGCGCGATCACGGGGATGGCGCAGGGCGCTAAGCCGCTTATATCTATCGGATGACGATAGCAGCAGACCCCCGTTCGTTCCTCTACCGCGATACCCTGGACCCCGAACAGGCGCAGGCGCTGACCGCAAAGGCGCTCGGCAAGGCCGATGACGGCGAGCTGTATCTCCAGTACCGCAAGGCCGAGGCGTTCGGCTTCGACGACGGCCGGCTGAAGACTGCGTCCTACGATACGAGCTCGGGTTTCGGCCTGCGCGCCGTCTCGGGCGAGATGACCGCGTTCGCGCATTCGAACGAGATGACCCCCGCCGCGATCCGACGTGCCGCCGAGACGATGGCGCTGATCGAACCGGGTGTCGCCGCGAAGGCTGGTCCGCCGCAGGGCACCAACCAGCGCCGCTACACCGCTGCCGATCCGCTCGATTTGGTGCCGTTCGCGGACAAGGTGAACCTTTGCCAGACGATCGACGCTGCCGCGCGCGCCCGCGATCCGCGGGTTGCGCAGGTCTCGGTCAGCCTTTCGGGGACATGGTCGGTGGTCGAGATCGTGCGCGCGGATGGCTTCGTCGCGACCGATGTCCGGCCGTTGGTTCGCCTGAACGTGTCGATCGTCGCCGAGCAGAATGGTCGTCGTGAGACGGGGAGCTACGGGATCGGTGGCCGCTATCTCTACAACGACCTGTTCGAGCCGGCGACGTACAACCGCGCGATCGACGAGGCGTTGTCGCAGGCGCTGGTCAACCTCGGCTCGATCGCGGCGCCGGCCGGCGAGATGACCGTGCTGCTCGGCAATGGCTGGCCCGGCATCCTGCTGCACGAGGCGATCGGTCACGGGCTTGAGGGCGATTTCAATCGCAAGGGTACGTCGGCCTTCTCCGGGCGGATCGGCGAGCGCGTTGCGGCCGAGGGCGTGACGGTGGTCGACGACGGCTCGCTCCAGGATCGCCGCGGGTCGCTGACGATCGATGACGAGGGCACGCCGACGCGCGAGACCGTGCTGATCGAGGACGGCATCCTCAAGGGGTATATGCAGGACCGCCTCAATGCACGGCTGATGGGCGTCGAGGCGACCGGCAAC
The DNA here is from genome assembly GCF_014892665.1 of Sphingomonas sp. CFBP 13603. Taxonomy (NCBI): domain Bacteria; kingdom Pseudomonadati; phylum Pseudomonadota; class Alphaproteobacteria; order Sphingomonadales; family Sphingomonadaceae; genus Sphingomonas; species Sphingomonas sp. CFBP 13603. The sequence goes on along the minus strand of NZ_JADBIA010000002.1, from coordinate 229,363 downwards.
GGTCGGCGCGAAAGCTATGCACACGCACCGATGCCGCGGATGACGAACACGTTCATGAAGGCGGGCAACGACGATCCCGCCGAGCTTCTGTCGCGGGTCAAGAGGGGCATCTTCGCCAAGGCGTTCGGCGGCGGGCAGGTCGACATCGTTTCCGGAAAATTCGTGTTCAGCTGCACCGAGGCGTATCTGATCGAGGACGGCAAGCTCGGTGCGCCGATCAAGGGCGCGACGCTGATCGGCGATGGCCCGAGTTCGCTGACCAAGGTGCGCGGTATCGGCAACGACTTCGCGCTCGACGAGGGTATCGGGATCTGCGGCAAGGGCGGACAGTCGGTGCCGGCTGGTGTCGGGCAGCCGACGTTGCTGGTCGATGGGCTTACGGTCGGCGGGACGGCGGCTTAAAACCCAGAGATCAACATATCGAGTGCAGCCTTGATCTCGAACTGTGCTGCGTCGAGTGTCGTGACGGTATCTTCGATATCGCGGACATCGATCGCGCGCGCTAGCGGCGTGATCATGGTCAGTGCCGTGCCGTCGATAACGAAGGTAGGGGTCAGCCTCTTGAGTGCGACGGTGTCGATCGGGCGAAGCGGCACCACGAAGCGGGTCGGCAAATCAGTCAGAAGATCAGACTGGCAATCGATCACCAGCACGTTGCCGCGAACACGGTAGACGTCGAACTGCGCCATTCAGAGCGACCGCAAATGGGCGAGCGGATCGCCGTTCTTTTCGTACCAGTGGTTCCAGCCCTCTATCGCCTCGCGATTTTCTTCCTTCCAGCGCCGCTCCTGTTCGACTTTCGTTGCGTGCCTGATCGCGTGTTCGCTGATCTGGGAGAGGTTGAGCCCTGCCTCCCGTGCCGCCGCTACGATGCCGGTATCAAGCGATATATTGACCGATTTGCGCTTGCCGGTTGCGACGGGATCATGTTTCATGGGCATAGAGTATGCGCGTCAACGATGCGCGTCAATTCGGAGCCGAACGATGGACTTCTTCCCCGCGCTCACCGACGATCATCGCGCGTTCGTTGCCCGGCAGCCGGTATTCTTCGTTGCGACAGCCGCAGAAGGCGCGCGGATCAATCTCAGTCCCAAGGGCATGGACAGCTTTCGCGTACTCGATCCGAAGACGGTCGCGTATCTCGACGTCGGTGGGTCGGGGAACGAAACGAACGCGCATCTGGGCGCCGATGGTCGCATCACGGTCATGTTCTGCGCGTTCGACCAGCCGGCACTGATCTTTCGCATCTATGGCAAGGGCCGCGCGGTGTTGCCGCAGGATGATGGCTGGGCTGACCTCTACGCGCAGTTCACGCCGTTGCCGGGTACGCGGCAAATTTTCGTGATCGATGTCGACGAGGTGCAGACGAGTTGCGGCTGGGGCGTGCCGTTCATGACGCTGGACCGCGAGCGGCAGACCTTGTCGAAATATCACGCCAGGCAATCCGATGCCGAACGAACCGAGGAATTGGCGGGGCCAATCGCAAGCATCGACGGCTTGCCGGTTCGGCTCGGCACCGTCCTGCCGGACCGCATCGGCGCATGAGCCTGGTCGAACTGGGGCGGTACGGCCGCAACGAGGCGCATATCATCGTCGGGCGGCTCGAGAGCGAAGGCATCCCCGCGATCGCGTTCGATGGCGGGATGTCGATCCTGGAGGGGAGCTGGTTGTTGATTCCGGTCCGTGTGATGGTCGACGAGGAGGATCTCGACGAGGCTCGGGGGATTTTGGCGGGGTGAGCAGTTGCGTTAGGCGCTGACAGAAAGCCGCCTAAGCCCCCGGATTGTCATTCCCGCGCAGGCGGGAACCCATACGGGCAAAGCTCGCGAGCTAATCGACAACCCTTGAGCATATGGGTCCCCGCCTCCGCGGGGATGACGACAAGTTGGGTTCGTACGCCTTTTGTATAGAGGGCGGGGCCTTCGATGCCCCCCAACGAAATCACCCCCCGGCGCTGACTCGCCAGATCGCGTTGCCGACGTCGTCCGCGATCAGCAGCCCGCCGGTCTTGTCGGTGATGACGCCGACCGGGCGGCCCTGCGCGTCGCCGTCCTTGTTCAGGAAACCGCCGAGCACATCGACCGGCTTTGCGTTCGCCGCCGGGAAGCCGGTGTCGCCGAAGGGCACGTAGACCACCTTGTAACCCGAGACCGGCTTGCGGTTCCACGAGCCGTGCTCGCCGACGAAGGCGCCATTGGCGAACTTCGCGCCAAGCTTCGCGTCCGCCGAGAAGGTCAGGCCGAGCGCAGCGACGTGCGGTCCGAGCGCATAGTCGGGGCGCTTGGCATATTGCTGGAGCGCGGGGTTTTTCGGCTCGACGCGGGTGTCGGGATAGCCGCCCCAATAATACCAGGGCCAGCCGAAGTTATCGCCGAACTCGACCTGGGTCAGGTAATCGGGCGCGAGGTCGGAGCCGAGCATGTCGCGCTCGTTGACGACGGTCCATAGGCCGCCCGACTTGGGGTTGATCGCCATGCCGTTGGGGTTGCGCAGGCCGGCGGCGTAGATCCGCCAGTTCTTGTCCTTCGGCCAGACCTGCAGGATGTTGGCGCGGTATTTCTCGGCATCCATGCCGTTCTCGGCGATGTTCGAGGAGGAGCCGACACCGACATACAATGTCTTACCGTCCGCCGCGGCAATGACGTTGCGTGCCCAGTGATTGCCGCCGGGGTTGAGCTTGATGACTAGCTCGGGCTTGGCGGTGATCTTGGTCTGACCGTCGGTGTACGGCACGCGGACGAGCGCGTCGGTGTTGCCGATATAGAGCTGACCGTCGAGCAACGTCATGCCGAACGGCGAGTTGAGACCGGTCATGAACACCGACTTCGTTTCCGCCACGCCGTCGCCGTTCGCGTCGCGAAGCAGCGTTATGCGGTTCGCCGACGGCACGCCGGCGCCGGCGCGACCCATCAGGATCTTCATCACCCAGCCGGTGATCCCGCCGCCCTCGCGCGGGGGCGAGTTCGTCTCGGCGACCAGCACGTCGCCGTTGGGGAGGCGATACATCCAGCGCGGGTGGTCGAGCCCGGTCGCGAACGGCTGGACCTTCAGCCCGGCGGCAGGCGTCGGCATCGCGCCGTTCTGCCAGCCGACGACCTTGGCGACCTTGACGGTCGGGATCGTCTGGATGCGGGGATCGGTGATCTTGGGCAGCTTGCCGGCGACCTGGTCGACCGACAGCTCCGCCGTGTCAGGCCAGGCGAGATAGGTGACGCCCGCGGCAATCACGAGCAGGATCAGCCCAAGGACGATGAGGATATGTTTGCGCATGAAGGGAAGTTAGAACGGAGGCAGGGCCGGGGCAATGGATCATGGGTAAAAGGCCCGTCGATCCATTGCAGAGGCTGTATCAGTCGTCGTCCTCGACCGGCACCACCGGCGGATGCAGGCGCAGTCGGTTGATGCGGCGTTCGTCGGCGTCGATGATCTCGAGCTTCCATCCGCTCGGATGATCGACGCATTCGCCGATCTGTGGGACATGCCCGGCCAGGAGCGCCGCCAAGCCGCCCAGCGTATCGATATCGCCATCGACCTCCGCCAGCCGTGGATCGATCAGTTCTGCGGCATCCTCCAGCTCGGCGCGCGCGTCGGCATCCCAGGCGCCACCTTCGATCGGCGTCATCAGCACCTGTGGCGCCTCGTCGTGCTCGTCCTCGACCTCGCCGACGATCTCCTCGATCAGGTCCTCGAACGTTACGAGTCCTTCGGTGCCCGAATATTCGTCGAGCACGATCGTCAAATGGACGTGCTTCTGGCGCATGTCCGCGAGCAGATCGAGCGCACCGCGCGACATCGGCGCGTAGAGCGGCTCACGGATCAGCCCGGCGATCGATGTCGGATGCTCGGCACCGGTCGCGAGGATGTTGAAGACGTCCTTGATGTGAACCATGCCGATGATCGTATCGAGGTTGTCGCGGTACACCGGCAGGCGGCTATGGCCGGCTTCGGCGAACAGCTTGACGAGGTCGGCGAACGGCGTGTCCTCCTCGACCGCGATGATGTCCGCGCGCGGCACGCCGACGTCGCCCGCGTCGCGCTCGCTGAAGTGGAGCAGGTTGCGGACCATCTGGCGCTCGAGCGGGGTGAGATCGCCCTTCGCATCGGGGGCGGGATCGCCCTCGTGCCGGTCGATCGCATCCTCGAGCTGGTCGCGAAGGGATTCGTCTTGAGCACCGAAGATCAGGCCCTTGAGCCCGCGCCAGATACTGTCGCTACTATCGCCGTTACCGGCATTGGGGCCATCGGCCATCGTGGTCGTCAGTCCTCTGTTATCAGATAGGGGTCGTGGAGGCCCAAGGCGGCGAGCGCATCGCGTTCGATCTGCTCCATGCCCTCGGCCTCGTCGTCGTCGATATGGTCATAGCCTAGCAGATGCAGCGTGCCGTGCACCATCAGATGCATCGCATGATCTTCGATCGAGATACCGCGCTCGGCCGCTTCCGCGACGCAGACGCCGTGCGCGAGGATGATGTCGCCGAGGAGGACTTCGCCATCGTCCGAATTTTGACTGACCGTGGCGAGCAGATCGGGCTGGACCATCGGGAAGGACAGGACGTTGGTCGGCTTGTCCTTCTGGCGGTACTGCTTGTTGAGCGTATGGACCTCGTTGTCCGACGCGAGCCGGATCGAGATCTCGACCGTGGCTGCGCTGGTCAGGAGTTCGCCGTGCGGGGTCCGCTGGATCGCTGCCGTTGCCGCACGGAGAGCGAGGGCGTCCCAATCCTGCTCAGGCCAGGGGGCGTCGGAAGAGAGCGCGATTTCGAGCATGCAGGTCCTTCAGGCGAGATCGGTCAGGGCGAAATCATTACCCTTGTAGAGAAGTTCCGCGCCATGGGTTTTCGCGCAGGCATAGGCGAAGCAATCGCCCATGTTGAGCTTGGCCGGGTGGCGGCCCTTGCCGTAGCGCGCCGCCGCGACAATCGCCTGCTGGCCTTCGCTGTGGCCGATTGGCACGAGACGAAGTCCGGCTTCATACGCAAAGCTCGAAATGAGGTCGGCCGCCTGCTGGAGACTAACGGTTTTCAACCTTGCGATCGCCTGCGCCGCTTCCCACGCGCCGACCGCGCAATAATAGCGGTCGACATGCGCCTCGATCGCATCGGCAAAATCGTCCGCTTCCGGCTCGCCGTGAATGATTGCGACGATAGCGGATGCGTCGACGAGAATGGTCAATCATCGTCCTCATCGTTCAACGAATCGTAGAAGGCCTTGTCGGCCTCAAGTCCTGTGGACTCGCCTAATGGATGCGCCTCGCGCCAGGCGCGCAATCGTTCTCGCATGCTCAGCGGAGGAGCTTCCGGTGCCAGTTCCGCTTTGCGCTTACGCAGTAAATCACGAACGACCTCGGTCTTTGTCACACCGAGTCGCAACGCAAGCTCAGACGCGAGCTCGGCGGTTTCGTTGTCCTTGATGTAGAGAGACGCCATCGCCATCCTCCTGGGATATCCCGGATATCCCGGATATACTCCGGGATATCCCGAGCATCAACCGTCGGTTCCTTCATAGGCCTCGACGACGCGACCGACGATCGGGTGGCGGACGACGTCGCCGACGGTGAAGCGGCACATCGAGATGCTCTCGACGCCTTCGAGCCGCCGGACCGCATCCGCCAAGCCGGACGCCGCGACGCCGCCGGGGATGTCGACCTGCTTCGGATCGCCGCAGATCACCATGCGACTGTTCTGGCCGAAGCGGGTGAGGAACATCTTCATCTGCGCGGGCGTGGTGTTCTGCGCTTCGTCGAGGATGACGAAGGCATCCGCAAGGGTGCGGCCGCGCATGAAGGCGATCGGAGCGACCTCGATCTCGCCGCTGGCGATGCGGCGTTCGACCTGCTCGGCGGGGAGGCAGTCGTAGAGCGCGTCGTAGAGCGGGCGGAGGTACGGATCGACCTTCTCCTTCATGTCGCCGGGGAGGAAGCCGAGGCGTTCGCCCGCCTCGACCGCGGGACGTGACAGGATCAGCCGCTGGACGCTGCCGTTGATGAGCTGCTGCACCGCCTGTGCGACCGCGACATAGGTCTTGCCCGTACCTGCCGGCCCGAGTGCGAAGATCATGTCGTTGTTGGCGAGCTCGCGCATGTAGTGCGCCTGCGCCGGCGTGCGCGGGACGATCGTCTTCTTCCGGGTGCGGATCATGATCGGCGGGGCACCACCGCCACCGGCATCGGCGCGGATGATGCCTTCGAGAACGGGTTCGTCCGCCATCGCTATCGACGCGTCGACCAAGCCTGCGTCGACGTCTTCGCCACGCTGGATGCGGGCGTAGAGATCGTGGAGCACGTCGCGCGCCTTGGCGACTTGTTCGGCGGTGCCCTCCAAGCCGATCTTGTTCCCTCGTGCGGTGATGTAGACGCCGAGACGATTCTCGAGCGCTACCAGGTTCTGGTCGTACTGGCCGAACAGCCGGACGAGCAATTGGGGCTTGTCGAACAGCAGCTCGACGCGGGCGCGGTCACCGGACTGGGCGGGAACGGGTTTACGGCTCATACGGTCCTTTCAGGGTGTCAAAGGTTACGCCTGGAAGCGTCGAACCGTAACCTTTGAAAGGAAGATGAGCACGCCAAGCGACGCGTTCAAGCCGCGCCGGAGCACTGGCCGAGAGATGGTTCGAGTCGCGTGGGCGAAGCTGCATCGGGGGCGAGTGTGACAGGCGATCGGGGTGTAGGACAGCGAAATCGCGGGGGGTGGTTTCGAGAGCCGCGGGTATTGTTTTGAAGCCTAAGGGACGCCGTTGCGATCCTCCCCCCGCAAGGGGGAAGGTGTCGCCGTAGGTGACGGAGGGGTAGGACACGCAACTGCGGTTATCTCGCCCTCCCCCTCCGTCAGGCAAGTGCCTGCCACCTCCCCCTGGCGGGGGAGGATTAGGAGGGGGCTCAGGCGGCTTCTGCGATCCGTTCGATCCCGGTGAGGGAGTTCGGGCCCGCAGCCGCGAGCGTCACTTCGACGAGGTCGCCGATAGCGTGGTTGCCGATCAGGTGGACCGATTGCAGCCAGGGGGATTTGCCGATCAGCTGGCCCGGGAGTTTTCCAGTGCGTTCGAGCAAGACGGTGCAGGTGCGGCCGACGGTGGCGGCGTTGAAGGCGTGCTGGTCGCGGTTGAGCGCGGCCTGGAGGCGCTGGAGGCGTTCGTCCATGACCGATTCCGGGACCTGCTCGACGATCGACGCCGCGGGGGTGCCAGGACGCGGGCTGTATTTGAAGCTGTACGCCTGCGCGTAGCCTACGGCGTCGACGAGGCTCAGCGTGTCCGCGAACTCGGCATCCGTCTCGCCGGGGAAGCCGACGATGAAGTCGCCCGAGAGTGCGATGTCGGGGCGGACTTCGCGGACGCGATCGAGCAGGCGGAGGTAGGAGTCACGGGTGTGGCTGCGGTTCATCGCCTTCAGCACGCGGTCGCTGCCGGCCTGCACGGGGAGGTGGAGGAACGGCATCAGGCTCTCGATGTCGCGGTGTGCGTCGATCAGGCCTTGGGTCATGTCGTTGGGGTGGCTGGTGGTGTAGCGGATGCGCGCGAGGCCGGGGATGCGGTCGAGATCGCGGATCAGGTCGTGGAGGCCGCGCTCGTTCTCACTCCAGGCGTTTACGTTCTGGCCGAGCAGCGTGATTTCGCGTGCGCCGGCGTCGACCAGCGCTTTCGCCTCGTCGACGATCGCTGCGAACGGGCGGCTGATTTCTGCGCCGCGCGTGTAGGGCACGACGCAATAGGTGCAGAATTTGTCGCAGCCTTCCTGCACGGTGAGAAACGCCGAGGGGGCGACCTTCCGACGGGAGGGAAGTGCGCCGAACTTCGACAGCAGCGGCATATCGGTGTCGAGCGAGGGCGTGCCGGCGGCGGCCTTCGCGACGAGCTCGGGCAGGTTGTGATAGGCTTGCGGGCCGACCACGATGTCGACCTTGGCACGGGTGAAGATCTCCTCGCCCTCGGCCTGCGCGACGCAGCCGGCGACCGCGATCATGGGGGTCTTGCCGGACTTGCGGCGCTGGTCCTTCCGGAGGCGACCGATGTCCGAATAGACCTTTTCGGTGGCGCGTTCGCGGATGTGGCAGGTGTTCAGGACGACGACGTCAGCGTCGACCGCGTCGGCTTGCGTGAGGCCCTGGGCCGCCATCAGCTCGGCCATGCGCTCGCCGTCGTAGACGTTCATCTGGCAGCCGAAGGATTTTACGTGGAAGGTTTTGGGGGGAGACATGCGGGAGGCCCTACCAAATTTGTGCGCGTGGGGGGAGGGGCGCTGTTAGAGCAGTCATTCGAGCATCATTGGGGTAGCGCCGCTGGAGCACCGCCCCGGCGGAGGCCGGGGTCCAATTGGAAAGGTCTCAGTAACGAAGCGCCGTCTTCCGTTAGCAACGTCCCCCAATTGGGCCCCGGCGTTCGCCGGGGTGGTGTTATAGTTCGGGGATGGGTGGAGCTTCCCTCCCTTGTTCTCCCGCGAAGGCGGGAGTCCAGACTGGGCCCCCGCCTTCGCGGGGGAACATTCTTTGGTCGTGGCTTACAGCGCTTCCATGCGGCGGCGGGCTTCCGCGGCTATGGCTTTGCGATCGCCGTATTCCGCGGGGTCGAACGGTTCGGCGAAGTGCAGCGTCGCGACGAATGTGCCCCGCCGCTTCAGGACGCGGGCGGCGTGGTGTTGGCCGGGCTCGTCGCCGACCCAGGCGAGTTCGTCGGTGGCCGCGCCATAGTCGATGCGGACGGGTTGGACCTTCACACCGGGTGGGGGCGGGTCGAGAGCTGCCAGCAACGCGGCTTTGAAGGGAAGGAGCGTGGTGCCGTTTCCCGTCGTGCCCTCGGGGAAGAGGGTCACGGGCCAGTCGGCCGCCAACGTGTCACGGATCTGCGCGATTTGGGCGGTTACTGCCATGCGGTCCGCACGCGAGACGAAGATGGTGCGGTTGAGCGTGCAGAGCCAGCCAACCAGCGGGACTCCGCGAAGTTCGGATTTGGCGACGAACGCGGTGCCGGTCGCGCCGGACAGGAGAAGAATGTCGATCCAGCTCAGATGGTTCGAGACGAAGACGACGTCGTGGCGAAGCGGCGTGCCGACGACGCGAGGGCGGGCGCCGACTATGCGCGAGACCAGCCCCAGGAACCGTGGCGGCCACGGCGACTTACGGCCGAACAGCCGCCACATACCGTGCAACGGCAACGCTAAAATCAGCGCAACCAGCAGCGCCGCCAACCGCGCGCCAAAGCGAATTCGGCCGATCGCGTCAGTCCTTGCGGGTGAGCGCGACGCCGTAGAGTTCCATGCGGTGATCGACCAGCCGGAAGCCGAGCTTCTCCGCGATCGCCTTCTGCAACTGCTCGAGTTCGGGATCAACGAATTCGATGACCTTGCCGCTCTCGACGTCGATCAAATGATCGTGATGCGCCTCGGGCGCAGGCTCGTAGCGCGCGCGACCGTCGCCGAAATCATGGCGGTCGAGGATACCGGCTTCCTCGAACAGGCGGACCGTGCGGTACACCGTCGCGATCGAGATGCCGGGGTCGATCTGCGACGCGCGCTCATAGACCTTCTCGACGTCGGGATGGTCGTCCGCCTCGGACAGCACGCGCGCGATGACGCGGCGCTGCTCGGTAATGCGCAGGCCCTTCTCGTTGCAGAGTGCTTCCAGATCGATTTTGCGCGGCATGTGTCGTTCCCTCGTTGAGTGCCATGTAGGGCCTCCGCGCTGTTGCGAAAAGGGATAGTGACTCGCAATAAGCCTTAACTGTTGATATCTTTCGAATATGTATGTGCGTCATACGCGACGCCGGTCTTGCCGCGGTAGTAGGCGCGGCGTTCCCCGACCTTGGTGAAGCCGTGCGCGTCGTACATCTTGACCGCGTCGTTGCCGGCGCGGACCTCGAGATGGAGTTTGGCGATGTTGCCGACCGAGCAGTCTGCGATCGCCGCGCGGATGAGCGCCGTGCCGACGCCGCGGCGGCGATAGTCTGGCGCGACCGCGATCAGCAGGAGTTCGGCCTCGTCTGCGACCGACCGGGTCATCGTGAAACCGGCGGGGAAACCGTCGACGAACGCGATCGTGAGGTGGACGCCGGTCAGTGCGAGCACGCCGAGGCACTGGCTGCGCGTCCACGCCTCGCCGTAGCTCGGGTCGAACGCGTCGGTCATCAGCGCGTCGACGATCGCGAGATCGCGCGCGTCGCCGGTGCGAAGCGTGACAGTGCGCGTGGCGGCCTGACGGGTGGCCATTATTTCGGGACCGACGGCTTGGCGTCAGGGGCGCGGCCGTAGATCGGGCTTGGCGCTAGAGCGGTCAGTTCCGAAGGGAGCAGGATCGCGGAGGCTGCGTCGGGAAGCGCTTCGGTGAGGTCCAAGCCGTCGTTGAGTGCGGCGAGCCAGCGGATGCCGTTGCCGACTGCGCGCCGTCCTGCCAGCGCGGCGAGCGCGGCGTCGGGCTTCAGCGATACCATGTCGGATCGCGGCGACAGATCGGCGGAGAACGCTTGCATGAAGACCTCGCCATGCCCGCCTTCCATGATCACCGCAATATCGTCGGTTAAGCGGTCGGCGAAACCGGCGGCGGCGATGAGGGGGAGCGAGGAAAAGCCGGCGATTTCCGCATTCCAGCCGAGCGCGAGGCCGCGGGCGGCGGCGATGCCGACGCGGACGCCGGTGAAGCTGCCGGGGCCGCAATCGACTATTATGCGGCCGGCTCGGCCACCTTCCGGCAGCTCGGCGATCATCGGGATGAGGCGCTCGGCATGGCCACGGCCGACGACTTCGTGCGCGCGGGCGATGATAGCGCCGTTTTCGATCAGGGCAACCGAGCAGGCGGTGGTGGATGTTTCGATGACTAAAGTGCGCACGTCTTATTCCCTCTCCCCCTCGGGGAGAGGGCTAGGGTGAGGGGCAGCCAAGCAGTGCGTCGCCTGGAACAGCCCCTCACCCAACCCTCTCCCCGAGGGGGAGAGGGCTATTTATCAAGCGATGCTGTTGAACTTCGCGAAGTCGGGGCGCGGCGAGCGGGCGTAGATCGTCGCGGGATCGCCGTGGCCGAGCGTCGAGATGAAATTGGTCCGCACGGCCGGCGTGTCGTGGAAGAACGCCGCATCGACCTTGCCCGCGTCGAAGCCCGACATCGGCCCGGTATCGAGCCCGAGCATTCGCGCGGCGATGATTAAATACGCACCCTGGAGCGTCGAGTTGCGGAACGCGGACGCCTCGCGGAGTTCGGCGTTGCCGTCGAACCACGATTTCGCATCGGCGTGCGGGAACAGCTCGGGCAGGTGTTCGTGGAAATTCGTGTCCATGCCGATGATCACCGACACGGGAGCGTTCAGGATCTTGGGCTGGTTCTGCGCGCTGCAGGCGTCGGCAAGCTTCTGCTTGGCCTCGTCGCTGGTCACCCAGATCAGGCGCGCGGGGAGCTGGTTGGCGGAGGTCGGGCCCCACTTCATCAGGTCCCAGATCGCGTGCAGCTCGGACTCTGCGACCGGCTGGTCGGTGTAGCCGTTATAGCTGCGGGCGTCGCGGAAGACGGCGTCGAGGACGGTGTCGTCGAGTTTCTGACGCATCAGACGGCTCTCACTTCGGTGACTTCGGGGACGTAGTATTTCAGCAGCTGCTCGATGCCGTTCTTGAGCGTCGCGCTCGACGACGGGCAGCCGGCGCAGGCGCCCTGGAGCTGGAGGAACACCTTGCCCTTGTCGAAGCCGCGATAGACGATGTCGCCACCGTCGTTTGCCACCGCAGGCCGCACGCGCGTGTCGATCAGTTCGCGGATCTGCGCGACGATGTCGGCGTCGGCGGGATCATCCGACAGAGCCGGTTCGTCCGACGGCACCGAGAAGCCGGCGCGCGCGGGCTTGAACAGCGGCATCGCGGCGGAGAAGTGATCGAGCAGGATCGCAAGCACGTCGGGCTTGAGGTCCGACCAGGCGGTACCCGGCGCGGCGGTGACCGAGACGAAATCGCGGCCGAAGAACACGCCGGTGACGTCGCCGAGGCCGAAGATCGCGTCGGCGAGTGAACTCGCCTCGGCTTCCTCTGGGGTGGCGAAGTCGCGCGTGCCGGCTTCCATGACGGTGCGTCCCGGCAGGAACTTCAGCGTCGACGGGTTGGGAGTGGATTCCGTTTCGATGAGCATGAGGGGCATGTGGCCCGAAGGGGGCGGGGGATCAAGCGCGGAACGGGAAACGGTTTCTTTCGGGGGGTGAGGGGCATTCCGGCTAACTCGTTCGTGTCGGTACCGCGCTCTGGCTGTCCAGCAACGGGAAACGTGTAAATTGCGTCAGGGGCTTACGCCGCGAGCGGCAGCGGCGGACCTGACTGCTTGGTCCGTAGCTTGTCGGCCCAGCGGGTGAGCACGGCATCGTTGGCGACGATCCAGTCCTCGGCCAGCGTGGTGAGAGCGGCGAGATACGCGGCACTCGAATTGTCCAGTCCGCCATCACCAGGGGGCAACGCGAAATCCGCGCGATCATACGCGGCGATGTCCAGCCGCCGGGCCTGATAGGAGATCGTACTGGAACTTGCTTGCATCAGGATCGAGAAGATCGGCACGCTCCGGAACGGGTTCACCCAGCCCAGGAACGACCAGTTCCGCGCAGAGGGATAGGGTCGATCGGACCGGCCCGTACCGAGCGACAGAATCTCGATGTCGCCGAGATGCCAGCCGAGCTTGCGCCCCTCGATGATCGCCGCGATCGTCGGATCATTGGCGAACACGCCGCCATCGACCATCAGTAGATCCGGTTCCACCTTGGTGGGATCGGCGATCGCGGCCGGTTTGAAGAACGTCGGGGCCGCCGATGTCGCGCGGGCGGCGATATGCAGCGGGAAAACCCGCTCGGGGATGCCGGGCTTACGGTTATAATCGGGGCCGCCGGCCATGAACACCGCCTTGCGCGCCAGCAGGTCATACGCCGGAATGACGATGTTCGTCAGCGCATCGCGCGTCGTCACGCGTGTGCCGATCCGCGCCGCCAGGATCCGCTCGAGCGGCCGGGCGCTATAGGGCCAGCCCGGTACGCGAAGGGGTATGCCGAAGAGGTGCGGGAAGATCCGCTTGCTCTCGTTGCGGTACAGATCGACGAGGTCGCTCGCCGTGCAGGCGGCCCGTTTCGGATCCGTCTCGCTGGGTGCGGTGAGACCGGCGGCGATGATTCCACCGGTCGACGTACCGGCGATCAGATCGAAACAGTCGTGCAGTGGTCGGCCGATCCGGCGTTCCAGCTCGGCGAGGATCAGCGCGGGGATCAGCCCGCGCGTCCCGCCGCCATCAATCGCCAGGATGTATCTCGGTCTCGCACGATCGATGTCCACGACGCCCTCTCCCACTGCTGGCCTGAGCGTATCAGTAGACGACCACAACGACGTCCGGAGATCGGTCCGGATCGGTGCAACCTCTCACGCGGGATCGCTCAGACGTCGAGTTGTTTCACCGCGGCGTTCCAGCTGCCGATGTTGCGGACCGCGTCCTGGACGAAGGCGGAGCGGCGGACCACGCCGAGGAACAGGTCGGCGATCCACTTGCCGGGGTTGCGCAGGGGGCGTTCGAACTGGATCAGCAATACGACGCGGGTGCCGGTCGTGTCGTTCCAGACCTCGTGCTGATAGGTGTCGTCGAACACCAGCGTTTCGCCTTCCGCCCAGCGGACGGTGCGGTCGTGGACGCGCATGCGGACGTCGCCGTCGCGCGGGACGATCAGGCCGAGGTGGCAGGTGATGAGGCCCTTGGTCACGCCGCGATGCTCGGGGATGTGGGTGCCCGGCGCGAGGATCGAGAAGAACGCGCTGTTGAGGCCGGGGATGCGCGCAACGGCGGCTGCCGTGTGCGGGCAGCGTGCTAGGCTCTCCTCGATCGGGTAGCCGTAGCCATAGAGGAAGAACGAGCGCCATTTGTCGACCTCGGCGATCGAGCGGTGATCGGGCGAGATCGTCGCGAGGCTGGGCGACGCTTCGCCTTGCAGCGCGACGCGGACCGCCTCATCGCGGATCGCGGCCCAGTTCTCGCGCAGGTCAGCGGTCCAGGCAAAGTCGCGGACGTCGAGCACAGGATCGTTGGCGACCAGCGAGGACGAGGCGATCATGCGGTCGAACACGCCGCGCAAGTGCTTGCCGACGCGGATGATGAGTGGGCGGTTGGCTTCGGCGACCATCGGTGCGCCTGGTTTAGGCGCGCCGGATATGACGTTCAGATCGGGCACGCGGGCGCCGCGGCGTACCACCGGTTCGCCCGATTCCCGCCACAATGAACACTGCCCCAGTTCGGCTTCGACCAACATCTCTACCCTGTATCCAGGCGCGCCGCGGCGCCGATCCCCTTGTTCGGACACGATATACCGGCAGTGTTGGACGAAATGATGGCACCGCGCGCCCGGTGCGGAGGCAGGGCACTGGCGAGCGACGCCCGCGACCGCTACAGGTGAACCATGGTGTCCTTTTCGCGCTTGTACCGCGCTCCCGTCCTCATCCCCGTCATCCTCGGCCTCGCCATTCCGGCGAGCGGCCAGATGGCGACGCAGCAGGCCGTATCCACCCCCACGAAGGAAGCGCCGACGCTTCCCGAGCTGCCGGGAATCGATACGACCGCGTGGCTCTACAAGGGCAGCGATCTCACGCGGGATCCGGAGTGGAAGTTCGGCACGTTGCCCAACGGCATGAGGTTTGCGGTGCGCAAGAACGGCGTGCCGCCCGGCCAGGTGTCGGTGCGCGTGCGGATCGATGCGGGCTCGCTGAACGAGACCGATAGCGAGCGGGGCTTCGCGCATTTTATCGAGCATCTGTCGTTCCGCGGCTCGGAATACGTGCCGGATGGCGAGGCGAAGCGGGTATGGCAGCGGTTCGGGGCGACCTTCGGCTCTGATACCAACGCGCAGACGACGCCGACCTCGACCACGTTCAAGCTCGACCTTCCGTCGGCGACCGAGTCCGGCCTCGACGAGAGCCTGAAGATCATGTCGGGGATGATGGAGAAGCCGGTCATCACCGACGCGTCCGTCACCGCCGAGCGTCCGGTCGTGCTGGCGGAACAGCGCGAGCAGCCGGGGCCACAGGTGCGGTTCGGCGATGCGATCCGCGCGACGTTCTTCGCCGGCCAGCCGCTCGCGGATCGCTCGCCGATCGGCAACATCAAGACGCTGGAAGCCGCCACTGGTGCTACGGTGAAGGCGTTCCACGATCGCTGGTATCGGCCCGAGAACACCGTCGTCATCATCTCGGGCGACATGGATCCGGCGTTGTTCGGGCGGTTGATCGTCAAGAACTTCGCGGACTGGAAAGGTGTGGGGCCGTTCACGCCCGCGCCCAGCTTCGGCAAGCCCGATCCGAAGGCGCCGGTCTCCGCGACGATCGCAGAGCCGGCTATTCCCGCGGTGGTGACGCTCGGCGTCGTCCGTCCTTGGGAGTATAAGGACGATACCGCGATCATGAACCAGAAGCGGCTGGTCGACGTGCTCGCCACCCGGCTGATCAGTCGGCGGCTCGAGACGCGGGCGCGCGCAGGCGGGAGTTTCCTTCAGGCGGGCGTGTCGATCGACGACGTCTCGCGCTCGGCGAACCTGACCAGCGTCAACATCGTGCCGATCGGCACCGACTGGGAGGCGGCGTTGAAGGACGTCCGCGCGGTGATCGCCGACGCGCAGACCAACGCGCCGAGCCAGGCCGAAGTCGACCGCGAATATGCCGATTTCGACACGATCATGCGAACCAGCGTCGAGACCGCGCGGGTCGAGGCGGGGTCGAAGCAGGCGGACGACATGGTCGGCGCGCTCGATATCCGCGAGACGGTGGCGGGGCCCGAGACGTCGTACAAGATTTTGCAGGACGCCAAGGCGAAGGGCATGTTCACGCCCGCCACGCTGCTCGCATCGAGCAAGGCGATCTTCGAGGGGACCGCGACCCGGGCGCTCGTGAATACGCAGACGCCGGATGCGGGGGCTGCGGCGAAGCTGGCGACCGCGTTGAAGGCGGACGTTTCGGGTCTTGCCGGCAAGCGTCGCGCGCAGGCTGCGGTCGACTTCTCGAAGCTGCCGTCGCTCGGCAAGCCGGGCGTCGTCGCCAGCCGCGAGAAGATCGCCGCGTTCGACATGGCGCAGGTGAACTTCGCCAATGGCACGCGCGTGCTGCTGTTCCCGAACGCGGGCGAGACTGGCCGCGTGTATGTGCGCGTGCGGTTCGGCGGCGGCTATACCGCGATCCCGTCGAACCGGCCGACGCCGGCGTGGGCGGGCGATCTTGCGCTGGTTGCGGGTGGTATCGGCAAGCTCGACCAGGGCGATCTCGACCAGCTGACCGCGGGGCGGCGGATCGGGCTCGACTTCGGGATCGACGACGATGCGTTCACGCTCAGCGCGATCACGTCGCCGGCGGATTATGCCGATCAGTTGCGGCTGATGGCGGCGAAACTCGCGTTCCCGGCGTGGGATCCGGCACCGGTGGCGCGTGCTCGTGTGGCAGCGCTGGCGGGGTTTGCCGGGTATGATTCGTCGCCCGACGGCGTGTTGTCGCGGGACCTTGAGGGGCTGCTCCGCGCGGGTGATCCGCGTTGGGGTACGCCGTCGAAGCCGACCGTCGAGGCGCTGAATGCGAAGGACTTCCGCGCGTTCTGGGAGCCGATCCTGAAGACCGGGCCGATCGAGGTCTCGATCTTCGGCGACGTGAAGACCGAGGATGCGATCGCGGCGGTGGCGAAGTCGTTCGGGGCGATGAAGCCGCGGACGGCGGTGTCGACGGTCGGTGCGCCGGTCGGCTTCCCGGCGCACAACACGACGCCGGTGATGCGGGCGCATACCGGGCCGGAGAACCAGGCGGCGGCGGTGATCGCATGGCCGACCGGCGGCGGGATCGACAACATCGTCGAGGCGCGGCGTCTCGATGTGCTGGCGCAGGTGTTCAGCGACCGCCTGTTCGAGCGGCTGCGGCAGGCGGCGGGCGCGAGCTACAGCCCGAACGTGTCGAGCCAGTGGCCGGTGGGCATGAACACCGGCGGGCGGATGGTCGCGATCGGGCAGGTGGCGCCGGACAAGGTGTCGTTCTTCTTCCAGATCGCCCGCCAGATCGCGGCGGAGCTGGTGTCGACGCCGATCGCGGCGGACGAGCTGGACCGGATCAAGAAGCCGATGGGGCAGTATATCCTGCGCGCCTCGACCGGGAACCAGTTCTGGTTGCAGCAGCTTGGCGGCGCGACGTTCGACCCGCGGCGGATCGCGGCGACGCAGCGGATCGCTTCGGACTTGGTGGCGACGACGCCGGTGGAGTTGCAGGCGACCGCGGCGAAGTATCTACGGCCGGAGAAGGATTGGACGATGGCCGTGGTGCCGGCTGCGACTTCGGCGAAGAAGTGACCGCTTAGTCCCTCTCCCCGCCGGTAAGAGGGAGGGAGGAGCCACTTGGCGACGGAAGGGTGAGGGGCTTTGGCGGAGGCGTTGCGAGCCTCACGCCCCTCACCCTCCCACGCGCAAGGGCACGTGGGCCCCTCCCTCTCCCCGGAGGGGAGAGGGTTATTTGTAGAGCGCGTCCAGCCTCTCGCCGTAGGCCTGTTTCAGAACGTGGCGGCGGATCTTCAGGCTGGGGGTCAGTTGCTCGTTCTCGATCGTGAACGGGCCGTCCGCGAGCACGAACCTCCGCACGCGTTCTGTTACCGTCAGGTCCTTGTTCACCCGCTCGACTGCATGCCCGATCGCCGTGCGGAACTCGCTGTTCTCCGCTAGCCGTGCGAAACTGCACGCGTCGCCGTTGCCCGCACACCATTCTTGCGTCCATTCGGGATCGGGCACGATTAGCGCGACCATGTACGGCCGTTTGTCGCCGGCGATCATCGCCTGCGCGATTTCGGGCTGGAGCGTCAGCATGCCCTCGACCTTTTGCGGGGCGACGTTCTCGCCCTTGTCGTTGATGATCAGGTCTTTCTTGCGGTCGGTGATGCGAATCCGGCCGCGGTCGTCGATCTCGCCGATGTCGCCGGTGTGGAGCCAGCCGTCCTGCAGCACCTTGGCGGTCTCGGCATCGTTGCGCCAATAGCCGTGCATGACGAGTTCGCCGCGGACCAGAATCTCGCCGTCCTCGGCGATCCGGACTTCGGTGTCGTTGAGCGCGGGGCCGACCGAGTCCATGCGGACGCCGGCCTTGGGGCGGTTGCACGAGATGACCGGCGCGGCTTCGGTCTGGCCGTAACCTTGCAGGAAGGTGAGGCCGAGCGCCTCGAAGAACAGGCCGACTTCGGGATTGAGCGGGGCACCGCCGGATATCATCGCCTTCAACCTGCCACCGAACTTCTTCGAGATCTTCGGCTTGAACAGGGTGGCGACGGCCGCCTGCATCGGCCGGTCGATCAGGCGGAGGCGGCCGGCATAGCGTTTGCCGCCGATGTCGAGCGCCTGCCGCAGCAGGTACGCGGACGCGCCGCCCTGTTTCTCGATCGTCTTCGAGATGCGCGTGCGAAGGACTTCGAACAGGCGGGGGACGACGAACATGATCGTCGGGCGCGTTTCCTCGATGTTCGCGGCGAGCTTTTCCAGGCCTTCCGCGTAGTAGATCTGGCCGCCCAATGAGATCGGGAAATGCTGGCCGCCGGTGTGTTCGTAGGCATGGCTAAGCGGCAGGAACGAGAGGAAGACCTCGTCGTCCCAGCCGAAATCCTCCGAGATGACGGATGCGCAGCCGGCGCAATTGTGGAGGATCGCGCCGTGGTGCTGCATCACGCCGCGCGGCGCGCCGCCGGTGCCGCTCGTGTAGATGATGCAGGCGAGGTCCTCGCGTTCGAAGTCGGCGCGGGCGGCGGCGGTTTCGGGGGCGGTCTGGTGCGCGGCGATCAGCGCGTGCCAGTTGTGGAAGTCGATCCCGGCGGGGACCTTCATGTCCTCAAGGCCGATCACGGTCTGCGCCTGATTCGAGCGGATGACCGCGGGGAGCAGTGTCTTGGCAAGCTTGGCGGTCGAGACGATGATCGCGCAGGCGCCAGCGTTCTCGATGATGTGGAGGTGATCGCGCTCGGTGTTGGTGACGTAGGTCGGCACCGTGATGCAGCCAGCCGCCATGATCGCGAGGTCGCTGAGGCACCATTCGGGGCGGTTCTCGGCGACCAGCATGACGCGGTCGCCGCGTTTCAGGCCTATCGCGGTTAGCGCGGTGGATAAGCTGGCGACCTGACGCGCGGCTTCGGCCCAGCTGGTGGCGACCCAGGTGCCGCTCGTTTTGGTCCAGAGGAACGGCGCGTCGCCTTTCTCGGCGGCGCGCGCGAAGAACATCGTGACGAGATTCGGGAAGCGTTCGAGCTGGCGGGCCATTGTCTCTCCTGACGTGCTCTGCGAGCTTGCCTTGGCGGGGGTGCTCGATCTTTGGGGTGGTATAGCCCGTCCGAACGCCTACGTCATGCCGGGCTTGTTCCGGCATCCGCCGTTCCGCGATCTCTCTGGCGTCGAGTACGCGGAACGGTGGACCCCGGAACTAGTCCGGGGTGACGGAAAGAGTTCTTATTCCGGTGCGCGCTGGAGGGCGCCGACGCGCTGGATCTTGGTAACCGAGCCGTCCTCTGCGATCGCGACGCCTTCGCTGCGCGGATCTGCTGCGCCGACCCATTTGCCGCCTACGCGCTCGATCGCGTTTGCCTTCAAGCCGAGTGCTGCGACCTGGACGGTCTCGCCTAGCGCCTGCAACGCGGGAACCATCGTCTCGCGTTCGGTGCCCTTTTCCGCCGCGGCAACGTGGCCCGGCGCATACAGCAGCCCGAGCGCGATCGAATCCTGCGCGGACAGTTTCCAGTCGACCACGCCGATGATCGCCTTCGCGACCTGCGCGATGATCGTCGAGCCGCCTGCCGCGCCAACCGCCAGGCGCACCTTGCCGTCGGGACCGTAGACGATCGTCGGCGACATCGAGCTACGCGGGCGCTTGCCACCCTCGACGCGGTTGGCGACCAGCGCGCCATCCTTGACGGGGACGATGTCGAAGTCGGTGAGCTGGTTGTTGAGGACCGTACCGTCGACGGTGATGCCGGAGCCGAAATAGCCTTCGACGGTGGTGGTCACCTCGACGACGTTGCCGCGCGCGTCGACTGTGGCGATGTCGGTGGTGCCGGGGACTTCGCTGACCGGGGCGCGGGTGCGCGCGGGGGCGCCGGGGGGCGAGCCGGGCGCGATGTTGGCCATAGTCTTCGCGGGGGAGATCAGCGCCGAGCGCGCTGCGAGATACTTGGTGTCGAGCATGCCCTGCACAGGCACGCGGACGAAATCGGGATCGCCGACGTACAGGTCGCGGTCGGCATAGGCGAGGCGCGAGGATTCGGCGAACAGGTGCCAGGCTTGCGCGCTGTCCTTGCCGAGTTTGCCCATGTCGAAGCGTTCGAGTTGCTTCAGGATCATCAGCACGGTGATGCCGCCGGACGAGGGCGGACCCATCCCACAGACGCGGTAGACGCGGTATTTGATGCAGACCGGCGGGCGCGACTTGGCGTCGTAGCTGGCGAGGTCGCCTAGCGTCATCTTCGAGGGGTTGCGGGCGGCGGTGTTGACCGCGGTGACGATCTTCTGTGCCTCGGGGCCGACGTAAAAGCTGTCGGGGCCTTGGGTGGCTATGCGCTGGAGGAGGGCCGCCTGCTGCGGGTTCTTGATCGTTGCGCCGATGGCGATCGGTGAGCCGTCGGGGGCGGAGAAGAGCTTGCGCGTCTCGGGTGTGATGTGGTCGCCGTATGCCGTCATGCCGTTGACGAGGCGGGGGGAGGCCTGGAAGCCGTTCGTCGCGAGCCGGATTGCGGGGGCGAACAGTTGCGCCCAGGGGAGCTTGCCCGAGGCGCGATGCGCCAGCGCCATGCCGCGGAGTGCCCCGGGGATGCCGACGCTGCGGCCGCCGGGGACTGCGTCGCTGTGGCTCAGCGGCGTGCCGTCGGGGGCGTAGAACCAGCGTGCGTCGGCTGCGGCGGGGGCCTCTTCGCGCGCGTCGATCGTGCTGAGCGCGCCGCCGGCCGCGTGGGAGATCCAGAAGCTGCCGCCGCCGATGCCGGAGCTTTGTGGTTCGACGACGTTGAGCGCCAGCATCGTCGCGATCGCGGCGTCGGTCGCGCTGCCGCCGGCTCGGAGGATCTCGACGCCGGCGGCCGCCGCGCGGGGGTCGGCGGCGCTGACCATGCCTTGGTCTTTGGCCGGGGCGGGGGCGGGCTGGCGTGCCTCCGTGGTGGCAGCGGGCAGGATAAGGGCGAGCGCGAGGAGGGAGGTCTTCATCGCGGGCGAGCCTAGCGCGGTTCGAATACGAGGCAAGCATTCACCTCGAACTTCCCGTCGTCCTGGGCTCGACCCAGGATCCAGAGCCACACAGGGCGACATCTGTGGCTCTGGATCCCACCGTTCGCTGGGATGACGGGAGGAGCCGGGATGACGGAAGCGGCTTAGCGCGCGTCGACTCCTACCGCGTCGCCGGCCGACGCAAATCCGTCGCGGGTGAGCAGCGCGTCGAGTTCGCGCAGGATGCGGGCGGGGAGGCCGGGGCCTTCGTAGACCAGCGCGGTGTAGAGCTGGACGAGGCTCGCGCCGGCGCGGAGGCGGGTATAGGCTTCGGCGCCGCTGTCCACGCCGCCGACCGAGATCAGGGGGATCCCTGCGCCGGTCGCCTTGCGGAAATCCGACAGGCGTTGGCGAGCTAGCGGGACGAGCGGGGCTCCGGACAGGCCGCCGGTCTCCTTCGCATTGGCTGAGCGCAAGCCGGGGCGGGAGATCGTGGTGTTGTTGACGATCAGCGCGTCGATGCGGTTGTCGAGTGCGGCGCCGGCGATGTCGTCGATATCGGCAGGTTCGAGGTCGGGGGCGACCTTGAGGAAGATGGGCGTCGTGCCCTTGGCGGCGGTGCAGGCGGCGAGGAGGTCGCGGAGCGCGGCGCCGTGCTGGAGATCGCGGAGGCCTGGGGTGTTGGGGGAGCTGATGTTGATGGTGATGTAGTCTGCGTGGGGTGCGGCTCTGGTAACGCCGTGGACATAGTCGGCTGTGCGATCCGAAGCGTCCTTGTTCGCGCCGACGTTGATTCCGAGAACGCCGTCCCGCTTTGCGCTCTGTGCCCGGGGAAGCGCGCCATTGAGGCCGCCATTGTTGAAGCCCAAACGGTTGATCACCGCACGGTCTTCGGGAAGGCGGAAGATGCGGGGCTTGGGGTTGCCAGGCTGGGCGAGCGGCGTGAGCGTGCCGATCTCGACGCTGCCGAAGCCCAACCCGAAGAACCCGTCGATCGCGCGGCCGTCCTTGTCGACCCCTGCCGCCAAGCCGACCGGGTTGGGGAAGGCGATCCCCGCCACGGTCGTCGCGAGCCGCGGTACGCTGGGGGCGAGCGGCGTGCCGGCCTTCCCCCATGCGCCCAGCGCGGCGATGGTGAGGGTATGCGCGCGCTCGGCGTCGAGACGGAAGAGGATCGGGTGGTAGAAGGCCATGCGCGCTCTTAGGCATATCGGCTGGAGCGGCCAAACCCTTCTTCCGTCACCCCACATTCTCCGTCACCCCAGCCTCCGTCACCCCAGCGAAAGCTGGGGGTATCCATGTTCGAGGCGCCCGACCCAAACCAGGAGGCCCCAGCTTTCGCTGGGGTGACGGGTGGTCGGGGGACGGTGCTGAAAGAGGGCGCGCGGGGCGACCAGAAATGCCCAGCCAGTTGCGAGTCGTTAGCACCCCTGGCCGGGTTGACGATGCACTGCACAAAGCCCATTTGACCAATCGGATCATATCGGTCCGATTGGACTCCGAAGCCACCATGCGTCTTTCCAGCCTAGCCGACTATGCGGTCGTGATGATGAGCGCCGCGGCGCGTCATTGCGGCGGTATCGCGCGGCTGAACGCGACGCTGCTCGCGGAGGAGACCGGCGTGCCGCTGCCGACCGTGCAGAAGCTGGTGAGCCGGCTGTCCGCCGCGGGGCTGATCGAGAGCACGCGGGGCACTGGGGGCGGCTTCCGCCTGTCGCGCCCGCCCGCGATGATCTCGCTCGCCGACATCATCGAGGCGGTCGAAGGCCCGATCGCACTGACGTCGTGTGTCGATGGCGCATCGCAGGATTGCTGCGTCGAGCAGACGTGCAAGGTGAAGCCGCACTGGAACGCCGTCAACGGCGCGGTCCGCGGTGCGCTCGCCGGCGTGTCGCTCGCCAGCCTTTCGCAAGCCCCCCTTTCGCAGGTGCCCGCATGACCTTGCGCGCAGCGCCCTATCCCTTCCTTCGCGCCTTTGCGCCTTCGCGTGAGAAGATTCTGTGCACGCAAAGGCGCAAAGGCGCGAAGATTTACGAGAGCCGCGCCGCGGCGGAGATGGAATGATGGCTACCCGGAACGCAGAGGCATACGCCGCCGCGAACAAGACGTACGAGTGGGGCTTCTCCTCGGACATCGAACAGGAATTCGCGCCGAAGGGTCTGTCGGAAGACACGGTGCGCTTCATTTCCGCCAAGAAGGGCGAGCCGCAGTGGATGCTCGACTGGCGGCTGAAGGCGTTCGGACTGTGGCAGACGATGGAGGCGCCGGACTGGTCGAAGCTCAACGTCCCCCCGATCGACTACCAGGACGCGTATTATTACGCCGAGCCCAAGGCGAAGCCGAAGCTCGGGTCGCTCGACGAGGTCGATCCGGAGATCCTGCGCGTCTACGAGAAGCTCGGCATTCCGATCGGCGAGCAGAAGATGCTGGCGGGCGTGGTCGAGGATCCGCTGAACGAGGACGGCACGCCCAAGCGTCGCGTTGCAGTCGATGCGGTGTTCGACAGCGTCTCGGTCGCGACCACGTTCCGCAAGGAGCTCGAGGCTGCGGGCGTGATCTTCCGCTCGATCTCCGAGGCGATCAAGGAATATCCCGACCTCGTGCGGAAGTGGCTCGGCAAGGTCGTGCCGCAGCGCGACAATTACTTCGCGACGCTGAACTCGGCGGTCTTCTCCGACGGCACCTTCGTCTACATCCCGGAGGGCGTCCGCTGCCCGATGGAGCTGTCGACCTACTTCCGCATCAACGCCGAGAATACCGGGCAGTTCGAGCGCACGCTGATCGTCGCGGACAAGGGGTCGTACGTCTCGTATCTCGAGGGCTGTACCGCGCCGATGCGCGACGAGAACCAGTTGCATGCCGCCGTGGTCGAGCTGGTCGTGCTCGACGATGCCGAGATCAAATATTCGACCGTGCAGAACTGGTATCCGGGCGACGAGAACGGCGTCGGCGGGATCTATAATTTCGTCACCAAGCGCGCATTGTGCCAGGGCAAGAACTCGAAGGTCAGCTGGACTCAGGTCGAGACCGGCAGCGCGATCACGTGGAAATACCCGTCGTGCGTGCTGCTCGGCGATGGTTCGGTCGGCGAGTTCTATTCGGTCGCGGTGACGAACAATCGCCAGCAGGCCGATACCGGCACGAAGATGATCCACCTCGGCAAGAATACGCGCTCGACGATCGTGTCGAAGGGGATTTCGGCGGGGCGTTCGGACAACACGTATCGTGGGCTGGTGCGTGTCGCGCCGACTGCGGAGGGTGTACGGAACTTCACGCAGTGCGACAGCCTGCTGCTCGGCGACCAGTGCGGCGCGCATACCGTGCCGTACATCGAGGTCCGCAATCCCTCCGCGCAGATCGAGCATGAGGCGACGACGTCGAAAATCTCCGAGGACCAGCTGTTCTACGCGATGTCGCGCGGGCTGGACCAGGAGGCGGCGGTGGCGCTGATCGTGAATGGCTTTGCGCGGGAGGTGCTGCAGCAGCTGCCGATGGAGTTCGCGGTGGAAGCGCAGAAGCTGCTGGGGATTTCGCTGGAAGGCTCCGTGGGGTGACCCTTTGCTCCCGTCATTCCCGTCTTCGCAGGAATGACGGGATGGGGTTGGGGCAGTCTGCGCCGCGCATTTTAGAGATTTGGAATTGGGCTACATTCGATGCTGAAAATTGAAAACCTCCACGCCGAAATCGACGGCAAGGAAATCCTCAAGGGCCTGTCGCTGACCGTGAACGCGGGCGAGGTGCACGCGATCATGGGGCCGAACGGGGCGGGCAAGTCAACGCTGGGCTATGTGCTCGGCGGACGGCCCGGCTATGAGGTCACCGCCGGGTCGGTGACGTTTGACGGTGTCGACCTGCTCGAGCTGGAGGCGCATGAGCGCGCTGCGGCGGGCGTGTTCCTCGGCTTCCAGTATCCGGTTGAGATCCCCGGCGTGTCGAACGTCCAGTTCCTCCGCGAGGCGCTCAACGCGCAACGCGCGACGCGCGACGAGAAGCCGCTGTCGGGGGGCGAGTTCCTCAAGCTCGCGCGCGGGCAGGCGGATCTGCTCGGCATGGACTACGACATGCTCAAGCGGCCGGTGAACGTCGGCTTTTCGGGCGGCGAGAAGAAGCGCAACGAGATGGTCCAGATGGGCATCGTCAACCCGAAGTTCGCGATCCTCGACGAGACCGATTCAGGGCTCGACATCGATGCGCTGCGCGTCGTCGGCGACGGCATCAACCGCATCATGCGCGCGCCCGACAAGGCGGTGCTGCTGATCACGCACTACCAGCGGTTGCTGGATTACGTGGAGCCGGACTTCGTCCACGTGCTGGCGGACGGCAAGATCGTCCGCTCGGGCGGTAAGGACCTCGCCAAGCAGCTCGAGAGCGAAGGCTATGTGGGGATCGCCGCGTGACGATGCTGCTCGACCTTCCCTCGACGCGCGAGGAATCGTGGCGCTGGGGTGATCCGGCGGCGATTGCGGCCGCGGCCGGACTGCGGCGCGGCGCCGCGCTGGACGCGGATGCGTGGTTTATGGACCTGCCGGGTGCGCGTGCGCTGTTCGTTGACGGCGTGCTGGATCAGGGTCGAAGCGATCTGCGCCACGTCACGATGACGGCGATCCATGGCGGCGAGCATGCGCTCGGTCGTCGTACAACGGGCAACGGTTGGTCGATCCGGGTCGAGGCGAACGCCGGCGTTGAGCTTCTCCAGATCGTCCACATTGCGACCGGTGGCGAGAACCAGCTTCCGGCGGAGATCGTGCTGGCTGACGGCGCGAGCGCTTCGGTGGTCGAGACCTATGTCGGGGCAGGCTGGTCGAACCGGTCTACGCGAATGATGCTTGGCAAGAGCGCTAAGCTGACGCGCGCGGTGCGGTTGCTTCAGGCCGGTGGTTTCGTGTCGTTGCGCGACGAGGTCGAGATCGGTGCCGAGGCGAGCCTGATCGTCACTGTGTTGGGCGCGGGCGATGCCGGGACGCGGATCGATGGGGCGATCACGGTGACGGGTGACGATGCGTTCGCCGAATATGGCGGCGCGTTGCTGACGCGGAACGACCAGCGGCAGGAGTGTGCGGTGTCGGTCCGGCATGCGGCGCTGAACGGGCAGAGCAAGCAGATCTGGCGTGCGGTGGCTGCGGACAAGTCGACCGCAAGTCTTGCGGCGCGGGTCGAGGTCGCGCGCGATGCGCAGAAGACCGACGGCGTGCAGTCGCTCCGCGGGTTGCTGTTGCAGCGTACCGCGACGGTGAACCTGAAGCCCGAGCTGGAGATCTTCGCGGACGACGTGAAGTGCGCGCATGGCGCGACGGTCGGCGAACTCGATCAGCGCGCGCTGTTCTACATGCAGAGCCGCGGGATCCCGCATGCCAAGGCGCAGGCGCTGCTCACGCGCGCGTTCGTCGGCGATGCGTTCGTGCAGATCGCGGACGAGACGGTGCGCGAGGCTTTCGTGGCGGATGCGGATGCGTGGCTGGAGCGGGCATTATGAG
This sequence comes from Sphingomonas sp. CFBP 13603, assembly GCF_014892665.1. Lineage (NCBI taxonomy): Bacteria > Pseudomonadati > Pseudomonadota > Alphaproteobacteria > Sphingomonadales > Sphingomonadaceae > Sphingomonas > Sphingomonas sp. CFBP 13603. The sequence goes on along the minus strand of NZ_JADBIA010000002.1, from coordinate 202,727 downwards.
CGTGATCGCCGACGTTCGACCCCTGGATCGCCTGTCGGACTTCCCCGCGATCCCGGAGGGCTGGGCGTATCTCGATACCGCCGCGACTGCGCAGAAGCCGCAGGAGGTAGTTGACGCGATCACGCGCGCATATGGCGAGACCTACGCCACCGTGCACCGCGGCGTGTACCAGCGTTCTGCCGACATGACGGTCGCCTACGAAGCTGCACGGAAAGCCGTCGCGCGGTTCATAGGTGCCGGGTCGCCGGACGAGGTCGTCTTCGTCCGTGGTGCTACCGAAGCGATCAATCTGGTTGCGCAGTGCTGGGCCGGGACGCAGTTGAAGGCGGGCGATCGCATTCTGCTCTCCATGCTTGAGCATCACTCGAACATCGTGCCTTGGCAGATGGTCGCGGAAGCGCGCGGCGTCGCGATCGACGTGTTGCCGCTGACGGCCGACCACCGCATTGATCTCGACGCGATGGAGCGGATGATCACGCCGGCGCATAAGCTGGTCGCGCTCGGGCATGTCTCGAACGTGCTCGGCTCGGTGCTCGATGCCAAGCGCGCCACCGAGATCGCGCATTCGGTCGGCGCGAAGATCCTGCTCGATGGCTGCCAGTCGGTGCCGCGGATCGCGGTCGACGTGAAGGCGATCGGCTGCGATTTCTACGTGTTCTCTGGGCACAAGCTGTACGGGCCGACCGGGATCGGCGTGCTGTGGGCCAAGCCGAAACTGCTCGACGCGATGCCGCCGTACCAGGGTGGCGGGTCGATGATCGACAAGGTGTCGTTCGCGAAAACCACCTATGCGCCGCCCCCGGGGCGGTTCGAGGCGGGGACGCCGCATATCGTCGGTGCGCTTGGGCTGCATGCGGCGATCGACTATGTCGAGAGCATCGGGCTCGACGCGATCCATGCGCACGAGACTGCACTGGTGACCGCCACGCGTGAGGCGCTGTCGGGGATCAATTCGGTGCGGCTGTATGGCCCGGCGGACTCGGCGGGGATCGTGAGCTTCACGATCGAGGGGGTTCATCCGCACGACATCGGCACCATATTGGACGAGGAGCGCGTCGCGATCCGTGCCGGCCATCACTGCGCGCAGCCGTTGATGGAGGCGCTGGGCGTCGAGGCGACGGCACGCGCGAGTTTCGGCGTGTATAACGGGCCGGCGGACGTCGAGGCGCTGGTGCGCGGTATCGAGCGAGTAACGAGGATATTCGGATGAGCGATCGGTTCGAGATCGAGGAAGTGGATGCCGTCGCATCGCCGCCCAAGGCGCGCGTCGTGATGGAGACGGACTCCGACGCGGAGCGGAAGCGCGATTATCTCGCGGGTTTCCTGGCGCAGAAGCCGCAGGTGGATTCGCCCGGCGAGCCCGGTGGCGCGGTGTACGATGCGATCATCGACGCGTTGAAGGAGATCTACGATCCCGAGATCCCGGTGAACATCTATGACCTGGGACTGATCTACGGCGTCGAGGTGACCGAGGACGGGCATGCGGTGGTGGCGATGACGCTGACGACGCCGAACTGCCCGGTCGCGGAGTCGATGCCGGCGGAGGTCGAGATGCGGGTTGGGTCGGTGCCGGGAGTTGGGTTCGCGGAAGTGAACCTAGTCTGGGATCCGCCCTGGGATCCGCAGAAGATGTCGGACGAGGCGAAGCTCGAGCTGGGCATGCTGTAACTTCTGCTTCCCCTCCCGCAGGCGGGAGGGGGCAGGGGGTGGGCACGCGCTCACCTCGCGAACGACAGTTTGAGTGGCTGGCCGGGAGCCCACCCCCGGCCCCTCCCGCTTACGGGAGGGGGGAAGGAAGGACGATCATGGCGACGACATTGCGAGCACGGCCGGCGGCGCTGAACCTCACGGAGACGGCGCATGCGCGGATCGCCGACCTGATGGCTCGGGCTCCGGAGGATGCGATCGGGGTGAAGCTGTCGACGCCGAAACGTGGGTGTTCGGGGCTGGCCTATTCGGTGGACTACGTCACCGAGGCCAAGCCTTTCGATGAGCGGATCGACACGCCGGGGGGGACCTTGTTCGTCGATGGAGGGTCGATCCTGTATCTGATCGGCTCGACGATGGACTGGGTCGAGGACGACTTCACCGCGGGGTTCGTGTTTCAGAATCCAAACGCCAAGGGTGCTTGCGGGTGTGGGGAAAGCTTCACGGTCTGAGAGTTGCCGTAAGGTAGCGTGTTTCCCCGCGAAGGCGGGGACCCAGGCTGGGCTCCCGCCTTCGCGGGAGAACAAGGACGAGCGGACTGCCGTTCGATTTCGTCACCCCTTCTACCACCCCGGCGAAGGCCGGGGCCCAGTTGGGAAACGCTGCTGACATTGCGCTGCGCATCGTCACGATGACCTTGCCAACTGGACCCCGGCCTCCGTCGGGGAGGATATTGACGCTCAGGTAAGTGGTTGGCCGCTGGCCTTGCCCCCCGGTCCCGTCCTGTGCCACTTCCCGCGCAACAAAAGGGGATATCCGTGGCCAGTCTGTTTCGCCGAAAAATCGTCACCGAGCAGCCGCCCGAGCATCAGCTCGCGCGGACGCTGTCGTGGCCGCATCTCGTGGCGATGGGCGTCGGCGGGATCGTCGGCACCGGCATCCTGACGCTGATCGGCGTCGGCGCAGGGCTCGCCGGGCCGGCCGTGATCCTTTCGTTCGTCATCGCCGGCGGCATCTGTGCCTGCGCGGCGCTCGCCTATGCCGAGATGGCGACGATGATCCCCGCCTCGGGCAGCGCGTACACCTACAGCTACGTCGTGCTCGGCGAACTGATCGCGTGGGTGATCGGCTGGAGCCTCATCCTCGAATATTCGCTCGTCGTGTCGACCGTCGCGGTCGGCTGGTCAGGCTATGCCGCGCCATTGCTGCGCGGCGCGTTTGGGTTTCCCGAGGCGCTGACGCTCAGCCCCGAACTCGGCGGCATCCTCAACGTCCCTGCGATCTTCATCATCGCCGTCGTCGCGGGCGTGCTGTCGTTCGGCACGCGCGAGAGTGCGACGTTGAACGCGGTGCTGGTCGGCGTGAAGATGATCGCGCTCGCCGTGTTCGTGTTCATCGCGCTGCATTATTTCAATAGCGCCAACCTCCACCCGTTCATGCCCTACGGTTTCCCCAAAGCGGTCGCCCCCGATGGCGCCGAACGCGGCGTCATGGCGGCGGCAGCGATCATCTTCTTCGCCTTTTACGGCTTCGATGCGATCTCCACCGCGGCGGAGGAAACCAAGAACCCGGGCCGCGATCTCGCGATCGGGATCGTCGGGTCGATGGTCGCGTGCATCGCGATCTACATCCTCGTCGCGGTCGCCGCGGTCGGCGCGCTGTCGTACACCAAGTTCGCCGGCAGCGCCGAGCCGCTCGCGCTGATCCTCCGCGAGATCGGCCGCCCCGGGTTCGCGACCTTCCTCGGTGCTTCGGCCGTGATCGCGTTGCCAACGGTGCTGCTCGCGTTCCTGTTCGGGCAGAGCCGGATCTTCTTCACGATGGCGCGCGATGGTTTGCTCCCACTCAGCCTCGCCAAGGTTTCCAAGCGAGGTGCCCCGGTCCGCATCACCTGGATCACCGCGGCGATCGTCGCGGTGATTGCAGGCCTGTTGCCACTCGCCGAGATCGCCGCGCTCGCCAACGCGGGGACGCTCGCGGCGTTCGTCGCGGTCTGCGCCTGCATGCTCGTGATGCGCCGTCGTGCCCCCGACACGATCCGTACATTCCGCGCGCCCGCGGCGACGCTGGTCGGCACGATCGGTATCCTCGGCTGCCTGTATCTCTTCTTCAGCCTGCCCTCGAAGACGCAGCTGTATTTCGGGCTGTGGAACCTGCTCGGACTCGTGATCTACTTCGCCTACGCGCGGCCGAGGGCGCTCGCCAAGTGAGCGGCTGGACGATCGGCATCATCGGCGGCTCTGGGCTGTACGCTGTCGATGGAATCGAGGATGGGCGCTGGCAAACGGTCGAGACGCCTTGGGGCGAGCCGTCCGATGCGATCTTTACCGGGCGCGTTGGGCATGTCGGGGTGGCGTTCCTGCCGCGGCATGGGCGGGGACACCGGATCTCGCCGTCGGAGCTGAACGCACGGGCGAACATCGATGCGTTAAAGCGGCTTGGCGTGACCGACGTTCTGGCCGTGTCCTCGGTCGGGTCGCTTGTCGAACAGCGGCCGCCAGGGAGTTTCACCGTCGTCGACCAGTTCATCGATCGCACCAAGGGGCGGCCGTCAAGCTTCTTCGGCACCGGCCTAGTCGCGCATGTCTCGATGGCGGACCCGGTTTGTCCGCGACTGTCGCGCTATGCCGCCGACGCCGCGCGTGAGGCGGGCGCGCAGGTCGACGACCGCGGTACCTATCTCGCAATGGAAGGTCCGCAATTCTCGACGCGCGCGGAAAGCAGGCTCTACCGGCAATGGGGTTGCGACGTGATCGGGATGACCGCGATGCCCGAGGCGAAGCTCGCGCGGGAGGCGGAGCTTCCGTACGCGCTGGTCGGCATGGTGACGGATTACGATTGCTGGCGTGAAGACGAGGCGGGCGTCGATGTGGCGCAGGTCGTGGCACAGCTTGGCGCGAATGCGGCGAAGGCTCGGGCGATGGTGATGGCGTTGCTGCGCGCGTTGCCAGTGGAGCGTGAGGCTTCGCCGATCGATACGTGCCTCGATAGCGCGATCATCACGGCGCGGGAGGCTCGCGATCCGGCGTTGGTGGCGAAGCTGAATGCCGTGGCGGGGCGGGCGCTTTCTCGGGGCTGAGGTTTAGCCTCACCCTCACCCTTCCCTCTCCCGATGGGAGAGGGGGAGACGCCGAAGGCGGAGAGGGTGAGGGCAGGGGGCGCTAGCGTCGGCGCTTGGAACCCTGGGCTCCCGCTTTCGCGGGAGAACGAAATTGGGCGGCGCTTCGTGAAAAGTTCGTCATTCGCGGCCTTCGACATATCCCTGCAACATATCGGGGCGAAGGGGAGTGCGTCGCCGCTCCCTCTCCCCCTGTGGACGGCGACTTGACCGGGTCTCCCCTGTCCCGGTCTTCTCCCTGAACTACGGGGCGATCCTTGCGGTCGCCCCGCCTTTTTTGTTCGGGAGCGAGTGCGTCTGGTCTTCGTTGGCTCGCGCAAACCGTCCTTCATCATCCGCAAATACACGTCATCCCAGCGAACGCTGGGATATCCCTCGTGGTAGGCGACGTGTGCCTCACGGGAATATCCCAGCTTTCGCTGGGATGACGGTAGTTGTCTGGGCTGAAGCGGAGTCGTCCCGGATCGCTCCGGGACGACGTTGCAGCCTTACGCGGCCAGCTTGCGCAGGACGTAGTGGAGGATGCCGCCGTTGAGGAAGTATTCCAGCTCGTTGACGGTATCGATCCGGCACTTGGTCTGGAACGTCTCGCTGGTGCCGTCGGCGCGGGTCATCTTGACCGTGACGTCCTGGCGCGGGCGGATGCTCGCGACGTCGAGGATCGTGAACGTCTCCGAGCCGTCGAGGCCGAGCGTCTTGCGATCGGTGCCCTCGGCGAACTGCAATGGCAGCACGCCCATGCCGACCAGGTTCGAGCGATGGATGCGCTCGAAGCTCTCGGTGATGACCGCGCGGACGCCGAGTAGGTTGGTGCCCTTCGCCGCCCAGTCGCGCGACGAGCCGGTGCCGTATTCCTTGCCGGCGACAATGACGAGCGGGGTGCCGTCCTGCTTGAAACGCATCGCGGCGTCGTAGATCGCCATGACTTCGCCGTCGTACTTCGACATGCCGCCCTCGATGCCGGGGACCATCTCGTTCTTGATGCGGATGTTGGCGAAGGTGCCGCGCATCATCACGTCATGGTTGCCGCGACGTGCGCCATAGCTGTTGAAGTCCGCCTTGCTGACCTGATGCTCCTGCAGGAAGCGGCCTGCGGGGCTGTCGGCCTTGATCGAACCGGCCGGCGAGATGTGATCGGTGGTGATCGAATCGCCGAGGATCGCGAGCGGCTTGGCGTCGATGATGTCCTGCACGGGCGACGGGGTCATGCTGAGGCCCTCGAAATAGGGCGGGTTGGCGACATAGGTCGAGCCTGCACGCCATGCGTAGGTGTCAGACCCGGTGACGTCGATCTCGCGCCACTTGGCGTCGCCCGCATAGACGTCGCCGTAGCGTGCACCGAACATGCCAGCGTCGATGTTGGCGTCCATCGTCGTGCGGACTTCCTCGTTGGTCGGCCAGATATCGCGCAGATACACGTCCTGCCCGTCCGAACCCTGGCCCAGCGGCGTCTCGATCATGTCGGTCGTGACGGTGCCCTTGATCGCATAGGCGACGACGAGCGGCGGCGAGGCGAGGAAGTTGGCGCGGACGTCGGGCGACACGCGGCCCTCGAAGTTGCGGTTGCCCGAGAGGACCGACGCGGCGACGAGGTCGTTCTCGTTGATCGCGGCCGAGATGGCAGGCGCCAGAGGCCCCGAGTTGCCGATGCAGGTGGTGCAGCCGTAACCGACGAGGTTGAAGCCGAGCGCGTTCAGGTCCGCGGTCAGCCCAGCCTTGTCGAGATAGTCGGTGACGACCTGCGAACCGGGGGCGAGCGAGGTCTTCACCCAAGGCTTCGACTTGAGGCCGAGTGCGTTGGCCTTGCGTGCGACGAGCCCTGCGGCGACCAGAACCGACGGGTTCGACGTGTTGGTGCAGCTCGTGATCGCGGCGATGACGACGTCGCCGTCGCCGATGTCATGCTCGCGACCCTCGACCGCGACGCGGGCGGGCTGCTCCTTGTGGTACAGCTTATGGAGGTCGCTGTTGAACACCTCGTCGACCTTGTTGAGGCTGACGCGGTCCTGCGGGCGCTTCGGGCCGGCAAGCGAGGCGACGACGGTGCCCATGTCGAGTTCGAGCGTGTCGGTGAAGACGGGGTCCTCGGCGTTCTCGTCGCGCCAGAAGCCGTTCGCCTTGGCATAGGCCTCGACCAGCTCGACATTCTCGTCCGAGCGCGCGGTGAGGCGCATGTAGTCGAGCGTCTTGTCGTCAATCGGGAAGAAACCGCAGGTCGCGCCGTATTCGGGCGCCATGTTGGCGATCGTCGCGCGATCGGCGAGCGTCATCGACGACAGGCCGGGGCCGAAGAACTCGACGAAGCGGCCGACCACGCCCTTGGCGCGCAGCATCTGCGTGACGGTCAGCACCAGATCGGTGGCGGTGATGCCCTCGTTGAGCTTGCCGAGCAGCTTGAAGCCGACGACTTCGGGGATCAGCATCGACACGGGCTGGCCGAGCATCGCGGCCTCGGCCTCGATCCCGCCGACGCCCCAGCCGAGCACGCCGAGGCCGTTGATCATCGTGGTGTGGCTGTCGGTGCCGACCAGCGTGTCGGGATACGCGATCATCGTGCCGTCGCCGTGGTCGCCCGAGCTAGCCGACGACCAGACGGCCTGGCCGATATATTCGAGGTTCACCTGATGGCAGATACCGGTGCCGGGGGGGACGACCTGGAAATTGTCGAGTGCCTTGCTGCCCCACTTGAGGAACTCGTAGCGCTCGATGTTGCGCTCGTATTCGAGGTCGACGTTGTCGTGGAATGCCTGCGGCGTGCCGAACTCGTCGACCATCACCGAGTGATCGATGACGAGGTGGACGGGGACCTGCGGGTTGATCTTCTCGGGGTTGCCGCCGAGCTTGGTCATCGCGTCGCGCATCGCGGCGAGATCGACCACGCAGGGAACACCGGTGAAATCCTGCATAAGTACGCGGGCGGGGCGATACTGGATCTCGCGGTCGCTGCGACGCTCCTTCTGCCAGTCGACGATCGCCTGGATATCCTCGCGCGTGACGGTCACGCCGTCCTCGAAGCGCAGCAGGTTCTCGAGCAGCACCTTCATCGAGAAGGGCAGGCGGCTGATGTCGCCGAGCTGTTCCGACGCCTTGGCGAGGCTGTAATAGTCGTACGACTTGCCGCCGGTGGAGAGGCTGGTGCGGGTCTTGAGGGTGTCCTGGCCGATGGCAGTCATAGGGGTCCTTCCCGTGGGCGTCGGGCCGCCGGGCGCCGAGGGGAAAGCAGCCGTATAGGCCACGCGGGCGCGTCGGGGACCGAGCGAAAAATGCTGTTACCGGAGGGGCCTTAGCAAGGGGGAGCGCATCGGGGAAGGGCACGGGTGCCTGTGCGACGCGGTAATCTTCGCGACCCCCCACGGCTTGGCTAGGCTCGGCTCGCGTGCGGCGTCGGGCTTTCGGCGGCGCGTTATAGAGTCAGGCCGGTCCGTCGGTCTGGTGGATGCCACTGGCGTCGCGCAGGAACGCTTCCATGCGGTCCAGCGCCGACGGCGTCAGCGTCACCGCGCCACCCTCCGGATAGGGCGCGACCTGCGCGTCGGCGACGAGGTGCGCGAGCCAGCGCTGGCCGACGCCCGGCGGCGTTCCGGTCAGCGTGATCAGTTGCGTCTCGGACAGAGTATCGCCCTTCGCCTGCGCGACGAACAGGCGCAACATCATGTTCCAGGCATGTTCGTCGAAGATCTCGCTGGGAAACACCTCCGACCGCAAGGCGCGCACGTGGATGAGGTTCTCGGCGGTTTGTGCGGACGTTGTTTGTGCCGATTCGGTTTTGTTTGCCATGGCGGATGCTAAGCGCGGCGAAGACGGCACGCCATAGCGTAAAGGGCAATTTTGTGGCTGATCCAAGTCAGTTGGCGCCGCTATAACCTGGTGTATTGCGGCCTCCCGGCGGAGCGCCGATCAGGGAGCATGGCGGTTGAGCGAGAAGATGCCGAGGCGTTGCGCGATGCGGTCGCACGAGCGCTGCTGATCGCCGACGAGCGACGGGATCACCTCGTCGGTGCGTTGCTGGCCCAGTGCCTCGATGAACTCGACCGGCCGTTGGCATGGGACGGTTGACCGACACGCCCGTATTCAGGCCGCGCGTGCACCATGGCGTTCGACGTTCTTCGTCGCGGTACGCTCCGGCTAGCGGGATCTGGTCATCTCCCTAGCCGTTCGTCCGTCACCACGCTGAGGCACCTTCTCTGTCCTAAGTTGGTGGAAGTGTTGCATTTTTGGCGCATCCGTGACGGATTGTTACACTGACCTCATTGTCGACCCTTCGCTGATTGCGTTCCCAAAATGGTCTGAATAGTCTTCCGTTGTGGTGCACGTCCCGGGGAGGGCGGCACGCACGGGGGACATTATTGATGATATTCGCTTCCACGCGTTCGATGCTTGGCCATGTTCGTTCGGGCCTGCTCGCGTCCACTGCTCTATTGGCCTCGGCCGCGCTGCCGACGATCGCTGCGGCGCAGGATCGACCCACAGGCGCGGAATCGATCGGCTATGGCAGTTCGTTGAATCCGGCCGACCTCGTCAATACGCCCAGCATCGTCATCTCGGCACCCGGTACGCCGACGACCGCGCAGGATATCGCCGGCGGCGTGAACGGCGTCGGCCAGATGACGATCTCGACGGGTGGCGGCGGCATCGGCCTGTGCACGGGGACGCTGATCAATCCGCGCACCGTCATCTTCGCCGCCCATTGCGTGAACGAGAACAGCGCCGGCACGGGCGCGCAGAACCCCTGGGGCTACGGCGCGCAGGGCGGCGGCATTCCGATCGCGTTCGGTTTTGCGCAGAACAACCGTCCGGCGCTGCTCGACTGGTTCCTGCCGACCACCGCGACCGGCGCGGTGAATACGCAGCAGTACAAGACCAACACCGCCAACTTCCTCTATAACGTCAATCAGGTCGTCTATAACGCCGACTCGCTGAAGCTCGGGCTGGCGCAGAACTTTCTTCAGGCCGACGTCGCGATCGCGACGCTCGACACGCCCGCCGCCAACGTGCCGACCTGGGCATTGTTGCTGTCGGCGTTGCCCGCGCCTGCGACGATCAGCGAGACGACCGGCACCGGCTATCACGTGACCATCACCGGCTATGGCCGCAACGGGCAGGGCGGCACGCTGACGGGCGACACCAACGGCGTCGATTACCGTCGCCGCATCGCCGAGAACACGATCGGCATCCTCGGCTCGTTCGACGACCGCGACGCATTCCTGTTCGGCTCGACCAGCGGCCTGCCGCAGAACCTGTACCAGCTCGATTTCGACGATCCTCGCCGTGGTACCGCGGCGGCGAGCCCGTTCGACTTCAACCTGTTCAAGGATAACGCGCTTCCCAAGGAAGGCACGACCGCCGGCGGAGACTCGGGTGGTCCGCTGATCCTCGATCGTACCTTTGCCAAGCAGGTCGTGATCGGCGTTCTGTCGGGTGGCAGCCGCTTCTTCGCCGCGCAGCCGTTCGGTGCGTACGGCACCGAGAGCTTCTATCAGCCGCTGTACCTGTTCTCCGACTATATCGCGGCGAACAATCCGTATCGGTATGCGCAGACCAGGGCGGGTGACGGGCAGTGGACCGATGCTGCGCACTGGGTGACCGCGCTCGATCCGAACTATCAGATCATCGTCGACGGCAAGCTGGTCAACGGCGTGCCGACCACGACCGGCGCGGGCATTGCCGGCGATGGCAACAAGTTCGGCCAGGTCTGTTTCCAGAGCGATTGCGTCGACGTGAAGACGGGCGTCGCGTCGGTCGACGGGGTTCCGGTGACGACGGGCACGGGCACGCCAGCCGTTGCGGCGGTCGTCCAAAAGGTTGCGGCACCCGGCGCGGCCGCCGAAGGCCTGATCCTCGAAACCGTCGCGCATTCGGGCAAGGGCAGCGCGACGCTGTTGGCGGGCGCGGACGATGTCGCGCAGGCGGCTGGCGATGCGGTGGCGCTCGCGGTGTTGTCGCCGACATTGGCGAACGGCTTGCCCGGCGCGACCAATTTCGTGCCGAACAACATCGATCCGGATCGCACGATCCAGCGTAGCGCGCGGTATTACGACGTGACGCTGTCGGCGGCCGGCACGACCACGCTCGGTTCGTCGGTGACCGTCGACAAGTTCACCGTTGCGGGCAGCACGGCGAAGCTGGCGGTGACGTCGGCGGGGTCGCTGCGGAGCCTGATGACCATCAATCAGGTCACGGGCGTCGTCCAGAACGACGGCGTCATCTCGACGCCGGGCGATTACTTCATGCTGTCGGGCATGCTGACCGGCTCGGGCCGGATCAACACGCCGTTCTTCACCAGCGTCGCCGGGATGATCGCGCCCGGCACGACGGGGACGATCGGCACGCTGACGATCGGCGGCAACGGCGTGCTCGCCTCGGGCACCAACCTGCTGATCGATCTCGGACCGAACGGTACGTCGGACAAGCTCGCCTTCGCCGCGACGACGTTCAACGCGGCGGGCGTGGCGACCAACGGCATCGCCAATCTCGGCGGTCGCGTCGGTTTCGCGCCGGCCACCGGTCAGACGATCCGGTACAACGACCTGTACACGATCGTGACCGCGCAGGGTGGCATCACCGGCAGCTTCGCCGCTGCGACACCGCTCAGCGCGATCCTGACGCCGAGCTATGTCTACAGCGCCAACGCGGTGCAGGTCCGGATCCTCGCGGGTCAGTACCGCAACGTCGTGGCCGCGACGCCGGTGCAGTCGACCTATGCCGGGCTGCTCGACCAGAACCGTTCCAACTATGCGGCGCTGAGCAACGTCTATGGTTCGCTCGACCTGCAGAACGCGGCGACAATCCGCTCGACGCTCGAGGGCCTCGCACCGCGGGCAGAAACGCTGAAGTCGAGCCTCGGCGTCGCGTCGATCGACACGATGTCGCGCTTCTACCGGGATCACATCGCGCAGATCGATACGCGTGGCGGGCTCGGCGGTACGCTCGCGTTGATTGGCAAGCCGGTCCAGGTCGCCTCGCTGATGGCGAGCGACCTTCCCGGCGGGCAGGACACGATGAGCGATTCGAGCGGCACCGTGCTGCAGCAGGGTCGTCTGCCCGACGACATGAGCGGCTTCATCGCGGGCGGCTATATCGACGGCAAGAGCCGGTCGATGCCGGGGACAAATCCGTTCGGCGGGCATGACAAGTTCGATGGCTATTTCGCGGCTGTGGGGCTTGAGAAGCAGGCTGGCGAGGGTGGCGTGATCGGCTTCTCGTTCTCGTACACCAACACCGACGGCACCACCGGCGGGATCGCGCAGCGCGCGAAGGGCGAGCTGTTTCAGGGCACGCTGTACGGCAAGCTGGAGACCGCATCGGGGATCGTCCTCGATACGCAGTTCAGCGCAGGCGCGTTCGTCGCCAAGACCGATCGCACCGTCGGCTTCGTCGGCACCAACTACCGCCTGCGCGGCACCGACAATGCGTTGACGGTCGTCAGCGAGGTCGGTCTCGGCAAGGCGTTCGACCTGTCGATGCTCAAGGTCGGCCCGCGCGTGTCGATGCGCGCGAGCCATATCGGCTTCGGCAAGTCGATCGAGAATGGCGGCGGACCGGCTTTGTTCGTCGATCGCGACAGCTTCGACAGCCTGCAGGGTCGTGCCGGGCTGGTGCTCGGCGGCAGTGGTTCGTTCCGGCCTTATGCCGCCGCGAACTACGTCCACGACTTCCAGTCGACGCCGGGCGTGTTCGGTGCGAACTTCGTCGGCGGGATCGGTCCGAACGCGCTGTTCGGGCTGGCCGGGCAGGACAAGAACTGGGGCGAGATCAGCGCCGGGCTGACGCTGGTTGGCGACAGCGTCGACATCTCGGTCGGTGCGGACACCACCGTCGAGCGCAAGGACGTGTCGAACCAGTCGTACAAGGGCTCGATCAAGATCCGCTTCTGATCGAGGGCAGTTCCAGATCGTTGGATTGGTGAAAGGGTCATCCGCGCATGCGGGTGGCCCTTTTTCGTATTCGCGGCCGAGCCTGCGTGAATTCGCGGTTCGCCACGCCGTCATCCTGACGAAAGTCAGGATCCAGAGCGGTGAGGCGCGGTCCTCCGTTACCCTGGATCCTGACTTTCGTCAGGATGACGGAGGGTGCGAGTGCGCGCATGGACGACCTGTCGTACCGGGCCGCCACACCACGAACGTCCACCGTCCAAAACTCAACATGCAAAACGCGCAATTGACTGCCTAAGCAATGGTTGCCATGGCAACGATATGACGTTCTACACCAAATCGGAATTCGGGCCCGACTGTTCGCTCGGTTACCTCGCGCGGCGGATTCATCAGATCGGGCAGAGCTTGATCGAGCCGGTGTTCGCGGCGGAGAACATGTCGGGCACGCAGTGGTCCGCGCTGATGTCGATCATGGCCGGTCGCGCGGCGACGTGTGCCGACCTCGCGCGCGATATTTCGCACGACAAAGGCGCGACGACGCGGCTGGTCGACGCGATGGAGCAGAATGGCTGGGTCACGCGGTCGCGCGCGAGCGACGACCGGCGGGTGCTCAATCTCGAACTGACGCCCGACGGCGAGGCGGTCGCGATCCGGTGTCGCGACCGGATCATCGAATACTGGAACACCCTGCTGACGGGCTGGGACCGGGCCGAAATCGAGAAGCTGATCGAACTGATGCAGAAACTCCGCACGACGCTGGACGACGCTCTGACCGAAGGACGCCGCGCATGAAGATTGGCACTGCCCTAGCCCCGATCACGGTGGCAGGGCTGCTCGCGGGGTGCGCGATCCCGGCATCGAAGACCGTGGTGGAGCCGGTATCGGCCACGGCGCTCGGGCTGGCGCCGGACGCCGCGCCGGTGATCGCGGCCGACTGGTGGCGGTCGTTCGGCGATCCGCAGCTCGATCGGCTGGTACGCGATGCGGTCGCGGGCAGTCCATCGCTCGATGCGGCGCTGGCACGGGTCGCTCAGGCGCAGGCGGTGCTTTCGACGCGGCGTGCCGACAATGGCCCCGACGTGACGCTCGATGCGCAGGAGCAACTCGCGCGGTTGAGCGGTCGCTACACGATCCCGCCGCCCTATGCCGGGTCGACGCGGTTCGTGGGGTCGACAGCGGCGAACCTCAGCTGGAACCTCGATCTGTTCGGGCGCCAGAAGGCCGCGATCGAGGGCGCGCGGGCGTCGGTGCGTGCGGCTTCGCTCGACGTCGCGGCGGCGCGGATGGCGCTGTCGGGGGCGGTCGTGCAGACGTATATCGATCTCGAACGCGCCGAGGCGCAGGCGGGGATCGCGCAGCGGACGATCGCGACGCGCCAGAATTCGCTGCGGCTCGTGAACGTGCGGATCCGCAACAATCTCGCGAGCAAGCTCGACGCGCAGGCCGCGACGACGCTGCTGGCGCAGGCGCGGCAGGCGTTGCTGCGTGCGCAGGCGGCGCAGGTGCTCGCGAAGAATGCGCTGGCGGCGCTGGCCGGGCGTGGTGCGGATTATCCGGCGACGATCGGTGCGACCGCGTTGCGGCTCGATGCGGCGCTGCCGTTGCCCAAGACCGTACCCGCCGATCTGCTCGCGCGACGTGCCGATATCGCGGCGGCGCAGGCGCGGATCGAGGCTGCGGCGGCCGGGCGTCAGTTTGCGCGGAAAGCGTTCTATCCGAACGTCAATCTGGCGGCGCTGGCGGGGTTCCAGGCGGTCGGGCTCGGCAATCTGTTCTCGCTCGATGCGGGCACGGTCGGCGTCGGGCCGGCGGTCCATCTGCCGATCTTCGACAATGGCCGGCTGAAGGCGGACCTCGCGGGCGCGACCGCGGCGCTCGATCTGGCGACCGCGGATTACAACGACCGGGTGATCGGTGCGGTGCGCGAGGCGGGTGACGCGGTAGCGCGGATCGGTGCGCTCGACGCGGACCGTCAGCGACAGCGCGAGGTGGTGCGCGGCTATGCCGAGACCGGGCGGCTGAACGCGATCCGCGTGTCGAGCGGCCTCGATAGCCGGCTCGATCTGGTCGACAACGACGTCCGCACGCTGGCCGCCGAACAGGCCGATGCCGACCTCGCCGCCGATGCCGCGCAACAGCGCGTGCAGCTCGTGCTGGCGCTGGGTGGTGGTTATGATTTTCAGGGGATGACGCGATGACCGATACGCAAACGCCGGCGCCCGCCGCGGCTCCGACCGGCAATCCGCGCGCCCGCAAGCGCGCGCTGACGATCCTCGGCGTGGTGGTCGTGATCGGTGCGATCGTGTGGGCGGTGTTCCACTTCCTGCTCGCCGCGCCTGAGCAGGAGACTGATGATGCCTATGTCGCGGGCGACGTGGTGGCGATCACGGCGCGCGATCCGGGGCAGGTGACCGCGATCCATGCGGATAACACGCAGGTCGTGAAGGCGGGCCAGCCGCTGATCGACCTCGACGCCGCGACCTCCGATGTCGGTGTGGCATCGGCCGAGGCGGAACTCGCACGGGCGGTGCGCGCGACACGGTCGGACTTCTCGAAGGTGAACGAGACCGGGGCCGCGGTCGTGCAGGCGGAGGCCGAACTGGCGCGCGCGCGGAACGATCTCGCGCGTCGTCGTGGTGCGGCGGCGGAGGGCGCGATCTCGGGCGAGGAGCTGAGCCATGCCGCGGATCAGGTGAAGGTCGCGAGCGCGACGCTGCAACTCGCGCGCAGCCAGCAGGCGCAGTCGAAGAACGGCGTCGTTGGCACCACGGTGTCGAACAACCCGGCGGTGCTGGCGGCGATCGCAGCGTATCGGCGCGCGGCGATCACGCGGAGCCACATGCACGTCGTTGCGCCGATCGACGGCGTCGTCGCGCAACGGACCGTGCAGCTTGGGCAGCAGGTTTCGGCGGGGCTGCCGCTGATGGCGGTGGTGCCGCTCGACCGGGTGTGGGTCGATGCGAACTTCCGTGAGACTCAGTTGCGGGATCTGCGGATCGGGCAGGCGGCGACGGTGACGGCGGACATGTACGGGGACGACCTGGTCTATCACGGCCATGTGGTCGGGCTCGGCGCGGGTAGCGGCAATGCGTTCGCGCTGTTGCCGCCGCAGAATGCGAGTGGAAACTGGATCAAGATCACGCAGCGCGTGCCGGTGCGGATCGCGCTCGACAAGGGTGAACTGCGGCGCAATCCGCTGCGGGTCGGGCTGTCGGTGAACGCGATCGTCGATACCGCGGACAAGTCGGGGACGATGGTCGGGCGACCGGCGGTGGCGGCGTATAAGGGGCTGGCGACCGGGCAGGGCGATGCTGCGGTCGATGCAAAGATCCGCCAGATCATTGCGGCCAACCGGTGATGATTTTGCGGTGGCCATTACTCCGGTGCGGTCCTGCCCTCCTTGTTCTCCCGCGAAGGCGGGAGCCCAGTCTGGGTCCCCGCCTTCGCGGGGAAACAGTCTTGTTGGTAACCGCTGGCATGCATACCGCACCACCCCGGCGGAGGCCGGGGACCAGTTGGATAGGTGGTCGTAACGGCGCGCTGCCTTCCGTTAGCCTCGTTTCCCAACTGGGCCCCGGCCTTCGCCGGGGTGGTGGCTTTGGTTGGGTCATCCCCTCTCAGGCGAGCACCCTGTAATGGCCGCCCCATCCAGCGCCGGCGCCGGTCCCGCCCCTCTCGTCGGCGGCTCGCTCGCGCTCACCGCATTCGCGCTCGCGCTCGGCACCTTCATGCAGGTGCTCGACACGACGATCGCCAACGTGTCGCTCCCCACCATCGCCGGCAATCTCGGCGTTTCCAGCGACAACTCCACCTGGATCGTCACCGCGTTTGCGGTCGCCAACGGAGTCGCGGTGCCGCTGACCGGGTGGTTGATGGGGCGGTTCGGCGTGGTGCGGACGTTCTGCGTGTCCGTCTTCCTGTTCACGATCGCGTCGTTCCTGTGCGGGATCGCGTGGGACCTGCCGTCGCTGATCGGCTTTCGCATTCTCCAGGGTGCCGTGTCGGGACCGATGATTCCGGGCAGCCAGGCGCTGCTGATCGCGATCTTCCCCGTCCACAAGCGCTCTACCGCGCTCGGCATCTGGTCGATGACGACCTTGGTCGCGCCGATCATGGGACCGATCCTCGGCGGCTACATCTCCGACAATTATCACTGGAGCTGGATTTTCCTGATCAACGTGCCGTTCGGGATGTTCTGCGCGTTCGTGTGCTGGAACAAGCTCGGCAAGCGCGACACGCCGACGCGGAAGCTGCCGATCGATCAGGTCGGGCTGATCCTGCTGGTGATCTGGGTCGGTGCGCTGCAGATCGTGCTCGATCTCGGCAAGAACGACGACTGGTTCGCCGCCGACCGGATCGTCATCGCCGCAGTCGTCGCCGCGATCGGCTTTGTCGGCTGGATCATCTGGGAGCTGACCGACGCCAACCCGGCGGTGAACCTGTCGCTGTTCAAGAGCCGCAACTTCACGATCGGGACGATCGCGTTCTGCCTCGGCTATGCGGTGTTCTTCGCCAACACGCTGCTCCTTCCGCTCTGGTTGCAGACGCAGCTCGGCTACACCGCGACCTGGGCGGGGCTGGTCGCCGCGCCATCGGGCGCGGTGGCGGTGATCCTGACGCCGTTCGTCGCGCGGCTGAGCGGCAAGATCGACGCGCGTATCCTCGCGACGGTGGCGTTCGCGTCGTTCGGCTACTCCTATTACCTGCGTTCGGGTTATACGACGGGGGCAAGCTTCTACGACCTGATGTGGCCGCTGATGGTGCAGGGGATCGCGATGAGCACGTTCTTCCTGGCGATGCTGACGATCTCGCTTGATCGTATTCCGGCGGAGCGGTTGCCGTCGGCGACGGGCATCTCGAACTTCGCGCGCATCACCTCGGGCAGCTTCGCCGCGTCGATCATCACGACCGCCTGGGATCGTCGCGAGACGCTGCATCAGAGCCGGTTGTCGGAAGCGATCGGCACTGGTTCGCCGTACCAGATGGCGCAGGGTGCGCTGACTCGGATGGGGCTGACCGATGTGCAGGCGGCGGGCGCGATCACGCGGCAGATGGTGGCGCAGGCGTATCTGCTCGCGTCGACCGACCTGTTCCGCGTCTCGGCCTGGCTGTGCCTGGCGATGGTGATCATCGTCTGGTTCACGCGACGCGCGAGCCCTCCGCAGGGGCCGATCGCGGCGGATTGATCGGTCGCTTGTCGTTTTCTTACGACCGGCAGGCGGTCGTACGATTTCTCGATATTAGAAACGTTATCGCAACCACTTGGCCCCTAACGCTGCATTTACCAGATACGAAATGCCTGTGGGGGGCCAGATACCATGATGATCAAGAACACCGCTTTGCGGATCGCTGCCGTGTGCCTTTTTTCGAGCGCTGCACCCGCCTGGGCCGGTGCGCCGGTGACGTGCATACAGTCCGTCAGCAAGCCACGACTGGTGTGCGACGAGGGGGCCTGCATCCGCGTGTCGGTCAGGGACCTGTGCGAGGCGGTTCGCGCATCCTATCCGGTCAAGCGGCGTAACCTGAAGCCGCTGCGCACCGACGCGAACCCGGTCCGCGACGAACTGACGCTGCTGATCGCGAGCGTTAGCTGACGAAGGCGAAGGCGGCACCGGGAACGGTGACCGCCAGGCCGGTCGGGGCGAGCGTCCCGTCCGGCAGGATATCGAGCACCGTGACGCGGTGATCGCGTTCGTGGACGACGACCACCCGGCGCTCGTCCTGCGACATCATGAAGAACCGCGGCGACAGGCCACCGCTGGCGACATGCTGGATCGGTGTCGCGTCGCCGTGCGGATCGAGCGCGAAGACGGCGATGCTCTCATGGCCGCGATTGGACACGTACAGCCGATCGCCGGCGGCATTCGCGCCGATATGCGCGACGATATTCGCGCCGTGCCACGCAGGCGGAAGCGTCGACAGCGTGGCGCGTTCGCTAAGGCCGGTATCGTCGACGTCCAGTACCACCAGGGTATTCGTCAGTTCGCACGCGAGATACGCCGTGCGCGGGTGACGCGGGTGGAATAGCATATGCCGCGGGCCAGACCCCGGCGGCGCGGCGAACGCGGTGTACGGCGTGCCGAGAATCCCTCGTTCCGCGTCGAACGGGAATGCCAGTAATTCATCGGTCCCCAGGTCCGTGACGTACAGCGTCCGGTTGTCCGGGCCGAAGCCGACCCAATGCGCATGCGGTGAAAGCTGGCGTTCGGGATCGGGTCCGCTGCCGCTGTTGGCGTGCACGAAGGGCGGGGCGATCGGCAGTCCGCTGGCATCCAGCCGGTACAACGCGACGCTGCCGCTCATGTAGTTGGCGACCGCGACCCAGGATTGCGTCGCATCGAGCGCGACGTGGCAGGGTGCCGCGCCGCCGGTCGTGACCTGCGCGAGACGTCGCCACTCATGGTCCGCGTACCGGTGTACGCCGAGGGTCCCGTCGTCGCGCTCGTCGACCAGATAGTGCAGATCGAACCGTGACGCGTACGCGCCGAACGAGGCGTTCGATGCGTCGAGACAGGCAGCGCCGATCGCCAGCCCATCGTCATGATCGAGCAGCGGATAGAGACCGGCCCCGCCACCGCCGGCATAGGTCCCGATCCAGCGGCAGTCGTTGAACGCGGGCGACGTTTCGGGTTCGATCATGCCGCCGTTCCTAACGCCGTTTCGCGGCACCGTCACACGCCGACCGCACGTCGACGCTCAGACCCTCAACAGCCCGATCAACTGCTCGCGGTACAGCAAGGCGAGCTCTTCGTGCATCCGGGCGACGCCGGCGTTCGGTGCGCGGCGGGCGAGGACGGACTGGTCGTCCATACGGCGCTCGATCACGGAAGGCGGCGGAAGCATATCCATCTCCGCCCGTGTTGGACCCGTTATGTTGCGGTCGAATTTCGCGAGACGGTTAACGCCCTGCAATTCCGTACCAAAAGCGCGTTTCCCGGGCTGGCGTTGCCGTCGGCCTTGGCCTACCGCGACACCATGGGCGATCTGGATAGACTGGTTCCTTCGGGGATCATCGAGCAATGGGTCTATCACCTGCGACGGCAGCGTTCGCGGGCGACGGACGCGATATGGCTGATAGAACAGGGCTTTACCCTGCATGATGGCCAGGACGGCGTACCGCAGCACGATGCGACCGCCCGCTGGCGCGCCGAGCAGGAAACCGTCGTCGAAGAAGTGACCGCGTTGCTGGCGCTGTACGACGGCATCAACCTGGGCAAGGCGGATATCGCCTGAGCCGAGGCGTCATGCCGGTGCCTTACGTGGCGTCGCCGTAGCTCTCGCGCATCAACCAGCCGGTATGCTGCAACGACGAACTCTGCGGCGGTTCGGCGTCGGGCATGTCGGCGACCAGTTCGGCCGACGCCGCGAGTTGCAGATGGTTCTCGCTCAGCAGCAGATGCGCCGCGCGACCCGCGTCCGACTGCGAACGGCGAGCGAGCGCCTGTTCCTGCTCGGCCCGATCCTGATGATACTGGACCTGCGCACGCCACGCTTCCGCGTTCGCAGTCGGTAGAGTGTTGTCGTTCATGATGATCTCCATCGGCATGACCGGATTGATGCGTTTTAGTTTCCCGCCTGTTGCAGAAGGTGGTTAATGCGTCGGTCCGGTCGTCAAACGGGCTTGGGCGCGCCCTGCCAGCCGCCACCGAGCGCGCGGAACAGGTCGACTTGCGCACCGGCGATCCGCGCATCCGCGGCGGCCAGATCCGTATCCGTATCCGCCAACGTACGCTCGGCGTCGAGGACGTCGAGGAAGTCGATCTGGCCTTCGCGCTGGCGTGCACGGGTGATGCGGGCGGCGGTGGCGGCGTTGTCGTGCGCGGACTGTAGCTGCGTGCGGCGATCGAGTTCGCGGGCATAGTTCGACAGCGCGGTCTCGGTTTCCTCGAGTGCGGTGAGGACGCTGCCGTCGAAATTGGCGAGCGCGCCGCGCGAGTCTGCTTCGGCGCCGGCGATGCGCGCGCGCGCGGCGGACTGGTTGAGCGACCAGTTCAGCAGCGGGCCGAGCAGCCAGCGGATCGGGCCACCGGTGAAGATGTCGCCCACGCTAAGCGCGGTCGAGCCGATCGAGCCGCCAAGCGAGATCTGCGGGTAGAGCTGCGAGGTCTGCACGCCGATCCGTGCGGTCGCCGCCGCAAGCCGACGTTCGGCAGCGTGAACGTCGGGGCGACGGGCGAGCAGCGCCGCGCCGTCGCCGATCGGGATCGGCTGGTCGAGGCGGGGCGTGGTGGTCCGGGCGCCGGCGGTTGCGGGAAGGTCCTGCGGGGTGCGGCCGGTGAGCGTGGCCAGGCGGAAGAGCGCAGCTTGGCGCTCGGCTTCGATCTGCGGGATGTTGGCGGCGCGCTGGTCACGCAGGGCTGCGATGCGGACCTGGTCGAGGCGGGCTGCACGACCGGCGTCGACGCGCTTGCCGGTCAGCGTGTTCGACTTGTCGAGCAGGTCGACGATCCGCCGCGCGACCGCGAGACGTTCGGCGGATGAGGCTGCGTCGACATAGGCGCGGGTGGTCGCCGCGACGATCGAGACGCGCACGGCGTCCGCGTCGGCCTGTGCGGCGCCGACGTCACCGCGGGCCGCTTCGACGTTGCGGCGGACCCGGCCCGCGAGATCGACTTCGTAGCTGATGTCTAGGCCTACGTCGTAGGTGGCGCGCTCTCGGTCGAGGCCGGGCAGGTTCTGGAGTTGTGAGGTGCGCGCGTAATTGCCGCTCGCGCCCGCGTTCACCTGTGGCTCGCGGTCGGTCTTCGCGCCGCGCAACGACGCGCGGGCGCTATCTAGCCGGGCGACTGCCACGCGCAGGTCGGTGTTTGCGGCGAGTGCGTCTGCGACGAGGCCGTCGAGGACCGGGTCGCGGTACATCCGCCACCAGTCGTTGTCCGGCGCGGTCGTGACGGTGGCTGCGTTCGCGGTGACGAACGACGCCGCCGCCTTGGGTGGGGTGATCGGCGCGACATAGTCGGGGCCGGCGGCGCAGGCGGCGAGCGTCAGCGCCGAGAGGCTCGCGAGGAGGGCGGACTTCATGATGCTGGTCCTATTCGGCTGGCTGGAGCGTCGGGGCGGCAGCGGTTGGCTTGCGGCGTTCGAACCGCAGCGCCAGCGCCCGTGCGACGACATAGAAGGTGGGGGTGAAGAGCAGCCCGAACCCGGTCACGCCGATCATCCCGAAGAACACCGCGGTCCCGAGCGCCTGGCGGAGTTCCGCACCGGCACCGGTCGCGATCACCAGCGGCACCGCGCCGAGGATGAACGCGAAGCTCGTCATCAGGATCGGCCGCAACCGGTCCTTCGCCGCGCGTACCGCGGCCTCGACGGGGGTGAGGCCGTCCTGTTCCTCGGCCTGCTTGGCGAACTCGACCACGAGGATCGCGTTCTTCGCCGCCAAGGCAATCAGCACGACCAGGCCGATCTGCGTGAGGACGTTGTTGTCCATGCCCCGCAGGTTCACGCCGGTCATCGCTGCCAAAAGGCACATCGGCACGATCAGGATGATCGCGAGCGGCAACGTCAGGCTCTCATATTGCGCGGCGAGCACGAGGAAGACGAACACCACCGCCATGCCGAAGACGAGCGCGGCGGTGCTGCCGGCGGCCTTTTGCTGGTAGGCGATGCCGGTCCATTCATGCGCGTAGCCGGCCGGAAGCGACGCATCGGCGAGCTTCTCCATCGCGACCAGCGACTGGCCCGAGGAATAGCCCTTGGCGGTGTCGCCATCGACCTCGACCGCGGGGAACAGGTTGTAGCGGACGACGCGGTACGGGCCGGTCTTGTCCTTGAACGTCGAGACCGAGCCGACCGGGACCATCTGGCCCGAGTTGGAGCGCGTCTTCAGGTTGGCGATGTCCGCGGTGGTGTTGCGGAACGGTGCATCGGCCTGGGCTGTGACGCGGTAGGTGCGGCCCAACAGGTTGAAGTCGTTGACGAACGCCGAGCCGAGATAGACCTGCAACGCCTCGAACACGCGCTCCGGGGGGACGCCCAAGAGATTGGCCTTGGCGCGGTCGACGTCGGCGAAGATGCGCGGCGTGGCGGTGTCGAAGAACGTGTAGATCTGGGCGAGACCCTTGGTCTGGTTCGCCCGGCCGATCAGCGCGTAGCTCGTCTTGCCGAGGTCGGCGTAACCGTGGCCACCCTGGTCTTGCACCATCAGGCGGTAGCCGCCGGCCGAGCCGATACCCTGGATCAAGGG
This sequence comes from Sphingomonas sp. CFBP 13603, assembly GCF_014892665.1. Classification (NCBI taxonomy): domain Bacteria; kingdom Pseudomonadati; phylum Pseudomonadota; class Alphaproteobacteria; order Sphingomonadales; family Sphingomonadaceae; genus Sphingomonas; species Sphingomonas sp. CFBP 13603. The sequence continues at coordinate 179,905 of NZ_JADBIA010000002.1, read as the reverse complement.
CGGCGGGACGATCAGCAGACGCGCTTCGGTGATGTCGCCGGTCGCCTTCTGCGATTCCGCCATGATGCTGGCGAGGGTGACGCCGAGCTTCTTGCGTTCCTCGAAGCTCTTCAGCGGGATGTACGCGGCGGCCGAGTTGGGGGCGAGCGTCTGCGAGGGGCCGTCGAAGCCGGCGAGCATGACCGCGCCTTTGACGCCGGCGAGCGGGAGAATGCGTTTCGCGACCTTCTGCATGACCGCGTCGGTGCGCTCGACAGACGAGCCGGGCGGAAGTTGAATGACGGTCAGGAAGTAGCCCTGATCCTGTGCGGGAACGAAGCCCGACGGCGTGATCGTAAATACGCCGACCGTGACCGCGATCAGCGCGGCATAGGCGATCATCATCCGGCGCGGCGCGGTGACTAGGCGGGCGGTGAGGCGGGCATAGCTGTCGCTCATCCGCTCGAACCCGCGGTTGAAGGCGTCGCCGGCGCGGCGGACCGTACGGGTCAGGCGGTTGCCGGAGTCCGCGGGGGCGGTCGGCTTGAGCAGCATCGCGGCGAGTGCCGGCGACAGCGTCAGCGAGATCAGCAGCGAGATGATCGTCGCGGTCGAGATCGTCACCGCGAACTGGCGGTAGAACGCGCCCGAGAGGCCGGTGAGGAACACGGTCGGGATGAACACCGCGCACAGCACGAGCACGATCGCGACGAGCGCGCCCGAGACTTCGTCCATCGACGTACGCGCCGCCTCGAGCGGGGACAGTCCGTGCTCAAGGTTGCGCTCGACATTCTCGACCACGACGATCGCGTCATCGACGACGATGCCGATCGCGAGGACGAGGCCGAACAGCGACAGGTTGTTGAGGCTGTACCCGGCGGCGGCGAGCACCGCGAAGGTGCCGATCAGCGAGACCGGGATCGCCACGATCGGGATGATCGCCGCGCGCCACTTCTGCAGGAAGACGAGGATGACGAGCACGACGAGGACCATCGCCTCGAAGAGCGTGTGCTTCACCGCGTCGATCGACTGCGCGATGAACTCGGTCGGGTTGTAGATGACCTTGTATTCGAGACCCTTGGGAAAGCGCTTCGACATGCTTTCCATCTCGGCGGTGACGGCCTGCGCCGCGCCGAGTGCGTTCGAGCCGGGACGCTGGAAGACCGCGGCGATGACCGTGGGCTTGCCGCTGAGATAGGTATTCGCGCCGTAATCCTGTGCGCCGAGCTCGACGCGCGCGACGTCCGAGACGCGGACCTGGCGGCCTTGCGCGTCGGTGCGGATCACGACGTCGGCGAACTGCTTGGGATCGGTCAGGCGGCCCTGCGTCTCGACGTTGAGCTGGAACGCGCTGTTGCCCTTGTCATAGGGCGGCTGGCCGAGCGTGCCGGCGGCGACCTGGACGTTCTGCGCACGCAACGCGGCGACGATCTCGCCGGCGGTGAGGTCGAGCGCGGCGGCGCGGCCGGGATCGATCCAGACGCGCATCGAATAATCGCGTGCGCCGAACAGTTGCACGTCGCCGACGCCGTCGATGCGGCTGAGGCGATCGCGGACCTGCGTCAGCGCGTAGTTGGAGATGTAGCCGCGATCGAGCGAGTTGTCGGGCGAGACGAGGTTCACCACCATCAGGAAGTCGGGCGACGTCTTCCGCGTCACCACGCCGAGACGCTGGACGTCCTCGGGCAGGCGCGGGACGGCGACCGCAACACGGTTCTGGACGAGCACCTGCGCTGCGTCGAGATTTGTGCCGATCTTGAAGGTGACGGTGATCGTGACCTTGCCGTCGCCGGTCGATTGCGACGACTGGTACAGCATGTTGTCGACGCCGTTGATCTCCTGCTCGATCGGCGCGGCGACGGTTTCGGCGACCGTTTCGGCGGAGGCGCCGGGATAGGTCGCGCTGACGGTGACGGTGGGGGGGACGATGTCGGGATATTGCGACACCGGCAGCGTCATGTAGGCGATCGCACCGACGATCGTGATGATCACCGCGATCACGCCCGCGAAGATCGGCCGGGTGATGAAGAAGCGCGAGAAGCGCATGGGAATTTCCTCGGTAGAGGGGCGCGGGCACACACCAACACCACCCCGGCGGAGGCCGGGGCCCAATTGGGCGAACCGCAGTGATTAAGTCGAAACGCTATCCCAATTGGGCCCCGGCCTTCGCCGGGGTGGACGCCTATCTCGCGAGCGTGGCCTCACCCGAGATGGGCTGGACCGAGGCTGGGGCCGTCGTACCCGAGGCCACCACGATCCGGCCGACCTTCGGCGCAACCGTGGCACCCGGCATCGCCATCTGCGTACCCTGGATGATGATCCGGTCGTTCGGCCCGATGCCCGAGCGCACGATCCGCAGGCCATCGACCACCGGGCCAAGCTCGACCGGCTTCTGGCTCACGACGTTCTTCGCATCGATCGTCAGCAGAACCTTCCGCGCCTGATCAGTCTGCACCGCATCGTCGGGCACTAGCAGAGCCTGCCGCGTTCCCGCACTCGCGAGGCGCATGTTGCCGAACATGCCCGGCGTCAGGAAATACCCCGGGTTGGCGAGGACCGCGCGGCCGCGGATCGTGCCCGATCGCTGGTCGAGGCCGTTGTCGGTGAAGTCGAGTTTGCCCTTCCAGCGATGCTCGGTCTCGTCCTGCAACTGGATCTCGACCGCCGCCGGCGTCGCGCCGGGCTGCCGTGCGCGCTGCGTCTTGAGGTACAGCGCCTCGGAGCCGTCGAACGTGAAGTAGATCGGGTCGAGCGCGTTGATCGTCGTCAGCACCGTGCCGCCGGTGCCTTCGCCGCCCGCGACCTGGTTGCCCGCATCGACGCGGCGGTCGGAGATACGACCGCCGATCGGCGCGCGAACCTGTGTGAAACCGACGTCCAGAGCGCGGGCGCGTTCGCGGGCCTGCGCTGCGGCGAGTGCGGCTTGTGCTGCTTCGAGCCGGCCGCGGAGTGCGTCGACCTCGCCGGCCGAGACCGCTTCGTCGGCGACCAGTCGCTGTGCGCGACCCAGATCGGTGCGGGCGAGCGACAGAGCGCTGCGTGCGCTGGCGACGTTGGCATGCGCCTCGGCCAGAGCGGCGGCGAACGGGCGGGAGTCGATCGTGAAGAGTAGCTGCCCCTTGCTGACGATCTCGCCGTCGCGGAAATGAATGCCGGTGACTTCGCCCGCGACGCGCGGGCGGATCTCGACGGTGCGGCTCGGTGCGAAGCGGCCGACATAATCGTCCCATTCGCTGACCTGCCGGACGAGCGGCGACGCGACCGTGACGGAGGCGGGCGGGGGTGCCGCCATCGCCGCGTCGGGATGGTCGAACAGCTTAACGCCGACCGCACCGAGCAGCGCGATCGGCACGAGCACCATCGCGCCGCGCTGCCATGCCGGCCGTCGGTGACGGTCCGCGGGCGGCGACGCAACGACGTCGGCGTCGTTCGCGGCCGTGATCGTGGTAAGTTGGTTCACGCTGCGATGCTCCGCTTCTGCTGGATGCCGACGCGCATGCCGGTCACGCTCTCGACGAGCGTTTCGATCTGTGCCTCGGCAAAGCCGGCGGCGAGGAAGCCCTGGATCTCGGCCATCGGCAACGCGAAGCCGCGGCGCCAGGCGTACACAGCCATCCGCCGCAACGCTTCGAGCCGGGGATCGGCGAGCCGCGACGCGGTGCTCAGGCCGAACAGGCTACCCATCGCGCGCGACATGCGGCTAGGGCCCGACAGGCTGCGCAACGTGTCGCGCTTGGCGAGGGCGATGACGCTCCATTCCAGTGCGGAAAAGCCGGTCGGGGCAGGAGCCGCCACCGTCTGCGTACGGCTGGTGACGGGCGAAGCGAACATGTTGTCGAGGTCGAGATAAGCCATGGGATTGTCCCCCTTTTGATCTTGGGCAAGCGCTGGCCTTCGTCGGTGGACGGTCCACCGACGTCAGCTGGTCGCTAGGCGTGCGCGGTCGTTGCCGGCACATCACCGTGCCGCGCTTGCCCGCTTGGAATTTTCGAAAGTTTGGCCGAAGCCGTCTTAGGTTTGAACCGTGGTCATGGGTTGGTGTCCCCGGCTGCCCCATCCGAAGTAGGAGAGAGCTTCGATACCAGTCGGTATATAAACCTGACGTTCATCTAGTCAACAGACTTTTGTACCGGCCGGTATTTTAAATTTCATCGCATCGTGATGCGTGACAATTTTGCCGGTCTCGTCTCGCCTATTTGGTCGGCCACACCGACATGGCGGTCTCGACGAGCTGGTTCAGCTCGGCGCAGGTCGCACCCGATCCGCTCTGGATCGTCAGACCCTGCATGATCGCGAACAGATACCGCATCAGCGCGTCCGACTCGAGGCCCTCGGGAAATTCGCCCGCGGCCTTCGCTTCGTCGAACCTGCGGATCAAGGCGGCCTGGGACGACGCGCGGCGCTTCGCCACCTCGGCCTTGATCGGCTCGGCTTCCGGGCTGCACGCGACGCTGCTGATGACGCTGAGGCAGCCCTTGGGATCGCACGTGCTGGATTGCATCTGGAGTGCGCCGCGCAACAGGTTTTCCGCTACGGCACGCGCGGTCGGCGCATCCAGCGCATACGTCATGTACGCCAGCTTCTCGCGTTCGTAGAGGTCGAGCGCCTTGTGGAACAGCGCCTCCTTGTTACCGAACGCGGCATACAGGCTGGGCTTGGTGATCTTCATCTCGGCGGTCAGTTCCGCCATCGATGCACCCTCGTACCCGTTGCGCCAGAACACGCGCAGCGCACCCGCCAACGCATCGTCGAGATCGAACTCGCGGGGGCGGCCCTTGGGGGCGGTGAGCGTGCAAAGCCTATTCATACCGTTCGGTATATAGTGAGAGCGCGCAAAAGGTCCAGTGACTGGAATATGTTGCCGGGGACGCTCACCGACCGACCGCGGTGTAGGCGAACCCGGCCTGTTCGACGTCGGCGCGTTGATAGACGTTGCGCAGGTCGACCATCACCGGCCCGGCCATCACGCGCTTCAGCCGCGCGAGATCGAGGGCGCGATAGGCGTCCCATTCGGTCACGATCACGACCGCATCGGCACCCTCGGCCGCATCATAGGCGTCCGTGCAGTAGACGAGGTCGGGCATCATCGCCTTGGCGGGCGCCATGCCTTCGGGATCGTGCGTGCGGACCGTCACGCCGGCGTCGGCAAGCGCGGTCGCGATCGCGAGGCTGGGGGCGTCGCGCATGTCGTCGGTGTTGGGCTTGAACGTGAGGCCGAGCAGCGCGACCGTCTTGCCGCGGGGATTGTCGCCGAGCGCGTGCAGGACTTTCCGCCCCATCGCGCGCTTGCGGCTATCGTTCACCTTCACGACGGCTTCGACGATGTGGACCGGGGTGTCGTAATCCTCGGCGGTCTTGAGCAGCGCCAGCGTGTCCTTGGGGAAACACGAGCCGCCATAGCCCGGCCCGGCGTGGAGGAATTTCTTGCCGATCCGGTTGTCGAGCCCGATCCCGCGCGACACGTCCTGCACGTCGGCACCCACCGCTTCGCACAGGTCGGCGATCTCGTTGATGAAGGTGATCTTGGTCGCGAGGAACGCGTTCGCCGCGTATTTGATCAGCTCCGACGTGCGGCGACCGACGAACAGGATGGGCGATTCGTTGAGGTAGAGCGGCCGGTAGACGTCGCGCATGACCTGCTTGGCGCGCTCGTCCTCGGTGCCGATGACGATGCGGTCGGGGCGTTTGAAGTCGCCGATCGCGGCGCCTTCGCGGAGGAATTCGGGGTTCGAGACGACCGCCACGTCGACGTCTGCACGCTTTTCACGGAAGATCGCCTCGACTCGGTCGCCGGTGCCGACGGGGACGGTCGACTTGGTCACGACCACGGTCGGTCCGGTGACGGCGGCGGCGATCTCTTCGGTGGCGGCGAACACGTAGCTGAGGTCGGCATGGCCATCGCCGCGCCGCGACGGCGTGCCGACCGCGATGAAGATCGCATCGGCGCCTGCGACCGCGCTGGCGAGATCGGTGGTGAAGGTCAGCCGGCCCGCGGCGACGTTCGACGCGACGAGCTGGTCGAGGCCGGGTTCGAAGATCGGCATGCGACCGGCGAGCAGTGCGTCGATCTTCGACTGGTCCTTGTCGACGCAGATCACGTCATGGCCGAAATCCGAAAAGCAGGCGCCGGACACCAGGCCGACATAGCCAGAACCGATCATCGTGATGCGCATGGACGTTCCTCGTAAAAGCCGCGCGACCTATCGTGAGTAATGCGCGCGCGTGCAAGCTGGAGAAGACCGACCGGTGTCGTTCGCGCCGTCTGCCCTGATGCTTTCGACGGTAGGCAACCCGCCACGTTGCGCGCATCATGGTTCCGATAACGGAGGCGGATATGCAGACGACGATGGCAGGCTGGGTGTTGGTGGCGACTGTGATGTTCGGTTCCGCGGATAGGGTTGCGGCACAGCAGGCGGCGGCTCCGTCGTGTCCGACTACCGTCGCGGCGGAGTTCGCGGGATGGAGCAAGCCGGCTTCGGTCGCGCCGGGCGGGGTGCTTCCGATCGGCTCGGTGGGTCGGCTGGCGCTGAAGCCGTCGGCAGGGGTTTCGTTCGAGGTCACGCCGACAAAGGCACCCGCAGCTGACACGTTTTCCGGCGTCGTCCGGTTCGACGTCGCGAAGGCGGGGACATACCGCGTGGCGCTTGGCGGAGCGGCGTGGATCGATGTCGTCCAGTCGGGCAAGGTGCTGACGTCGACCGCGCACGCGCATGGACCGGTCTGTTCGCCGGTGAAGAAGATGGTCGATTTCGTGCTGCCGGCGGGGCGCTATGCCTTGCAGCTATCGGGGGCGAAGACGGCCGAACTGTCCGTGTCGATCACGACGATCCGCTGACCCGAGCGGCTGCAACCAAAGCCGGGCATGCCGGTTGAAACCACGACCGATAGTGCAACACAGGAGAGAGACGGTGGCGGACGACTTCAAGCAGGCAGTCGATGACGGTGCGAACGCTAGCAAGGCGGCAACCGACCGCGCGGCGGATGCGGCGAAGGGCGCTGCGGACACGATGCGCGAGAATGCCGGGAAGGCGCGCGATGCGTTCTCGGAGAAGGTCGTCGATCCGGCACGGCGCGCGGGCGAGGCGATGAAGGAATCGGGCGGCAAGATCGCCGAGGGCGGCGCGACGATCGGCAAGGCGATGATCGACCAGGCCGAGCAGAATGCGCGCGAGGCCTTCGCGGCGATGCGCGAGGCGGCGAGCGCCAGCGACCTGACCCAGGTGATGAAGATTCAGGGTGATTACCTGCGCGAACAGAGCCAGCGGAGCATGAGCCAAGCGCGCGAGATCGGCGAGCTGATCATGAAGTTCGGCAAGGACGCGGTCGCGCCATTGCAGGGCGGCGGGATCAAGTAAGCCGTTCGGCCGATCCGCCGCTCTTCGTTTCGGGTGGAGCGGCGTACGGACGAGCAAGAACGCCGCCGCTCCGATACGATGACGGAGCGGCGGCGGACCAGCCTCAACTATTTCCGGCTTAGACGAACAGTCCGACGAGCCAGTACGTGCCTGCACCGATCAACCCGGCGGCGGGCAAAGTGAGCGTCCAGGCCACGACGATGTTGCTGGCGACGTTCCAGCGGACCGCGGAAAGGCGGCGAGCCGCGCCGACGCCGACGATCGAGCCGGTGATGGTGTGAGTCGACGATACGGGAATGCCCCAGAAGGTCGCCGCGAACAGCGTGATCGCGCCGCCGGTCTCCGCGCAGAACCCTTGTACCGGGGTGAGGCGAGTGATCTTCGAGCCCATCGTGTGGACGATCCGCCAGCCGCCTGACAGCGTGCCGAGCGCCATTGCCGCCTGGCAGGACAGCACGACCCAGAGCGGCACGTGGAATTCTCCGCCGAGCAGGCCCTGCGAATAGAGCAGCACGGCGATGATCCCCATCGTCTTCTGCGCGTCGTTGCCGCCGTGACCGAGCGAATAGAGCGCGGCGGAGATCAGCTGGAGCTTGCGGAAGCGCTTGTCGACGCCGAGCGGGGTGAGCTTGAGGCTGGTCCAGGCGACGATCAGCACGAGAACGAGCGCGAGCATCAGGCCGATCGCGGGCGAGGCGAAGATCGCGAGGACGGTGGCGATGACGCCTTTCCAGACGATCGCGCCGAAGCCGACCTTGGCGATGCCGGCCCCCAGGAGCCCGCCGATCAGCGCATGGCTGCTGCTCGACGGGATGCCGAGCACCCAGGTGATGACGTTCCACGCGATCGCGCCCATCAGCGCGGCGAAGATCACTTGCGCGTCGATGACGTGCGCCTGGACGATGCCGGTGCCGACGGTCTGCGCGACGTGGAGCCCGAACACCGCGAACGCGATGAAGTTGAAGAACGCCGCCCAGAGGACGGCGTATTGGGGTTTGAGGACGCGCGTCGAGACGACGGTGGCGATCGAGTTCGCCGCGTCGTGGAGGCCGTTCAGGAAGTCGAACAGCAGCGCAATGCCGATCAGGCCGATGAGGAGGGGGAGGGAGAGGATCATGCGGTTGCTGCCCTATCCGCTACCGCTTCACCCCCCCGGCGAAGGCCGGGGTCCAATTGGAAAGGTTGCAGCAACGGAACGCCGCCCTTCGTCATTGCCGTTCCCCAGTTGGGCCCCGGCCTTCGCCGGGGGGGAGCACTTGCAGGGGAGCCGACTTCAAGCATGGTCGATGACCAGCCCCTGGATCTCGTTCGCGACGTCCTCGAAGCGGTCGACGATCTTTTCCAGACTGCTGTAGATCTCGCGGTTGATGATGAAGGTCATCGGGTCCGCACTGATCTTCGAGGCCTGGAACAGCGCGCGCAGGCCCGTGTCGTGAATGTCGTCGGCATGCCCCTCGATCTGGATCAGCCGCGCGGTCAGGTCGTGCAACCGGCCTGCATTGGTGCCGAGCGAGCGGAGCAGCGGGATCGCCTCCGCGGTGATCCGCGCGGCCTCGACGATGATGCCGGCCATGTCGCGCATCTCGGGCGAGAACTCGGTGACCTCGTACAGCGCGATCGCATTGGCGGTACCGTTCATCTGGTCGATGGCGTCGTCCATCACGCCGATCAGGTCGGTGATCGCGCTGCGGTCGAACGGCGTCACGAACACGCGGCGGACGTCTTGGAGCACCTCGCGCGTGATATCGTCGGCCTCGTGCTCGCGCTTGACGATCTCGGCGATCTGACCCTCGATCGAGCCTTCGCCGTGGAGCAGCCGTGCAAGCGCATCGGCGCCGGCGACCAACGTCGCGGCATGCGCGTCGAACAGTTCGAAGAACCGTCCCTGCTTCGGCATCAGCGACTGGAACCAGCCCAGCATCGGAATTCTCCTTTTCGCGCTTGTGCGCACGACGGGTAAAATACGTTGCGCGAGCGACACCGGGATCGGCGGCTCACGGAAGGCAGCGATCAGCGCCTTCAGGCCGGGCTCATTGACAGCCTCCGCCGCGCGATCAAGCGTAAACCAGCGGGTGTCGCGCTGATGACGCTCGGGCCAGTCGTCGACCTGCTCGACGAACGCGAGCGGAAACACGGTGACGATCATGTCGCGGTAACGGCCGGTGCGGCGGCGTTTGCGGTACGCGAATTGCCCGACAGGCGAGGGGCAGGGGATGCCGCGGATGCCGGCTTCCTCATACGCTTCCTGCGCGGCGGCCTCGTGGCTGGCGAGGCCTACGATCGGGTTGCCCTTGGGGATCACCCAGCGACCGGTATCGCGCGACGTGATCAGCATCACGCGCGCATGCCCGGTCTCGTCGATCACATAGGGAAGTGCCGCAATCTGCTGGATAATTCGGGTCCTTGTGGGCGCGGAGTCGCGGCGAATGGCAGCAGCTTAGACGGCGGGGGGCGGCATGCACAGGGGGCGGTGGTCGGTGTCGGACGAGCGCCCGGCAGCGCAATTCCGTCCCATTCCCGGACGCGACGGATTTAACCACTTTTGTCGCTGGTCCAATTAGTAAACGCGGCGTTAACGTTTGCATCATGACCAGACGCCTAGTCCTCACCAACGAAGCCGCCCGCCATCCGCTGCGCCGGTCGTTGCCGCCGCCGGTGATCGCCAGCGCGAAGAACGACGATCAGGACGTGAAGCTGTTCTTCCTGAGCTTCGCGGCGTTCTTCACGTGCTTCTACAGCTTCATTTTCTGAGAGTGAGTTGTCGATCCTCCCCCGCCAGGGAGAGGTGGCTGGCTTTTGCCAGACGGAGGGGGAGGAAAGGAAAACATCCGTTCCTCCCCCTCCGTCACCTTCGGCGACACCTCCCCCTGGCGGGGGAGGATTTTCAGTGTCGAAGCGTCGGCAAACACCCGATCGCGTCGTCGTCGCAGGCCCGGTGCAGCTTCTGCGCGAGCCATGCCGAGACGAGGCACATCGCCGCCACGAGAAACAGCATGTCCTCGGGCGTCACACCCATAGCGGTGATGCCGATGACGAGGATCGAGCCGATCGTCATCGCGCCCGAGTTGACGACGTTGTTCGCCGCCACGGTGCGCGCGGTCTGGTCCTTCTCGACGGTCGTGGTCAGGAACGCGTAGAGCGGCACGACGAACATCCCGCCGGTGATCGCGATCGCCAGCAGCGTCGCCAGCACGGGGATCGCACCCGGCTGATGGATGAATCCGGCCCAATCGTAATAATGCCCCGGAGCCGCGGGCGTCCAGTTGCGCGCGAGGAACGAGAACAGCACGACGAACCCGCCCATCGCGATCACCGACGCAGGCGAGAACTTCGCGGAAATCCGCCCGCGCAGCATCGAGTTGATCACCACCGAGCCGATCGCGACCCCGACCGAGAACACCGCAATGACGAAGCTCGCGACTCGCTCGTCGGCGGTCAGCACGTTCTTCACCAACGGCGGAAAGACGATGATCAGCACCGCGCCGATCGTCCAGAAGAAGCTGATCGCGACGATCGCCAGGAACAGCCGCGGGATGTGCAGCGTCGCGCTGATCAATCGCCACGATGCGGTGAACGGGTTGTAGTCGAGCTTCAGCGGCGGGCCTTCGCGCGGTGCCGGCGGCACCTGGCGGCCGGAGAACCAGCCGATCACGGCAACGATCAACACGCTGGCAGCCGCACCCTCGATCGGGATCCAGCCTGCCGTCACCGTGCCCAACAGGATCGCGAGATACGTCCCGGCCTCGACCAGCCCCGTGCCACCGAGCACGTCGCACGGTTTCAAATGCTGCGGCAGGATCGCGTATTTGATCGGCCCGAAGAACGTCGAGTGTACGCCGAGGCACAGCACCGCGCCGAGCATGAGCCCGATCCCCAGCGACGGATGCCCTGCGCGCGCGACCATCAGGCCGGTCGCGCCGAGCAGCATGATGCCGATCTCGACCGTCTTCACGATCCGGATGATCCGCGCCTTGTCGTGACTGTCCGCCAATTGCCCGGCGAGCGCGGACAGCAGGAAGAACGGCAGGATGCCGAGTCCCGTCGCCAGCGCGTTGAAATTGGCCTCCATCTTCGGATCGTTGAAGACGGCATAGGTCGCGAACAGGACCATCGAGGTCTTGAACAGGTTATCGTTGAACGCGCCGAGAAACTGCGTGGTGAACAGGGGCAGGAAGCGACGTTGCTTCAGCAACCCGAGGGCATTGAGCATGACGGGAAATAGCCCTGATCGTTGCGGTAATGTGTCGAACCCTTAGCCGAGCGTCATCCGCACGCCAACGTTAAACCGGTTTCGCCCCGCGACCGACCGGTATAGGGGTGGTGGGTGCTGAGCTTGCCTAACCTCCTGACATTGTCGCGGATCGTCGCGGTGCCCCTGCTGGTCTGGTTCCTGTGGTGGCCCGACTGGGAGGCCGGGTACGGCATCGCCTTCGTGCTGTACTGCCTGATGGGCATCACCGATTATTTCGACGGATACCTCGCGCGGTCGAGCGGCGCGGTGTCGCGGTTGGGGATTTTCCTCGATCCGATCGCGGACAAGATCATGGTCGCCGCGGTGATCCTGATCCTTGTCGGCACGCGCGATATCGCCGGCATCCATGTAATCGCCGCGCTGGTGATCCTGTTACGTGAGATCGCGGTGTCGGGGCTGCGCGAGTTCCTGGCGCAGGTGCAGGTCTCCGTGCCCGTGTCGCAACTCGCCAAGTGGAAGACGACGTTGCAGCTCGTGTCGCTCGGCGGAATCATCCTTGGCGGTTCCGTGCCCGAAATGGTCTGGGTGCATAATGTCGGCATCGTCGCACTGTGGGGTGCGGCCGTCCTTACGTTGCTGACCGGATGGGATTATCTCCGCGTCGGCCTGAAGCACATGGACTGATCATGACGATACGGATGGTGTATTTCGCCTGGGTGCGCGAGCGTATCGGCACGGGCGAGGAGACGGTCGAGCCGCCGGCAAGCGTCGTGACGGTGGCGGATCTGGTCGACTGGCTGGCGGAGACGAGCCCGGCGCATGCGGGGGCTTTCGAGAACCGTTCGCGGTTGCGCGCGGCGGTCGATCAGGATTTCGTGCCGCTCGATACGCCGATCGGCCGCGCCCAGGAAATCGCTATCTTCCCACCGGTGACCGGCGGATGATCCATATCTCGGTACAGCAATCGCCGATCGATATCGCCGCCGAGATGATGCGCGCGGAAGCGGCAGGGGCGGGCGCGGTGGCGACGTTCACCGGCCTGGTGCGTGCTGACGATGGTGTGGGGACGCTCGAGCTCGAACATTATCCCGGCGCGACCGAAGCTGCGTTGCTCAAGGTCGCCGAGGGCGCGATCGAGCGTTGGTCGCTGAGTGCCGCGATCATCGTGCACCGCGTCGGGCCGATGCATCCGGGAGAGCGGATCGTGTTCGTCGCGGCGACGGCGGCGCACCGCGGCGCGGCGCTGGAGGCCTGCGCGTATCTGATCGACCGGCTGAAGACCGACGCTCCGTTCTGGAAGCGCGAGACGCGTGGGGTCGAGGCTAGCTGGGTCGAAGCGCGGGATAACGATCACGCCGCCGCTGCCCGCTGGGATACGCCGAACTCTTAGCGAAGTTCCGGTTTCCCCCATTCGCGAGGACACAAAAAGCGGGCCGCGATCTCATTGGAGATCGCGGCCCGCGATCATATTAGCCGAGCTTCGGGACGCTCATGCCGTTGGTGAGATGAACCACGCCGTTCGTCTCCTTGATGTCCGCGGTGTCGACGAACGACTTGATCCCGGCGGTATCGGTCAGCGCGATGTTGCCGTTCGCCTCGAGCGATGCGACCAGCGGCTGGCCGGCGAGCGTGGTCAGCGTGGCCTTGCCACCGCCTGCGGTGATCTGCGCCTTCAGCTGTTCCGCCGTAATCGCGCCTGCAACGACGTGGTACTTGATGATCGTCGCGAGCGTCGGCGACGATTCTGGCTTGAGCAACGTGTCGAGCGCACCGGCCGGCAGGCGCGTGAACGCTTCGTCGCTGGGCGCGAACAGCGTGTACGGGCCGGGGCCCGCAAGCGTCGTCTGCAACTTCGCGGCGGTCACCAGCTTGGCCAGTGTCGCGCGGTTCGGCAGCGTCGGCAGCGCAGCGGCGATCGTCGTGGTCGCGGCGGCGGCCGGCGCGGCTGGCGCTGCGGTCGTGCCCGGCGTGGTCGGGGCTGCGGTCTGAGGGGCGGCTGGTGCGGTCGTCTGCGCGGTCGCGCCGGTGGCGAGGAGCAGGCTCGATGCGGCTGCGATCATGAGGTTGGTCTTGACAGTCATCTGCGACTCCAGAGATTGTGAATGGGACTTGCGAAACTCGAACGAAAAGATTTGGGTAGTGTGTAAGTCCGGCTCAATCATTTTGCAGACAAAGCGTAGCATCGTTGCGATGAACCGAGCCTCACGACCTGAAAACTAACTCAGTTTTGGCACGATCACGCCGTTTACGACGTGCACGACGCCGTTCGACTGGCGGACATCTGCGGTCTCGACGTAACTCTTGTTACCGTTGACGTCGGTGAGCGCGATTACTGCACCGACCAGTGTCGCGGTGATCGGATCGCCCTCGACCGTGGTCAAGGTCGCAGTGCCGCCACCAGCGGTGATCCGCTGGCGCAAATCGTCCGCGGTGATGACGCCCGGTACGACGTGATACGTCAGCACCTTGGTCAACGATGCCTTATTCTCGGGCTTCAACAGCGTGTCGACCATGCCCGGCGCGAGGCGTCCGAAGGCGTCGTTGGTTGGCGCGAATACCGTGAACGGGCCGGGGCCAGACAGCGTCCCGACGAGGCCGGCGGCCTTCACCGCGGCGACCAGCGTCGACAGGTTCGGTGCGGCCGACGCGTTGTCGACGATCGTCCGCGTCGCCATCATCGGCACGCCGCCGACGGTCGGGTTGGCGACTGCGGGCGGGCCATTCGGCACGGCAAGCGCGGGATTGGCGGGCGTGGTCGACGCACTGGCCACGTCGTCCTTCGATTTGCCACTGCACGCAGCGAGCGCCAGTGCGCTCGTGATCAGCAGTAGCGGAAGCGTCTTCGACATCATCGGGTCTCCAGCGGGAACTCGCGAACCATACGATCGAACGCGGAGTTGGTTGCGCATCCGTGCCAATCCCGCGCCGAGCGGAGCCGGTTACTGAACGTCGGCCAGCGCCTTCGCCATCAATCGGAAATCCTTTTCACGCGGGCTCGCACGGCGCCATACGAGCGCGATCTTGCGTACCGCATTGATCTCGTCGAGCGGGCGGGCGGTGATGTTGGTGTTGTCGAGGATGCCGGCCTTCAGCGCCATTTCCGGCAGCATCGTGATACCGAGCCCGTTGTCGACCATCTGCACGATCGTGTGCAGCGACGTGCCGAGCATCGTCGCCTCCGCGCGCAATTCGGGCCGGTTGCACGCGCCGAGCGCATGATCCTTCAGGCAGTGTCCGTCCTCGAGCAGCAGCAGTCGCGTCTCGTCGATCGCCGACGCCGGGATCGCAGGCAGCGCGGTCGGCTCTTCGCCCGAGGGGTACGCCACGAACAGCCGATCCTCGAACAGCGTCTCCGACGTCACCTCGCCGCACGCATAGGGGAGGGCGAGCAGCACGCAGTCGGTGCGGCCATTGTGCAATCCCTCGCATGCCGGACCGCTGGGCTCCTCGCGCAGGAACAGCTTCAGGTCCGGATAGTCCTTCCGCAACCGCGGCAGAATCCTCGGGAGCATGAACGGCGCGATCGTCGGGATGACGCTCATCCGCATGTCGCCCGACAGCGGCTGGCCGGCGGCGCGCGCCATGTCGCCCAGTTCCTCCGCCTCGCGCAGCACGCGCCGTGCCTTGTCGGCGATCCCGTCGCCCAGCGGCGTGAACCGCACGACTCGCCGGGTACGCTCGACCAGCACTACGCCGATCAGCGTTTCGAGCTCGCGCAGGCCCGCCGACAGCGTCGATTGAGTCACGAAACACGCCTCCGCAGCACGTCCGAAATGACCGTGGTCCTTCAGCGCAACAAGATATTGCAACTGTTTCAACGTGGGTAGGTAGGTCGCAGCCATTAATCGCCTCTATCGATCATCAGATGATAAATAGAGCGTTGGATCGATTACACCAGCCCCCATATACCGCGTTGCACAACGACCGAGCGGGCCAACCGCTGCCTTTGAGGATGCCTGGGGCCAAGTTTAATTCCAGGAGGCTTCCATCATGTTGACCATCGGCGACCAGTTCCCATCGATGACCATTCCCGTCCAGCAGGGCACCGCAGCGCTGCCCGCCGGCGAGACGCTCGACCTGACGACGGCATATCCCGGCAAGTGGAAGGTGCTGTTCTACTGGCCGAAGGACTTCACGTTCGTGTGCCCGACCGAGATCGTCGGCTACAGCGACATCCGCGGCGATTTCGAGGACCGCGACGCCGTGCTGATCGGCGCGTCGACCGACACCGCGCACGTCCACCTCGCCTGGCGCAAGTCGGACGCGGATCTTGCCGCCGCGGACTTCCCGTGGCTCGCGGATAACGGCGCGAAGCTCGCTGATGCGCTCGGCATCGTCGACAAGAACGAGCATGTCGCGTTCCGTGCGACCTTCATCATCGATCCCGACAACGTCATCCAGGCGGTCCAGGTCAACGGCCTGAACGTCGGCCGCAACCCCGCCGAGACGCTCCGCGTGCTCGACGCGCTGCAGACCGACGAGCTCTGCCCCTGCAACTGGAACAAGGGCGACGACGTCCTCCAGCTCGCTGCGTAACTGAAACTCCCCTCCCGCTTGCGGGAGGGGTTGGGGGAGGGCGTGTCCATACGGGCCGCCCTCTCTTTTTGTCTCCAGTCCCTCCCCCGACCCCTCCCGCAGGCGGAAGGGGAGCAGAAGGAAGTAAGATATGTCGCTCAAGGAATTCGCAGGGCAACTGCCCGATTACGCCAAGGACATCCGCCTCAACGTCGGCTCGCTGCTGAACGAGACGCATCTGACCGACCAGCGCAAATACGGCCTGCTGCTCACGTGCGCGCACGGCTCGGGCTACAAGCCGCTGGTCGAGGCCGCAGAAGCCGAATGCGCGCCGAAGCTCTCGCCCGAGGCCGCTAATGCGGCGCGTGCAGCGGCAGCGGTGATGGCGATGAACAACGTCTATTACCGGTTCACGCACCTTGCCGGGAACCAGGAATACCGCAACATGCCCGCCAAGCTGCGGATGAACGTGATCGGCCAGCCGGGCATCGACAAGGTCGATTTCGAGCTGTTCAGCCTGGCCGTGTCGGCGATGAACGGCTGCGGCATGTGCATCGACAGCCACGAGCAGATTCTGAAGAAGGCTGGCGTGACGGCCGAGGCGATACAGACGTCGGTACGCATCGGCGCGGTGATGGCCGCGGTCGCAACGGTCCACGCGACGCTGTGACTTCTGTTCCCCTCGCGCTTGCGGGAGGGGTTAGGGGAGGGGCTGGCCTCAGGCACGGCGTCGTATTTGGCACGCCCTCCGCCGACCCCTCCCGCAGGCGGGAGGGGAGTTGGTCAGTGCCAGATCGCGCGGTAGAGGCCGAAGAGGCTCGTGATCGTCAGGATCACGCCGACCAGCACCATCAGCGTCTTGGCCGGCACGCGCTTCGCCAGCATCGCCCCGAACGGAGCTGCCAGCACGCCACCAATCAGCAGCCCGACCGTCGCTTGCGTAAACGCCGCCCAGCCGAGTTGCGTGATGAACGTCGCCGAGATCGTCGCGGTCAGGAAGAACTCGGCCGTATTCACCGTCCCGATCGTGGTCCGTGGGCTTGCGCCCTGCACCAGCAGGTTCGACGTCACTACCGGCCCCCAGCCGCCACCGCCCGCGGCATCGAGGAAACCGCCGACGAGCCCGAGTGGCTCGACGATCTTCGGCTCCTTCTGCTTCGGCGGATAGCGCAAGCCCCGGTACAGCAGATACACGCCGATCGACGTCAGATACGCGAGGATGAACGGTTTTGCCGTGCTCGCATCGATGTTCGACAGCACGTACGCGCCCAGCACGCCGCCGATGACGCCCGGGATCATCAACCGCAAGAACAGCGTCCAGTTGACGTTCTTGTGCAGCACATGGCTGATCCCCGACACCGCGGTGGTGAAGGTCTCGACGGTATGCACGCCCGCCGATGCCGCGGCCGGCGGCACGCCGACCCACAGCAGCAGCGTGTTCGAAATCACCCCGAACGCCATCCCCAGCGCGCCATCGACGATCTGCGCGGCGAACCCGACCAGGATGAACGGCAACAGCGTCTCGAAGCTCAAGGTCGTCAGGTCGAACATCGGCATCCCCTCAATATCGCGCGCAGAGTGCAACGCGCAGGCTTATCCCACAACAAAGATAGGCTTTACCCCGATCCTGACGGGGTGAGGCGCCCATGCGCGCGGTTCTGGAAATCGGTCGTTCGATACCCTAGATACGGAAATCGCGAAGGGGACTGCGGATGTCGAGCGGATTACTGGCCTATCTGGATTCGATCCGCGCCCGCGATCCCGCTCCGCATTCGCGCGCCGAAATCATGCTGTATCCCGGCGTCTGGGCGCTCGGCTATCACCGCATCGCGCACCGCCTGTACAAGGCGAAACTCTATTTCCTCGCGCGCTGCGTCAACCACTGGTCGCGCTTCACGACCGCGATCGACATCCATCCGGGCGCGACGATCGGTCGCAATTTCTTCATCGACCACGGCTTCGTCGTGATCGGCGAAACCGCGGAGATCGGCGACGACGTCACGATCTACCAGTGCGTCACGCTCGGCGGCACCAGCCCCGACAACGGCGTGCAGGGCAAGCGCCACCCGACCATCTCCGACGGCGCGATCATCGGATCGGGTGCGCAGGTGCTGGGCCCGATCACGCTCGGCAAGCGCTCGCGGGTCGGCGCCAACGCGGTCGTCACGCGCGACGTGCCGGCGGGGACGACGGTCGTCGGCATTCCCGCGCGCGCGACGACGATCGAGGGCGGCAACGCGCCCGAGGTGCCGCGCTTCGTGCCGTACGGCACACCGTGCAGCGAGATGTTCGACCCCGCGACGCAGAAGATGGAGATCATGCGCTGCGAGCTGGAGACGATGCGCAAGCGGCTCGACGCGCTGCTCGCCGACGAGCATCCAGAGGACCGTCGCGACCGCGCATGATGGTGGATAACTGATGGGCGTCGTACCTTTTCCCACACCGTCCAAAGCGACGCAGGTCGGCTTCGAACGCCTCGAACTGAACCGGATCCTTGATCTCTACGGCCGAATGGTCGCAGCGGGCCACTGGCGCGACTATGCGATCGATCTCGGCAAGGATGCCGCGGTCTTCGCCGCCTTCCGCCGCGCCGCCGAACGGCCGGAGTTCCGGATCGAGAAGCGGCCTTCGCTGCGTAACAAGCAGGGGATGTGGGCGCTGATCGGCGAGGCCGGTGCGGTGGTGAAGCGCGGGCATGAACTCGGGCCGGTGCTGGCGCCAGTCGAGCGACGGTTCATGAAACTGGTCGAGGATTAGGGCGAGAATTCCTGATCCTCCCCCGCCAGGGGGAGGTGGCAGGCGCTTGCCTGACGGAGGGGGCGGAAAGGGAAACTACCGTTCCGTGTCCCCCCCCTCCGCCGCCTGCGGCGACACCTCCCCCTGGCGGGGGAGGATCAAGACGATCACACCAGAACCGGAGCCGTCTCGCGGTCCGCTTCCCCGAACACCCGCAGGTACCGCGCGATCTCCGCAGGTTCGCCGGTAGCCTTGGCGGGATTGTCCGAAAGCTTCACCGCCGGCCGCCCGTTCGCCGCGATCACCTTGCAGACCAGCGAGATCGGCTCCAACGCCGCCGCGCCATCGGGGTCGCAGCCGCGGAAGTCGTTGGTCAGGTTCGTCCCCCAGCCGAAGCTCATCCGCACCCGCCCGTGGAAATGGCGATAGGTCTGCTCGATCGTGTCGATGTCCATCCCGTCGGAGAAGATCAGCAGCTTGGTCTTCGGATCGACGCCCTGCTCCTCCCACCAGCGGATGATCTGCTCGCCGCCCGCGATCGGCGGCGCGCTGTCGGGACGGAAGCCGGTCCACTCCGCCAGCCAGTGAGGTGCGTTGCGCAGGAACGCAGTCGTCCCGAACGCATCGGGCAGGGCGATCAGCAGATTGCCATTATAATGTTGCCGCCAGTGCTCGAGCACGCGGTACGGCGCTTCGGCCAACTCTGCGTCGCTGTCGGCCAGCGCGGCGGTCACCATCGGCAGTTCGTGCGCGTTCGTGCCGATCGCCTCGAGGTCGGCATCCATCGCCAGCAGCACGTTCGACGTCCCGATGAACCGGTCGCCGAGCCCTTCCTTCAGCGCCTCGACGCACCAGCGCTGCCACAGGAACCCGTGCCGCCGCCGCGTGCCGAAGTCCGACAGCACGAGGTCGGGCAGTTCGCGCAACCGCTCGACCTTCTCCCACAGCTTGGCCTTGGCGCGCGCATAGACGATATCGAGCGCGAACCGGCCGCGATCGCGCAGGGCTGCGCGCGACTTCAGCTCGTTGATGATCGTCAGCGCAGGGATTTCCCACATCGTCGTGTGAGTCCACGGGCCCTCGAAATGCAGCTCATACTGCCCGTCGACCTTGCGCAGATCGTAGGCGGGCAGCTGAAACTCGGCGAGCCACGCGAGGAACTCTGGCCCGAACATCTTCTGCCTGCCGTAGAAGCTGTTGCCCGCGAGCCAGATCAGCTCCTTCTTCGCGAACCGGAGCGTCCGCGCGTGATCGAGTTGTGCGCGCAGTTCGGCCTCGTCGACGATCTCCGCGAGCCGCACGGTCTTGGTCCGGTTGATCAGTGCGAAGGTGGCGCTGACGTCGGGATACACCTGCCGGATCATCTGCAACATCAGCAGCTTGTAGAAATCGGTATCGAGCAGGCTGCGGACGATCGGATCGAGCCGGAAATTGTGATTGTACGTCCGGGTGGCGATATCGGTCACGGCCATGCGCGCGGGCTCCTGCGTTGTTGCGGTGCGGGTGTCCGAGAAGACGCGTTTGTGTCAAGCAGCGGGTAAAGGAGACGGGCGATGGCGCGGTTCGTGGTCGTGGTGGATACGCAGTGGGATTTCATGGCGAGCGAGGGCGCGCTGAGCGTGGCGGGGGCCGATGCACTGGTCGCGCCGATGCAGGCGTGGCTGTCGGCGCTGCCCGCTGCCGACACTGCGGGTGTCCTCTTCACCTTCGATACGCATTTCCGCGAGACCTACGCTGCCTCGCCCGAGGCGGCGATGTTCCCGATCCACTGCGTGCGGGGCACGAAAGGGTGGGGCAACATGCTCGACGTCGCGCTGGTCGATCCGGCGATCCCGGCGTGGCGGATCGAAAAGGGCGTGTTCGACATGTGGGCCGAACCGGGCTTGGCGATCGAGGACGCGCGCGACGAAGGGCAGCCAACGGTGTCGCGGGAGGACTTCTTCGGAGGCCTCGCCGCGAGGGGCGCTACCGACGTTACGGTCATCGGCGTTGCGGCGGACTATTGCGTCCGCTGGGCCGTCGAAGGCCTGATCGCGCGCGGCTTCGCGGTAACCGTGCCGGCAGGGCTCACGCGCGGGATCGAACGGCAGATCGACGTGGTTGCGGTGGAAGATTTCGCGGGCGCGCAGTTGATCGTCCAACCAACGGAACGCATCGCGTAAGCCGGTTCGGGCGGCAGTTCGCACTCCCTCTTGTTCTCCCGCGAAGGCGGGAGCCCAGGCTGGACCCCCGCCTTCGCGGGGGAACATGCTTTCACGCTGCCGGCGTTCACGCCATCGCCGCAATCAGCCGCCCGACATCCACCGTGGCGAACGAGGCGAAATTGTCCGCCACCCCGAACGGCAGCAGCAGCGTGCGGTCGTGGACGATCCCACCGCAGCTATAGACGACGTTGGGCACATAGCCGTCGCGTTCCTTCGGGCTGGGCACGATCAGCGGGTGCGTCATGCGGGCGAGCAGCCTGGTCGGATCGGCCTTGTCGAGCAGGCACGCGCCGATGCAGTAGTTGCGGACGCTGCCGACGCCGTGCGTCAGCACCAGCCAGCCCTCGTCGATCTCGATCGGTGAGCCGCAATTGCCCATCTGGATGAACTCCCACGGCCATTTCGGCTCGACGATCCGGGTGCCGCCGTCCCAGGTCAGCAGGTCGTCCGAGGTGATGAACCAGATGTTCTCGTTGTCCTGTCGCCCGAGCATCGCATAGCGCCCGTCGATCTTGCGCGGGAACAGCGCCATGCCCTTGGTCGCGGCAACCGCGCCGCGCATCGGCTGCATCTCGAACGTCTTGAAATCCTCGCCGCGCAAAAGCTCGCAACGCGCTTCCGAGCCGCTGAACGCGGTATAGGTGCCGAGATACTGCACCTCGCCGGCGTCCTCGAAGCGAACGAGACGGAGATCCTCGATCCCCTGGCGCTGGCTCGGCAGGATCGGGAAAAGCACCGTCTCGGAGAGTTCGTGACTGGCACCGCATTGCAGGCGCGTCGGGCCGCCGTCGGTCGCGCCCTGGTCGTTCGGTTCGATCCGCGGCGGCACTGCGGTCTGGCTGGCGGGGTCGACCGAGAAGCCGTCGTTCGGCGACCAGCGTCCGGTCCTGAACGTGACCGACGAGACATGGCCTTCGCCGATCCCGCGCAGCGACAGGATGAAGCGCAGCCCGCCCTCGGGCGCGCCGCTCTGATCGGGATGAAGGACCATGCTCGGATTGAACAACGCGGCCGCCTCGAACGAATATTCCTCGCTGAGATAGGCACCGATCAGCAGCTGCTGGTCGCGATCGATCGAGCGTGGGTCGTTCACCACGGCCATCACGACGCCGAAGCGGTGCAGCAACAGATCGTCGACGTCGCGGTGGCGTTCGTCGAGCGACACCATCACGCGCTCGCGCTCCGCAGAAAGCTCGTCTGCGGTGAGCGACAGGACGCGGTCGATCACGCGGATCGCGCGCGGATGGCCGTCGACCTTGAACGCGCCGGGATATTCGACGTTGAACGGCCGGATCACGGTGCGCGACGGATCGGGACGCAACTGGATATCGGAAAAAGAGACGAGATCGGGTTCGGCCATGATCGGCTCCAATGACGCGCGCAGGAGCGCGGTGCTTGCCCGGCAGTGAACGCCGAAACCGCTGCGATGGCTACATGAAAACGGCGCCACGGACATGCGCTGCGTCGGTGCTGCAACCTTGCCGAAACACTGCGGAAAACATCGCCTGCCAGACGATGGCCTCGATCGATCGGAGGGGGCAGCGTGCAGACGTCATCATCACCGCAACCATTGGCGGCGGCAGCAGGCTGCGCGTTTGGCCGTCACACGCCGCGGTCACGGCACCGCGACATCAAGGGCGAGCCGATCCAGCGCTCTGCCTGTCGGTGCTGCGGCGCGGCGATCCTGAAGTCCGCGGTCAGTCGCCGATGGATCGTCTCGGGACTGCTCGGCTGAGCCGGCGACCGTGTTCACGAAAGGGGAAGACCTGATGAAAAAGACGATATTGGCTGGGCCGCTGATGGCCTTGGGGTTGTTGGCTGCAACACCCGCGGCGCTCGCACAGCATGGCGGGGAACGTGGCCCTCCACCGGCAGCGATCGCCAGGATGCAGGCGCAGGAGGCCGACGACATCGCGCTTCTGCTCGGGCTACGTGCGCCGCAACGTCCGGCGCTGGCTGCGTTCCTGCAGTCGATGGCGCCCCCTCCGCGTCCCGAGCACGATCGGTCAACGCAGCCCGGAACGGACACAGCGCCACCAGCTGAAGGATTTGCGCAGCATCTCGACCGGATGGCTCAGGACGCCGCGCGGCGTTCGGCGGAGGATACGCAGCGTATCACCGCGGCACGGACATTCTACGCGGCGCTCGATGCGGGCCAGCGCCGGTCGTTCGAAGCGTTGATGCGGTTGCGGCATGGGCCAGGGCGGGGACCGGGGCTGCACGGACCGATGCAGGGCGGCGATGGCCCGCCACCGCCGATCGGCGGCATGTTACCGCCGATGGGTGGCATGCCACCGCGCCGCTGACGGATCAGGGTTCGGAGCGTGGCGGCGGCGGGGCGGGCGGTTCGTCCGAACCGTTCCGCCACGTCTCGGCACCCGCGCGGGGCAACTCGCCGCGGGTCAGCGCGCCATCGTGGTTTCGGTCGAGCGCGGCGAACCGCGTGGTTGCGGCTTTCGCGAACTCCGCCGGATCGATGCCGCGGTTCAGGTTGACGTCGGCGGCGATGACCGGCTCCGGCAGGTCGAAGAATCCGAAGCGCGCCGCACCGAGCCGTTCGTGGACCGC
This sequence comes from Sphingomonas sp. CFBP 13603, assembly GCF_014892665.1. NCBI lineage: Bacteria > Pseudomonadati > Pseudomonadota > Alphaproteobacteria > Sphingomonadales > Sphingomonadaceae > Sphingomonas > Sphingomonas sp. CFBP 13603. Next base: position 156,356 of record NZ_JADBIA010000002.1, on the reverse strand, counting down.
AGCGGTGGTCTTCTTGTCGCCATCGCCGAAATGCATGCCCTGGCCGCCGGATCCGCCCCCGCCGCTACCACCTCCGCGGTTCCCCCCGCCCGGTCCGCCGCCGCCCGGTCCGCCACGGCTGCGCCCACGACCTTCGGGCGACCCGCCACGTCCGCCCGACGTCACGCGGATCTCGGGAACCAGCACGTTTTCGTAAAAGGCGATGTCGTCGGGATCGATCTCGCCGTCCTTGCCCCGGTCGAGCACCGCGAAGAACCGCGTGGCATCGCGCTGGAACTCGGCCAGCGTGACGCGGCCGTCGCCATCAGCGTCGGCACCCGCGAACCAGAGGTCCTGCGCCGCACCCGGTCGTTGCGACGCGCGAAACGGTTCGCCCATCGGACTGATGAAGAGCTGGCCTCTGCCGTGTTCCGGGCCACCGCCACGGTGCGGTCGGTGCGGTCGGTGCGATCGCGACGTATCCGCGGCGCACCCGGCCAGCGTGGCGGCAAGGCCGATCAAAAGGACGATACGCATGCAGACTCCTCGGTTCCTCGACGGCGGTCTGACACTGCGATCGTTGCCGCTAGATTTCAGAGCATTTCACACCGGCAGCGTTACCTGCGCGATCAGGCCTCCGTCGGGCCGGTTCGCGATCGTCGCGTCGCCACCATGGCCGCGAGCGACCGCACGGACACTCGCCAGGCCGAGCCCGCTGCCGCCGGTGTCGCGGTTGCGCGACTGTTCGGCGCGGAAGAACGGCTCGAACGCGCGCTCCAGATCGGCCTGCGCCATTCCCGGACCGGAATCGGAAACCTCGACGATCGCGACTCCACCTTCGCGCCGCAGCCGCACGTCGGCGTGGCCGGCGTATTTGACGGCATTGCCGACGAGGTTCGCCAGCAGCGCCTTCAGCGACGGCGCATCGCCTTCGAGCGCCAGCGCGTCGCCCGGATGCAGCACGACCGCGTCGCCGCGGTCGGCGAAATCGTCCGTGACGCTCTCCGCCAGCGAGCGGAGGTCGAGCTTCTGGCGGCGGACATGGCGGGTCATGTCGCGGACGAACGCCATCGCCGAGCCGATCCGCTGGTTCATTTCCTGAATGTCGCCTTCGCTCGATGCGCGGATATCGTCGGGCGCCTTTTCGAGCCGCAGCGACAACCGCATCAACGGCGTGCGCAGGTCATGCGCGACCGCGGCGATCAGCGTCGTCCGGTCCTCGACATACCGGTTCAGCCGCTCCTGCATCAGGTTGAACGCGCTGGCGGCCTCCGCGATTTCAGGTGGCCCCGCGACCGGCAGTGGATCGGTCCGCGGATCGCGACCGAGCCGTTCGGCGGCGGCGGCGAACAGCTTGATCGGCTTGGCGACTCGTCGTGCGAGCGCCCAGGCGATCGGCGCTGCGACCGCCATCGCGACCAGGAACCACAGGATGATCCGCATCCGCCAAGGGCCGATCATGTTGTGGCTCGGCTGGATCACGCGCCACCGGCCGTCCGGTGTTTCGATCGAGACGACGAAGGGGCCGAACAACGCGGTATCGAACGATGGCGGATGATGCCGCGGGCCCATGCCCATCGCCATCGGCGGGCGAAACGCGCCGGCGAACATCGGCATCGCCGAGCGCTCGGTTTCCACGGTGACCTTCGTCCGGGGGAGGCCGAGGTCGCCGGCGATCGACGCGGCGACGCGGCGATCGCGTGGATTGTCAGTCTGGCGTGGTGGTCCGTTCGATATCTCGCTCTTGAGCAACCCGGTAGGATCACGCCCCGCCCGTGCGACGGCGGCGACGCGATTGGCCGTGAAGATCGCCGGCGTCGGTGGCGGCATCATCAGCAGGATCGCGAAGTTGAGGATCTGCACCAGCAGCACCGTTCCGAGCATCAGCGCGAAGATGCGGAGAAACAGCGGCCATGAACGCTGAACGCTGCTCCTCACTGGCGCACCACGCGCGGAACGAAGAAATAGCCTTCGTTGCGGATCGTCCGGATGATCTCGTCCCCGCGCGACCTGAGCTTGCGGCGCAAGCGGCTGACCTGGACATCGATCGCGCGATCGAATGCTTCGGTGTCGGGCCCACGTGCCGCCTCCAGCAGCGCGTCACGCGCCAGCACGCGGCGTGGTCGCTCGACAAAGGCGCGCAGCACCGCGAACTCGCCATCGGTCAGGTCGATAAGCACGCCCTCGGGATCGAACAGTTCGTGCGCGGCGAAATCGACCCGCCAGCCGAGAAAACCGAACGCGCGGCTTTCGCCCGCATCCTGCATCTCGCGTGCGCGCAATGCGGCACGGACGGTCGCCAGGATTTCCCGCGGGCTGCACGGCTTGGACAGGTAATGGCTGGCCCCGATCTCCAGCCCGAGGATCCGATCGGGTTCGTCGCCGAGCGCGCTCAGCATCACCACGGGCGGCGCGCCCGCTCGCGCCAGTCGACGGCAGGCCGACAGGCCGTCCTCGCCCGGCATCATCACGTCGAGCAGGATCAGCGACACCGGGCACCGCGCCAGCACGCCGTCCATTTCGGCGGCATTCGTCGCGGTCTCGACCTGATAGCCGTGCATGCCGAGGCTCTGCGCCAGCAGCGTGCGGATCATGTGATCGTCGTCGACGACCAGGAGCACGGGTTTCGTCGAATCGAGAGCGGAACGTGGAGTCATCGGGCGTTCCTGGGGCAAGAGTGTGTTCGGCATGTTTCAGCATCGGCGGCGGCGGTGATTTCCGAAGCGGGACAAGCCATTAGACGATCCGCCGGGCTGCGACGAAATCGATGAACGCACGAAGTGGCGCCGGCAGATATCGCCGACCGGGATAATAGAGGAACGGGCCGGAAAAGCGCTGCCACCATGGCTCGATCACGGGTAGCAGGGCGCCGCTGTCGAGATGCGGTCGCAGCCAATCCTCGAACAGGTGGATGATACCGGTCCCCGCGATCGCGGCGTCGACCGCGAGATCGGTCGCTGCGCCGATGCGAACGATCAACGGGCCGGTCGTCGCGACTTTGACGACCTCGCCGTCGCGCTCGAACTCCCAATCGTCCATCGCGCCGCTGGCGAACTGACCGCGAATACAGGCGTGATCGAGCAGGTCGCGAGGATGCGAAGGCGTGCCGCGGCGCGCGAGATAGCTGGGCGACGCAGCGGTCGCGAAACGCTGTTCGCGCGGTCCGATCGGCACCGCGATCATGTCCTGTTCCAGCCGTTCGTCGTACCGGATTCCCGCATCGCATCCCGCCGCGAGCATGTCGACGAAGCCGTCCTCCGCAATCACGTGCAACTCGATGTCGGGATAGGCCGCGAGGAACGTGGGCACGATGCTGGGTAGAACCAGCCGCGCGGCGCTGACCGGCACGTTCAGCCGCAGCGGTCCGGACGGTGAATCGCGATAGCCGTTGACCACGTCGAGCGCCGCCTCGACTTCGGCCAGCGCAGGCCCGAGCCGGTCGAGCAACCGCGCACCCGCTTCGGTTGGCGCGACGCTCCGCGTGGTCCGGTTGAGCAACCGTACGCCGAACTTCGCTTCGAGCCGCCTGACCGCTTCGCTTAGTCCGGATGCGCTCCCGCCACTGGCACGCGCGCCCTCGCGAAAACCGCCCGCGCGGGCGACCGTGACGAATGCGTTCAGATCGCCGATGTCCGCTGCCATTGTGCGTCCTTCCGAACGGCCTGTGCCGATAATGCCCTGTTATCCCAAAATAGCGTCGGGTCCATATTGCGGTCACACAATGGAGGACACGACCATGACGCAGTTCGACACAGAGATTGCAGTAGCCGGCACCGTCAGATTGGGCGATCGTAGCGTGAAGCGGATCGGCTATGGCGCGATGCAGCTCGCAGGGCCGGGCGTATTCGGTCCGCCAAAGGATCACGACGCGGCACTCGCGGTTCTGCGTGCGGCGGTGGCGGGCGGCGTGAACCATATCGATACGAGCGATTTCTATGGCCCGCACGTCACCAATCGCCTGATCCGCGAGGCGCTGCACCCGTATTCCGACGACCTCGTAATCGTCACCAAGATCGGCGCGCGGCGCGGGCCGGAAGGGTCATGGGACCTCGCTACATCGGCGGCGGAGCTGACCAGCGCGGTTCATGACAATCTGCGCAACCTCGGACTGGAGACGCTCGACGTCGTCAACCTGCGGATCATGTTCGACGTGCACGGACCCGCCGAGGGCTCGATCGCCGAGCCGCTTGCGACGCTTGTCGATCTCCAGCGGCAGGGCCTGGTCCGCCATATCGGGCTCAGCAACGTTACGCCGCGCCAGGTGGCGGAAGGGCGGTCGATGGCGACGATCGCCTGCGTGCAGAACCAGTATAACCTCGCGCACCGCGACGACGACGCGCTGATCGACGACCTTGCCGAGGCGGGGATCGCGTATGTGCCGTTCTTCCCGCTCGGTGGGTTCTCGCCGTTGCAGTCGTCCGCATTGTCGGACGTCGCACGCGATCTGGACGCGACGCCGATGCAGGTCGCGCTCGCCTGGCTGTTGCAGCGTTCGCCGAACATCCTGCTGATCCCCGGCACGTCGTCGGTCGGTCATCTGCACGAGAATTTGGCGGCGGGGGAGATCGTGTTGCCAGCCTACGCGATCGCGACACTCGATCACATCGGGAAGGACGCCGCTAGCGCGTAAGCATTTCCGTCCGGGCGGCGGACGGCTAACGGCAGCGTCATGGCCAAGAAACGCTACCTCACCGCGACGCTGCCCGACGGTTACGTGAAGACGATCGGCCCGACCGCGACGCCGTTCACGCATTACTGGCGGATCGTCGCGGTGCTGGCCAACGGCAAGACCGAGATATTCTGGGGCCACACCAAGTCGCTCGTCGAGGCGAAGAAGAAGCGCAACGCACTTGCCGAGGCCGCGGCGCAACGCGGGTGGCAGCGCTACGACTTCGAGTTCGTCGAACTGGTGGCCTCCGACGGCTGATACCGTCCGCCGTTCAGGCGGGCGGTAACGCTTTCACCAGGTCGAGCACGCGCGCCGCCAGTTCCATCCGACAGATCAGCAGGTCGGGCAGATACGGATCGGCGCAATTATAGACGAGCGGCGATCCGTCGACGCGGCTGACGTGCAGCCCGGCCGCCTGCGCGACCGCGATGGGCGCGCAGTTGTCCCACTCATATTGACCGCCGGTGTGGAGGTAGATGTCGGCCTGGCCGCGGACCACCGCCATCGCCTTTGCGCCCGCCGAGCCCATCGGCACCAGCGTCGCCCCCAACGTCTCGGCGACCGCCACCGCCTCGCGTGCAGGCCGGCTGCGGCTGACCAGCATGCGGAGCGGATCGCCCGCCGGTTCCAGCGGCTTCGGCGAACCCGATGTCAGCGTCATCCCGAGTCCCGGCAGTGCGACCGCACCCACGACGGCGACGCCGTCGATCGCAAGCGCGACGTGCACCGCCCAGTCGGTCCGCCCTTCGCCATATTCGCGTGTGCCGTCGAGCGGATCGACGATCCAAGCGCGGCGCACCGAACAGCGATCGCCGGTATCCTTCTCTTCCTCGGAAAGGATCGCGTCGTCGGGCCGCGCGGCGCGCAGCATCCGCATGAGGAATCTGTTGGCCTGTTCGTCGCCCGCCGTGCCGAGGTCCTTGCCCGTCAGCCCGCTGCTTTTCTGCAACGCGAGCAATATCTCGCCCGCCTCGGTGGCGAGGCGTTCGGCGAGACGGACGTCGCTTTCTATGACGGTGTTGGTCATGGGGCTCACTTGAGCGGCATGATCTGGCGGACGATGAACGCGGCCGCCTCGACCGGCGTCATCTCGACCGTGTTGACTCGGATCTCCGCGTTGAGCGGCGCCTCGTAAGGGCTGTCGATCCCGGTAAAGTTCTTCAAATCGCCTGCCCGTGCTTTCTTGTAGAGGCCTTTCACGTCGCGACCTTCCGCCACATCGAGCGGCGTGTCGACGAAGATCTCGATGAACTCGCCCGCCGGCAGCATCGCGCGCACCATGTCGCGCTCGGCACGGAACGGCGAGATGAACGCGGTGAGCACGATCAGCCCGGCGTCCGCCATCAGCTTGGCGACCTCGCCGACGCGCCGGATATTCTCGATCCGGTCGGCCTCGGTGAAGCCCAGATCCTTGTTCAGCCCGTGGCGGATGTTGTCGCCGTCCAGCAGGAAGGTGTGCCGGTTCATCAGGTTGAGCTGTTTCTCGACCTCGTTGGCGATCGTCGACTTGCCAGCACCCGACAGCCCGGTGAACCACAACACCGCCTGTTTCTGGTTCTTCAGCCCGGCATGCGCCTCGCGGCCGATGTCAGTCGCCTGCCAGTGGACGTTCTGCGAGCGGCGCAGGCTGAAATGGACCATCCCCGCCGCGACGGTCGCGTTGGTGATCTTGTCGATCAGGATGAACCCGCCGAGCACCTTGTTCGGCGCCGCCCCCTCTTGCGCGTAGGCCTCGAACACGATCGCGCGGTCCGTCAAGATCTCCGCGACGCCGATCGCGTTCAGCTCGAGCGTCTTGGTCGCGAGCCGCTCCATGGTGTTGACGTTGACCTGGTATTTCGGCTCGCGAACGGTGGCGGACACCATCTGCGTGCCGAGCTTCAGCCAGTAGGAGCGGCCGACGATCAGCGGCTCGTCGTCCATCCAGACGATCGTCGTCTCGAACTGGTCCGCGGTTTCGGGCGGCGCATCCGACGCGGCGATGACGTTGCCGCTCGAGCAGTCGATCTCGTCGGCGAACGACAGCGTGACGGACTGCCCCGCAACCGCTTCGTCGAGATCGCCGTCGAGCGTCGTGATCCGGCTGATCGTCGAGGTCTTGCCACCGGGCAGGACGCGGATCGCGTCGCCCGGCTTGACCGTGCCGGCGGCGATCTGGCCGGAGAAGCCGCGGAAATCGAGGTTGGGGCGGTTGACCCACTGCACGCTCATCCGGAACGGCTTGGCCTGGTCGTCGTCGATATCGACATCGACGGCTTCGAGATGCTCCATCAACGTCGCGCCGGAATACCAGGGCATGGTTTCGGACCTGAGGGAGATGTTGTCGCCCTTGAACCCCGAGATCGGCATCGGCGTGAACGCGGTGATGCCGATGCTTGTCGCGAACGCCGAATACTCCGCAACGATCTCGTCGTAGCGCGCCTGATCGTAGCCGATCAGGTCCATCTTGTTGACGGCGAGCACGAGGTTCCGGATGCCGATCAGGTGCGCCAGATAGCTGTGGCGCTTGGTCTGCGTCAGCACGCCCTTGCGCGCATCGACCAGGATCACGGCGAGGTCGGCGGTCGAGGCGCCGGTCACCATGTTGCGAGTATATTGCTCATGACCCGGCGTATCCGCGACGATGAACTTGCGTTTTTCGGTCGAGAAGAAGCGATAGGCGACGTCGATCGTGATGCCCTGTTCGCGCTCGGCGGCGAGCCCATCGACGAGCAGCGCGAAGTCGATCTCGCCACCTTGTGTGCCGACGCGCTTGCTGTCCGCCTCGAGCGCTGCGAGCTGATCCTCGAAGATCATCTTCGAGTCGTAGAGCAGCCGGCCGATCAGCGTCGACTTGCCGTCGTCGACCGACCCACAGGTGATGAAGCGCAGCATCGTCTTGTTGCGATGCTGGTCGAGATACGCGTCGATATCCTCGGCGATCAACGCGTCGGTCTGGTAGGCGGAGGTTTGCGGGATTGTAACGGCGTCGGACATCAGAGAACTCCGTCATTCCAGCGAAAGCTGGAATCTCTTGCGGTCGTGAGCGTGCCCTCGCGGCACGAGATCCCAGCGTTCGCTGGGATGACGGGCAGGGGGATGACGGGTGAGGGTGGGAGGGGCTGCATCAGAAATACCCCTCCTGCTTCTTTTTCTCCATGCCCGCGCCGCCGGCATCCTTGTCGATCGCGCGACCTTGGCGTTCGCTGGTGGTGGTCAACAGCGTCTCCTGGATGATCTCGGACAGCGTCGACGCCGTGCTCTCGACCGCGCCCGTCAGCGGGTAGCAGCCGAGTGTACGGAAACGGATCGAGCGATCGACCGGGACTTCGCCGGGTTCGAGCCGGAAGCGATCGTCGTCGACCATCAGCAGCATACCGTCGCGCTCGACCGTGGGGCGGACGCCCGCGTAATACAGCGGGACGATCGGCACGTCGTTGAGCTGGATATATTGCCAGACGTCGAGTTCGGTCCAGTTCGAGATCGGGAACACGCGGATGCTCTCGCCCTTCGATTTTCGCGCATTGTAGAGGTTCCACAATTCGGGGCGCTGGTTCTTCGGATCCCAGCCATGCGTCGCGGTACGGAACGAGATGATGCGTTCCTTCGCGCGCGATTTTTCCTCGTCGCGCCGCGCGCCACCGAACGCCGCGTCGAATCCGTGCAGGTTGAGCGCCTGCTTCAGGCCCTCCGTCTTCCACATGTCGGTGTGGAGCGCGCCGTGATCGAACGGGTTGATCCCGCGCTCGGCGGCTTCGGGGTTCTGGTAGACGAGCAACTCCATCCCGCTCTCGGCCGCCATCCGGTCGCGCAGCTTGTACATTTCCTGGAATTTCCAGGTCGTGTCGACATGCAGCAGCGGGAAGGGCGGGGGCGAAGGATAGAAGGCTTTCCGCGCAAGATGCAGCATCACCGCCGAATCCTTGCCGACCGAATACAGCATCACAGGCTTGTCGGCCTCGGCCACGACTTCGCGCAGGATGTGGATCGCCTCCGCCTCGAGCCGTTCCAGATGGGTGAGTGTCTTCGCCATGATGTGTCTCCGCGGCGCCGTTTGCCCGGCGCAGGGCGGTGTCGGCAATCAATGCATTCTTCGGTCGGGGAACGCTTCGCTATCTCATGCCTCGAATGACGGCGCCGCGCACCATGCACGATTTCGCGACGAACCCTGCGCCGCAGTTGCCCGCCCGCGATCGACGCCGTACGCAACGCGCCTGTTTCGATCCGTCTGGGACCATGCCGCCATGTCCGTTGCATCGTTGAAAACGCGTTCCTGGTTGTTCGCGCCGGGCGATAGCGAACGCAAGATGACCAAGGCGATCGAGGGCAGCGCCGACATCGTCCTGTTCGATCTCGAAGACGCGGTGACGACCGAGAACAAGCCGCTCGCGCGCCAGACCGTCCACGACGTGCTGACCGCGCACGTCGCGCACCGCGCGCGGATGTGGGTGCGGGTCAATCCGCTCGATGGACCATATACGCTGACCGATCTCGCCGCGATCATGCCCGCGCGGCCGGGTGGGATCATGCTGCCCAAGGTCGCCGGGCGGCAGGACGTCGAACGTCTCGATCATTACCTGTCCGCGTTCGAGGCGGCGAACGGCATCGCGATCGGGTCGACCCCGGTGATCGTGCTGATCACCGAAACGGCGGAAGCGATGTTCCACACGGGCGACTATAAGGGTGCGCCTCGGGTGGTCGCGCTGACCTGGGGCGCGGAGGATCTGGCGGACTCGATCGGCGCTAGCGCGAACTGCAATCCAGATGGCAGCTACCGCTTCACCTATGAACTGGCACGGTCGATGTGCCTGCTGGGGGCCGCGGCGGCAGGGGTCACCGCGATAGAGACGATCCAGGGGGATTTCCGCGATCTCGACACGCTGAAGACGCGCGCAGAGCAGGTCCGGCGTGACGGTTACCGCGGGATGCTTGCGATCCACCCGGCGCAAGTCGACGTGATCAACGCAGCCTTCACGCCGACCGAGGCGGAGATCGCCGAGGCGCAGGCGATCGTCGATCTGTTCGCGGCCAATCCCGGCGTCGGTACGATCGGCTACAAGGGCGGCATGCTCGACCGACCGTATTTGTCGCGCGCAGAGCATCTGTTGCGGCAGGTCGGGCGCGCGTGATCGGGGCGTCCTAGCCGACGCCCCATTCCGCCAGCAGCGCCGCGCCATCGGAGCTGGGGGCGATCCGGCCCGGCGTGCGGGACAGGCGCGGGGCAGGGGCTGCCTGCCAGATGCCGTCGACGACGACGCCGCGATCCGCCATGTGGCGATGCGCCGGCACTTCGTCGAGTTCGAGCACCGGCGCAAAGCAGGTGTCGGTGCCTTCCAGCGCGGCGCACCAGTCGTCCCTCGATCTGGTCACGAACACCGCGGCAAAGCGTCGCGCGGTTTCGGGCCAGCGCTCGACGAGCATCTGGTCCGCCGCGAGGTCGGCGGGGAGGCCAAGCCGATCGAGCAGTTCGGCATAGAATTTAGGCTCGATCGCGCCGACCGAGACGTACCGCCCGTCGGCACAGGTGTAACAGCGGTAGAATGGCGCCGCGCCACCGAGCAGATTGCGGTCGCGGTCCATCGACATCACCCCGGCTGGGACCATTCCCGCGAACAGCGCCATCATAGACGAAACCCCGTCGACGATCGCTGCATCGACGACTTGGCCGAGCCCGGATCGCGCGCGTTCGAGCAGCGCCGCAAGGATACCGGTGACGAGATACAGTGACCCGCCGCCGAAATCGCCGATCAGGTTGAGCGGCGGCGGCGGCGGCGTTTCCGGCGCGCCGATCGCCGCGAGCGCTCCGCTGAGTGCGATGTAATTGAGATCGTGGCCCGCAACCTGCGCGAGCGGCCCGGTCTGTCCCCACCCGGTCATCCGCCCATAGACGAGCCGCGAGTTGCGTTCGAGCATCACCTTCGGACCGAGGCCGAGGCGCTCCATCACGCCCGGTCGCAGCCCCTCGATCACGACGTCGGCGCGGTCCGTGATCGCAAGCGCCTGCTCTCGCCCCTCCGGCGTTCGGATATCGAGCGCGAGCCGCGCACGACCGCGGTCCAGCACGGGATTGCGAAATCCGCCGCCGACCCGCTCAATCCGCAGCACCTCCGCGCCGAGATCGGACAACAGCATCGCCGCATGCGGGCCCGGCCCGATGCTGGCGAACTCGACGACGCGAAGGCCGGCGAGCGCGGTCACCGGGTCGGTATTCCTACTGCCCGGTTCTCCTGCGAACGCAGGAGCCCAGGATCACGAGCGTCGCCGTCCGTGGTCCTGGATTCGTGCGTGCGCACGAAAACGGAGCGTTTGCGCGTCATTCGGTGATCAGTTCGACCGCCACCGCGGTGGCTTCGCCGCCACCGATGCAGAGCGCCGCGACGCCCTTTTTCAGCCCACGCAGCTTCAGTGCGGCGACCAGCGTGGCGATAATCCGCGCGCCGCTTGCGCCGATCGGATGGCCGAGCGCGGTGGCGCCGCCGTTGACGTTCAGCTTCTCGCGCGGGATGCCGAGTTCGCGCATCGCGATCATGGCGACGGTCGCGAACGCCTCGTTCACTTCGAACAGGTCGACGTCCTCGACGCTCCAGCCCGCACGGTCGAGAACCTTTCGGATCGCCGAGACCGGCGCGGTCGTGAACAGCGCGGGGGCATGCGCGTGCGCCGCGGTCGCAACGATCCGCGCCTCCTGTGACAGGCCCAGCTTCTCGGCAACGCTCGCCCGCGTCAGCACGAGGGCGGCGGCACCGTCGGAGATCGAGGCGGAGGTGGCGGCAGTGATCGTGCCGTCCTTGGCGAATGCGGGGCGCAGGCCGGGGATCTTCTCGGGCTTGGCCTTGCCCGGCTGTTCGTCCTCGCTGACGATCACGTCGCCGCCACGCGTCTTGACGGTGACCGGCACGACCTCGTCCGCGAAGCCGCCGCTGGTGATCGCGGCGCTGGCGCGCGTGAGGCTCTCGATCGCGAACGCGTCCTGGTCCTCGCGCGTGAACTGGTACTCGCCTGCGGTGTCCTCGGCGAAGGCGCCCATCGGCTTGCCCTTCTCGTACGCGTCTTCGAGGCCGTCCATCATCATCGAATCCGACACGACGTCATGGCCGATCCGCGCACCCGAGCGGTGCTTGGCGAGCAGGAACGGCGCGTTGGTCATGCTCTCCATGCCGCCGGCGATCACGACGTCGACGGTGCCGGCCATCAGCGCCTCGGTCGCCATGATCGTCGCCTGCATGCCGGAGCCGCACATCTTGTTGACGGTGGTTGCCTCAACCGAATTGGGCAGGCCGGCACCCAGTGCGGCCTGCCGCGCGGGTGCCTGGCCAAGCCCGGCGGGCAGCACACAGCCCATATAGATGCGGTCGATGATCGCCGGATCGACCTTCGAGCGCTCGACCGCCGCACGAACCGCAGTCGCGCCGAGTTCGACCGCCGTGACGCCGGACAACGCCCCCTGGAAGCCTCCCATCGGCGTGCGGGCATAGCTGGCGATGATGATCGGATCTTCGGACATGGTCTTCCCTCGTGGACTCGGCGTGAACTCGGCGCGCTCGTACTACAGTCGGCGTACGACAGTGTCGGCGTACGACCCTCTTGACGGTGATATCGGTCTGCGTGCGCGAAATTGCCATACGACGGGTATGCACCCTACTGGCGAGTAGTTGCGCGCGGCGTCGGCTATGTGTCAAGAACGGGTATGTCCGGCCAACCTGCATTGAGAACGCCGTCGCCGTCGCCGTTTCAGAGCTTGGCGGCGCGCGAGGCGCTGCGTCTCGAAAAGCGCGATGCGTTGCTGCGGGCGGCAGTGATGATGTTCAACGAGCGCGGGTTTCACGCGACGTCGCTCGACGATGTCGCGGCAAGCCTGGGCGTCACCAAGCCGGTGATCTACCATCATCTCGGTAACAAGGATCAGGTGCTGTTCGCGTGCGTTCGCATCGGTCTGGAGCAATTGCGTCTCGCCGCCGAACAGTCGCAGCGGATCGAGGGCGATGGACTGGAACGGCTCAAGGCGTTTCTCCGCCGCTATGCCGAAGTGACGATGGACGATTTCGGTCGCTGCGTCATCCGCACGCCCGACGAAGTCTTGTCGCCGGACGCGCGGAAGGAGTTTCGCGCTTTGAAGGCGGAGATCGACGCGACGATGCGGGCGATGATCGAAGCGGCAGTGGCGGATCGGTCGGCGACGGTGCTGGACGTGCGACTGACGGCGTTCACGCTCGCGGGTGCGCTCAACTGGCCGGCGCGCTGGTTTCGCGCGGACGGGCCGATGTCCGCGCAGGAGGTCGCGCGCGATATCGTCGAAATGCTGTGCGCCGGCTTGCGTCCGGCCCGTTGAGCGTTTGGACGATAGGGCAGCGCGGTGCGTACGAAGTCCTCGGATCCGGACGGCGCTATCGGAGAAGATGGGATGCCCGTGGTTAGCACAGGCGTCGTCCTCGTCGCGCCAGCCGGTGCGAATGCCGTGATTCTACGACGCGGGCGAAGCAAGGTTCGGCGCCGTCGCATCGGTTGCAGGCGTGGCCGTGCTGCAAATTATTCGAAGAGGATTCGCTCGATATTATGCTGATCTATCTCTTGTCCGACGCAAGCGCGGGTATCACCGGTTCGGACTCCACGATCGACGACGGACAGTCGTTGTGACCGCCCTTACGTCCCGCGCGCTGGCGATCGGCGAACGCGTCGAACGGTTCGTCCGCGATGTCGTCGTGCCGTTCGAACGCGATCCGCGCCGCGGCAGTCACGGGCCGTCCGACGAGCTCGTCCAGGAGATGCGAGGGCTCGCCCGCGACGCCGGCGTCCTGACACCGCACATCCTTGCCGACGGCGATCACCTGACTCAGGCGGAGACCGCGCACGTGCTGATCCGCTCGGGCCTGTCTCCCCTCGGACCGCTCGCGTGCAATACGATGGCCCCCGACGAGGGCAACATGTACCTGATCGGCAAGGCGGGGTCGGCGGCGCAGAAGGAGCGTTTCCTCGCGCCGATGATCGCCGGCGACGCGCGCTCGGCGTTCTTCATGACCGAACCGGCGTCGGAGGGCGGCGCGGGCTCCGACCCGTCGATGATGCAGACCACCGCGCGGCTCGACGGCAACCACTGGGTGATCGATGGGCGGAAAGCGTTCATCACCGGCGCGGACGGCGCGAAGATCGGCATCGTCATGGCGCGGACCGATCCCGGCGACGGCAAGCTGGCGGCGACGATGTTCCTCGTCGACCTGCCCGACCCGGCGATCCGCATCGAACGCGTGCTCGACACGATCGACAGCTCGATGCCCGGCGGGCATGCGGTCATCGCGATCGATGGCTTGCGCGTGTCCGCCGACGCGATCCTCGGTGCGCCGCACGAGGGGTTTCGCTATGCGCAGGTGCGACTGTCGCCGGCGCGGCTGTCGCACTGCATGCGCTGGCTCGGCGCGTGCATCCGCGCGAACGAGATCGCCACCGACTATGCCTGTCGGCGCCATGCGTTCGGCAAGCCGCTGATCGATCACGAGGGCGTCGGCTTCATGCTCGCCGAGAATTTGATCGACCTGCGTCAGGCCGAACTGATGATCGACTGGTGCGCAGGCGTGCTCGACGGGGGCTCGCTCGGCACCGCGGAGAGCTCGATGGCGAAGGTCGCGGTATCGGAGGCGTTGATGAGGATCGCCGATCGCTGCGTCCAGGTGATGGGCGGTACCGGCGTGACCGGCGACACGATCGTCGAGCAGGTCTTTCGCGAGATCCGCGCGTTCCGGATCTACGACGGCCCGACCGAGGTTCACAAATGGAGCCTCGCTAAGAAAATCAAGCGCGACTGGAAAGCGGCGCAGGCGTCCGAGACCACGGCATGAGCGAGCCGGCGTTCGCGGTAAGCCGACCTGCGCGTGACGCGAACCGGTTCGACGAGACGCGGTTAGCCGAACGGACGGCTGCGGACGTCGACGAATTTGCGGGTTCGCTCGTCATCGAACTGTCCGAGGGCGACCGGTCTGAACGGACCCTACCGCGTGATCACGCCTTGCGGCTGGTCGCCGACCTGCGGTGTATCGCTGACCTTGGTTGGCAACAGGCGGTGCGTGCAGGGACTTCGCGAAGGATGGGCAATGTCTGAACTGGAGTATTACGACGTATTGATCGTCGGCGCGGGCCATGCCGGGGCGCAGGCGGCGATCAGTCTGCGCCAGCGCAATCATGGCGGTACGATCGCGCTGCTCGGTGACGAGCCCTCGCTGCCGTACGAGCGACCGCCCTTATCGAAGGAGTATCTCTCGGGAAACAAGCCGTTCGAGCGTATCCTCCTGCGCCCCGCAACATTCTGGGGCGACCGCGCGATCACGTTGCGGCCTGGGCTGACCGTCGCGAGCGTCGATGCCGAGGCGCACCGGGTGACGACCGCGACCGGCGGCGTCATCGGGTATGGGACGTTGATCTGGGCCACGGGAGGCGCGCCGCGGCGGCTGACCTGCGCCGGGCATGACCTCATGGGGGTCCATAGCGTCAGGACACGCGCCGATGTCGACCGGATGATCGCCGAACTGCCATCGGTCCAGCGCGTCGTCGTGATCGGTGGCGGTTATATCGGGCTCGAGGCAGCTGCAGTGCTCACCAAGCTCGGTAAGCATGTCACCCTGGTCGAGGCGCAGGACCGCGTACTGGCGCGTGTCGCGGGCGAGCCGCTGACGCGGTTCTACGAAGCCGAGCACCGTGCGCACGGCGTCGACCTGCGGACGGGCGTCGCGGTGTCGTGCATCGAGGGGGCGGACGGCGCAGCATCCGCCGTCCGCCTTGCCGATGGCGAGTTGCTCGAATGCCAGATGGTGATCGTCGGGATCGGGATCGTGCCCACCGTCGCGCCGTTGCTTGCGGCCGGGGCCGCGGGGGACAACGGCGTGTTGGTCGATGGCCATTGCCGCACGACGTTGCCCGACGTCTTTGCGATCGGCGACTGCGCGGCCCATGCAAACGCGTTCGCGAATGGCGCGACGATCCGCCTGGAGTCGGTGCAGAACGCGAACGACCAGGCGACGACCGTGGCCAAGATGCTGACCGGCGCGCCCGAGCGCTATCATGCGGTGCCGTGGTTCTGGTCGAACCAGTACGACCTCAAGCTTCAGACCGTCGGATTGTCGACGGGCTACGACGAAGCGGTTCTGCGCGGCGATCCCGCAGAGCGCAGCTTTTCGGTGATCTACCTGAAAGCCGGACGCGTGATCGCGCTCGATTGCGTCAACCGCGTGCGGGATTACGTGCAGGGCCGCGCATTGGTCGTCGGGTCGGTGCACGCCGACTCGACATCGCTGGCT
The DNA here is from genome assembly GCF_014892665.1 of Sphingomonas sp. CFBP 13603. Classification (NCBI taxonomy): domain Bacteria; kingdom Pseudomonadati; phylum Pseudomonadota; class Alphaproteobacteria; order Sphingomonadales; family Sphingomonadaceae; genus Sphingomonas; species Sphingomonas sp. CFBP 13603. The sequence goes on along the minus strand of NZ_JADBIA010000002.1, from coordinate 140,447 downwards.
GACCCGACGATCGACCTGAAGACGATCCGCGCTGAGGACGAGGTGGTTCTCGATTTCAAGCAACCTCGCTCATAAGGCAGGATGAGGACTCGAGTGGTTGTTGAGCGGCAAGGTCGGCGCTTCTTCGCCGTCGGTCATCGCGATCGGCAGGATCGTGCCATCGGCGCCGTAGCGGACGCGGTCGCTGATCCCAGCGATGATACACGATCAACCACTCGCCCTGAGGTGTGCGGATGAAGCTGTGGTGGCCCGGCCCTTGATGCCGCGCATCGCTCGTCAGGATCGCGCCTTCGGGGAAATTGGGGGCTCGCCTATAACCGCCCGGTGATCTGCACCGAATACATGGCGCGCGGCAACGGATCGACCTTCGATGGCTCGCTGCCGATCGGCAAGCGCTACAATGTCGGCATGATCAACTGGGGGTTCGTCGATGGGAAGACGCAGACGCGACTACCGTGGGACAGCTGGCAGAAGCCGTACGTGCTCGCCGAGCCGACGATCTGGTTTCACGAAGTATTCCGGAACGACGGCATGCCGTATCGTCAAGCGGAGACGGATCTGATCCGACGCTTGAGCGCGGCACCGAAGGGCGTCGTACCGACGGCGCCGTTCGATGGATCCGCGGTACGTCGCCAGCGGTAAACGGTGTGCAGCATCGCCCTCCCACGGGACGGCGATGCTGCATGCGTATCAGTGATTGTCGCGCGGTAGGCCCATCGTCTGCGCGATCCGCTGGTACTTTTCCGCACCTTCGAGGATTGCGCCCGTTTCCATCTGGCCGACGGTGGCGCGCTGGATTTCCTGCCACGGCGTCTGCGAACGCGGATAGGCATAGCCACCCGCTTCGGTCAGCGCTCGGCGGCGCTCGGCGAGGTCCTCGTCGGAGATCAGGACGTTGGCGCTGCCCTTGGCAAGGTCGATGCGGACACGGTCGCCGGTACGGATCAACGCGAGGCCGCCCATCGCCGCGGCTTCGGGCGAGGCGTTCAGGATCGAGGGCGAGCCCGAGGTCCCCGACTGGCGACCGTCGCCGATGCAGGGGAGGGCATGGACGCCCTCGCGGATCAGATACGCCGGCGGCCGCATGTTCACGACCTCGGCGGCGCCCGGATAGCCGATCGGGCCGGCGCCACGCATGAACAGCAACGTGTCGGTGGTGATCCCGAGCGAGGGGTCGTCGATCCGGTGATGATAATCCTCCGGTCCGTCGAACACGACCGCGGGGCCCTCGAATGCTTCGAGATCGTCCGGGTTGGACAGATAGCGCTCGCGGAACTCCGGTGAGATCACGCTGGTCTTCATGATCGCCGAGTCGAACAGATTGCCGCGCAGCACGATGAAGCCGGCGTCCTCCAGCAACGGCGTCGCGAACGGGCGGATGACGCGCTCGTCCTCGATCGTCGCGGTCCGGCAATTGTCGCCGATCGACTTGCCGTTCGCGGTCATCGCGTCTTCGTGGATGAGGCCCTGCTTCATCAGCTCGGCGACTACTGCTGGCACGCCGCCGGCATGGTAATAATCCTCGCCGAGATATTCGCCTGCGGGCTGGAGGTTGACCATCAGCGGCACCTTGTGGCCGTGCGTCTGCCAGTCGTCGATCGGCAGGTCGACGCCGATATGGCGCGCGATCGCGGCGAGATGGATCGGTGCGTTGGTCGAGCCGCCGATCGCCGAATTGACGACGATCGCGTTGTGGAACGCCTCCTTCGTGAGGATGTCCGAAGGCTTCAGATCCTCGGCAACCATGTCGACGATCCGCTTGCCGGTGCGGTAGGCAACTTCCTGGCGATCACGATAAGGCGCCGGGATCGCGGCCGAGCCGGGCAACTGCATGCCGAGCGCTTCGGCGAGGCTGTTCATCGTGGTCGCGGTGCCCATCGTGTTGCAATAGCCGGTCGAGGGTGCCGACGATGCGACGAGCTTGATGAAGCCCTCGTCGTCGATCGCGCCGGTCGCGAGCAGCTCGCGCGCCTTCCACACGATCGTGCCCGAGCCAGTCCGCTCGCCCTTGTGCCAGCCATTGAGCATCGGTCCCACGGAGAGCGCGATAGCCGGGATGTTGACGGTTGCGGCGGCCATCAGGCAGGCGGGCGTCGTCTTGTCGCAGCCGATCGTCAGCACGACGCCGTCGAGCGGATAGCCGTACAGCACCTCGACCAGCGCCAGATAGGCGAGGTTGCGGTCGAGCCCCGCGGTCGGGCGCTTGCCGGTTTCCTGGATCGGATGGACCGGGAATTCGAGCGCGATGCCGCCGGCTTCACGGATGCCTTCGCGCAAGCGTTCCGCCAGCACCAAGTGGTGGCGGTTGCACGGCGACAGGTCGCTGCCGGTCTGCGCGATGCCGATGATCGGCTTGCCCGAGCGCAGTTCCTCGAGGCTCAACCCGAAGTTCAGATAGCGCTCCAGATAGAGCGCGGTCATGTCGATGTTCTCGGGGTTGTCGAACCACGCGCGGCTTCTGAGCGACTGGGGAAGCTTGGGCATTTCGGTCATGAGGAGCTTTCTGGAGATCGGGCTAGAGGTCGATGTCGGCGGGCCGGTATCAGCGGGCGACGGAAACGCGGTAGACCATGCGGTGATGATAGGGTTTGCCGGGATCGACGCGCGCCGAACCGAACGCAGGCTGGTTGGGGGTGTCGGGGAATTTCTGCGGTTCGAGCGCGAGGCCGTCGCCCATCCGGTACACATGACCAGACTTGCCGATCAGCGACCCATCGAGGAAATTGCCCGAGTAAAATTGTACCCCAGGCTCGGTGGTCAATACCTCGAGCACGCGACCCGATGCCGGGTCCTCGACCCGCGCGGCGAGCCCCGGCTCGGGCGTTGCGCCCTTGTCGAGCACGAAGTTGTGATCCCAGCCGCGACCGATGGCGATCTGCGGATCGCGTCCGTCGCGAATGCCGCCGGACAGCGCGCGTCCCTTGGTGAAGTCGAACACGGTGCCCGCGACGGGCTTCAACTCGCCGGTCGGGATCAGCGTCGCGTTGACAGGCGTATAGCGCCGCGCCGGGATCGTCAGCCGCTGGCCGTAGATCCCGGTCGCGGAGCCTTCACCCGCCAGATCGAACAGCGCGTGATTGGTCAGGTTGACGATCGTCGGTGCATCGCTGGTCGCGTCGAAGTCGATCGTCAGCGCACCTTTGTCGTCGAGCGCATAGGTGACCTTGACCGACAGCGTGCCGGGGTAGCCCTGGTCGCCTGCCGGGCTGGTCAGCGTCATCACGACCTTCGCCTGCGCGCCATTCGTGACCGAGACGATCTTCCAGACATGCTTGTCGAAGCCGACCGTGCCGCCGTGCAACGTGTTGGTCTTGTCGTTGAGCGTGATCTGATAGGGCTTGCCGTCGAGCGTGAAGCGGCCGCCGGCGATGCGGTTGGCGTAGCGCCCGATCGTCTGGCCCCAGAAATTGGGTGCGGTGACGTAGCTTGCGGCATCGTCATAGCCGAGCGTGATGTCGGCCGCCTTGCCGTTGCGGTCGGGTGCGTTGAACGACTGGAGCGTCGCGCCGAGCGTCATGATGCGCGCGCTGACACCGTTGTTGCCGGTCAAGGTGACGGCTTCGATCGCGGTGCCGTTGGGCAATTTGCCGAACGCTTCGCGCTTGGCCGATGCGGCGTTCGCGGCGTGTGACGACACTATCGTCAACGCAGTGGCCGCGATGATCCCCGACTTTGTGATTGCGCGCATCCCGGTTCCCGTCCTTAATCGCTCGACGCCGTTGACGCGCCTTGTGAGGCTATATAGTCCGACAATATATTTCTGAGCAAGCCATGCGGGAAAAGACTGTCGTGCAGTCGCCGACATGGCACGGAGGGTGAGCGATTATGGCGATGCCGATACAGATGCAACGACCCGTCGAGGGTGCAGCGACACAGGATCCGCCGGGGGCTAGCCCAAGCTACCGCTCCGCACTGACTCTGCTCGCCAGCCTGTTCTTCATGTGGGGCTTCATCACGGTCATCAACAACACGCTGCTGCCGCATCTGCGCAGCGTGTTCGACCTCAGCTACACACAGACCACGCTGATCGAGAGCGTCTGGTTCATCGCCTATTTCTTCGCGTCGATCCCGTCCGCCAAGCTGATCGAGCGAGTCGGCTATCAGCGCGCGATGGTGTTCGGGCTGGGCCTGATGGCGGTCGGCGCGCTGATGATGGTGCCCGCCGCGCGATTGCCGTCCTACGGCGTCACGCTGTTTGCGCTGTTCGTGATCGCGAGCGGGATTACGCTGCTCCAGGTCGCGGCCAACCCGTATGTCGCGGTCGTCGGTCCCTCCGAGACCGCGTCGTCGCGGCTCAACCTGGTGCAGGCGTTCAACTCGGCGGGGGCTACGCTCGCGCCGCTGTTCGGCGGGTATCTGATCCTCGGTCGTTCCACATCGGGCACTGCCGTTGCCGGGTCGACCGCGGTGCTCACGCCGGCAGAACGACTTGCGGACGCACAGTCGGTGGTGTTGCCGTATCTGATCGTCGCGGGCGTGCTGGTCGTGCTCGCGATCGTGATCGCGCGCTTCCCGCTGCCGGCAATGGGCGCGTCGACGCAGCGCTCGGCGAAGGCGGATCGCAAGGGCCTGTCGCTCTGGTCGCACCGCAACCTCGTACTCGGCATCCCGGCGATCTTCATTTATCTGATAGCCGAGATCGGCGTCGCCAATCTGTTCATCAATTTCGTCAGCCAGCCGCAGATCGGCAATTTGACGCACGAGCAGGCCTCGCATTACCTGTTCATCCTGTGGGGCGGCATGATGGTCGGCCGGCTGGTCGGCAGCGTCGTGATGCGGACGATCCCCGCCGAGCGCGTGCTGGCGGTGGCGAGCATCGGTGCGTTCGTCGTGATGCTGATCGCGACCTTCACCACCGGGCACGTCGCGATGTGGGCGCTGATCTCGGTCGGGCTGTTCCACTCGATCATGTTCCCGACGATCTTCACGCTCGGCATCCGCGGCCTCGGTCCGCTCACTGAAGAAGGGTCCGGCCTGCTGATCATGGCGATCGCGGGCGGTGCGCTGGTGATCGTCCAGGGTTGGCTTGCCGATACCTACGGGTTGCAGATCTCGTTCCTGCTGACCGCGGTGTGCGAACTGTACATCCTGTTCTACGCGGTCTGGGGCTCGCGCGTGACCGAAGCGCTGCCCGATCCCGTCGCCGTTCCCTGAAGTGGCGCGCCCCTTGACCGGGGCGCCGATTTAGCGGGCGACGACGAAGCGGCGGTGGCGGGCGATCAGCGTGCCATCGCCAGTTTCGTATCCTCCAGCGCCAGATCGACCAGCGTCCGCATCGCTGCGCTAGCACCGTTGGCATCGCCGGCGGCGATCGCGTCGTAGACCAGCACGTGATCGGGGATCGGATTGCGGGGCAAGGCGCGGGCGCGCTGTTTGAACTGCGTGGTCCAGTTGACGGCCGCGCCGATGCTCGCGCTCAGCACGATCAGCGCATCGTTGCGTGTCGCGGTCAGCACGGCGTCGTGGAACTCGCGATCCGCCGCGCGCCCTGCCTCGGTGGCCAGCGTATGGCGCCGCATCGCCGCCAAGGCTTCCTTCATGATCTTCAGGTCGGTCCGTTCGCGTCGTTCCGCGGCCAACGCCGCCGCCGCCGGCTCGACGATCGCGCGCAGTTCGAACAGGCCTCGGACGAACGCGATGTCGGGCTCACCCGCAAACGCCCAGGCGAGGACGTCGGGATCGAGCAGGTTCCACCGGCTGCGCGGGAGCACGCGCGTGCCGATCTTCGGACGGCTTTCGACCAGTCCCTTTGCGGTGAGGACCTGGACGGCCTCGCGGTAGGCGCTGCGCGACACGTCGAGCGTTTTCGAGAACTCGACTTCGCCTGACAGGGTGTCGCCGGGTGCATACTCCCCCGACAATATCGCGGTGCCGAGTTTATGGGCGACCGCGCCGTGCAACCGTCGACCGGTACCGCGTGGAGCGCGGGCGATCGGCGTTTCATCTTCGCTAACGACCTCTACTCGATCGACGTCCGTCATAACGCTTGCTCCCTGGACACGGCGTAACAGCCCCTGCACGATCAAGGAACGACAAAGATTGCCAAAACCTAGCGTCGCTTATATGTCGGAGTATAGGGAGTGGATACTATGTCAGACACAAGCACGAGCCAGACCGAGCGTTCTGCGTTTCGATCCATCGATGCCGCCACCGGTGCTGCAGTGGGTAATCCGTTCGCGGTGCATGGCCCGGCCGATGTCGAGGCAGCATGCGCCGCCGCCGAGGCGGCATTCGACGCCTATCGCGCGACCGGCAACGACGCACGCGCCGACTTTCTCGAACGGATCGGCGAGAAGATCGTCGCACTCGGCGACGACCTGATCGTCACCGCGATGCGCGAAAGCGGCCTGCCGCGCGCACGACTGGAAGGCGAGCGCGGCCGCACCGTCGGCCAGTTGAAGCTGTTCGCCGGCGTCGTCCGTCGTGGCGGCTGGATGGGGTTGCGGATCGATCCGGCACTGCCCGATCGCGCGCCCTTGCCGCGCCCCGATCTTCGGCTGCGAATGATCCCGCTCGGCCCGGTCGCGGTGTTTGGCGCAAGCAATTTCCCGCTCGCCTTCTCGACCGCTGGTGGCGACACCGCGTCGGCGCTGGCCGCAGGCTGCCCGGTCGTCGTCAAGGGGCACCCTGCGCATCCAGCCACCGGCGCGCTGGTCGCCGGCGCGATCGAGGCCGCGGTCGCTGCGTGCGGATTGCCGGCGGGCGTGTTCTCGCATCTGGTCGGTCCCGGCAACGAGCTCGGCAGCGCGCTGGTGCAGGATCCCCGGATCGCCGCAGTCGGTTTCACCGGTTCGCGGGCAGGGGGGCTTGCACTCGTCAAGCTGGCGCAGACCCGTGAAGTTCCGATCCCGGTCTATGCCGAGATGTCGAGCATCAACCCGGTCGTGCTGCTGCCCGAAGCCCTGAAGGCGCGCGGCGCTGCGCTTGGCACGGCGTTCGTCGGGTCGCTCACGATGGGCGCGGGGCAGTTCTGCACCAACCCCGGCCTCGTGCTCGCGCTCGAAGGCGAGGGGCTCGACGCATTCGTGTCCGCTGCCGCAACGGCATTGCCCGAGGCTCCCGCCGCGACGATGCTCACCAGCGGCATCCATGCCGCCTACGAGCAGGGCATCGCCGCACTCGCCAGCCACGACGCGGTGAACGAGATCGCACGTGGCAAGGTCGGCGAAGGCGTCGCGCAGGGCCAGGCGGCGTTCTTCGAGACGACCGCCGCACAGTTCCTGCGCGACAAGGCGCTGGGGCATGAAGTGTTCGGGGCATCGTCGTTGCTGGTGCGCTGCACGAGCGAGGACGAGCTCCACGCCGTACTGCGCGCCGCCGAGGGTCAGCTGACCGCGACGATCCAGATGGATGCGGGCGATGCCGACATGGCGTCGCGACTGATCCCGCTGCTCGAACGCAAGGCGGGACGCATTCTCGCGAACGGCTGGCCTACCGGTGTCGAGGTGGCCCATGCCATGGTCCATGGCGGTCCTTTCCCGGCGACGTCGGACGGCCGCACGACTTCGGTCGGCAGCCTTGCGATCGATCGGTTCCTGCGGCCGGTGTCGTACCAGAATCTGCTGCCCGAACTGCTGCCGGAGATGTTGCGTGACGGCACGACCGCGCCGCGGCTGATCGACGGCGTTCCCGCCAACTGACCTGAAAATATCGGGGGCGAACCGTAACGGCGGCGTCCCGACTAGGAGAGAAATTGATGACTTTGCGTCTGTTGCAGCATGTTGGTGTCGATGGCACGCGATCGGTGATCGCGGCTACTAACGAGGGGGCGGCGTTCGTCACTGGGGTCGACAGCGTTCGCGCGCTGGCCGAGCGTGCGATTGCCGCCGGTAGCGATCTCGCCGGCGCGGTTGCGACCTGTGGAACGGGCGCGAGCGTCGACATCGCCGCCGAACTCGCCGCGGGTCGCCTGACCTCGCCGATCGATCATGTCGATCCGGCCCATTTGATCATGACCGGCACCGGCCTGACGCATCTCGGTTCGGCCGAGGGCCGCGACAAGATGCACCGCGCGGCCGCGGACGCCGAGAAGCAGACCGATTCGATGCGGATGTTCCTCGAAGGCGTCGAGGGCGGCAAGCCCGCAGCGGGGACGCGTGGCCAGCAGCCCGAATGGTTCTACAAGGGCGATGGCTCGGGGCTGGTTGCGCCGGGTGCGGCATTCGCGATGCCCGATTTCGCCGAAGATGGCGGCGAGGAGCCAGAGCTTGCCGGGATCTACCTGATCGGTCCCGACGGCACGCCGTTCCGCCTCGGCCTGTGCCTCGCCAACGAATTCAGCGATCACGTCACCGAGCGCCACAATTATCTCTGGCTCGCGCATTCGAAGCTGCGCCAGGCGTCGCTCGGCCCCGAACTGCTGGTCGGCACGCCGCCCGAGCATATCGAGGGTGCGAGCCGCATCCACCGCGACGGCGCGCTGCTGTGGGAAAAGCCGTTCCTGTCGGGCGAGGCGAACATGTCGCACACCATCGCCAACCTCGAGGCGCATCACTTCAAATACGACCTGTTCCGCCGTCCGGGCGACGTGCACGTCCATTTCTTCGGCACCGCGACGCTGTCGTTCGCCGACGGCGTGACGACGCGCGAAGGCGATGTGTTCGAGATCGAGGCTGCGCCGTTCACCCTGCCGTTGCGCAACACGCTGACCAAGGCTGCGCCGCAGCCCGTTACCGTGAAGGCGCTCTAAGCATGGCCGCTATCAAGATCGCGGTCATCGGTATGGGCAAGATTGCCCGCGACCAGCATCTTCCGTCGATCGCGGGCAACCCTGAGTTCGAGTTCGTGGCCAGCGTCAGCCCGCGTGATCCGGGCGTCGAGGGTATCGCCAACTTCAGGTCGCTGGAGGCGTTGCTCGCCGACGGTCCGGCGATCGACGCGATCGCGCTCTGCACGCCGCCACAGGTACGCTACGAGCTCGCCTCGATGGCGCTCGCCAAGCGCGTGCACGTCTTCCTCGAAAAGCCGCCCGGCGCGACGCTCGCCGAGGTCGATGCACTCGAAGCGCAGGCTTCCGAAACGGGAACGACGTTGTTCGCCGGCTGGCATTCGCGGTTCGCAGCGGGTGTCGCGCCGGCCAAGGCGTGGCTCGCCGAGCGTAAGATCGAGCGCGTGTCGATCGTCTGGCGCGAGGACGTTCGCGTCTGGCATCCGGGGCAGGCGTGGATCTGGGAGCCGGGTGGGCTCGGCGTCTTCGATCCCGGCATCAACGCGCTGTCGATCGCGACCGAGATCCTGCCGCAGCCGTTCTTCCTGACGGCCGCGACGCTGTCGACGCCCGCCAACCGCGCCGCGCCGATCGCCGCCGACCTGACCTTCCGCAGCGCCTCGGGTACGCCGATCAGCATGGATCTCGACTGGCGCCAGACCGGCCCGCAGAGCTGGGACATCACCGTCGAGACCGACGCCGGCACGCTCAGCCTCGCCAAGGGCGGCGCGGTACTCACCCTGCCGAGCGGCACCGTGCATAACGACGACGAGGAATATCCCGGCCTCTACACGCGCTTCGCCGCGCTGATCCGCGGTGGTCGCAGCGAAGTCGACACGACCCCGTTCACCCTCGTCGCCGACGCGTTCCTGCGCGGCACCCGCAATTCCGTGGAGGCTTTCGATGATTGAGGCAAAAATGACCCGCACGCTGAAGGGCATCGCCGCCGCGCTCCTGCTCTCGACCGCCGGCATCGGCACCGCGCAGACCGACGCGCCCGCCACCGCGCCCGGTTCGACCGGGGCAACCGTTACGGTCCACGCCGACACGCCCGGCCCGACCTATGATCGCCGCATCTTCACGCAGTTCGCGGAGCATCTCGGCACCGGCATCTATGGCGGGCTCTGGGTTGGCGAAAAGTCCAAGATTCCCAACGTCCGCGGTTTCCGCACCGATGTCGTCACCGCGCTGCGCGGGATCGGCGTGCCGGTCGTGCGCTGGCCCGGCGGTTGCTTCGCCGACGAATATCACTGGCGCGAGGGCATCGGCCCCAAGGCCAAGCGCCCGGTCAAGATCAACACGCATTGGGGCGGCGTGACCGAGCCCAACACGGTCGGCACGCACGAGTTTATGGACCTCGCGGGACAGCTCGGCGCCGAGCCCTATATCGCCGGCAACGTCGGCAACGGCACGCCGCAGGAAATGGCGGAGTGGGTCGAATACATGACCTCGCCCGCCGGCACGCTCGCCGACGAACGTGCCAAGAACGGCCACAAGGCGCCATGGGCGGTGCCGTATTTCGGCGTCGGCAACGAGCTGTGGGGCTGTGGCGGCAACATGCGCGCCGAATATGCCGCCGACGTCACGCGGCGTTATGCCACCTTCATCAAGGCGCCCAAGGATACGCGCGTGATGAAGATCGCGAGCGGCGCCAACGTCGACGATTATCACTGGACCGAGACGATGGCGCGAGAGCTGGTCGGCAAGGTCGATGCGCTGTCGCTGCATTACTACACCGTCCCCGGTGGCTGGCCGCCGCGTGCGTCCGCGACCGTGTTCGACGAGCGCGGCTGGGCCGAGACGCTGTCCGAGACGCTCAAGATGGACGAGCTGATCACCAAGCATTCGGCGATCATGGACAAGGTCGATCCGAAGAAGACGATGTGGCTCGCGGTCGACGAGTGGGGCACGTGGTACGCCGGCGATCCGGGCACCAACCCCGGTTTCCTGCGCCAGCAGAACACGCTGCGTGACGCGCTGGTCACCGCGATCAACCTCAACATCTTCGCCAAGCATGCCGACCGCGTGAAGATGACCGCGATCGCGCAGATGGTGAACGTGCTGCAGGCGATGATCCTGACCGACGGCAGCAAGATGGTGCTGACGCCGACCTATCACGTGTTCGCGATGTACAAGCCGTACATGGACGGCACCGTCCTGCCGATCGATATCAAGTCGCCCTGGTACAACAAGGACCAGTGGACGATGCCGTCGGTCAGCGCATCGGCGGTGCGCGGAAAGGACGGCGTGGTGCGGATCGCGCTCTCGAACCTCGATCCGAACAAGCCCACGAGCGTCTCGGCCGCGTTGCCCGGCGTGACGGCGCAGACCGTCACCGGGCAGGTGCTGACCGCGCCGATGATGACTGCGCTCAACACCTTCGAGGCGCCCAACGCGGTCGCACCGAAGGCATTCAATGGCGCTAGTCTGAGCGGTGGAACGCTGTCGGTGACGTTGCCGCCGATGTCGGTGGTGATGCTCGAACTGAAGTGATCGTGACGCCCGCCGGAGCAACCGGCGGGCGCACCTACGGGAGAGAGACGATGGCCGCACCGAAATGGGCGACCGGACTGATCGCGCTGACGCTCGCGAGTAGCGTATTGGCGCAAACCGCCGATGCACCGCCTGCATTAAACGCCCGCCTGACCGGCGACATTGCCCCGGTCCACGACCCGGTGATGATCCGCGCAGGGAATACCTATTACGTCTACGGCACCGGGCTCGACGGCCAGATGCTGAGCGCACGCACCTCGCCCGATCTGGTCCACTGGACCGCTGGCACGCCGCCGCTGTCGCGCCTGCCGGACTGGGCGACCAAGGCGGTGCCGGGCACCAAGGGCATGTGGGCGCCCGACATTTCGCGCAGCGCAGACGGGCGGTACCGGCTCTATTATTCGGTCTCGACGTTCGGCTCGAACCGCTCGGCGATCGGGCTCGCGACCAGCCCGACGCTCGACCCCAAGGCGCCCGGCTATGGCTGGCGCGACGAGGGGTTGGTGGTGATGTCGACGCCCAAGGACGATTTCAACGCGATCGACCCCAACCACGTCGTCGATGCGCAGGGCCACGAGTGGCTGTCGCTCGGCAGCTTCTGGACCGGCATCAAGCTGTTCGCGTTGAACCCCAAGACCGGCAAGCTGCTCGACCCCGCGGAGAAACCCCATGCGATCGCGCGCCGGCCAGCACCCGCGGGCGGACCAGCGCCGGTCGAGGCGCCGTTCATCATCGGCCATGGCGGCTACTACTGGCTGCTCGCGAGCTACGACTATTGCTGCAAGGGCGTGAACAGCACCTATTACACCGTCGTCGGCCGATCGAAGGCGATCACCGGGCCGTATCTGGGCAAGGACGGCAGCGCGATGATGCAGGGCGGGGGGACGATATTCCTGCGCGCCGACCTGCAGGAAAAGCAGCGCTATCGCGGCCCCGGCCACCCCGGCGTGATGCACGACACCGACGGCAAGGATTATGTCGTCTACCATGCCTATGATTCCCAGACCAAAGGCACCCCGACGTTGCGCATCGCACCGATCGCCTGGGGTGCGGATGGCTGGCCTGTTGCGGAGAACCGACCATGACGATGGATTTCACACGACGGCTGTTCCTGGCCGGTGCTGGTGCTGCGACCGCTGGCGGTGCGCTCGCACGGGTCGCGGCCAAGGCGCCGGTGCCGGTCAACCCACTGGTCCGCCAGCGCGCCGATGCGCAGGTCTTCCTGCACACCGACGGCTATTACTACATGACCGGCTCGGTGCCCGAATACGACCGGCTCGTGCTGCGCCGCTCGCGCACGCTGGCAGGGCTGTCGACCGCCAACGAGCGCGTATTGTGGCGACACGAGAAGACCGGGCCGATGTCCGGCTTCCTCTGGGCGCCCGAACTGCACCTGATCGACGGCCGCTGGATCATGTATTTCGCGGCAGGCCCCAGCGGCGGCGGCGAGGACGTGTTCCGCATCCGCACTTTCGCGGTGGTCTGCGACGGACCCGACGCGATGACCGGCACCTGGACCGTGCTGGGGCAATTGACGACGCCGTGGGACAGCTTCACGCTCGACTCGACCAGCTTCGTCCACCGCGGCACGCGCTATCTCGCCTGGGCACAGCGCGAGCCGGGGATCGAGACCAACAGCAACCTCTATCTCGCGCCGCTTGGGACCCCGCTGACGCTGGCGGCGAAGCCCGCGCGGTTGGCGGTCCCGACGCTCGACTGGGAAATCCGCGGGTTCAAGGTCGCCGAGGCGCCTGCGCTGCTGGCGCGCAACGGCAAGCTGTTCATGACCTATTCGGCGAGTGCGACCGACGCGCGATACTGCATGGGCATGCTGACCGCGCGCGACGATGCCGACATCATGGACCCGGCGGCCTGGACGAAATCGCCGCAGCCGGTGTTCAAGTCCTCGCCCGCGCACAAGGTCTTCGGGCCGGGCCACAACAGCTTCACCGTCGACGAGCGCGGCCGCGACATTCTGGTCTATCACGCGCGCGACTATGAGGCGATCAAGGGCGACCCGCTGTTCGATCCCAACCGCCATACCCGCGTCCAGACCTTCAAGTACAAGCCCGACGGTACCCCCGATTTCGGCGAACCGGTTGCCAACGGCCCATTGCGGTGAGCGGCCTCGATCGCCGGACGTTCCTCGCCGCGGGAGCCGCAGCCGTACCCGCGGCCGCGATAGGCGCTGGCGCGAGTGCTGGCTCGAAGCCCTTGGCGCCGACGCCGCCGATGGGCTGGAACAGCTGGAACAGCTTCGCGACGACGATCACCGAGGCGCAGGCGATCGAGACCGCGACGATCATGGCGGAAAAGCTGCTGCCGTCGGGCTATGATATCTTCACCGTCGATATCCAGTGGTACGAGCCGGGGGCGCAGAGCTACACCTACGCGACCAAGCCGACACCGGCGATGGACGGCTATGGCCGGTTGCTGCCCGCGCCGAACCGGTTTCCGTCGAGCGCCAGCGGCAAGGGCTTCCGCCCGCTCGCCGACCGGGTGCACGCGCTCGGCCTGCGGTTCGGCATCCACCTGATGCGCGGCATTCCGCGGCTGGCCGTCGAGCGCAACCTACCCGTGTTCGGCACGAAATACCGCGCCCGCGACATCGCCGATACGACCAGCATCTGTCTGTGGAACCCGGACATGTACGGCGTCGACATGCGCAAGCCCGGCGCGCAGGCCTATTACGACAGCGTGTTCGCGCTCTACGCATCCTGGGGCGTCGATCTGGTCAAGATGGACGACATGAGCCGGCCGTATGACGCGCATGCCCCCGAGATCGAGGCCGCACACGCCGCGATCGTCGCGACCAGGCGGCCGATCATCCTGAGCCTGTCGCCCGGCGAAACGCCGGTATCCCGCGCCGATCACGTCCGCCGCTTTGCGCAGATGTGGCGAATCAGCGACGATTTCTGGGACGAATGGCCGCTGCTCGAAGCGCAGTTCACTCGGCTGGAGAACTGGAACGCGCACCGCGTACCCGGCGGCTGGCCCGATGCGGACATGCTGCCGCTCGGGCGCCTCGCGCTCGGCGCGCGCGACACCAAGTTCACGCCCGACGAACAGCGCACGCTGATGACCCTGTGGTCGATCGCGCGATCGCCGCTGATCATGGGCGGCGACCTCCGCCATCTCGACCGCCCGACGCTCGATCTGCTGACCAATCCCGAAGTCATCGCGGTCAACCAGGCGAGCTACGCCAACCAGCCGCATTTTGTGGAAGACGGTATACGAGTCTGGTCAGCGCGCGTGCCGGGATCGCAGGACCGCTATCTCGCGCTGTTTAACACAGACAAAACCGAGCGATCCGTGCAGCTTCGTCTCGACATGATCGCGCTGAACGGGCCGGTCGGCGTTCGTGATCTCTGGGCACGGCGCGATCTGGAAAGGGCGTCCGGTACGCTGGTCACACGTGTGCCATCGCACGGCGCTGCGTTGTACCGCCTGACGCCTCGCTGACCTGTCCAGCTAGGTGGCTGGGTAAATTAACGCTTGCATCAACGTCCGTCCGATCATACCGAATGTCCGAGTAATACCGACTGCCGATAAGGTCGGATGGGCATGCCAGGGAGAGGCTAGATGGCGATGAAGTCGTTAATTCTGTGTTCCGCATCGATCGCAGCGCTGATGCTGGGAGCGCCGGCACAGGCGCAGGCCGTACCGACCACGCCGCAGGATCGGAACGGCCTGCCGGCGACCGGTACGCCCGCGGGTGTCGATGCCAACACCGTCCAGACGTCGCCCTCGGCTGAACAGCCCGCGACCAGCCAGACTGCCGGCGACCAGACCGCAGGCGACCAGACCGACGCGGACATCGTCGTCACCGGCGTCCGTGCCTCGATCGTCGGCGCACTGAACGTTCGCAAGAATTCGATCCAGATCGTCGATTCGATCGTGTCGGAAGACGTCGGCAAGCTGCCCGACAACAACGTCGTCGAGGCGCTGCAGCGCGTGACCGGCATTCAGGTCACCGACCGCGCCGGCGGCGAAGCGGCGACGATCACGATCCGAGGTCTGACCGATCCGTTGACGACGCTGAACGGGCGCAACATCTTCACCGCGGCCGGCACGTCCTTCAACCTGCAGGATATCTCGGCGAACCTCGTCAAACAGGTCGACGTCTACAAGACCCGTTCGGCCGACCAGCTGGAAACGGGTCTGGCCGGGCAGATCGACGTGCAGACCCGGCGCCCGCTCGATTTCGACGGCTTCGCGATATCGGGCCTCGTACGCGGGCTCTATTCGGAACTCGCCGACAAGGTGAACCCAAATGCCGCGCTGCTGATCAGCGACCGTTGGAAAACCGGCATCGGCGACATCGGCCTGCTGGTGAACGGCAGCTACACGCGCGCCGAATTCCGCAACCAGAATTTGCAGGCCGGCGCGATGGTGCCGTTCGCGACGGAAAACCCGCCGGCGGGTTCGGGGCTTACCCCGTTGCAGCGGATCTTTCCGGGTGACAGGAACCAGAACTGGACGCCGGGCCTCGATGCAGGTCTGCCCACCGCGCCGGGCTCCACGCTCAACATCAACGGCGTCAATACGCCGTATTATCTGTCGAGAGACGCCGTCATCGCGTCCGATGTCTACGGCAAGCGCGAACGTCGCGCGCTCAATGCAGCGCTGCAATGGGCGCCCAACGATCGTTCGGTCTACACCGCGGAAGTCTTCTACACCGGCTTCAAGGGCAAGACGTTCAACAGCCTGAACTTCAGCTTCGTCGATTGGTGGGGCGACCTGCCGGCCAATCCCGGGACGAGCTTCGAGCTGTTCGACGGGACGAACATCATCAAGTCGCGGCAGGTCGGATCGGTCGCAGGGTTCAACAGCGGCGACACGGCGACCAGCAAGACCGACAGCTATGTCTATGCGTTGAACGCCAAGTGGGACGTGGGCGAGCGCGGCAAGATCTCGGCCGACATCGCGTATCAGGACAGCAAGAACGAGACCTCGTTCTTCGCCATCCGCACCGATCGCGGGCCGCTCGACATCGACGTGGACTTCAACGCGGGCGGTGGGCTGCCGTCGTACAGCTTCGGCAATCAGGCGGTGCTGACCGACCCGACGGCGTGGACGATCGGCAATTTGTTCGACAGCGGGACCAAGAATACCGGCAGCGCGCTGACGATGATGCTCGATGGCGAATATGGCTGGGACGAAGGATTCCTGCGGCGCATCAAGGGCGGCTTCCGCTTCGACGACCGCAAGGCTGACAATTACGTGCGCGACCAGGGCGCGGGGGGGCTGGGCACCACGCTGGCGGCGTTCGGCGAGGGCAAGCCCTTCACCAACAGCGGCTTCTTCGACGGCCAGGCGGACATTCCGACGAGCTGGGTGCTGGCCGATCCGCGCAGCATGGACCGCGATGCCGTCCGCACGCTGTATCGCGCCGTCGCGCCCGGCCTGTTGCTGTCCGATCAGCTGAGCTTTGGCCAGGTGTTCGGAATCTCGGAAACGAACGTGGCCGCCTATGCGCTTGCCGATGGCGAAGTCAGCATCTTCGGGCGTCCGCTGCAGCTTCAGGCCGGCGTGCGGTATGTGGCGATCGACACCGATTATGACTATTTCGATCGCGGTGCCAACTTTGCCCGGACGACCGTGTCCACCGGTTCGGAGAAGTGGCTGCCCTCGTTCACCGCGCGCTATGCGATCACGAACAATCTGCGCGTCCGCTTCAACTATGGCGAAACGCTCCGGCGTCCCAGCTTCGGCGATCTGAACCCCAATCCGGTGCTGACGGGCGACTTGTCGCGCATCGGCTTCGGTTCGGGCACGTCGGGAACGGCAAACCTCACCCCGACGCATTCGAAGAACATCGATCTGGCGGTCGAATGGTATTTCGAGCGCAACAGCGCGATCTACGTGACCGCCTTCCGTCGCGAGATCGACGGGTTGGTCGTGCCGCTCACGGTGCGTGAGTCGATCCCGAACAACTATCTGCCGCGCAATGAGACCTATACCGAGACGTTCAACATCACCCGTCCGGTGAACGCGTCAAACGGCGTGCTGAAGGGCGTCGAACTGGGCCTGACCTATTTCCCGATTTACCTGCCCGGTCCTCTGAACGGGCTTGGTGTCACCGGCAGCGCGACGATCCTCGATTCCGAACAGACCATCCCGCTCACCAACGCGGCCGGCGAGATCACGGGATCGACGAAGTCGGCGTTCTTCGGCGTATCGAAACTGTCGTACAATGCGACGCTGGCCTACGATAACGGGCCGATCGGCGCGCGTCTGTCGTACGTCTGGCGCAAGGGCTTCCTGCAGAGCAACGAAGCCCGGTCGTTCGCCAACCCGATCGGCTTCTGGCGCGCCCCGGAGAAGAGCCTGGACTTCCAGCTGACCTTGAACGTGAACAAGGATATCGGCTTGACGTTCGACGCGGTGAACCTGACCAAGGCCAAGCAGCAGAACTATTACAAGTTCGGCGACGTCGGTAACCGCGAGGAGTTCAACTCCAGCACGCTGCTCATCGACCGCACCTTCGCGATCGGTGCGCGCTACACGTTCAAGTAATCAGGCCGGGTACATACGGTCAAAGGGGAGGGGCGGAATGATCGGATGCGGTATGAAGCCGATCCTCCGCCGCTCCTTACTGCTCGGGGCCGCGCTGCTCGGGGCGGCCGTCCCGGTTATCGCAGCGCCGTCGGTGACCGCGCCGTCGCTCGACACGCACCGCATCGCCCGCGCGCGGTTCGGCAACGATGCGCCCTGGTATGAGAACCGGATTCCGTTCTTCGAATCCGCTGATCCGAAGCTCGATGCGGTCTATTACTACCGCTGGTCGCTGTTTCGCGCGCACCAGCGCGATCTCGGTGCCGATGGCTATATCTCGACCGAGTTCCTCGACGATGTGAGCTGGCAGCTCGAACCCTATGCCAGCCTGAACGATGCCACCGGCTTCCACCTCGGGGAGGGGCGCTGGCTGCGCGACCGGCGCTTCGCCGACGATTACATCGATTTCATGTATCGGCGCGGCAACGACCGGCACTTTACAGATTACATGGCGGATTCGGTCTATGCCCGGTTCCTCGTCGACGGGGACCGTGCCGCAGCGACCCGCCATCTCGCGGCGATGCGGCGGCTGTACGATGCATGGAACGATCACTTCGACTCCAGCAAGGGGCTGTATTGGGTCGAGCCTCTGCTCGATGCGACCGAATACACGATCTCCTCGATCGACGCGTCGGGCGGCAAGGACGGCTTCCGCGGCGGGGATTCGTTTCGGCCGTCGATCAACGCGTACATGTACGCCAACGCCCGTGCGATCGCCCGACTGTCGACGATGGTCGGCGACCATGAGGGTGCGGAAGACTTTTCGGCGCGCGCACAGGCGATCAAGGTGCGGGTGCAACGAGACTTGTGGAGCCCGGCGCTCGGCCACTTCATCGATCGCTACAAGGTCGATAACACGTTCGTGACATACTGGGCGCCGACCCGTGGGCGCGAACTGGTCGGATACCTGCCCTGGACGTTCGATCTCGCGGACGACGACGACAGGCTCGCGGGTGCGTGGACGCATCTGCTTGACCGGGACGGGCTTGGTGGGGCGGCGGGCATGCGCACCGTCGAGCCGAGCTATCCATATTACATGCGACAATATCGCTATGAGCGGGGTGCGCCCGAGTGCCAGTGGAATGGCCCGATCTGGCCGTTCCAGACCACGCAGGTCCTGACGGGCATGGCGAACCTGCTCGATCACTACCGCCAGTCGAAGGTGACGCGCGGCGATTACATGCGGCTGCTCCGGCAATATGCGGCGCTGCATTACCAGGGCGACCGGCTTGATATCGAGGAGGATTACCACCCCGAAACCGGTAAGCCGATCGTCGGGCTGGCGCGCAGCCATCATTATTTCCACTCCGGATACGCGGACCTGATCTTGACCGGTCTGGTCGGGATTCGCCCGCGCGCGGACGACGTGCTGGAAGTCAATCCGCTGCTGCCGGACGCCGGGGATCCGCAGGCGCTACGCTGGTTCCGGATGCAGGACGTGCCCTATCATGGCCACAGCGTCGCGGTGACCTGGGACGTCGATGGCCGGCGTTATGGCGGTCGTCCCGGACTGACGATCGAAATAGACCGCAAACGTGTCGCCCACCGCGCGACCCTGGGGCGGATGATCGTGCCGATCACGTGGCTTGCGACGCCGCCGATCGAACGTCCGATCGACCGAGCGATCCAGCTTGTGCGCGGTCAGTTCCCCAAGGCCAGCGCGTCGAGCGGTACGGATCCGGAGAAATTGCACGACGGGATCGACGGCCGAATATGGTTCTTCCCCGAGTTGGCCAATGGATGGTCCTCCGCACCGTCGCGGGACGCGCAGTGGTACCAGGTCGACTTTGGTACCGACGTCGACGTGTCGCGTGCCGAACTCGCATTCTTTGACGATCGCCAGGAGTTTGCAGTGCCGAAATCGCTGAGGTTCGAGGCTTGGGATGGCCGGCGCTGGACGGCTTTGCGAGCCAGGGGCGGCGATCCCATTGCGAACGGCATCACGCACGCGCGGTGGCCGCGGGTCTCGGTTCGAAAGATCCGCGTCTCGTTCGCCCAGCCTTTGGCCAAGCGCACCCGGCTGGTCGAGTTGAAGCTGTACTAGTCATGACCTGAGATCAGCCGAGCACGATCCGGGTGCCGAGCGCCGCGATCAACGCGAGCGGCATCGCCACCGCACCGAGCTTCAGGAACCGCCAGAACCCGATATCCTCGCCCTCGCGCCGGATCGCCTGCAACCACAGGATCGTCGCGAGGCTACCGGTGATGGACAGGTTGGGGCCCAGGTCGACGCCGATCAGCAGCGCGTCGACGACCAGCCTTGGCGGTTGGGCCTGGAGGACGGCGGTGCTGGCGACGAGGCCCGCGGGCAGATTGTTCATCAGGTTCGATCCGATCGCCAGGATCGTTCCGGATACCACCGATGCCTGGACCGGGTCGGCCGACGCGGTGCGGATCGCTTGCGCCACCCAGGCAATCACGCCGGTAAGGTCCAGCGCCTCGACGAGCACGAACAACCCGGCGACGAGCGGCAGCACGCTCCACGAGATACCCCGCAGCAGCGCGACCGGCGACGACCGCGCGATCGCGCAGACCGCCAGTGTCGTGACGATGCCAGCGATCGCGGTAGGCAAGCCGAGTTCGATATCGAGCGCGGAGACGACCAGCAGCACGATCGCAGTGGCGACGATCCCGACGAACGCAGCCTTGCCGCCTGTGGTCAGCGGCGTGCGCTCGACGTCGCTGCAGCAACTGCCCGCCAGCCGCTTGCGTTCGACCCAGCGCAGCACGAGGAAGGTGACGACGATCGATGCCAGCGAGGGCAGCGCGAACGAGGCGAACCACTGGCCGAGAGGCGGCATCCTGCCACCGTAGAGCACGAGGTTCGCGGGATTCGAGATCGGCAGGACGAAGCTCGCCGCGTTGGCGATCAAGGCGCAGGCGAACAGCAGCGGCAGCGGATCGGCCTTCGCCTTCTTCGCCGCGGCATAGACCGCCGGGGTCAGGACCACCGCCGTCGCGTCGTTCGACAGGAACGTCGTCGTGACGATGCCGGTGACGTAGACGAGTGCGAACAGTCGGGCGGTCGATCCCCTGGCATGGATCGCGGCGGTGGCGGCGATCCAGTCGAACAATCCTTCCGCGCGCGCGACTTCGCTGAGCAGCATCATGCCGATCAGGAACAGATAGACGTCCATTCCCTTTGCGACCGCGCCGACGGCGGCGGGGAAGGGCATCAGGCCGAACAGCAGCAGCGCCGCCGCGCCCGTGACCGCCCAGATCGCTTCCGGCCAGCGGAACGGCCGCGCGATGACGGCCGCCGTGGAGGCGGCGCAGATACCCCAGGTCGCGCCCGTCGCGAGGATCATTGCCGCCTTCCGTTATGGTCGGGACCAGGCCGTCGCAAAACTGGGGACCGCGAGCGCCGGGCGTCACTTCGTAGGCCATGCGGAGCGGAACAAGCGGCTGGGTAAGGCCTCCGCAATGCGCGCGGGCCCTCCGTTGAACGGACATACGACCATGTCGGAGACGGCAGGCCGGTCACTTGTGCGTCTCCGGCATGGCGGTGAGGTACAGCACGAACCCGGCCGCGGCGATTCCCGCAAGCGTCAGGAAGCTGGCGCTGTATCCGGCCCAGACGATGATCGATCCTGCCAGCGTTGCCGACAAGGCGGCGCCCAGGCCGAAGACGCTCGACACGACGCCTTGGCTGACGTTGAACCGGCCGGAACCCTTGGTCAGGTCGGCGACGATCACCGGAAACAGCGCGCCGAAGATCCCCGCGCCGATCCCGTCCAGCGCCTGCACGCCGACCAGCCACCACGGATCGCTGGACACCGTGTAGAGCGCGCCGCGCGCGGCGAGGAAGCCGAACGCGACCAGGAAGATCGGCTTGGTCCCCCACCGCTCGGTGTTGCGCCCGACGACGATCGCGACCGGGACCATCACCAGCTGCGCGGCGACGATGCAGGCCGCGGTCAGCGAGGTCGCCTTGTCGGTGCCGACGGTGCGACCGAGCAGCTGGCTGACCGACGTCAGCATCGCCGCATTCGCCAGATGGAAGGTGAACGCGGCCGCGGCGAAGATCATCAGCGGGCGGTTTTCGATCAGCGTCTTCCAGCCGCTCGGCTCCTCGCAGCCTTCCTCGGGCTCGCAGTCGAGGCCACGCGCGACCGCATTGTCGATGTCGCCGTTCTTGAGCCTCGCCGCCACGATGACGCTCGCGACGGTCAGTCCGGCCATCAGCCAGAAGACGACGACGGGGCCGAACGACCAGGCCAGCACGCCGGCTAGCGCTGCCGATGTGGCATTGCCGGCGTGGTTGAACGCTTCGTTCCGACCGACCCGCTTGGCGAACAGCTTCGGCCCGACCAGTCCCAACGTGATTGCCGAGATCGCCGGCGCAAAGATCGCGCCCGCCGCCGCCGCGATCGACTGGGTGATCGTCACCATGGTGAAGCCGGAAACGATCGGCAGCGACAGGCTGCTGAGCGTCACCAGCAAAGCGGCACCGATGACGATACGGGGCTTGTTCTTCGCCCGGTCGATCAACCCGCCCGCCGGTGTCTGCGACAACAGGCCGACGATCCCGGCGATGGTGAGCACCAGCCCGACGGTCGCCTCGTTCCAGCCATGCGACGGACCGCGCACGACCAGCAGATAGATGGCGAGATACGGGCCCAATCCGTCGCGGACATCGGCCAGGAAGAAGTTGAGCGCGTCCAGCGTGCCGGTAGGCGTGCTGCGCCGCGACGGGTCCTTCGTCTCGGGCAGGGCTGCCGCAGATGCCATCGGGTGTCTCCAGTGTTCGCGCGTAGGTTTCTACGCCGTCGGTAGAGCGCTCCGACGGCAGCAGCCTGAACGACTTTGTTCAGGTTCGGTTTACAACGACTGGATGCGAGGGTGAGCCCAGCGGAGAGCAGGACAAGGAACGAGTTCGTACCGGCGCGGGCGGTGCTCGAACACGGGGATGTTATCGCAGCCCGGACGAATCCGACTGCGCCGCCAGCGCCAGCGCCTGCGTATCGACATACTCCCGGATGCTGGTCAGCTTGCCGTCCTGGACCGTGATGGCGAAAATCCAGTCGTCCTCGAACGTCTTGCTCGTGGCCTTGATCCTCCCTTTCGCGAAGCCGACCACCAGGACCCGGTCGCCCTGCGCCACGAACTCCCGCGGTTCCGTGGACGTTTCGATCGATCTGGCTGCGGTCTCAAGCAGATCCGACAATCCGGCATGCCCACGGTAGGTGCCGGCCAGTGGCCAGTCCTTGCCCGGGATGATCCACTCGATATCCTCGGCGACCAGTGCCAGCAGGCCCTTCTTGTCGCCGCGTCCGATCGCGGCGAAGAAGTCCTTCACGGTCTGGACGTTCTTTTCGGTGCCCATGGTATTTTCGCCTCTCTCGCCGGTGTTCATCGGTCGAACCTGACCAGATCCTTGAAGATCAGGCGGCCCCAGCTCTTGTCGTGCGCCTGAACGAGCAGCCCCCCTTCCGAAAGCCCGCCAAGCTGGATCGGCGCGAAGCCGAGATCTTCCGCGAGCGCGCCGACCTGTGTTGCCGCATCGTCGTCGTCGCTCGACAGGAACACGACGCGCCTGCCGCCTTGTACGGCCGGATCCTGGTCGAGCACGGCGGCGACCAGGTGGTTGAAGCCCTTGACCACCCTGCCGCCGGCGAACGCGTCCGCGACGACCTTGGCCGAGGGCCGTCCGCCCATATCCTCCGCGAACACACCGTACGCATTGGTCGCATCGACGATGATCTTGCCCTGCCAGTCCGGCAACGCCTTCGCGACATCCAGGTGCGATTGGAAACGGACGGCCAGGAAGATGACGTCCGCCTCGACCGCCTCGGCAAGCGTCTTGGGCGTGATGCCGGGACCGATCGCCACCGCGGTCGATGCGAAGCTTTCCGGATCGCGCGTGGTTGCGACGGATACCGCGATCCCCTTGCGGGCGAACGTCTTGGCGAGGGTCTGGCCGATCTCGCCGAAACCGATGATTGCGTAGGTCATGATAATCTCCTTGGGGTTTCGGGCGGTCACAGCTTGTAGCCGCCGCTCGCTTCGATCGTCTGGCCGGTCACCCAGTGGCCGTCGTCGGATGCCAGGAACGCCACGACGGCGGCGATTTCCGAAGGCTCGCCAAAGCGCCCGAGCGCGATGTCGGCCTCGACCGCCTTCACCAGTTCTGGGTTCTCCCGGAAGGCCGCGTTCGCGTCGGTCCGCGTAAAGCCTGGCGCGACGGCGTTCGCAGTGATCCCGCGCGGCCCCAGTTCGGACGCGAGCGCATGCGTCAGGGTGTTGATCGCCGCCTTGGCCATCGAGTAGATCGGCGCTGTCGTCACCGGCTTCGTCGCGGCGGCCGACGAGATGTTGATGATCCGCCCGCCATCGGCGAGGCGATCCATCGCAGCCTGCACGATGAAGAACGGTGCGCGCAGGTAGACCGCCATCAGCGTGTCCCAACTGGTGGGCGTCGCGTCCTTGAAGCCGATCCAGCCGGCATTGCCCGCGTTGTTGACCAGGATGTCGAGTGTTTTGCTGCCGTTACGCTTGGTGAACTCGTGGTCGAGCGTGTCGAACAGGACTGGCACGGTTGCCGGATCCACCAGGTCCGCTTGGATCGCAAACGCAGTGCCACCGGCTTTCTCGATGGCTGCGACCGCTTCGTCGACACCGGATTTGCTGGCGTTGTAGGTCAGCGCGACCGTCGCACCGTCGCGTGCGAGACGTTCGGCGATCGCGCGGCCGATGCCACGCGATGCCCCGGTAACGAGAGCGGTTTTTCCCTTGAGAGGATGGTCCACAGGATGTTCCTTCGTACTTGGGTGCGGGTGCCGATCACGCGAGCGATCGGCGGGTGGGATGCGTCAGAGCTGCGCGAGGCCACCGTCGACGGCGAGTTCGCTGGCGGTCATGAAGCTGCTGTCCGACGATGCGAGAAAGGCCGCGGCCGCCGCGATTTCGGCCGGGTCGGCCATGCGCAGCAGCGGGGTCATCGCGCCGTAGGCCTTCTGGCCTTCCTCGCCGAGCGCGGCCTTGGCGAGTTCGGTCGCCGTCGCGCCGGGGGACAGGACGTTCACCCGGATGCCGGTACCCTTCAGGTCCTCCGCCCAGCTCCGCGCGAGGTTGCGCACGGCCGCCTTGCTGGCGCTGTAGGCGGTGAACCCCGGGGCGCCCGTGGTGCCCGCGCTCGATCCGGTCAGGATGATCGAACCGCCCTCGCGCATCAGCGGCAGCGCCTTCTGGATGGTGAAGATCGTCCCCTTCACGTTGGTGTCGAAGGTCTCGTCGATGTGTTCGGCGGTGATCTGGCCAAGCGGAAGCGGGCTTCCAGCGCCTGCATTGGCAAAGACGATGTCGAGCGTTCCGCGCTCGGCCTTCACCGCGGCGTAGAGTCGGTCGAGGTCGGACTCGTCGGAGACCGAGCCCTTCACCGCGCGGGCATGCGACCCGAGCTCCGCCACCGCGGCATCGAGCGCATCCTGTCGCCGCCCATAGATGAAGACGAAGGCGCCTTCCGCGATGAACCGCTTTGCCGAGGCGAGGCCGATACCGGTCGCGCCGCCGGTGATCACGGCGGTCTTTCCGTCTAATCTGGTCATGTCGTGCATCCTTGTTCGCCGACCGGGTGTCCGGCCGTCCGGGGATGTCCCCCCGCGAGCCTCAACATGGGCTCGGCAAAGTTAGGCAGGGATTGTGGAATTCCGCACATCGGTGGTGCGGAAACGATCCACAGTATGCGTCGTGGGCGGATCCCGGCACCTCGTGCTATGGTGGGCGTGCAGCTTGCGGCGCGGGAATGCACCATGATCGACTGGAACGACGTTCGCTACTTTCTGGCCGCCGCGCGCGAGGGCTCGGTGCGCGCTGCCGCCAAGCGTCTCACTGTGAACCACGCGACCGTGCTGCGGCGTATCGCGCACCTCGAACAGCGGCTCGGCGCGCAGATGTTCGAAAAGCTGCCCTCGGGCTACCGCCTGACGACGGCGGGCGAGGAGGTTCTCGAATTCGCGCTGCAAATGGAATCCTCGTCGCACCAGCTGGAGACGAGGGTCTTCGGACGCGACCAGAGCGTGCGCGGGCTCCTGCGGGTGACGCTGACCCCGATCCTCGCAACGCACCTTCTGCTGCCGGATTTCGCCGATTTCGCGCGCCGGCATCCGGACATTGAGATGGAAATCCAGTCCTCCGGCGATCTCGCAAATTTGACCAACCGGGAGGCCGACGTCGCTATCCGCGTCGTCTACGACCGCAAGACCCTGCCGCTCAATCTACATGGACTGAAGGGACCTGAGCTGTTCGGCGGCATCTATATCGCCCGTGATCGGCTGGCTGCATGGCGCGCGGGCGCGTCCGATCCCCTCCGCTGGATCGTCATCAGCACGCACGGCATTCCGGATTGGGCGAGCGAAGGCGATGTCCGTACCACCGCGGTTCCCTTCAGGGTCACCGACGCAGGCGCGGAGATCGCCGCCGTCCGGCAAGGGCTCGGCATCACGACGCTGCCATGCTTCGTCGGCAATGCGGACCCGCTGCTGGAACGAGTGCCGGGCACCGACCTGCACCTGTACGGAACGCTCTGGGTCCTGACGCAGGGGGACACGCGCAAGACGAAGCGCGTCCGGTTGTTCACGGACCACGTCTCCCGCAGGCTAGCCGCATACGCACCGCTTCTCGCCGGGCTATCCGGATCGAGTGATTGATACCCGGACAGCCGCGCGTAGCACTTGCCGACCCGCTTTGAGGCTGTTCGATAGGATCCTGACCGTCAGGCACGATTCGAACACCGATCTGCGAACTGATTCGACAAGCGATGGGTCGTGGTGCCGGTTGCAGGAATCGAACCCGCGACATCCAGTTTACAAAACTGGCGCTCTACCAACTGAGCTAAACCGGCCCGGTGCGCGTCAGGCGTAATCGCCCCATGCTTCAAGATACGCCGAAGGTCCAGCCCTCGGTTTGCGCGATATGCGATGTCATCGCCGCCGGGTGCCAGAGTTCGGAGCGATCTGCGTTGGTGCGGAGCCACGCGGCGGTGAGGATCGCGTCGGTGGCGTGATCGTCGTAGCGGGCGAGCGGTCGGTGCGGCTGGCTGCCGAGGTTGGCGAGAGCCGCATCCAGCGAGCCGGCATCGCGCATCTTGCTGAGACCCTTGCGAATGCCGGCGGCGCGCGCGGCGATGGTGGTGTAGATCTCGACGATCACCGGGCCTTCGGGGGGGAGCGGGTCGAACGGCCAGATCGGTACGCGGCCGGCGAGGCGGTGGAGCACGCGCATGCCGGTGAGGCTCGACTTGCCGACCTGCGCCGCGCCGACGAGGTTGAAGCAGCTTGTCGGGGACAGGCCCATCGCGCGTTGCCCGTGCTCGCAGACGCGCATCCGCCCTGCGCCACCGGGGAACAGGTCGCCGCAATCGCGGTGCTGGCGGAAGTGGCGGCGGATTTCGGGGTCGGTGAGCAGGCTGGAGACGGCAAGGTGCGGGTCGGCTGCGGAGGCATCGTCGACCATCTTCCACAGGGCGCGGGCGTCGGGCGGACCGTCGGGCGCACCGGGAAAGTATCCGCCTTCGTCGACGAACGGGAAGGCGGGGGAGAGGTCCAGGCCGATCAGCGTCGGCCTATCCTGGTCGAGCAACCAGTCGAGGACATCGTCGCGCGACCATGCACTGGCGCTTGGTGGGACAACCAGCGCCGGCGCGGCATCGCCCGTCTCGCAGACCGCGACCGCGATGCCCTTGTGCCGAT
Source organism: Sphingomonas sp. CFBP 13603 (assembly GCF_014892665.1). NCBI lineage: Bacteria > Pseudomonadati > Pseudomonadota > Alphaproteobacteria > Sphingomonadales > Sphingomonadaceae > Sphingomonas > Sphingomonas sp. CFBP 13603. The sequence continues at coordinate 113,000 of NZ_JADBIA010000002.1, read as the reverse complement.
GCCCTTGCGCGCCGGACCAGTCGATCGCCGCAAACCGCGTGAAGCGGGGGTCAGCCATTCTTCTCGGCGCGCAAGGCGTCCCAATAGGCGAGCCGTTCCGACAGCCGCTTCTCGAACCCGCGTTCGGTCGGCGTATAGAAGGTCTGTGGGCTCATCTCGTCGGGCCAGTAATCCGAGCCCGAGAACGCATCCTCCGCATCGTGATCATACGCATAGCCCTTGCCGTAGCCGATATCGCGCATGAGCTTGGTCGGTGCGTTGCGGATCGACGCTGGCGGCATCAGCGAGCCCGTCTCGCGCGCCGATTTCCACGCCGCCTTCTGCGCCTTGTAGACCGCGTTCGATTTCGGCGCGGTGGCGAGATAGACGCACGCCTGCGCGATCGCGAGTTCGCCTTCGGGACTGCCGAGAAAGTCGTAGGTGTCCTTGGCGGCGATGCACTGGACCAGCGCCTGCGGGTCGGCGAGCCCGATATCCTCGACCGCGGCGCGGGTCAGGCGGCGGAGCAGGAACAGTGGTTCTTCGCCCGCCGTCAGCATCCGCGCGAGGTAATAGAGCGCGGCCTGCGGGTCGGAGCCGCGGATCGATTTGTGGAGCGCGGAGATGAGGTTGTAATGCCCCTCGCGATCCTTGTCGTACACCGCGACGCGGCGTTGCAGGAAGTTCGAGAGGCCTGCGGGATCGAGCGGTTCGGGGAGGTTCACCGAGAACAGCGTCTCCGCCTGGTTCAGCAGGAAGCGACCATCGCCATCGGCGCTGGCGATCAGCGCGTCCTTGGCGGGCGGGGTGAGGGGCAGGGGACGTTCCATCTCCGTCTCTGCGCGGTCGAGCAATTGTTCGAGCGCACCGCGACCGAGCCGTTCGAGGATCAGCACCTGCGCGCGGCTGAGCAACGCGGCGTTGAGTTCGAACGACGGGTTCTCCGTGGTCGCGCCGACCAACGTCACCGTGCCATCCTCGACATAGGGCAGGAAGCCGTCCTGTTGCGCGCGGTTGAAGCGGTGGATCTCGTCCACGAACAGCAAGGTGCGTTTGCCGATCTTGGCGTGCTCGCGTGCCTCGGCGAACGACTTCTTGAGGTCCGCGACGCCCGAGAACACCGCCGAGATCGCGACGAACCGCAGGTCGACCGCGTCTGCGAGCAGCCGCGCGATCGTCGTCTTGCCGGTGCCGGGCGGGCCCCACAGGATGATCGAAGACAGGCGTCCCGCCGACACCATCCGTCCGATCGCTCCTTCGGGGCCGGTGATGTGATCCTGCCCGACCACCTCGCCCAGCGTGCGCGGACGCAGGCGGTCGGCCAGCGGTGCGTTTTCGGGATGCGTTTCGGTGGGGGCGGCGGGTTCGAAGCCCGCGAAGAGATCGGCCATTCGGGCAAGATAGGGTCGGGGGGCCGGTTTGCCCATCCGTCCGCCATCCAGGCGCGCTGTGCATCCTGGCACACCTCGTCAGCTTCATACGCATCGTCATCCTCGCGCAGGCGGGGATCCATACTGGCTGACGGCTTGGCACGCTCGTCCGGTCCGAGGGTCTGGGTCCCCGCCTCTGCGGGGATGACGGAGGAGGGAAACATAAAATTGCCGCGGCCCTCTTGAACAAGAAACAGTCTGCGATATATCGCAACTCATGAACGAAGATATATCGGAGAACACTCAAATGCGTTTTGGTATGGGATATGGAGCCTGGACCGGTGGTCCGCGGGCTGACGGCGAAGGCCGCGGTCGCCCCGGCCACGAAGGTCATGGTCGCCACGGCCACCGCGGCGGCCCTGGTGGTCGGCGGCGTCTGTTCGATGGCGGCGAGCTGAAGCTCGTGATGCTGAAGCTGATCGCGGACGCACCGCGCCACGGCTACGACCTGATCCGCGAGATCGAGGGGCTGACCGGGGGCGGCTATGCGCCGAGCCCGGGCGTCGTCTATCCGACGCTCAGCATGCTCGACGAGATGGGGTTGATCGAGGAGCAGCAGTCGGAAGGCGCGAAGAAGCGCTTTGCGGCGAGCGACGAGGGCCGCGCGCATCTGGCCGAGAATGCGGCCGTGGTGGACGGCCTGTTCGCGCGGCTGGCGGCGGTCGGTGCGGAGTCCGAGCGGACCGATGGCGCGCCGATCCGGCGGGCGATGGGCAATCTTCGGCAGGTGCTCCAGCACCGGTTGATGCGCGAGGACGTCAACGAGGATACGCTGCACGAAGTCGCGGCCTTGCTCGACGAAGCCGCGCAGAAGATCGAGCGCTTGAAGTGAGCGTCTCGGTCGCGAGAGTGCCGACGCATTCGGCCAGCAAGTATCTCCAGCAGCTCGCCAAGCACTGGAGCCACAAGATGGAGGTCACCTTCTCGGAGGAAGAGGGTCGCATCGCCTTCCCGAACGGGGCGGTTCTGGAGATGCGTGCGGACAGCGAAACGCTCGACGTCGCGCTGACCGTGCCGGAGGCCGAGGACGTGGAGCGGATGCGTGGGGTGGTGTCGAGCCATCTCGACCGGTTTGCTTTCCGCGAGGCGCCGCTGACGTTCGACTGGGCTATGGTCTGACAGCGTCCCCAAACCGTCATCCTACCCCCCAAGCCGTCATCCCAGCGAAAGCTGGGATCTCCCCCTTCGGGTCGCATCGTCCGCCAACGGGAATACCCCAGCTTTCGCTGGGGTGACGGTTTCGAGGTATGGGAATCGATTACGCTAAGCGTGGCAGGCGGGGCTAGCCTCCCCGCCGCACCATCACCTCGAGATACGTATCCAGTACCGACTGGTTGATCGTATCCCACAGATACCCGGCGGCCTTGTCGTGCCCGGCCCATCCCATCGTCTCGCGCAGCCCCGGCTCCGAGACGATCCGGCCGATAGCATCCGCATACCCGGCGATATCGCTCGGCGGCACGAGAAATCCCGTCACGCCGTCATCGACCAATCCGACGGCGCCGGACGCCCGCGCGGCAACGACGGGAACGCCCGCCGCCATGGCCTCAAGCGTCACGTTGCCGAACGTTTCGGTCACGCTCGGATTGAAGAACACGTCCATCGACGCGACCGCGCGTCCCAGATCATCGCCAGACTGGAACCCTGCGAACACCGCACCCGGCACGCGCGCGGCGAACCAGTCGCGCGCGGGTCCTTCGCCGATCACCAGCACCTTGTGCGGCACGCCGCGCTGTTCCAGCTCGCGGACGACGTCGGCGAAGACGTCGAGACCCTTTTCCTTCACCAGCCGCCCGAGAAACCCGACCGCGACCTCTCCGTCGGCAATGCCGCGCGCGCGGCGCCACTCGAGATCGCGGCGCGTCGGCGTGAAACGGTCGTGGTTCACCCCGCGCGACCAGATCGCGGTCGGCGTCGTCACGCCCCAGTCGCGGACGATCTCCGCCATGCCGCGCCCGGGCACCAGCACTTCGTCGACGCGGTTGTAGAAGCGCGTCAGGATCCTCACCATGATCGGCTCGAAGAACGCCATCTTGTAGTAGCGGAAATACGTCTCGAACCGTGTGTGCAGCGACGCGACCGTCGCGATGCCGTTGCGGTGGCCATAGCTGATCGCGCGGTGGCCGAGGAAATCGGGTGCCGAGACATGGACGATGTTCGGCGCGAACGCATCCAGATCGCGCCGGATCGCGGCGGGCAGCCCGCGCGCCATCTTGTATTCGCCACGCCCCGCCGGCAGCGGAAGCGATGGCACCGCGACCAGATCGCCGGTCGGCGGGAAGGCGGGCCTGGCATTGGTCGGCGAATAGACACGCACCGTCGCGCCCTTCGCCAACAGATGGCCGACGAGCAGATTGAGCGCCTGGTTTGCGCCATCGCGTACGTAATTATAGTTGCCGCTGAACAGGGCGATGCGCAGGTCGGTGGCTTGCATCGTCGCGCGGATAACGCCGGGTTTCCCGAAGCGCCACTAAATCCGCAACTTGTCGCACGCGCGCCCCATTGATGTTCCCGTATCGTTCTCGTACATCGGCGGCATGGCGAAACCCCAGAAGCGTTACGTGTGTCAGGCCTGCGGATCGGTGTCGCACCGCTGGGCGGGGCAATGCGCCGATTGCAGCGAGTGGAACACGCTGGTCGAGGAGGCAAACACCGCCGCCACCCCGTTCCATTCGAAGCATAACCTCCAGACCGGCGGCCGCGCGATCCAGCTCGTCGGGCTGGATGCCGAGATCAAGCTGCCCGATCGTATGGCGACCGGGATCGCCGAACTCGATCGTGCGCTGGGCGGCGGGTTCGTCGAGGGTTCGGCGACGCTGATCGGCGGCGATCCCGGTATCGGCAAGTCGACGCTGCTGTTGCAGGCGGCGGCGAAGATGGCGCTGGCGGGGCAATCGGTCGCGTATGTTTCGGGTGAGGAGGCCGCGGACCAGGTCCGCCTGCGCGCACGGCGGCTCGGGCTTGGCAATGCGCCGGTTCAGCTCGCGGCGGCGACCTCGACACGCGATATTCTGACGACGTTGCAGACGCGGCCGCCCGCGATGCTGGTGATCGACTCGATCCAGACGATGCACTCCGACCTGATCGAGGGCGCGCCCGGCACAGTCAGCCAAGTGCGCGCGTCGGCGCAGGAGCTGATCAGGTTCGCCAAGGAGCGCGGGACTGCGGTCGTTCTGGTCGGGCACGTCACCAAGGACGGCTCGATTGCCGGTCCGCGCGTGCTTGAGCATATGGTCGACACGGTGCTGTCGTTCGAAGGCGAGCGCAGCCACCAATACCGCATCCTCCGCGCGATCAAGAACCGCTTCGGCGGCACCGACGAGATCGGCGTATTCTCGATGCAGACGGAAGGACTGGCGGAGGTCGGCAATCCGTCGTCGCTGTTCCTCACGCACCGCGACGATGCGATGACGGGGGCGACGGTGTTCCCGGCGCTGGAGGGAACGCGGCCGGTACTGGTCGAGATCCAGGCGCTGACCGTTCGGCTGGCGTCCGGCGCGACGCCACGACGCGCCGTGGTCGGCTGGGATTCGGGGCGTCTTGCGATGATCCTGGCGGTGCTGGAAGCGCGGTGCGGACTGAGTTTCTCCAACGCCGAAGTGTATCTCAACATCGCCGGCGGGTATCGCGTGCAGGACCCGGCGGCGGATCTCGCAGTGGCGGCGGCGCTCATTTCCGCGATGTCGGAGCGTCCCGTGCCGGTCGATGCGGTGGCGTTCGGCGAAGTCGCGCTGTCGGGCGAGATCCGCCCGGTCGCACATGGCCCGCTGCGCTTGAAGGAAGCGAGCAAGCTCGGTTTCGAACGCGCATTGGTGCCGGCGTCGATGACGGGCGAGAAGAGCGGCATGAAGCTGTCGGGCTTCAAGACGCTCGCGTCGTTCGTCGATCACATGATGGGACGGGGGTAAGTTTATCGCAGGGGGCAGCGGCGCGTCGTTCCGCTGCGAAGGCGGGGATGCATAACCTCGAGGGGAAGGCATGGATCGCGTCGTTCGCGGTTATGGGTTCTCGCCTCCGCGGGAATGACGGGACTGAGCAGCGCCGGCGGGAACGCTCGCACTAGCGGTTCGCGCCTCGCGTCCCTATTCCAGAGAGCATGAACCTCACCGCCCTAGACATCGTTGTCCTGATTGCCGTCGCCGGGTCCGCGGTGCTGGGGCTGCTGCGCGGGTTCGTCACCGAAGTGTTGTCGATGTTCGCCTGGGTGGCGATGGTGGCGATGTTGAAGCTGTTCCACATCCCGCTCGCCGCCGCGCTGTCGCCGATGGTCGGCACAGTCGGTGGTGCCGCGGTGCTTGCGTTCGCGATCATCACCGGCGTCACGTATATCGGCGGGCGGCTGGTCGCCAACGCGATCGGCGCGCGGACGCGGACCTCGATCCTCGGCCCGGTCGACCGTGCGCTGGGCTTCGGGTTCGGCGCGCTGAAGGGACTTATCCTCGCCAGCCTCGTCTTCCTGCTCGCGACGCTCGTCATCGACACGATGAGTGGCGGCCCGTCGCGCCGGCCTGCCTGGATGACGACGTCGCGAACCTATCCGCTGCTCAACGCGACCAGCGCAGGGATTGCCGATTTCGTCGACCGCCGCCGCCGCGGCAAACCTGTTTTCGGCGCAACCACGCCGCCTTCCCGATCCGATAACGCAAGCGAGCCGAAATCATGAGCGCGCCCCTCTACAATGCTGAGATCCTACGCCTCGCCGCGACGATGCCGCACCATGAACGCCTGCCCGAGCCGATGGCGACCGCGGAGAGACGCTCGCCGATCTGCGGCAGCCGCGTGACGATCGATGTCGCGGTCGACGAAGCCGGCAAAGTCAGTGAGGTAGGTCTGCTGGTTCGCGCCTGCGCGCTCGGCCAAGCATCGTCGTCGTTGCTGGCGGCGAACATCCTCGGCCGCACCCCCGTCGAACTCGCCGCTGTGCGCGACGCGTTGACGGCATGGCTTGCGCGCGAGGGCGATGCGCCCGATTGGCCGGGGATGGATATCTTCACCCCCGCACTCGACTACACCGCGCGCCACCCTTCGATCCGGCTCGCGTTTGAGGCCGCGGCCGAGGCTGCCGACACCGCTGCAAAGGCGAAGGTCTGATGGCGGAGGCTTCGCCGTCGCTGCTGCGGGACGGCGTCGTGCTGCTCGGGTTCGGTCTCATGTTCGTGCTGCTGTTCCGCCGGCTCGGGCTCGGCGCGACGCTGGGGTATCTGGTCGCGGGTGCGGTCGTCGGGCCGCATGTGCTTGGCCTGGTCGGCGATGCGGAATCTAAGCTCGGGTTCGCCGAGCTCGGCATCACGCTGCTGCTGTTTATCGTCGGCCTCGAACTAAACCCGTCACGCCTTTGGAAGATGAAGGAGGAGATTTTCGGTCTTGGCCTTCTACAGGTCGCGATCTGCGGGCTCGCGATCACCGCGATCGTCTGGGTCGGGGCGAAGTTCTCGCTTCCCGCCGCGCTCGCGCTCGGGCTGCCGCTCGCGCTGTCGTCGACCGCGCAGGTGCTGCCGATGCTGCGCTCGTCGGGGCGGATGAAGACCCCGTTCGGGGAGCGGGCGTTCTCAATCCTGCTGTTCCAGGACCTCTCGATTGTTCCGCTCATCACGATCGTGGCAGCGATGAGCCGCAACCCCGCGGACGCCAACGCACCTCCCGGCTGGCTGCTGGCGATTTACACGGTGCTCGCGGTGGTCGGCCTCGTCGTGGCGGGACGTTTCCTGTTGCGCCCGTTCTTCCGCCTGATCGGCAACCTTGGCGAGCGCGAGATGTTCGTGTTCGCCGGCCTCTTTACCGTCATCGCCAGCGCCGCGATCATGGAATGGCTCGGGCTGTCGACCGCGCTCGGGGCGTTCATCGCCGGCGTGATGCTCGCGGACAGCCCGTATCGGCATGAACTGGAGGCAGATGTCGAGCCGTTCCGATCGATCCTGCTCGGCCTGTTCTTCCTCGCGGTCGGCATGGTGCTGGACCTCAACGCGATCGCCGAGCGCCCGTTCTTCGTGATGGCGATGGCGGCGGCGCTGATCGCGACCAAGACCAGCGTGATCATGCTCATCGGCATGGCGTTCAAGATGACGTGGCGGCAGGCGTTCGCGCTGGGGTTGTTGCTGAGCCAAGGGGGCGAGTTCGGCTTCGTGCTGTTCGCGCAGGCGCAGGCCGGGCTACTGATCGAACCGCAGGCGGCCAGCCTGTTCGGGGCGATCATCACGCTGTCGATGGCGACGACGCCGTTCCTGATGGGTATCACGCGGCGCTTCCGGACCGAGCCGATCGCCGCGGGGAAGGAGCGCGACGGCCCCAAGGTCGACGGCGCGAACGCGATCATCGTCGGCTATGGGCGGTTCGGCCAGACGGTCGGCCAGATGCTGCTCGCGCAGGATATCCCGGTGACGCTGATCGACACCGATATCGAGATGATCGACATCGCGGGCGAGTTCGGCGCGAAGGTCTATTACGGCGACGGCACGCGGCTCGACCTGTTGCGGCAGGCGGGCGCGGCGGAGGCGGAGATCATCTGCTTCTGCATGGATGGCGACCAGCTCGATCCGGATACGATCGAGGGTGTGCATGAGGCCTTCCCGGATGCTGCCATCTACGTGCGTGCGTTCGATCGCCGCGCTCTGGTGAAGTTGAAGAATACCTCGGCGACCGCGGTTGTGCGCGAAGTGATGGAGTCCGCGGTGAAGATGGCGCGGCTCGCGCTGCGCGGGCTGGATGTGTCGCCGGCCGATATCGACCGTGCGGAGGAGCAATACCGGTCGCGCGACAAGGAGCGGTTGCAGTTGCAGATCGACTCCGGTGACATGCGCGCGGCGCGTGCCGAGACGGCGAAACGCTTTCCCTGGGGGAATGATACGCAATGATTATCGCCATTCTTGCGGCCTTGTCGGGGGCGATCGCAGTCGCGGCGGGGGCGTTCGGGGCGCATGGCGCGAGTGGCTCGGCGGCGGAGTGGTTGAAGACCGGCGCGCAGTATCAGCTCGTCCACGTGGTCGCGGCGCTTGTTGCCGTGCGGATGGAGGCGCGGGGGCCGGCGTGGTTGTTCGTCGTTGGCGCCGCGATCTTCGCGTTGACGTTGTATGCGATGGCGCTGGGTGCGCCGCGCTGGTTCGGGGCGATCACGCCGATCGGTGGGGCGTTGTTGATCGGAGGCTGGTTGTGGCTGGCTTGGAGTGCGCGCGGCTAGGCAAAATTGTTTCCCCGCGAAGGCGGGGACCCAGTCTGGGCACCCGCCTTCGCGGGTGAACAAACTTGCTCCGAGTCCTCTGGCGCTACCGCTTCTTCCTGCAGGCGTCGGAGCAGTAGATCACGCTGTCCCAGTCTCGCGCCCATTTCTTGCGCCACGTGAACGTCCGCTCGCACGCCGGACACACTTTGGTCGGCAAGTTTTGCTTGGCGACACCGTTGGGCATCAGCGGGGCTGCGCGTCGAGGAAGGTCTCGACGTCGGCGAGGTCGACCGTCTTGTCGAGATACGTCTGGCCGATCCCGCGCGCGAGCAGGAAGGGCAGAGTGCCCGCCGCCATCTTCTTGTCGTGCCGCATATGGTCGACCAACCGCGCACCGCTCGAGCCGACCTTCGCCGCCGCCAGACCGTCGGGAAGTCCGACGTCACGCCAATGCGCCGCAACGCGCTCCGCATCTTGTCCAGAGCAGATCCCCTGCGCGGCGGAAAACCCAAACGCGAGCGAACAACCCGCTGCGACGCCTTCGCCGTGGATCAACGCCTGCGAGAACCCGGTCTCCGCCTCCAGCGCATGCCCGAACGTATGGCCGAGATTGAGAAGAGCCCGCGTCCCATTCGTCTCATGTTCGTCCGCCGCGACGATCCGCGCCTTCGCCGAAACGCTGTGTCCGATTGCGTATTCGCGCAGGCCGATGTCGCCCGCCAGCAATGCTGCGCCATTCGCCTCGCACCATTCGAAGAACGCGAAGTCGTCGATCAGCCCGTATTTCACGACCTCGGCGTAACCTGCGCGCAGTTCCCGGATCGGCAGCGTGTCGAGTACCTGCGGGTCGATCAGCACCATCACCGGCTGGTGGAACGCGCCGATCAAATTCTTGCCGGCCTTCGTGTTGATCGCGGTCTTGCCGCCAACCGAGCTGTCGACCTGCGCGAGCAGGCTCGTCGGAATCTGCACGAAGTTGCACCCGCGCTTGAGGATCGAGCAGGCGAACCCGACCAGATCCCCCATCACGCCGCCACCCAGCGCCACGACGTGATCGCCGCGCTCGACACCGAGTTCGAGTAGCCGGTCGCACAGCATTTCCAGCGTCGCCCAGCTCTTGCTGCCTTCGCCGGGTGCCAGCACGATCGCCTCGGATGCAATCCCCGCCGCAGTCAGCGAAGCCTGCAACGTCGCGAGATGCACCGACAAATTCTCGTCGGTGACGATCGCGACCCGCCGACCCTTCGCAAGCGGGGCAAGGAACTCGCCCGCCCGGGCGAGAATCCCCGCCTCGATATGGATCGGATAGGTCCGCGCACCCAGTTCGACGGTAACGGTCTTCATCGGCCAAGCGCTCTCAGGATAGCGGCGACGGTCGCTTCGTGCGGCGTCTTGTTGCTGACAATATGGATGTGCGCCTGCGCGTAGATCGGGTTGCGGACGCGCGCCAGTTCGGCGAGCACTTTTCCCGCGTCGCGGTTGCGCAGCAGCGGGCGGGTGTCGCGCCGGCCGACGCGCTCGACAAGGATGTCGGGATGCGCGCTGAGCCACACCGACACCGCGTCGCGCAGGATCAACGCCCGCGTGTCGTCGTTGATGAACGCGCCGCCGCCGGTCGCGATGATCTTGGGCGTACCGTCGATCAGCCGCGCGATCACGCGGCGTTCGCCGTCACGGAAATACTCTTCGCCGTATTTGGCGAAGATCTCGGCGACGGTCATCCCCGACGCGGCCTCGATCTCGTGATCGGCATCGACGAACGGCAGGTTCATGCGCAGCGCGAGGCGGCGGCCGACGGTGGTCTTGCCGACGCCCATCAGCCCGACGAGCACGATCGGGCGATCGATCGGGGCAGGGCGGCGACCGCCCGAAGGTCCGCCTGAAGGGTTGTGGCTTTGCAACATCGTAGCCCGCGCTATACAGCGGCTCCGCGCGAGGACAAAAGCTCTTGGCGCGCGATATTTCGCCGATCGTCCATTGCCCCGTTCACTACAAGGTTACGTCGTATGTCCCGTTTCATCGTCTCGGTCGTCGTCGTTCTTGTGGTCGTGGTCGGCGGCCTGTTCCTGTTGGCAGGCCGCGCGACCGAGCGTCCGCAGAGCCACGTCGAAAAGGCCGTGACGCTTGCGAACCTCTCTTAAGGCATCCCTAGCGGCAGCGGTTGCCGTCGGAGCCTTGGTCGCGCTGGGACCGGCGATCGGGCAGGATCGGCCCGAATCGATCCTGCCGCCGGGGTTCGGCGAACCGACGCCTGCGCCCGCACCGCGACCGACGCCGCCTGCCGGTACGCAGCCGACCCGTCCGACGGGTCCGACGCAGCCGAGCGCGCCGCAGCCGGCTCCGTCCCCCGCACAGCCGGGCGCGATGATCCAGCCGCTGCCGCCGACGACGCCGGGCGACACGCCGTTGGTGCCAACTGTCGCGACGCCGGCGCAGGTCGATCCCGCGGTGCTCGCGCAGTACGAGATGCCGGCGTCCGCGCGGCGCTCGCTCGCGACGGTAGGGCCAGTCACGGCTAGCGAAGGCGGCCTCGATACCGACGCCTTCGGTGAAGCGGACGGCCAGTATGTCGAGACGCTGATGCGTCGCCTCAGTGCGCCGCTGCCGTCGCGCTGGATGTCGATCCTGTTGCGGCGCGCGCTGGTGTCGCATGTCGATACGCCCAGCCGCACCAACGGCGCCGACTTCGCCGCCGAGCGCGCGTGGCTGTTGCTGCGAATGGGCGAATCGGTCGCGGCGCGTGCGGTTGCGCAGACCGTCGACACCGATAATTACACGCCGAAACTCTATCAGGTCGCGATGAACACCGCGCTGGCGACCGGCGATCCGGCGGGCCTCTGTCCGCTGGTGACCGGCGCGATGCGCTACGCCCCGGCGCGCGGCTGGACGATGGCGCAGGCGATGTGCGCCGGGCTGTCGGGCAATCCCGCGCAGGCGAGCCCGCTGATCGCGACCGCCAAGCGTCGCAATGTCGCCAGCGGCGTCGACCTGCTGCTCGCGCAGAAAGTCGTCGGCGCCGGCGCGCAGGGGCGTCAGGCCGTGACGATCGAATGGGACGGCGTCGACCGGCTGACCGCATGGCGCTTTGGCCTCGCGATGGCGACCGGCGTCACCGTGCCCGACGAGCTGTACGGCACGGCAGGTCCGCAGGTGAAATACTGGCAGGCGCTGTCGCCCTCCGTCGCGCTCGGCGATCGGCTGGCCCCGGCCGAGGCTGCGGCGGGGCAGGGGGTGCTGTCCAGCGCGGCACTCGTCGATCTTTACTCTGCGGCCGCGACGGATGACGATACGCAGAGTGGCGCGACCGCGACCGCCAACGATCTCCAGACCGCCTATGCCGACCGCAGTCCTGATTCGCGGCTAACCGCGCTGCGTCAGCTGTGGGGCGGCGCGAACACGCGTCCGAGCTATGCGCGGCTCGTGCTGACCGCGCGGGCGGCGGCACGGATGAACCCGGCGCTGGCGAAGGCCGAAGCCGATCATCTGGTCGCATCGATGCTGTCCGCCGGACTCGATCGCACCGCAGCGCGCTGGCTGGGCTCGGTACCCGCTGGCAGCGACGCCTGGGCAATGATAATGCTCAGCGATCCCGACGCGTATCGCCGCCTGAGTTATTCCGACCTTGCGTCCTATACCGGTGGCGAAGGCGATTCGGCGTTGAAGCAGCGCATGTTGTTCGCAGGGTTGGCAGGCCTCGGTCGCCTTAACCAAGGCGATATCGAGCGCGCGGCGCAGTCGCTCGGCGTCCGGATCGGCGCAGACAATGCGTGGACTCGCGCGCTCGATCGTGCCGCCCGTGACGGTCAAGCCGGGACCGTCGTCCTGCTCGCAGCCGTCGGCATGCAGGCGGGGAGCTGGAAGGACATCCCCCCGGAAGCGCTGTACCGCATCGTCGGCGCGTTGCGCGGCGTCGGTCTCGACGGCGAGGCGCGGATGATCGCGGCCGAGGCGATCGCGCGCGCGTGAGCCACGGTAGCGATCGTGCGCTGATCGATCGGTTCCTGGAAATGATGACTGCGGAGGTTGGTGCCGCGGCGAACACGGTGGCGGCGTATCGCAGTGACCTGACGCTCGCCTCGCAGGCGCTGGAAGGCGGATTGGCCGACGCGGATGCCGACGCGCTGGCCAAGCAGGCGAGCGGGTGGTCGGCCTTGTCGCGCTCGACCGTGGGCCGGAAGTCCGCCTCGCTCCGCCGCTTCTTCGCGTTCCTCGCCGATGAAGGCCACCGTGCCGACGATCCAGGCAAGGCGCTCCCGCGGCCGGGCACAGCACGCACCTTGCCGAAGATTCTCAGCCACGCCGACGTCGACCGCCTGTTCACCGCGATCGCCGAGCGCGCCGCCCGCGATCCGCTCGACCCCAACGACCTGCGTCTTTCCGCATTGTTCGAGCTTCTCTACGGTTCAGGCCTGCGCGCGACCGAACTCGTCAGCCTGCCGCGCAACGCGGTGCATCCCGACCGCCCATTCCTGATCCTGCGCGGCAAGGGCGGGCGCGAGCGTCTCGTCCCCATCTCCGACCGAGCGCGCGCCGCCGTCGCGATCTGGCGCACCCACGTCGCGACCGACCGTCTCTGGTTGTTCCCCTCGGGCAAGGGCCATCTCTCGCGCATCCGCCTGTATCAACTCGTGAAGGCGATCGCCGCCGAGGCAGGCATCCCCCCCGATCGCGTCAGCCCGCACGTCCTGCGTCATGCCTTCGCCACGCATCTGCTCGCCGGCGGTGCGGATCTGCGAGCACTGCAATCGATGCTCGGCCACGCCGATATCGCCACCACCGAGATCTACACGCACGTCGATTCGAGCCGCCTTGTCGAGCTCGTCAACACGCGTCACCCGCTGGCGGACTTGCCGCCGCGTTGACGCGGACGGCGGCGCACCGTAACCGCCGCTGATGCCAAGCTTCCTCGACTTCGAGAAACCGATCGCCGAACTCCAGGGCCGGATCGACGAACTCCGCGACACCGCCGCCGAAGGCAGCGTCGACCTAGCTGCCGACATCGCCCGCTTGCAGGCGAAGTCAGACAAGCTGTTGAAGGACACGTTCGCGCGCCTGACCCCGTGGCAGAAGACGCAGGTCGCACGCCATCCCGAGCGTCCGCACTTCAAGGATTACGTCGCCGCGCTGTTCGACGAGTTCGTGCCGCTCGCCGGCGATCGCGCATTCGGCGACGACCAGGCGATCATCGGCGGCTTCGCGACGTTCCGGGGTCGCAAGATCATGGTGCTTGGCCATGAAAAGGGCGACGACACCGCCAGCCGCCTCCGCCACAATTTCGGCATGGGCAAGCCCGAGGGGTACCGCAAGGCGATCCGTCTGGTCGAACTCGCCGACCGATTCGGCCTGCCGATCGTCACGCTGGTCGACACCTCCGGCGCATTCCCAGGCATTCAGGCCGAAGAGCGTGGCCAGGCCGAGGCGATCGCCCGGTCGACCGAAGCGTGCCTCAATGCAGGCGTGCCGATCGTCTCGGCGATCGTCGGCGAAGGCGGCTCGGGTGGCGCGGTCGCGCTCGCTGCGGGCAACCGCGTGCTGATGTTCGAACACGCGGTCTATTCGGTGATCAGCCCCGAGGGCTGCGCTTCGATCCTGTGGCGCACCGCCGACAAGGCACCAGAGGCCGCAGAAGCGATGCGGATCACCGCGCAGGACCTGAAGTCGTTCGGCGTGATCGACGATATCGTGCCTGAACCGCTGGGTGGCGCGCACCGCGACTGGGCGACGGCGATCGATGCTCTGGGGAATGCGCTGTCCCGCGCGCTAGGCGATCTCGATGCACTGGGTCCCGCCGACCTGCGCCGGGATCGACAGGCGAAGTTCCTGAAGATGGGACGGCTCTGACGACGACATGAAAAGGGCGGCGAAACCGGAGTTTCGCCGCCCAAATCTCGTTCTCAGGACCGTCGATCAGCCGGTCTTGGCAAGGCCGTTCGAGACGTTGTTGAACGTCTTGTTCAGGTTGGAGCCCAGCGTCGTCATCGTGGCGATGGCGGCAACGGCGATCAGCGCGGCGATCAGGCCGTACTCGATAGCGGTCGCGCCCTTGCTGTCCTTGAAAAACTTGCGAATCGTCTTCATTCCGGTCTCCATCGTTGGATTGCTTCAGTGTCACCCGGCTGCACCGGACGGACCGGATCAGCAGTTCGAGAAATACAAGTGGTGGGTTGAGAAAGGTTTAAGGCGGACGCGGATTCTTTTTCCTGGCGTCAGCGCACTTTCGTCACCTTGCTGCTCACATTGTTCCACATGCCAGTGGTCGAACCGGCAAGCGCCGTCAGGCCCGCGAACATTGCAACGACCACGAGAGCGACGATCAACCCGTATTCGATGGCCGTCGCCGCTCGCGGCTCGCGCAACGCGCGCACGATCGTTCGGGTGACTTCGCTCATTGCGTTACGTATCGGGCTCATGGCTGCTATTTATTCACGGGGGAATTAAGGAATGACCAACGATCCACCGGGTCGCAGCCGGCCGTCTTCGAACGACCTGATCTTGCCGGTCGTCGCTGCGGCGCTCGTTGATATCGAGGGGCGCGTCCTGCTCCAGCAGCGGCCCGAGGGCAAATCGCTCGCGGGCCTGTGGGAGTTTCCTGGCGGCAAGGTCGAGCCCGGCGAGACACCGGAGGCAGCGCTGATTCGCGAGCTGGAGGAGGAATTGGCGATTGCCGTGCCGCACGCCTGCCTCGCGCCTGCCGCCTTCGCCAGCGCCCCTCTCGGCGATCGTCACCTGCTGCTGTTGCTCTATATAACGCGCAAATGGAGTGGGGTGCCTCGCGCGATCGAGGCGACCGCGCTGCGATGGGTCAGGCCGACGGACATGCATGCCCTGCCTATGCCGCCCGCTGATCGACCGCTGATCGGTCTGCTCGACGCGCTGATCTGAGGACCAGGCGGGCACAGGCGCGCCTGCATGCATCCGAACAGGGGGCCTGATGGTTGATGCAAGGGTATGTCGGCGCGCCGCTCAACCTTTGGCTCGTCACCATGGCGGGTCGGCATACTCCCTATTCAAATTTCGACTTGATCGGAGCGTCGAGCACGCGCATGGTCGGCGGTGCCGGTTACGTCCCCAAGACCGTATCCGGCTAGCCAGACTACGGCTCGCACGCGTTATTCCCTTTTCTCGCGCGAGCCGTTTCCGCTGTCACGAGGTGACAAGCGGTGGCGCTCAAATTTTTCTAGAATCTCAAGGCTCTTAGCCAGCGATGGGCGAAAAGGCCGTTCGTGGCCAAGGCCGCCAAACCCTCAAGCTGCAGGCGTTTTCTACGCCACCTCGGACAAAGAGGATGGAGGCCCGACCGGGCCTTGATTAACGCAGCAATATCAACGACCTATCCTGTCTAACTTGTTAAAGGCGCTGACGAGTATCACTCCTGTCCGGCGTGCGGTGGCTAACCGTTCTCTGCGGTTATAGATGGCGGCTTTCGCCTAATTTCCGACCGAAAGCAGCCGGCCGCGGAACCGGCTGGGCGGGCGAGAGGTCAGCGGTCGTCGGCGATCTGGAGCGACGGTGCTGCCGGCGCTCCGGCCAGCCACACCGTCGTCGCGGAGTGTTTGACGGGACGGCATGCACGATCGTGATTGTGCAAGGCGTAGGTCGCGGGAAGACGCTGAACTAGAATGATGGCGAGGCCCGCGACTATAATACCCGCGATCGTATCGACAAAATAGTGACCGCCCTGAATCGGGGTGGAGGCCAGCATCAGCGCGTTGATGGCTAAGCCCGGCAGGCGAAGCCACCGTACCGACCAAGCCGCCCAAGCGAACAGGACCGAGGCCGCGGCATGGAAGCTGGGAAAGGCTATCAATCCGGAGAGATGCTCGACCACAACTGGTCCGAAAGCCCCGGCCCGAAGCCGTTCGATGATCGGAATGTGCATCAGCCCGGGCGTCGGAAGGTTGGGCGCCGTGATCGCCAGGAAGTGCTCCGCAGCGGACTTTCCCGGTATGAGTGCCAGCAACAGATCGGTCACGAGCAACGCAGTGATGAACGCCGCAATGAACCGATAGGATTTCTCGGTCTCCCCGGAGGCCGCTAAGGCGATGACCAATATGGTCGGTGTGAAGAAGATGCTGTTGTATGAAAATCCCAGTGTATCGTACAGCAAGGGATGCTCCTGAACGAAATTCCAGTAAGTAAGCCAGTCGAGCCCTAGAATGGCATCGCCGGCGAGAAGCTCGCTGTCGAGCCATCCATGACTTACGGCGGCGAGCGGATAGGTTGCCAGTCCGCCGATCACGGTAGCCAAGGAAAGAAGGCTGAAATTCTCTAGGCAGCAGACGGCGCGATCCATGGCGGTATGTTGCGGGATGTAGCCGAGCGAAAGCAGTGCCGAGAACGCGCAGCATGCCAGCAGCGCGGCCGACATCACCGAACAGGACATGGAAAGTCCGGTAAGACGGAACAGCGCCGCTGTCACAAGGCCACCGAGCAGAATGGAACCTTGGGCAAGCCCGCGTGCCGAAAACATTGTTACCTCCTGCTGTTCCTGGAGTGACGTTAGCGCGCAATCCTTAACGATAAGAAGATGTCCGGTTTCCACCAATCTTAGCCGCTCCATGGGGCTTAACTATCGGCAAAGTTCGTGATGAGGCCCAATTAGCCATTGCTAAGTAACTGTAAAATAACAGGTTAGCCAAAGATGGAGGCCCGACCGGGCCTTGAATAATCCAGCAAATTCAACGTGCTGATCTGTATAACCTTGCCCAATCTCTGTACGGCATTCTGCGGCCTCCCGCGCGTGATGGCTAACCCAATGCGATCAAGTTTGACGAGGTCGTTTGAGCGTTATTGCTACTTAGTGACGGTGCCATTCTCTCGGGACTGGACGGCCAAGCGGCGATGCCGCAATGTTAGGGGATGTCCGATCAGTCGCCTGCTCCGCTCAGTATAATCGGTCGTACGGCGACAATCGCTGCACCCTTAGCGCTTTTGATAGGGTCCACATGCTACTTCGCCGGCACAATTTATCAAAAAAGACTTCTCAGTGAGTACGGTTTCAGCGGTGCAACCGTACAACTTTCTTTGCAGGGAGTAATCGCGCAGGGATATATGGTCGTTCTTGCTACGTTGGTCGCGACGACAATCCCGACGTTTATAATCACTGCAATCGCTATGAGTTTCAGTGCGGGTAGAAAAGTAGTTCACGTGACAGGCCGAGCTGTGGCGCGTCCACGGAATTTCGCCCAGCTTGGGATTTGGGTATACTTAGCCTTTGGAGCGGCGGGCTATGGTTACCTAGCGGGCCATTTAGGCGCGGTACGTACTACGATGTTGGTCAATTCGCGAATTCAGGACCACTGCAAAACCTGCTTTTTTTACAGAACTTCGCGTGGGCAGGTCGTCGCGGTTCTGCTCGCGGAAGACGATCGTGTGACTGTGCTAGCCACGCGTAGTGGCGCAGTGTTGCTGCCAACGGGTTCGATAAGAGCCGTACGCCCTATTTCAACCGGGGATCGGTATTACCTCTCCAAGTGGGTACTGAACATTCTCAGCTAACGGCATCGGGTGGAGGATAGAGAGTTGATCTGAAGGGAGCGTGCAGCAGTGCGATTGCTCCCGATGCTGCACTTCCGCCCGGCTTATGAGGGGGGAGTGCAGCTAAATTGCTTTTGTTCGAGGCGGGGAAGGGCGGTTTGCGATACCAGCGCGATACCAAATCGCTTGGTTCGAATATGCTAAGATCCATCTCGCCGCTCGATGGCCGCTAACGCTCCAGCAGGCAGCGCCTCGTACATTCTTGCGACGTGGGCAGGCTGGGATATCATTATTTCGACGATGAGGTTGATTAGCGAAAACAGCTGAGCAGCTGTTGATCGGTCGTCGCGTACATCTAACTCCCCCGGATGCACTGCGTTGTTTCCGACAACTCGTACCACATCAAGCGCCCGCTGGACCCGAACGTCGAGGCCCTTTTTCACTAAGTCGCCAATATCCTTATTTATGTTGTCACCGCTACCGCCAAGTGTGACGCAAAGTCGTTGAATTGCGAGGCGCAATAATGCTGCCGCTCCTCGCGGAGAGTGTTGTACAATCTGTGCAGCTTCAATGAAATCAATACGAACGTCCGCAGGCATATCATCGGCAGGAATGTATTTGGTGTCGACTGTAGGCCATGCCATCTGGTTGTGACGCCATACTGTTAGCGAGTTACAATTAAAGCACTGTGAGACGTTCAGGTTGATTAGCCAGTAAGCATATTGGCTGTTTTCGCCACCGTATAAATAGACATCACCTGAAGCCATATGCCGCCAGTTTTCTCGGATTTCGTCAGCATCCTTTTTGTCTATCCCCTCGGGAGTTTCGGTTGTCTCAGCGTCTTCGGTTGACCAGACCGCGGGCTTCCCGCCTTTTGTCCGCTTCTTGGCATGTAATTCATACCAGCTTTGCGTCGCTAACGCTCCGCAATGAGGGCAATTGAATGCAGTTTCATCAACGCTTGGATCGACGTACTTCACGCTTCCTCCGGGCCGTGTTCAATTATTTCACGCACACTGCCTATCCAACAGCAGCTTCACAACCGCCCTTTAGCCGTGGAGCGGTAAAGCCGTTTGTTATCAATGACGGTTGCCCGATCGCTGCTTAATGGCGGCGTAAGCGATATCAATGGCTTGTACCACTGGGGGCATCGGCGTTGACGTTTCGGCCGCGCCGATGCGGGTGCTTCTTGGGAATAGGGTTCATTTGTTAATGGACGGCGGACTTCGCCCGTCTCGAACATTCGAGGCAGCCAACGGTCGGCAAAATTCGCGACGAGACCTAGTTAGACAAGTCTAAGTTATTGAAAACCAACGGTTAGACGATTTGGAGGCCCGACCGGGAATCGAACCCGGGTGCGAGGATTTGCAGTCCTCTACGTCACCACTCCGCCATCGGGCCCCGATTGCGTGAAGGCGGCGCAAATGCTTCGTTTTTGGCACGCGGTCAACCGGCAGTTGCGATCGGATGTGGAATAATCTTGTCGAGCGATCCGCGCGGTTCGTGAGCGGCCATCCTGCACGTCGGGATCGGAGGTATCGAGACTCGCACCGGAATGGTTCTTTGCCTACAGTGCAGCGCAACAGCATAACGGCTTGGGGGCGGGGCGTTTGACGATGGACAGGCTAGCGGGCGGCACGAATACGGTCGGCGTCGACGATGCGGTGTTCGATATGCCGGATGGCATGGCGATCCGGTATGACCGCCCGGCCGCGGTGCTCGCGGATTACATCACCGGCTATCACGTCTACCGATCGATCGACGCGAGTGCGGCAGGGCAGGTCGACTGGTTCCTGCCTGCGACCGCGAACGTGCGGATCGCGATCGATGCGGGGCCGATCGCCGTGACGATCGGGCGACGGACCTACGATCCCCTACCGCCTGCCAGCCTGTTCGGCCCGACCAGCCAGGCGCTGAAGGCGACGACGCACGGCGGCACGATGATCGGTTTCGGGATCAGCGCACTCGGCTGGGCGCGGCTGTTCAACCGTCCGGCGGGAGACTATCGCAACCGGATCGTGCCGTTGCAGGACGTGCTGGGCCATGGTTTCACCCGCCGCCTCGTCGCTGCGTTGCAGGAGGCGCCTAGCGACGCCGAGATCGCGCCCATCCTCGATACGCTGCTGCTTGCGCGACTCGGTACACCACATGCCGACGCGCCGCAGATCCGGCAATTGATGGAGATCCTGGCGACCGACGGGCCCACCGACATCGTGTCCGCCGCGCATCAGCTCGATATCCCGACGCACGGCCTGCGGCGATTGTCGGTCCGGCATTTCGGGTTTCCACCCAAGATGCTGTTGATGCGTGCGCGTTTCCTGCGCTCGTTCGTGCGGTTCATGGCGGCTGGTGCCGATGCCGATTACACCCGGATCGACGGCAGCTATTTCGACGCATCGCATTTCCTGCGCGATTCGGGCACGTTTCTGGGCATGACGCCGCGCCGGTTCATGGCCCTGACCAAGCCCTTCCTCGACGCGAGCCTGCGCGCCCGCGATGCCGTGCTGGGATCGCCGACCCAGGTGCTGCACGACATCGAGACGGCACCGGCCCGCAACGCGCCGCCCCGCGAATCGGTGAGGACGTCCGCGTCGCGCCCGGTCATTTCCGGCGACGGTCCCGCAATAGGGTGCTAAGGTCGCGGGCAGAGGTGTTGCCGGGGATTTCCACGTGCACCCTCGGCGCCCCGTTCGCGGCATTTCGGTGTCACACGGGCGGGCGGGGCGTCTTCCCGACACGGGTGCGCGCGACCTCAGCTATCGAAACCGACCAACCGGCGCTTGGCGTTGCGGCAACCCCGCGATATCACGCCGCGCGATCGGTCGACGCGAAACTAGTGTATTGCGTGGCTAAAACAGTTGTGCGACAGGATAGGCCATGACGACGACAATTCTCGATACTCCTGCTCTCGAAACCGGCACCCTGCGCACCGACGGCGGCGCATCGGCCTCGTTCGAGACGATGCGTCACGCGATGGTGGCGAGCCAGTTGCGGACCAACGCGGTCAGCGATCAGCGCGTCGTCGCGGCGATGGCACGCGTCCCCCGCGAAGAGTTCCTGCCCGCCGACGTTCGTGCACTGGCCTACCGCGACACCGCCATTCCGCTCGGCGGCGGTCGTTACGCCAATCTGCCGATGGCAACCGGGCGTCTTCTGACCGAAGCGTATCTGACCGCGACCGACCGGGTTCTGCTGATCGGCGCGGCGACCGGCTACACCGCCGCGGTGCTCGCCGAGATCGTCGGATCGGTGGTCGCGGTCGAGAGCGATCCGGCCTTGCTCGCAGTGGCACACGCCGCGCTTGCCGGGATCGGCAATGTCGATCTCGTCGGAGCACCGATGCAGGACGGCCATGCCGCCGGCGCGCCCTATGACGTGCTGATCGTCGACGGCGCGATCGAGACCGTGCCCGACGCGCTGATCGCGCAGGTCCGCTCGGGCGGCCGTGTCGTCACGGGGATCGCGGAGCGCGGGCTGACCCGGTTGGCGTCGGGTCGCAAGACCGACGGCGGCTTTGCGCTGGCGGCGTTCGTCGATGTCGAATGCGTCGGCCTGCCAGGCTTCGACGCGCCCAAACCCTTCAAGTTCTGAGCCACATCATGCCGCGCACCACTCGCTTCCGTCCTCTGCTTTTGAGTGTTGCGCTGGTGTATATCGGTGCACCAGCGCAGGCGGAAACGCTCCGCGAGGCGCTGGCCAAGGCCTACAACACGAACCCGACGCTGACCGGCCAGCGCGCGACGCTGCGGGCGACGGACGAGAACGTCCCGATCGCCCGCGCGGCCGGTCTGCCGTCGGTAAACGCCACCGCAGACTATACCGAATTTCTCGTCACGGCCGCGAACAGCTTCGTCGCGTTGCCGCGTCAGGCGACCGCGCGCGCCAACGTGTCGGTGCCGCTGTACCTTGGCGGCCAGGTCCGCAATTCGGTCGCGGCGGCCAAGACGCGTGTCGAGGGTGGTCGCGCGACCCTGCGCGGCACCGAAGCCGATCTCTTCACCAACGTCGTCGCGGCGTACATGGACGTGATCCGCGACGAGGCGATCGTCGGGCTTAACACGCAGAACGTCCGCGTTCTCGACGTCAACCTACAAGCCAGCCGGGACCGGTTCCAGGTCGGCGACCTGACGCGGACCGACGTCGCGCAATCCGAGGCCCGTCTCGCGCTTGCCCGCGCGCAGCTCCAGTCCGCGCAGGCGCAGCTGATTTCGAGCCGCGAGAATTATATCCGGTTCGTCGGGACGCCCGCCGGCACGCTGGATACGCCGCCGACATTGCCGCATCTGCCGGACAGCCCGGCCTCGGCCGTCACCGTCGCGATCGACAATAATCCGGTACTGATCGCCGCCGCCAAGGAGCGCGATGCGAGTCGTTACGACGTCGGTGTCGCCCGCGCGAGCCGGCTGCCGCAGATCAGCGCCGTCGGCGGCGCCGGCTACACCAATTATCTCGGCTCGATCTCGACGGCGGATGGCAGTGCCAGCACGATCCCGAACGGGAACAAGGCGGTCCAGGCCGGATTGTCGCTGACGTTGCCGCTATTCCAGGGCGGGCGCCCCGCGGCGCAGGTTCGCCAGGCGGAAGCGTTCCAGGCGCGCGCGATCGAGAACGTCACCGCGACCGAGCGCAACGTCATCGCGCAGGCGCGCTCTGCCTTTGCCGTCTGGCGCTCGTCCGAGCAGGTGATCCAGTCGTCCGAGACCGCGGTCAACGCCAACAAGCTGAGCCTCGAAGGCGTCCGCGCCGAGAACAGCGTCGGCACGCGCACGATCCTCGACATCCTCAACGCCGAGCAGGAATTGCTCAACAGCCAGGTGACGCTCGTGACCGCGCGGCGCGACGCGTACGTTGCCGGGTTCGCGCTGCTGGCCGCGATGGGGCAGGCCGAGGCGCGCGATCTCGGGCTCGATGGCGGCGTGCTGTACGATCCGGTCGCGAATTATCAGCGCGTCCATCACAAGACCTGGGATTTCGGCGGCGATGGCGAGCCCCTCCCGGTCGGCACCCGCACCGCGCAGTCGCCTGCG
This sequence comes from Sphingomonas sp. CFBP 13603, assembly GCF_014892665.1. Taxonomy (NCBI): domain Bacteria; kingdom Pseudomonadati; phylum Pseudomonadota; class Alphaproteobacteria; order Sphingomonadales; family Sphingomonadaceae; genus Sphingomonas; species Sphingomonas sp. CFBP 13603. The sequence goes on along the minus strand of NZ_JADBIA010000002.1, from coordinate 89,931 downwards.
CAGGACGCCAGCGTTGCGCCGCAACGCGACCCGTTGCTCGATACGCCGGTTGACAGGAACCCCACCTTAACCAAAGGTATGGACGCGCCGAGCCGTCAATAGGGACGCGTGCGGCTACGGGGTTTGGGATGGTCCGGATGGGGGACGTGAACGGCGAGCCGTCGATGGAGGAAATCCTCTCGTCGATCAAACGCATCATCGCCGAGGAAGGCGACGTGCCGGGTCGGTCGCGCCGCCCGTCGCGCGCCATGCAGTCGGCGGTCGATCGCGAACCCGCCTATCTGGATCCGCATGATCTGGACGGCGAGATGGACGAAGACGAGATCCTCGAATTGAGCGACCCGATGCCGATGGCCGATCGTACGCCCCGCACGCCGAAATCGCCCGTGTTGTCCTCCGTCGATGCCGCACCCGAGCCTCGCCAGGCCGCACCTCAGCCGCAACGGGCACAGCCGGCCCCGCAGCCGGTTGCCGAAGCGCCAGCCGAGCGTCCGATCGTGTCTCGTGAAACGGCCGCTGCAACGCGCGCGCCGCTCGAAGCGTTGACGCGCATGATGGTAAAACCCGAAGCAACCCCCGATGCGACCAGCGACGGCACGCTCGAAGGGCTGGTCCGCGAGATGCTCCGCCCGATCCTGCGCGAGTGGGTCGATGCGAACCTTCCCAACATGGTCGAGGACATGGTCTCGCGTGAGATCGCCAAGATCATGAACCAGCAGCCCTAGGCTCTGAAGTGACGGGCACGGACGCGAGGCTGGTTTCCTCGCGTCGCGCTCGCTAAGGCTCGACGCATGAGCGAGCTTCCCAAAACCTTCGACCCGGCCTCCATCGAATCGCGCTGGTATGCGCATTGGGAGGCGAGCGGCCAGTTCCGCCCCGACCGTCCGAACGCCGAGCCGTGGACGATCGTCAACCCGCCGCCCAACGTCACCGGCTCGCTGCACATCGGCCACGCGCTCGACAACACGCTGCAGGACATCCTCACGCGTCACGCGCGGCTGAAGGGCAAGGATGCGTTGTGGGTGGTCGGCACCGATCACGCGGGCATCGCGACGCAGATGGTGGTCGAGCGCCAGATGGGCGCGCTGACCCCGCCGCAGAAGCGCACCGACATGACGCGCGAGGAGTTCGTCGCGAAGGTCTGGGCGTGGAAGGAAGAGAGCGGCGGCGAGATCACGCAGCAGCTCCGCCGGCTCGGTTGCTCGATGGACTGGGCGAACGAACGCTTCACGATGGATCCGGGCTTCTCGAAGGCTGTTCTGAAGGTGTTCGTCGACCTCCACAAGCAGGGGCTGCTCTACCGCGACAAGCGCCTGGTGAACTGGGATCCGGGCCTCGGCACCGCGATCAGCGACCTCGAGGTCGAGACGCGCGAGATCAAGGGCAGCTTCTGGCACCTGCGCTATCCGCTCGAAGACGGATCGGGCTTCATCGAGGTCGCGACCACGCGGCCGGAGACGATGCTCGCCGACATGGCGGTGGCCGTGAACGCGTCGGACGAACGCTACACCGCGCTGATCGGCAAGCAGGTGAAGCTGCCGATCACCGGCCGACTGATCCCGATCATCGCCGACGAGCATGCCGATCCGGAACTCGGCTCGGGCGCGGTGAAGATTACTCCGGGCCACGACTTCAACGATTTCGAGGTCGGCAAGCGGGCAGGGATGGCCGCGGGGTCGATGCTCAACATGCTCGATGCGAAGGCTCGCGTCGTCCAGGTGTCCGACGGGCTGATCCCGGCCGAGCTGCTCGGGTTGACGACTGCCGAGGCACGCAAGGCCGTCGTCGCGCGGCTGAAGGCCGAAGGCTTCCTGATCGCGCACGTCGACAAGGACGGCGAAGAGCACGACGCCGAGCCGCGCACGATCCAGACGCCGTATGGCGACCGCTCGGGCGTGGTGATCGAGCCGTGGCTGACCGACCAATGGTATGTCGACGCAAAGACGCTCGCGCAGCCGGCGATCGAGGCGGTTCGCACCGGCGCGATCGATATCGTCCCCAAGACCTGGGAAAAGACCTTCTTCAACTGGATGGACAACATTCAGCCCTGGTGCGTGTCGCGCCAGCTCTGGTGGGGGCATCGGATCCCCGCTTGGTTCGGGCCGAAGATAGAGCGCGGTCGTTCAAGTTATGAGTTTTCGTACGAGCAACGCGATACTCAACAGTTTGTCGCGATCGATAAAGCTGGCGCGCTGGTCCTTGCGGAGGCGGCTTATGCCGAATTCCCAAATAAGAAGGTTCGAACGTTCGAAAGCTTTGAAGAAGTCGTTCGCTGGGAGATGGCTTCACCGGACACGACTGATACTATTGCAATTTGGCAGGATAGCGACGTCCTCGACACGTGGTTCTCCTCGGCACTTTGGCCCTTCGCCACACTCGGCTGGCCCGAGGAGGGTGCCGTTCCCTCTCCCCCCCGGGGAGAGGGCCAGGGTGAGGGGCAGCCAAGCAGCACAGCGCTCGGTACCGCCCCTCACCCCGACCCTCTCCCCGCAGGGGAGAGGGAGCAGAAGCAGTTAGGCGGGCGCTACCCCAACGACGTGCTCATTTCCGGCTTCGACATCCTGTTCTTCTGGAACGCACGGATGATGATGCAGGGGCTGCACTTCATGAAGGACGTGCCGTTCCGCACGCTCTATCTCCACGGTCTCGTCCGCGCGGCGGACGGCGCGAAGATGTCGAAGTCGAAGGGCAACGTCGTCAACCCGCTCGGGCTGATCGACACCTACGGCGCCGACGCGCTGCGCTTCTTCATGGCGGCGATGGAGAGCCAGGGCCGCGACATCAAGATGGATGAGAAGCGCGTCGAGGGCTATCGCAACTTCGCCACCAAGCTGTGGAACGCCGCGCGGTTCGCGCAGGCCAACGGCATCGTCGCCAGCACCACGCTCGAGGCGCCGCGCGCGGAACTGGCGGTCAACAAGTGGATCATCGCCGAGACGATCGCGACCGTCCAGACGGTCGACCTCGCGCTCGCCGACTACCGCTTCGACGGCGCTGCCAACGCGATCTACCAGTTCGCGTGGAGCCGCTTCTGCGACTGGTATCTCGAACTCATCAAGCCGCAGATGGTCGGCGACGAACGCGGCGTCATCGATGACGAATCGAAGGCGGTCGCAGGCTGGGTGCTCGACCAGATTCTGGTCCTGCTCCACCCGTTCATGCCGTTCATCACAGAGGAATTGTGGCACGCGATGGGCCCGCGCGATCACGACCTGATCGTCGCGAAATGGCCAATGGCGGACGCGCGCGCGCTCGATCCCGAGGCGAGCAAGGAAGTCGACTGGCTGATCCGCCTGGTTCAGGAAATCCGCACCGCGCGCAACGAACTGAACGTGCCCCCGGGCGCACGCCTGCCACTCCACGTCCGTGATGCGAACGCAACGACCTTGGCGCGGTTGGAACGCCAAGCGCCGGCACTCGCGCGTCTTGCCCGCGTCACGCACGCAGACGGTGAAGCCACCGGCGGCGCGGCGCAGGTCGTGGTCGACGAAGCAACGTTCGTCCTGCCTTTGGAAGGCGTCATCGACCTCGACTCCGAACGCGCCCGCCTGACCAAGGCGATCGCGGCGGCGGAAAAGGAGCGCGACGCGCTGTCGGGCCGCTTGGGCAATGCCAGCTTCATCGAACGCGCCAAACCCGAAGCGGTGGAAAAAGCCAAGGCCGACCACGCCGACAAGGCCGCCGAGGCTGCGCGATTGCAGGCGGCACTCGGACGCCTGGGCTAACCTGCTCCCCTCCCGCTTGCGGGAGGGGTTGGGGGAGGGGCGTGCCCCAATAGCCGGACGCCAGTACGTACGTCGCACCCTCCCCTGACCCCCCCGCAAGCGGGAGGGGAATGCGTGGTTGAAGACCTCGTCGCTCCTACCAAGGTCCGCCTCCAGGTTCCGCCGGGATGGCGAATCGGCAAGCATAGGCGCGGGAGCCTTCGACCCTCAAATCAGCAACGCCGTTTCCCCCGCTCCCCCCCGGCGAAGGCCGGGGTCCAATTGGGTGACGTGGCTGACTGCGACAGCGCTCCATTACTATGACCTTCCCGATTGGACCCGGGCCTTCGCCGGGGCGGCATAGTTGTTGGCGGAGGCGGACCTACCGGCTTGTTCCGGAGTTCACTCCGCGGCTAGGCAGTCGACATGACAGGGCGCCTGACCGTTCGCCGGTGGTTGCCGGACCGAGTTCGGCCTAACGGAGAGACTGTGTGAGCGACCTTCCACCCGACGTCGAAACCAGCGCCGTTTCCCAAGACCCATCCAGCGCAAAGGCCGATCGCCCCCGCGGCAAACCCGGCCAGCGCGACCTCACCACCGGCCACATCGGCCGCACGCTACTCGCGTTCGCGCTCCCGACGCTCGGCTCGAACATCCTCCAGTCGCTCAACGGCTCGATCAACGCGATCTGGGTCGGCCGCTACCTCGGCGAAGGCGCACTCGCGGCCACCTCGAACGCCAACATCATCATGTTCCTCACCTTCGGCGCCGTGTTCGGCTTCGGTATGGCGGCGACGATCCTGGTCGGCCAGAGCTTCGGCCGTCACGATCTGGAGGGCGCACGCCGGGCGTTCGGCTCCGCGGTCGGCCTGGTCCTCGGCGGCGCGATCGTGATCGCTGCGCTCGGCTGGGTGTTCGCGCCCGAGATCCTGCATCTGCTCGCCACCCCCGGCGACGCCATGCCGCTCGCGCTCGCGTATCTGCGGGTGATCTTCCTCGGGCTGCCCGCGTCGATGATGATGGTGCTGCTGATGATGGGCTTACGCGGCACCGGCGATTCGATGACGCCGCTCTGGTTCATGCTGCTCAGCGCGATCCTCGACAGCGGGCTCAATCCGTTGCTGATCGCCGGCATCGGACCGTTGCCGCAGATGGGCATCGCCGGCTCGGCGATGGCGACGCTGGTCGCGAGCCATGTCTCGCTGCTCGGGCTGATCGTCTATATCTACAGGCGCGACCTGCCGCTGAGGCTGCGCGGCAACGAACTCCGCTACCTCATCCCCGAGCGCGCACTGACCGGCACGATCGTCCGAAAAGGCCTGCCGATGGGCGCGCAGATGCTCGTCATGTCGACCGCCGGCCTCGCGATGGTGGGGCTGGTCAACCGGCTCGGTGTCGATACCGCGGCGGCCTATGCCGTGTCGCAGCAGCTGTGGACGTATATCCAGATGCCTGCGCTCGCGATCGGCGCGGCGGTCAGTTCGATGGCGGCGCAGAATATCGGCGCGGGGCGCTGGGACCGGGTCGGCGACATCACGAAATACGGCCTACTCTTTAATATCGCGCTGACCGGTGCGATGGTCGGCGTGGTTATCCTTTTCGATCAACCCGTGATGACGCTGTTCATCGGTGGCGCGAGCCCCGCGCTGCCGATCGCGCGGCATATCCAGCTGATCGCGAGCTGGAACTTCATCCTGTTCGGCATGACGATGGTGCTGTTCTCGACCGTCCGCGCGAACGGCGCAGTGATCGCGCCGCTGATCGCGCTGATTGTCGCGCTGTATCCGGTGCGGATCGGCTTCGCGCTGCTGGCGAAACCGTGGCTGGGGGCGGATGCGCTGTGGTGGAGTTTTCCGCTCGGGTCGCTTGCAACGCTGGCGATCGCGGTTGGGTATTACCGCTATGGGAATTGGCGGAAGGGCGCGCTGGTCGTGCCGGACGATAGCGAGGAACAGGCGCACGGGATGAGCGAGCCGGGTGGGCGGTTGCAGCCCACGGGGTAAGGCGCTCGTATTAAGCTACCACCCCGGCGAAGGCCGGGGCCCAATTGGGGGACGACGCTAACTAGGGGGCAGCCCTTCGTTACTACGACCTTTCCAATTGGACCCCGGCCTTCGCCGGGGTGGTGCGCGTAACGAGAGCTATTGAGGAGTGCCTACCGCAACCGTTTCACGAACGAACGTCCACCTTCCCGGCGCTCATGCTGGAAGTTCGGGATCGTCTCGATCAGGTCCGACAGCCGGTTGAACCCGTAATTCCGCGCATCGAAGCTCGACCGGTTCCCCGCAAGCTGGCCGAGTTCGGCGACGCTGGCATACCCCTTCTCGTCGCGCTTCACCGCATTGTAGGCGTCGATCAGGAGCTTGATCACCTGCTCATCGATCGGCTGCGCCGTCTTCGGCCGAGCGACCGGCGCGGGCGTAGCGAGCTTCTCGCCAGCCACCGGAGCAGGAGCGGGCACCTGCATCGGCTGCGACGTCTCGTTCAGCGCTCCCACGTCGATAAACCGTGTGCAAGCCTGGCGGAAACCCTCCGGCGTGCGGCTCGTCCCGAAGCCATACACGGGAATCCCGTCCTGCCGGATGCGCGTCGCGAGCGGCATGAAATCGCTGTCCGACGACATGATGCCGAAGCCGTCGATGCGCCCGCGGAACAGCAGGTCCATCGCGTCGATCGTCATCTTCATGTCGGTCGCGTTCTTGCCCTTGGTCAAGTCGAACTGCTGCTGCGGCTCGATGCCGTGCTTGATCGACATGTCGCTCCACGCCTTCAGCGCGGGCTTGGACCAGTTGCCATAGACCCGCCGGACGTTGACTGTGCCGAGCTCGGCGAGGACGGTCAGCACCGGGTCGAGGGTCGCCGCGGACGCATTGTCCGCGTCGATGAGAAGGGCGATGTTGCGTGTTGTCGTATCGATCATGCGCCCAAGGTTACGCGCGCGAGCGGCCTGCGTCCACGCTCCAGACACCGCCACCGGCCGCGGCGAGGTACAGGAACACGAAGCAGTAGAGCACCGCTGCTTCGCCGCCATTGGCGATCGGGAAGGGGCCCTTCGGCATGTGCGCCATGAAATACGCGACCGCGGACATGCCCGACAGCACGAACGCGACAGGCCGCGTGAACAGGCCAATGATCAGCAGGCCGCCGCCGACGACTTCGAGACCGCCCGCGGCGTACAGCAACGGGTTCATCGGCATCGGGAAGGGGGGCAGGCCGAAGAATTTCGAGATGCCGTGGCTGAAGAACACCAGCGCGACGACGATGCGCATGACGCTGAGCAGGCGGCTGGACCAGGTAGCGGGTATCGGCATGGGGATTCCTCGGGTGTCGTTGCGTGGGCGAAACGTCACACGGGGGCGGCGCGAGGTCAATTCGCGTAGATCGAAACGGATCGTTGACGGGACGCGCTCTCACGATCCTCCCCCGCAAGGGGGAGGTGGCTGGCGCTTGCCAGACGGAGGGGGAGGTAAGGGGTGACCACTGTTGTGCGTCCGCCCCCTCCGTCACCTGCGGCGACACCTCCCCCTTGCGGGGGAGGATCGCGACGTTAGGGGTAGGCGATCGCCATCACCTCATATTCGCGCTCCCCAGCGGGAAGGTCCACGCGCCGCACGTCACCGATCGCAGCGCCGCGCAAGGCGCGTGCGAACGGCGAGTTCCAGCCGATCCGCCCGTTGCTCGCGTCGGTCTCGTCGTCGCCTACCAAAGTTAGGACCCGCTCGACGTCATTCTCGTCGGCAACCGACACGCACGCACCGAACCAGACGCGCGTGCGATCTTCCTGCGCAGCGGGATCGACGACCTTGGCCGCCTTCATCCGCTTCGACAGCCAGCCGAGCCGACGGTCGATCTCGCGCAGGCGCTTGCGGCCGTAGATATAGTCGCCGTTCTCGGACCGGTCGCCGTTGCCCGCCGCCCAGGAGATGACTTCGACCAGCTTGGGCCGTTCGCCAGCGAGCAGGTGCTCATATTCCTCGCGAAGAATCGTGTAGCCGGCGGGGGTGATGTAGTTGGGGCGATCCATGCGCTTGCCTACCATGTTCTCCCGCGAAGGCGGGAGCCCAGTCTGGGCTCCCGCCTTCGCGGGAGAACAATCTTATAAGGTAGTGAGACCTCAACCCGGCCGGTTCTTCCCCAGATACCACGACAACCGCGCCGCCCCCCGGCTCTTCGCCCGCGCGGGGTTCATCAGGTCATACACCACCGCGTTCTCCAGCACGCGTTGCACATAGTTGCGCGTCTCCTGGTACGGGATCGCCTCGACCCAATCGACCATGTCCACAGCCCCGGTCCGCGGATCGCCGTTCGCGCGGAGCCATTTGTTCACGTTGCCGCCGCCGGCATTATACGCCGCTACTGCCAGCGGATAACTGCCGTAATTGGCGTAAACCCGTTGGAAATAGCTCGATCCCAGCATGATCGACATGTTCGGATCGGTCGTCAGCGCCGCCTGGTTGTACGCGAGGCCAATCTTCCCCGACTGCTCGCGTGCGGTCGCCGGCATCAGCTGCATCAGCCCGCGCGCGCCGGCGTGGCTCACCGCGGCGCGATCGAACTGGCTCTCCTGCCGCGAGATCGCGTGGATGATCGTCCAGTTGTCCTCATACCCGGCAGGCACCGCGACCATCGGAAAGCCGACCGCGGAATAATCGCTGAGCCCGTTCGAAAGCGCACTCCGCCCGACCATCACGCCGAGATCGGGGCGGTTGATCGTCTTGGAGAGTTCGGCGGCGAGCAGGTGATCGGTATCGCTCGTCGCATCCGCGGCAATCTGGCGCACGAACGCGGTCTGGTCCTGCCAGTCGCCGATCTGCCCGAGGAACTTCACCGCGCGCACAACTTCGCGCCGGTCGAACGCCGCGCGCGTCGCCGGATCGATCGCCACCGAAGCAACTGAAGGCGGCGCAACCAGAGCCCGGCCGGTGCGCTCGTTCGCCAACTGCCCGTAATATTGATCGCGGTACCCAGCCGCCTGGCCGTAGAACGCCGCCGCCTGCGGGGCCAACCCCGCCGCCTCCGCCGCACGGCCCGCCCAGTAATAGCCCTTCGACCGCACCTGCGGCGAGCGCGATCCCCGCGCGTACCGGTCGAACAGCGTCATCGCGTCCGCCGGTCGTGCGAGCTGCTTCATCGCCATGCGCCCGCCGAGCCAGGCGAGGTTGGTATATTCGTCGCGCTCGGCATAGGATTTCGCCGCGATGTCCGCGCCATACGGATACGCATCGTCGATCTGCCGCGCGATATCGTAGGCGGTCTGGTATTGCCCATCGTTCGCCGCGCCGTTCGCGTTGGTGACGAGCACCTCGTACCATTCCGCCGCATTGCCCGGCCGCGTCACCAGCGATCGCGGCCGCGCCAGCCACGCGCGGGCGGATGGGCTTGCCCCCGAATTACGCAACCACTGCGCCCGGTCCGCGACATAGCCCGCATCGTTCGCATACAGGGTCTGCGTCGCAGACGAGATATCCGACGCGTTCGGCGCATTCGTCCGAAACGCCAGCCGCGCCTCGAAAATCGGCCGGCGTGCCGGGCTCGTCCAAGCCAGTTGCCGCTGCGCGGTGCCGGTCTGGCCCGCCCACAACAGCGCATCCATCCGCGCATCTTGGTCGTCCGGCGTCAGCGCACCCGGAAAGCCCGACAGCACCATAGACTCGTCGGTCGGCGTCAGGCCGCTGCTCCGCCAAGCCGTCCGCACCGCCGCATAAGCCTGATCCCGCGCGCCTGTAGCCTGCAAAGCCCGCGCATACGCGACACCGCCCGACGCGGACTGTGGCGGGTAACGACGGAAGAACGCGACGACGCTCATCGGCGATCCGGTCGCCGCCTTGCGCTCCGCCGCACGGCGGTTGGCCGTCTCGTTAGGCCAACCCGGATGCGCCATCAGGAAGCCCGCATAGCTGTCGAACGGCAGCGCATCGGTCTGCTGCAACGCCCGCCACTGCGCGATGGTGGAGGCGATCGCGCCATCCGTCGCCATCGGCTGCGCATTGGGGCCCATGTTGGCCAGTTGCGTGCTGTAGCGATCCAGCGTCTGCTGCCCGCCTCCCGACGCGGCGACCGTCCCCGCCACGACTGCAAGGAGAAGGCTCGTTTTAAACATCGATGCTACCATGTGGACAGCATACGCCCCGAACCCGTATCTGTCCTGAACGAAATCCGGATTTTGCAAGACATCCGGCGCAACAGGACCGCAGGCCACCGCATGTTTTCAGGATCTATTCCGGCGCTCGTCACGCCGTTCGCCGCCGATGGCAGCTTCGACGAAGCTGCGTATCGCGACTTCATCGAATGGCAGATCGGCGAGGGCTCGTCGGGTCTGGTCGCGTGCGGGACGACCGGCGAAGCGGCGACCCTGTCGTACGACGAGCATTTCCACGTCGTCCGCGTGTGCGTCGACCAGGCGAAGGGCCGCGTGCCTGTCATCGCCGGCGCGGGCTCGAACGATACGCGCGTCGCGTCCGCCAATTTGCGCGCCGCTAAAGAGGCCGGTGCAGACGCGGCGCTGATGGTCCCGCCCTATTACAACCGGCCGGGGCAGGAGGGCATCTTCCGCCATTTCGAGGCGCTGGCGACGTCGACCCCGCTGCCGATCATCCTCTACAACGTCCCCGCGCGCACGGTGACGGACATCCAGCCGGCCACGCTCGCGCGGATCGTCGCGGCGTTCCCGGACGTGTTCGTCGGCGTGAAGGATGCGAGCGGCGTCCTCGCCCGCGTTTCTCAGCACCGCGCGGCATGCGGCCCGGATTTCTGCCAGCTGTCGGGCAATGACGACCTCGCGCTGGCGTTCAACGTCATGGGCGGCACCGGCTGCATCTCGGTAAGCGCCAACGTCGCGCCGAAGCTATGCGCTGAGTTCCAGGCGGCATGCCAGGCCGGCGATTTCGTCAAGGCACTGGCGTATCAGGATCAGCTCTATCCGTTGCACGAAGCGCTGTTCACCGACGCCTCGCCGGGCCCGGTGAAGTACGCGATGACCAAGGTGCGGGCGGGCTTCCCCGAGACGCTCCGCTTGCCGATGACCCCCGCGGGCGACGCGTCGCGCGCTGCCGTCGACGCTGCCTTGGCGCATGCCGGCCTGGCCTGAACCCCCTGCGTGTTCTCCTGCAAAAGCAGGAGCCCAGGATCGAGAGGACCGCCGCGTGTAACCCTGGACTCCTGCGTTCGCAGGAGAACGGCGTTTGTTTGCGCGAATAACACCCCACCGCTTCCCCTAAGCCCTCCGACCTCCTACATCGCGCGTCCCATGGCACGTCCCAAACCCCCGACCTTCGAGAAGACCAAGATCGTCGCCGAGAACCGGCGCGCGCGGTATGATTATTACATCGAGCAGGTGTTCGAGGCGGGCATCGCGCTCACCGGCACCGAAGTGAAGGCGCTGCGCGGCGGCGAGGGATCGATCGCCGAGGCCTATGCCGAGGTGAAGGGCAAGAACGTCGTCCTGGTGAATTCGAACATCCCCGAATTCAGCCACGGCAACCGCTTCAACCACGAGCCCAAGCGCCCGCGCAAATTGCTGCTCCACGAGCGCGAGATCAACAAGATGTTCGGTGCGGTCGCGCGCCAGGGCATGACGCTCGTGCCGCTGATGATCTACTTCAATTCGAAGGGCCGCGCGAAGATCGAACTGGCGCTCGCCAAGGGCAAGCAGAACCACGACAAGCGCGATTCGGTGAAGGAACAGGACTGGAAGCGCGAGCAGGGCCGGATCATGCGGGATCGCGGATAGCCTGTGTCGAAGGCGCCGGGCAGTATCTTCGGGCGCCTCGCGGCGTGGTCGCATCGCAACTTGCCGACCCGCGAATCGATGGAGCGGAACCGTCTTCTCCGTCCGGTCGCGCACCGCGTCCTCGCGCCCGAGCTCTGGCGTTTCACCCGTCGTTCCGTTCCGCGCGGTGTCGCGCTCGGGATGGTCGCGGGCATCCTTATCCCGGTCGCGCAAACCCCGGTCGCTGCGATCTTCGCGCTGCCGTTCCGCGCCAACGTGCCGACCGCGGCGCTGACCACCTTCATCACCAACCCGCTGACCACGCCGCCGCTCTGGATCGCCGCCTATTGGATCGGCTCGTCGTTGTTGCGGCTCGATGCGCATGTCCCAGGCCAGCCCGTCGCGGACGCCGCGGCGCGCACCGAATGGATTCCGTGGCTGATGCAGGCGGGACCCGCCACGGCGCTCGGCCTGCTGGTCATCACGGTCGTCTGTTCGGTCGGCGGCTATGCGCTTAGCGCGCTCGGCTGGCGGTTGTGGATCGCGCGCAAGTGGCGCAATCGCCACGACAATCGCGGATCGTAACAATCGTCACTAATATTGACCTACCCGAATTGACGGACCGTCCTATCGGCGTAGAACACACCGCATCCTGAAGATCTTTCTCCGAGGTTCTTGATGCGTAAGTCGATTGTTACCGTGATCCTGCTCGCGTCCGCCGCATCGGCTTTCGCGCACACGCAAACGGGGCCGAACACCCCGTCGCCGACCCTCGCCAAGGCTGCCAAGGGTCCCGTCGCCGCCAAGGACGCCAACAAGCCGCAGATCGGCGATTTCGGCTTCGACATGGCGGGCCGCGATACCAGCGTGACGCCGGGCACCGACTTCTTCGATTACGCGAACGGCGGCTGGGTGAAGACCACGCCGATCCCCGCAGATCGCTCGTCCTACGGCATGTTCCACGTCCTCCAGGACCTGTCGCTCGAACGCACCCGCACGATCCTCGACGTCTCCGCCAAGACGCCCGGCGACAAGGTCGGCGATTTCTACTCCAGCTTCATGGACGAGGCCGCGGTCAACGCGAAGGGCGCCACGCCCGTCAAGCCGATGCTCGCCGCGCTGAAGGCGACCAAGGACAAGACCGCGCTCGTCACCGAGATCGCCAAGCTCCAGCGCATGGGCGTCGGTGGCCTCGTCGGCGTCGGCGTGCAGCAGGACGACAAGGACCCGACCACCTACGTCGTCAGCCTCGGCCAGAGCGGCATCGGTCTCCCCGACCGTGATTATTACCTCAAGGACGACGCCAAGCTCGCAACGATCCGCACCGCGTACGAGGCGTATCTCACGCGGATGCTGACGCTCGCCGGCGAGCCCAACGCCGCCGCCCGCGCCGCCGCCGTCTTCAACATGGAGAAGGGCCTCGCGACCGCGCACTGGACGCGGATCGAGAGCCGCGACGCCGACAAGACCTATAACAAATGGACCGCCGCCGACTTCGCCGCGAAGGCGCCGGGCTTCCCCTGGGCGCAGTACATGACCGCGATGGGCGTCACCGGTCGTCCGTTCTACCTCGTCGCGCAGCCGAGCGCGGTGACCGGCGAGGCGAAGGTCTTCGCTGACACGCCCATCAACGTCCTGCAGGACTATGCGATGCTCAAGGTGCTGCGCTCGTACGCGCCGTATCTCTCGAGCGATTTCGACAAGACCAACTTCGCGTTCTACGGCACCACGCTGTCCGGCACGCCCGAGCAGCAGGTCCGCTGGAAGCGCGGCGTCTCGACCGTGTCGGGCGCGATGGGCGAGGCGATCGGCCAGCAATATGTCGCGAAGTATTTCCCGCCCGCGTCGAAGGCCGCGGCCGACGACCTCGTGAAGAACGTCATCGCCGCGATGGGCGAGCGTCTAAGAAACCTCGAATGGATGGCGCCCGAGACCAAGACCAAGGCGCTTGCCAAGCTAGCCGCCTTCACCCCGAAGATCGGCTATCCGGACAAATGGCGCGATTATTCCGCGCTCCAGATCCAGCGCGGCGATCTCGTCGGTAACGTCGCGCGCGCCAACGCGTTCGAATATGATCGCGACCTCAAGAAGCTCGGCCAGCCGATCGATCGGGCTGAGTGGTTCATGACGCCGATGACGATCAACGCCTATGCCAATCCGACGATGAACGAGGTCGTCTTCCCGGCCGCGATCCTCCAGCCGCCGTTCTTCGATCCGAAGGCGGACCCGGCGGTCAATTACGGCGGCATCGGCGCGGTGATCGGCCACGAGATCAGCCACCACTTCGACGACCAAGGCCGCAAATACGACCTCAACGGCAAGCTCACCGACTGGTGGACTCCGCAGGACGTCGCGCGTTTCAAGGTGTTCACCGATGCGCTCGTGAAGCAGTACGACGCATACGAACCGCTCCCCGGCCAACATATCCAGGGCGGCCTGACCCTCGGCGAGAACATCGCCGATCTGGCCGGCCTGACCGTCGCCTACGACGCGTACCACAAGTCGCTCGGCGGCAAGAAGGCGCCGATCATCGACGGCACGACCGGCGACCAGCGCTTCTATTACGGCTGGGCCGGCGTCTGGCGCACCAAGTTCCGCGACGCCGCGCTCCAGCAGACGTTGCTGTCCGACCCGCACTCGCCGGGCCACCAGCGCGTCCTGACGGTCCGCAACCTCGACCCCTGGTACGCCGCATTCGGCGCCAAGCCGGGCGAGGCCAGCTACCTCGCCCCCGCCAATCGCGTCCGCATCTGGTAACCCGACCTCCTACCGTTCTCCCGCGGATGCGGGAGCCCAGGGTCACGAGAGACACCGTGTGTGACCCTGGGCCCCTGCTTCCGCAGGGGAACGGAATCTTGTTTGACTAAGCTTCTCCCGGAGAACCCCATGAAGTCGTTCATCGTCGCCGGCCTACTCGCCGCAACCGCCATCACCGGCGTCACCGCCGCCATCTCGCAAACCTCCGAACCCACATCCGCCCCGACCGGCGCGCAATACGGCAGCTTCGGCTTCGACGAGAAGGGCATGGACAAGACCGTCCAGCCCGGCGACGACTTCTACACCTTCGCCAACGGCAATTGGGCAAAGACCAACCCGATCCCCGCGGACAAGTCGAACTACGGCTCGTTCAATCTCCTCTCCGACCTCTCCGAGACGCGCACCCGCGGCATCCTCGACACCGCCGCGAAGGACCCGAACTCGAAGATCGGCCGCGCCTATGCGACCTTCCTCGACACCGGCACCATCGAAGGCAAGGGCCTCGCCCCGATCAAGCCCTGGCTCGGCAAGATCGCCGCGCTGAACGACCGCGCCGGCTATCCCGCCCTCCTCGCCGAAGCGGACCGCGCCGGGATCGGCGGCCCGTTCGGCGGCGGCGTCGGCCAGGATGACAAGCTCCCTGAGCAATACGCGCTCTCGCTAGGCCAGTCCGGCCTCGGCCTCCCCGACCGCGATTACTACCTCAGCACCGACCCGAAACTGGTCGAGGCGCGCAACGCCTACCGCGCGCACATCGTCAAGATGCTGGGCCTCGCCGGCGAACCCAATGCCGAAGCCCGCGCTACCGCATTGCTCGCGTTCGAAACCGAGATCGCCAAGGTCAGCTGGACCCGAGTCGACAGCCGCGACGCCACCAAGACCTACAACAAGATGACCGTCGCCGATCTCGCCAAGCGCGCGCCCGGCTTCGATTTCGCAGCGTATTTCAAGGGCATCGGCACGCCCGTCCCGACCGTCATCGTCGCGCAGCCCTCCGCGATCACCGGCATCGCCAAGCTCGTTGCGACCGCGCCGATCGGCGTGCTCAAGGACCAGCTGATCCTGCGCTCGCTCGACGGCTATGCCGACGTCCTCCCCAAGGCGTTCGACGCCGAGCAGTTCGCGTTCTACGGCACCGTCCTCGGCGGCACGCCCGAGCAGGAAGCCCGCTGGAAGCGCGGCGTCCAGTTCACTTCCGGCGCGCTCGACGACGAGGTCAGCAAGCTCTACGTCGCGCAGTATTTCCCGCCCGAGACCAAGGCCGCGGCCGACAAGCTCGTCAAGAACGTCCTCGCGGCGATGGGCCGCCGGATCGACAAGCTCGAATGGATGGCGCCCGAGACCAAGGTCAAGGCGCACGCCAAGCTCGCCGCCTTCACCCCGAAGATCGGCTATCCGAGCCAGTGGAAGGATTTCTCCGGACTGACGATCACGTCCGGCGATGCGTTCGGCAACGAATGGCGCGCGAACGAATGGCAGCATCAGGATAATATTTCGAAGCTCGGCAAGCCTTTGCAGCGCTGGGAATGGGGCATGACGCCGATGACGGTCAACGCCTACGCCAATTTCGGCATGGTCGAGATCGTCTTCCCCGCCGCAATCCTGCAACCGCCGTTCTTCGATCCGAAGGCCGACGACGCAGTCAATTACGGCGGCATCGGCGCGGTGATCGGCCACGAGCTGAGCCATCATTTCGACGACCAGGGCTCGAAATACGATGCAAAGGGCCAGCTCACCGACTGGTGGACAGCCAAGGACATCGCGGGCTTCAAGGCGCTCACCGGCAAGCTCGGCGCGCAATATGACGCGTACGAGCCGCTCCCCGGCATGCACGTGAAGGGCCAGCTCACGATGGGCGAGAACATCGCCGACCTCGCGGGTCTGACGGTGGCCTACGACGCCTACCACACCGCGCTCGGCGGCAAGACCGCGCCCGTCCTCGACGGGTTCACCGGCGACCAGCGCTTCTATCTCGGTTGGGCGCAGGTCTGGCGCCGGAACTACCGCGAAGCCAACCTTCGTAACCGCTTGCTGACCGATCCTCACTCGCCGTCGCAGCAGCGCGCGTGGGTCGTGCGGAACCTCGACCCCTGGTACGCGGCGTACAAGCCCACGCCCGGGCAGAAGCTGTATTTGACGCCGGAGCAGCGCGTCCGGATCTGGTAAAGGACGGATCGCACACTTCTGGTTCCCCCGCGGAGGCGGGGGCCCAGGAATCACAAACACCAACACCCGTAACCCTGGACCCCCGCCTCCGCGGGGGAACGGCAGGGGCGATGTGATTGTGACCGAGCTATCATAGCGGCCACCCCGGCGAAGGCCGGGGCCCAATTGGGGGACGGTTCTGACGATGGACGGCGCTTCGTTACTACCACCTTTCCAATTGGGCCCCGGCGTTCGCCGGGGTGGTGCCGTTTCTAGAAGCGGCGGGATCAGAGTTAGCGTCACCCCCATCACACGCATCGCTTGACGCCCAACCCCGCTTAAGCGGATGACGTCGCCGATGGCATCGCTCGCTTTACCCACCCCCGCCCGCAACGCAGCATTCGTCGCCATAGCCTCGGGCGTAGCCGCCGCCGCGATCGTGCTCCTGCTCGTCGGCAGCTGGATCGCCGCCGCCGGGTTCTTCGCCGCCGCCGTCATCGTCATCGGCGCGCTGATCGCGTGGCGCCTGCTCAACCCCGTCGCCCGGGACGCGCCGCGCCCGGTCGACTGGGACCTCACGCGCACCGTCGCCGAAGCCGGCACCGACGCCCTCGCAATCACCGACCGCGCCGGGCGCCTGGTTTGCGCGAACGACGCCTACGAAGCGCTGTTCGAAGGCTTCCCGACGCCCCCCGTCCTCCCGCTCGACGAAGCCGGCAACGCAGCGCTCGCCGACGCCGGCCGCTCCGCCTGGCGCGACGGCACCGCGCAGGTCGAGCGCCTCAACGCCCGCGGCGTCTGCCTGTCCGCACAGATCGCGCGCGCCGGCGACGATGCCGACATGCTTGTCTGGCGCTTCGTCACCGCGCAGGAACACGACCTCGCCGAAACGCTCGCTGCGCTGCTGACGGGCCCGACCGGAGACCGGCTCGGCAGCAGCGGCATCATGGCCGCGTTGCTCTCGCCCGACGGCCGCGTCCGCACCGCCAACCGCGTACTCCGAGCGCGTGCGTGCGGCGACGAATACGATACGATCGAAGGCCGCGACTTCGCCCGCTTCCTCATCACCGACAGCCGCGGCCTCGTCCGGTTCGAGCGCGAAGGCCTCGAAGGCACGCCACTCCGCGTCCTCCAGATCCCGTTCCTCGACGGCGACGACGCCCCCGTGCTGGTCGCGCTGCTCGACGAGGAGGAGAACGCCCCCGCGCTCGGTGCCAGCGCCTCCGCGCACGTCCGCAGCCTGGTCAGCATGATGCCGTTCGGGATGGCGCTGGTCGATCGCGACGGCCGCTTCCTGCAGATGAACGACTCGTTCCTGCGCGCGGCAGGCGTCAATTCGGTCGCGCCACCGCTCTATCCGGGCGACCTCGTCGTCCGCGAGGACAAGGCCGCGGTCGCCGACGCGATTCGCAAGTTCGCGAACGGCGCGACGCATTCCGCCGACATGGCCGTCCGCCTCAAGGACCACCCCGACGAGCCTGTCGCGCTCACCATCGCCGGCGCGCGCGGGCTCGGCGACGCCGCCGTCCTGCTCAGCCTCAAGGACAATAGCGAGGAAAGCCGCCTCAAGCGCGAGGTGGCGCAGGCCACTAAGATGCAGGCGGTCGGCCAGCTCGCGGGCGGCGTCGCGCATGATTTCAATAACATCCTGACCGCGATCATCGGTCACTGCGACCTGATGCTGATGCGCCATTCGCCGGGCGACAGCGATTACGACGACATCCAGCAGGTCCGCACCAACTCGAACCGTGCCGCCAGCCTGACCCGCCAGCTGCTCGCCTTTTCGCGCCAGCAGACGCTCCGCCCACAGATCCTCCAGCTCCCCGACGTCGTGTCGGAGGTCTCCAACCTGCTCAAGCGGTTGATGGGCGAGAACGTCCGCCTCGATATGACGCACGGCCGCAATCTGGGGCCCGTCCGCGCCGATCCCGGCCAGCTCGAGCAAGTCGTCGTCAACCTCGCGGTCAACGCGCGCGACGCGATCGTCTCGGCGAACGTGCGCGGCGGCGGCGTGCTGACGATCACGACACGCGCCGTCCCCGCGTCCGAAGTGCGCGAGATGGCATCCGACATCCTGCCCGTCGCCGACTATACCGCGCTGATCGTCCAGGACACCGGCACCGGCATCCCGCCCGACGTGCTCCCCAAGATCTTCGAGCCGTTCTTCACCACCAAAGAATTCGGCAAGGGCACCGGGCTCGGCCTCTCGACCGTCTACGGCATCGTCAAACAGTCCGGCGGCTACATCTTCGCCGACAGCAAGCCGGGGCAGGGCGCGACCTTCTCGATGTACTTGCCGGTCCATTCGGCCCCCGCCGCGACCCGCCCTGTGGTCATCAAGCCGACGCCGAAGCCGGTCGACCTGTGGGGCACGGGCACGATCCTGCTGGTCGAGGACGAGGACATGGTCCGCGCCGTCGCCGAGCGCGCGCTCACGCGGCAGGGCTATACGGTGCTCACGGCCGAAAACGGCGAGATCGCGCTGGAAGTGCTGGAGAAACACGGTTGTCCCGACCTGCTGATCAGCGACGTCGTGATGCCGCAGATGGATGGCCCGACGATGGTGCGGCATGCGCGCGAGAAATTCCCCGACCTGCCGATCCTGTTCATGTCGGGCTATGCCGAGGAGCAGTTGCGCAAGTCGATCGATCTCGACAATGTTGCGTTCCTGCCGAAACCCTTCTCGGTCCAGGAACTCGCCGAAGCGGCACGAGACGTGCTGGCGACGCGCCGAGCCTAAACCGGGCTGACCCGAACAAGATGTTGGCAAGTCGTAACAATCCCGACTATGCGCATGACATGACCGCTCCCCAGCAGATTCTGATCGTCGAAGACGAACCGTTGATCGCCATGATGCTCGAGGATTTTCTCGAAGTGCTGGACAAGGGTGTGGCGGGCTCCGTCGACACCGTCGCCGACGCGCTCAAGCGGATCGAAGAGGGCGGCGTCGATGGCGCGATCCTCGACGTGAACCTGCGCGGCGGCGAGAAGAGCACCGCGGTCGCCGAGGCACTGGCGGCAAAGGGCGTCCCCTTCGTCTTCGCTACCGGCGGCGGCGATGATGGTGTCGCGCCAGAGTTCCGCGACCGCCCACGGTTGCAAAAGCCCTTCACGATGGACGGCGTCGCGAAGGCCCTCGAAGGCCTCTGATTTCCTCTCTCACCAGGAGAGGGAAGGGGCCCGCCGCAAAGCGGTGGGAAGGGTGAGCGCCAAGCTGCGCAAATATACGTGCGGGAGTCTGGCACAGACATTTCGCGCTTAAGACGCCCCCGGCGAAGGCCGGGGTCCAATTGGGGGACGGCAGTAACGACGGTCGGTCGTCAGTCACCATGGCCTTTCCAATTGGACCCCGGCCTTCGCCGGGGAGGTGACCGGTTTCGGTCTCATCCAAAACACTGCGCCGCATCCAGGCGCAAAAATCAACGCAACTCTCTTGCGCAAATACCCCCTCCCGCGACATAGGCGTTCGCCATGACCCGCACATTCGATAAATCGCGCCTGCCGAGCCGCCACGTCTCCGTCGGCCCGGAGCGCGCTCCGCACCGCAGCTATTACTACGCGATGGGCCTCGACGAGGAGCAGATCGCGCGGCCGTTCGTCGCGCTCGCATCCGCCGGCAACAACTCCGCGCCCTGCAACACCACGCTCGACGCACAGGCCGATGCCGCGCAGGCCGGCGTCATCCAGGGCGGCGGCATGCCGCGCCGCTTCAACACGATCACCGTCACCGATGGCATCGCGATGGGCCATCAGGGCATGAAGGCCTCGCTGGTCAGCCGCGAAGTTATCGCCGACTCGGTCGAACTCTCGGTCCGCGGCCATTGCTACGATGCGCTGGTCGGGTTCGCCGGCTGCGACAAATCCTTGCCCGGCATGATGATGGCGATGCTCCGCCTCAATATCCCGTCGGTATTCGTCTATGGCGGCTCGATCCTGCCCGGCCGGTATCAAGACCGCGACGTCACCGTCGTCGACGTGTTCGAGATCGTCGGCAAATACGCCGCAGGCGCGTGCCCGCTCTCCGAAGTCCACGCAATCGAGAAGGTGGCTTGTCCTGGCCACGGCGCGTGCGGTGGCCAGTATACCGCGAACACGATGGCCTGCGTCGCGGAAGCGATCGGTTTGTCGATCCCGAACAGCAACATGGTGCCGGCTCCTTACACCACGCGCGAACAGATCGCGGTCGCCGCCGGTGCGCAGGTGATGGACTGCCTCGCCGACAACATCCGCCCGCGCGACATCTGCACGCGCGAGGCGTTCATCAACGCCGCGCGCGTCGTCGCCGCGACTGGCGGCTCGACCAACGCCGCGCTGCATCTCCCCGCGATGGCGTCCGAAGCCGGGATCGAATTCGACCTGTTCGACGTCGCCGAGATCTTCAAGACAACGCCGTACATCGCGGACCTCAAACCCGGTGGTAAGTACGTCGCCAAGGACATGTACGAGGCCGGCGGCGTCTACATGCTGATGAAGACGATGCTCGCCGGCGGATTCCTCAACGGCGATTGCCTGACGGTGACCGGCAAATCGCTCGGCGAGAACATCGACCAAGTGACGTGGAACCCCGATCAGAAGGTCATCTACGACATCACGACCCCGCTGACCCCGACTGGCGGCGTCGTCGGCCTGCGCGGCAGTCTCGCCCCCGACGGCGCGATCGTGAAGGTCGCCGGCATGCACCGCCTCCAGTTCTCGGGCCCGGCGCGCGTGTTCGATTGCGAGGAGGACACTTTCGCCGCGGTCGAGAACCGCGCAATCAACGAAGGCGAAGTCATCGTCATCCGCTACGAAGGCCCCAAGGGCGGCCCCGGCATGCGCGAGATGCTGTCGACCACCGCCGCGCTCTACGGTCTCGGCATGGGCGAGAGCGTCGCACTGATCACCGACGGCCGCTTCTCGGGCGGTACGCGCGGCTTCTGCATCGGCCATGTCGGTCCCGAAGCGGCGGACGGCGGCCCGATCGCACTGGTCGAGAATGGCGACATCATCCACATCGATGCCGAGGCCGGCACGATCGACCTCGACGTTCCCGAGGACGTGATGGCGGAGCGCCGCGCCGCGTGGGTGCCGCGCACCAACGATTACGGCTCGGGCGCACTCTGGCGCTATGCGAAGACCGTCGGCCCCGCGTACAAGGGTGCCGTCACGCACCCTGGAGCGGCAGCCGAAACCCATGTCTACGCGGATATCTAAGCAAACACTGGCGGTTGCCGCGCTTCTCTCGCTCCCGCTCTCAGCGTGCGGGCGGGGGCAGCCGAGCAGCGAACAGGTCGCGGCAAAGCAGCGCACCGAAACCGCTGGGGACAGCCGCATCGCCTGTGCACAGGGTGGAGCCGCGTTCGCGTCGACCTGCACGATCGAGCAGGCGCAGGGCGAGAACGGCCTGATCCTGACGATCCGCCATCCCGACGGAGCCTTCCGCCGGTTGCTGGTAACGCAGGACGGCCGCGGCGTGATAGCCGCGGACGGCGCCGAGGTCGCGAAGGTCACGATCACGGGCACGGACGGCATCGAGGTCGCGCTCGGCGGCAACCGCTACCGCCTCCCGGCCACCGTCAAGGGTACGACGAACCCCTCATGATCGGCATCGAAGGCCAGCCGGTCCTCACAGCCGCCGAAATGCGCGCGGCGGAAGATGCGATGATCGCCACCGGCGTATCGGTCGAAACCTTGATGAACCGCGCCGGCACCGCGATCGCTGAGGTAGTCCGCCGGCTCGCGGGTACGAAAGAAGTCCTGATCCTTTGCGGCCCCGGCAACAACGGCGGCGACGGCTATGTCGCAGCCCGTGTGCTGGCCGAACTGGGCGTCGCGGTAAGGGTTGCGGCGCTGTCGGAGCCCAAGACGGATGCGGCGAAGGCGGCGAAGGCGGCGAGGGCAGGGTGGCTAGGCCCGGTCGAAACGCTGGCGGAGGCAAAGCCCGCCCCGATCCTCGTAGACGCGCTGTTCGGCACCGGCCTGACACGGCCGCTCGACGCCAGTACAACACCGACCCCCAACCGTTCCCCCGCGGACGCGGGGGCCCAGCTAAATCCCAAGGGCTCATCTAGCGGCCTATCCTGGGCCCCCGCGTCCGCGGGGGAACGGTCTGTGGTCGAGTGTCTACACTCCCTCGCGAACGCCGCGCAGCTCAGCATCGCTGTCGACCTGCCCAGTGGCCTCGCCACCGACTCCGGCAAGGCGCTCAGCACGCCGCCCGTCTTCAACCTCACCCTCGCGCTCGGCGCCGTAAAGCCAGCGCACCTTCTCCAACCCGCCGCGCGCTATTGCGGCCAGATTCGCCTGCTCGACATCGGCGTCCCTATGCTCAGCCAAGCCGAAGTCCTCAAGGCCCCAAGCCTCCCAGCCCCCGGCCCGGACTCACACAAATATACGAGAGGCATGGTCGCGATCATCGCCGGCACCATGTCCGGCGCCGCCGACCTCGCAGCACTCGCCGCGATGCGCGCCGGCGCCGGCTACGTGACC
Source organism: Sphingomonas sp. CFBP 13603 (assembly GCF_014892665.1). Lineage (NCBI taxonomy): Bacteria > Pseudomonadati > Pseudomonadota > Alphaproteobacteria > Sphingomonadales > Sphingomonadaceae > Sphingomonas > Sphingomonas sp. CFBP 13603. Next base: position 67,149 of record NZ_JADBIA010000002.1, on the reverse strand, counting down.
CTGCTCGGCGACAGCCAAGGCCCCCCGCACGCACTCGTCCGCACGCCGTTATCCGATCACGCGCTGGCCAACGATCGTATCGGTGCGCTCGTGATCGGTCCCGGCCTCGGTCGCGACGATATCGCCAAGGCCCGCCTCGACGCCGCGCTGACCTCGGGCCACCCGCTGATCATAGACGGCGACGCGCTCCGCCTGCTCGACCCCGAGCGGATCAAGGCCCTGAAGGCCCCCGTCATCCTCACACCGCACGCGGGGGAGTTCGACGCGCTCTTCGGCAAATCCGACACCGACAAGATTACCCGAGCCCGCGACGCCGCCGCCCGCGCCAACGCGATCGTCGTCTTCAAGGGCGCCGACACCGTCATCGCCGCCCCCGACGGCCGCGTCCGCATCGGGCAGGGCGCCAGCGACTGGCTTTCCACCGCCGGCACCGGCGACGTCCTCGCCGGCGCGATCGGCGCGATGCTCGCTGCGAAGCTCGATCCGTTCGACGCAGCCGCCGCCGGAGTGTGGCTCCACGGTGACGCTGCCCGCCGATTGGGGCCCGCGTTCATCGCCGACGACTTGGCGGAAGCGCTCCGGTCCGCCAGAGCATCGCTATGACCTCTGAAACGAATATCGACACGATCGTCCGCGTCGCAGCCCGCGGCGACGGTATGACCGCCGACGGACGCCACGCCGCCTTCTCGGCACCCGGCGACACGCTCGCCGCCGACGGCACCGTGATCCCCGGCCCGCACCACCAGACTCCCCCCTGCGTGCATTTCCCGACCTGCGGCGGCTGCCAGCTCCAGCATCTCGACGACCAGGCCTATGCCGAGTTCGTCACCGACCGCATCGCCTCCGCGCTCGACGGCCAGGACCTGTCCGCCCCGATCCGCCCCCCGCACATCTCCCCCGAACGCAGCCGCCGCCGCGCGACGCTCCACGCCGAGGCCAAGGGCGGCAAGATCACGCTCGGCTTCACCGCGGAGAAGGCGCACACGATCGTCGACATCAAGGAATGCTGGATCCTCGATCCGCGCCTGTTCGCGCTCGTCCAGCCCTTGCGCCAACTGCTCAAGCGCCTCAACTTCCGCCGCCGCGCGGACATCCACCTGACGCTCGCCGACCAGGGCGCGGACATCCTGATCACCGGGTTCGCCCCCGAAGGCCTGCCCGCCGCCGAAGCGCTCACCAAATTCTGCGAAGACCACAAGATCGCCCGCGTGGCGTTCGACGACGGCCTTGGCCCCGAGACTCGCTGGGAACCCGACGCGGTCACGATCACCTTGGGCGGCGTCCCCGTACCGCTGCCGCCCGCATCGTTCCTCCAGGCCACTCCCGATGGCGAGGCCGCACTCACCGCCGCCGTCCTGGAGGCGATCGGCAAGCCCGCGACGGTCGCCGACCTGTTCGCCGGGCTCGGCACCTTCACGCTCGCGATTCCTGCAAAGGTCTATGCGGCCGAAGGCGCGCGCGACGCGCTCGGCTCGCTAAAGGCCGCCGCGCACCGCACCCAGCGCCCGGTCTACCCGGAACACCGCGATCTCTATCGCCGCCCGCTGACGGTGGCCGAACTCGATCGCTTCGATGCGGTGGTGATCGATCCGCCCCGCTCCGGCGCGCGCGAACAGGCGACTGCGCTGGCGGAGTGCAAGACGCCGGTGATCGCCTATGTCTCGTGCAATCCGGCGAGCTTCGCGCGAGATGCCAAGGAGCTGTGTGACGCCGGCTGGCGGATCGACTGGGTCCAGCCGGTCGGCCAGTTCCGCTGGTCGACGCATGTCGAGCTAGCCGCGAAGTTCATCCGCTAAGCCCGTGTTCCCCCGCGAAGGCGGGGGCCCAGTCTGGCCCCCCGCCTTCGCGGGGGAACAAGCTTGTCAGGGGTAGACGGCACTCACGAAGAACAAGCCATCGGGCGGCGCGTTCAGCCCCAGCATCGCCCGGTCCTTCGCCGCGAGCGCAGCCGCAACATCGCCAACCGCCCAACGTCCCATACCCACCAGCGCCAGGCACCCGACCATCGACCGCACCTGGTGATGCAGGAAAGACCGCGCCGCCGCATAGACGAACAAGCGCTCCCCCTCGCGCACCACCTCCAGTCGGTCCAAAGTTCGCACCGGACTATCCGCCTGGCAATGCGCCGACCGAAACGTCGTGAAGTCATGCCGCCCAACGAGCGCCCCGGCCGCCGCCGCCATCGCGTCCGCATCCAGCAACTGCGGCACCTGCCAGGCCAGCCCCGCCTCGAACGTCAGCGGCGAGCGCCGGTTGACGATCCGGTACTCGTACGACCGCCCGACACACGAAAACCGCGCATGCCAATCGTCGTCGACCACCTCGCACGCCAGCACCGATACCGGCGCCGGCTTCACCAGCGCGTTCAACCCCTCCATCAACCGAAACGCCGCGAGCGGTTTCGCGATGTCGACATGCGCGCGCATCGCCATCCCGTGGACGCCCGCATCGGTCCGCCCCGCGGCCTGTACCGACGCCGTCTCGCCGGTCATCTTGAGCACCGCCGCCTCCAGCGCCGCCTGCACGCTCGGCCCATGCTTCTGCCGCTGCCAGCCCATGAACGGCCGCCCGTCGAACTCCACCGTCAACGCGAACCGCGTCAAAGCTGCGTCCCCGAGCGAATCGAAAACCCGCGCAGCATTTCCTCCGCCGAGGTGACGCCGCGCCCCGCGCGCTGCACCAGGGTCGGCCGGATCGCCCCATCGCCACACCCGATCGTCAGCTCGGCATTGACCGTCAGCCCCTCGCACCCAAGAAACGAGAACGGCAACACGTCCGCCGCCAGCACCTTCACCCGCTCGCTGGCAACCTCGAACCACGCCCCCGGCGCCGGATTCATCGCCCGCACCAGCCGCTCGACCTCGACCGCCGACCGCTCGAAATCGATCCGCGCCTCCGCCTTGTCGATCTTCGCAGCATAGGTGACGCCCTCCTCGGGCTGCGGCCGGGCAGGGTAGGCGTCCAGATCGCCCAGCACCTCGACCATCAGCCGCGCGCCCATTGCGGACAGCTCGGACGTCAGATCCCCCGCGGTCTTGCCGACGATCGGCGTCCGCCCCTCAAGCCGGACCGGCCCGGTATCCAGCCCGGCCTCCATCTGCATGATCCCGACGCCCGTCTCGGCATCGCCCGCGAGGATCGCCCGCTGCACCGGCGCCGCCCCGCGCCACCGCGGCAACAACGACCCATGCACGTTGAGACACCCCAACCGAGGCGCCTCCAGCACCGCGCGCGGCAGAATAAGACCATACGCCGCAACGACCGCCACATCCGCGTGCAAAGCCGCAAATGCCGCGCGAGCCTCCAGCCCCTCCGGCAAAGACGCCTTGAACGAAACCGGCGTTCGCACTTCGATGCCCAGCGCTTCCGCCCGAAACTGCACCGGCGAGGGCACCAACTCGCGCCCACGCCGCCCCCCTGGCCGGGCAGGCTGGCAATATGCCGCCGCCACGTCATGCCCCGCCGCGACGAGGGCCTCCAGCACCGGCACTGCGAAGTCCGGCGTTCCCATGAAGATGATCCGCATGGCCCTCTCGAACACGCTGGCGGGGAGCCGCGCAACCCCCTATCTGTTCCCTATGGCATCCCCCGAGATCGAGGCGCTGACGCAGGCGCTGGCCCGGCTCCCCGGCCTCGGCCCCCGGTCCGCACGTCGCGCCGTGCTGCATCTGCTCAAGAAGCGCGACGCGGCGCTGGGCCCGTTGCGCGAGGCACTGACCGCGGTCGACGAGCGGCTGGAGAACTGCTCGACCTGCGGCAACGTCGACACCACCAACCCGTGTGCGATCTGTGCCGACCCGCGCCGCGACCAGCGTTCGCTGTGCGTCGTCGAGGAAGTCGCTGATCTCTGGGCGCTCGATCGCTCGCGGCTGTTCCCCGGTCGCTTCCACGTGCTCGGCGGGCGGCTGTCCGCACTCGAAGGCATCCGCCCCGAGGATCTCAGCATCGACAGCCTCGTCCGCCGCATCGAAGCCGGCGGCATCGACGAAGTCGTCCTCGCGATGAACGCCACGCTCGAGGGCCAGACCACCGCGCACTACATCGCCGAGCGCATCGAACGCTTCCCCGTCCGCGTCACCCAACTCGCGCACGGCCTGCCGGTCGGCGGCGAGCTCGACTATCTCGACGAGGGCACGCTGGCGCAGGCACTAAGGGCCAGAAGGCCAATGGCTTGACGCCCATCGGCTTGACGTGATGCCCACGCGTACCTTAGCGGACGCGCTATGACCGTCATGACCGTTCTCGAAGTCCCCGATCCCCGCCTGCGCCTCGTCGCCGAGCCGGTGGAGACGATCGACGACTCCACCCGCACGCTCGTCGCCGACATGATCGAGACGATGTACGACTTCAACGGCATCGGCCTCGCCGCGACCCAGGTCGGCGTGCAGCAGCGAGTCCTCGTCATCGATCTCCAGGAGGAGAAGGATGAGGAGGACAAGCCGATCAAGAACCCCAAGGCGTACATCAACGCCGAGATCCTGTCGGTCAGCGACGAGGTCTCCACCTATAACGAGGGCTGCCTCTCGATCCCGGAGCAGTACGCCGAAGTCGCGCGCCCGGCGCGGTGCCGCGTGAAGTGGCTCGACGAGACTGGTGCTGCGCATGAGGAGGATTTCGACGGTCTGCTGTCGACCTGCATGCAGCACGAGATCGACCACCTCGATGGCGTGTTGTTCATCGATCACATCAGCCGGCTGAAGCGCGACATGGTGCTGAAGAAGCTGGCGAAGCAGCGCAAGCTGGGGTGAGAGGCGGGGGCGTCGCTGCTCTTTGTGCTGAGAGTGCGTCAGTGAAAGCGCGGCTTATTCACCCAACACGCAACCACCCCGGCGAAGGCCGGGGCCCAATTGGGGAACGTCGCCAACTGAGCGCAGTCCCTCGTTATTGAAACCTTTCCAATTGGACCCCGGCCTCCGCCGGGGTGGTGCTATTCGGCCAGGGTGTCGAAGCGCCCCCTTTCTAGTTCCCCCGCGAAGGCGGGGGCCCAGGATCACGAACACCACCGACAGTAACCCTGGACTCCCGCCCTCTCGGCAAAACAATATTCCGATTGTCCTACATCAGCCGTTCGACGTATGTTCCACGCATGACGTCCCCATTCGCCCCCCAAACCCGCCCGCTAACGCCCACATCTCCTCCCAAGGAAATGCTGCGCCAGCGTCTGCACTTCCTATACTTCACTCCAGTTTCGGCCGCGCAAAATGGCTGAGTTCGCCATCATCACCGTCCTCGCGCTAGCCGCCGGCATCCTCCTAGGCTGGCTCCTAGCCTCCCGCCGAGCCGCCACCCTAGCCAGCGAACTCGCTGTCGCGCAGACCAAGGTCGCCGACGCCGACCTCATCCGCACCGCCCGCGACGCCGTCGAACGCGAACGCAACGCCGCGATGCAGGACCTCGCCACGCTCCGCGCGCAGAACGCCGAGCGCGCCACCGACACCGATCGCCTGCGCCTGGATCTTGCAACGATCCGCACCGACCGCGACGCCGCCCGCACCGAAATCGCGACGCTCAAAGCCCAAGGCGAGGCGTTCGAAGCGCGCCTGCTCGAACTCCGAGAGGCGAAGGACGTCATGGCCGCGCAGTTCGGCGACGTCGCCAACAAGCTGCTCAGCGACGCGCAGAAGACCTTCCTAGAACGCGCCGACGCCCGCTTCCGCCAGTCGGAGGAATCCGCCGGCCTCAACCTCAAGTCGATGCTCCAGCCCGTCAGCGACCGCCTGCAACGCTACGAAGAGGGCGTCGCCAAGGTCGAGGCCGAGCGCCGCGATGCATTCGGCGACCTCAAGGGCCAGATCGAACAGATGCGCCTCGGCCAGGAAAAGGTCTCCACCGAAGCCGCCAAGCTCGTCAATTCCCTCCGCAACGCCCCCAAGTCCCGCGGCCGCTGGGGCGAACAGCAACTGAAGAACGTCCTCGAAACCTGTGGCCTCAGCGAACACACCGACTTCCAGACGGAGGTCTCGGTCGCAGTAGGCGACGACGGCGCCCGCCTCCGTCCCGACGCGATTGTCAAAGTACCTGGCGGGCGGAGCCTTGTCATAGATGCCAAGGTTTCACTGAATGCTTATCAAGACGCGTTTGGTGCTGTTGATGAAGCAGAGAGGGAGATCGGATTGCGGTCACATGCCGCGTCCATGCGTGCTCACGTAAATAGTCTCGGACAGAAGGCGTATTGGAATCAATTTGCTGACGCCCCAGATTATGTCGTCATGTTCGTGCCAGGTGAACATTTTCTATCTGCCGCTCTAGAATACGATCCGACGCTTTGGGACTACGCATTCGATCAACGCGTGCTGCTCTCAACGCCGACTAATCTGATTGCAATAGCGCGTACTGTGGAAGCTGTTTGGCGTCAGGAAAAGATGGCTAAGCAAGCTCAGCAAATTGGGACGCTTGGCAAGGAAATGTACGAGCGCCTCGCAAAGGTGGCCGACGATCTCCGCAAGGTAGGCGTCGGCCTGAACAGCGCAGTGAAGAACTTCAACGGCTTCACCAACTCGTTCAACGGCCGCCTGATGGTAACCGGCCGCAAGTTCCGGGATCTTAACATCGAAACGGGTGCGCGAGATCTCGAGGACGTATCCTCGGTCGACGCACTGGCGCTAGGCGAGGGGCCTGCCCTGATCGAGAAGCCGGAGAGCGTGGAGTCCTGAGTATCTTGGGTGCTGCTCGATACCGCCCGACCAACACCCCCCGTCATCCTGACGAAAGTCAGGACCCAGAGCCAAACCCGCACCGCCCGTTATTCTGGATCCTGACTTTCGTCAGGATGACGGAGGGGGCGGCGTACCTGAGATTGCGACCTCTTCCTTGTTCTCCTGCGGAAGCAGGAGCCCAGGATCAAGCCGTGCTGCGTTCCGTTACCCTGGACCCCCGCCTTCGCGGGGGAACAGCTACGGCGGGTATGCCCGTATCCTCCCACGATCCCGTCATGCCGGGCTCGTTCCGGCATACACCCTTCCGCGAATTCAGCGGCGCGAGAGATCGCGGAACCGTGGACCCCGGAACAAGGCTCTCCTAAGTTTATCGAAGGGTCCGGGGTGACGGAGGAGTTTTTAAGTGGTCGATGGCAAAGCCCCGGCATCCCAAAAACCGATCGGTACAAAATTCGTTCACCTCTCGGCAACCTTTCCCGACCCTGCGCATTAACCGGACAACACCCCCAAGAGTCACCCGGTCATGAAACACCTAGTCCCCGTCCTTTGCGCCCTCATCCCCTTCGCAGCAATGATCGGCGCCTGCGTAACCTGCCCCTGACGCCCGTCGCGCAGACACAAAAGAAAAGGCCCGCCCGGATCGCTCCGGGCGGGCCTTTTCAGTATCGGCTAGAAGGGAAGCGAAGGGATCAACCCTGCGCTTCGTCCTCCTGGTCGCGCGGTGCTTCGGCGGTCGCGCCGGGCTCTGCGTTCGGATCGTAATCCTCGACGAAGCCAGCCTCGTCGCGCTCGAACATCGACGACATCACGTCGACACCCGAAGCCTGCATCTCGGCCTCTTCAGGCGAACGAGCGACGTTGACCTTGACGGCCACCGACACCTCGGGGTGCAGCGATACCTTGACGGTGTACACACCGATCGCCTTGATCGGCTTGTCGAGCACGATCGCCGACTTGCCGACCTTGTGACCATCGGCCACCAGCGCATCGACCAGATCGCGAACCGCGACCGAACCGTAGAGCTGACCGGTGTTCGACGCCTGACGGATCAGGGTCACGGTCGCGTCGTTGAAGGTCTTCGCTTCGGTCTCGGCATCGCTGCGACGCGATGCGTTGTCCGATTCGATCTTCGCACGGTTCGACTCGAACACCTTGCGGTTGGCTTCGTTCGAACGAAGCGCCTTCTTGTTGGGAAGCAGGAAGTTACGTGCGTAACCGTCCTTGACCTTCACCACGTCGCCGATAGCACCAAGCTTTTCGACGCGCTCAAGCAGAATGACGTCCATGTGGGCGCTCCTTACTTAACGATGTAGGGCAGCAAGCCCAGATGACGCGCACGCTTGATGGCCTGGGCCAGTTCGCGCTGCTTCTTTGCGGCCACCGAAGTGATACGCGACGGGACGATCTTGCCACGCTCGGACACGAAGCCCTGCAGCAACCGGACGTCCTTATAGTCGATCCGGGGAGCGTCTTTGGCGGAGAACGGGCAGCTCTTGCGGCGGCGGAAGAATGGACGTGCCATGATTATTCAGCTCCCTCTTCGCGGTCACGACGGGGACCACGGTCCGGACGATCGCCACGATCGGGACGGCCTTCACGGCCACCTTCACGGTCGCCACGACGCTCGCGGTCACGATCCTGCTTGCGCATCATCACGGTCGGGCCCTCTTCGAGGGTGTCGACCTTGACCGTCATGTAACGGATGATGTCTTCGTTGATCTGGGTCTGGCGCTCCAGCTCTGCGATCACGCTGCCCGGGGCATCGATCTCGAGCATGACATAGTGCGCCTTGCGGTTCTTGGCGATCTTGTACGCCAGCGAACGCAGACCCCAGTTCTCGGTCTTTACGACCCGACCTTCGTTGTCGTTCACGATCTTGGTGGCGATTTCCGCCAGTGCGTCCACCTGCGCTTGTGCCAGATCCTGGCGCGCAAGGAACACGTGCTCGTAAAGAGCCATGTCTTGTCCTTCGTCTTGGCCGATCGCTGATACACGCCCCATGCGTGCACCCCTCCGGCTGTCGTCTAGAATGCAAACAGGGGCGAGAGACGCGAATCTCTCACCCCGGTTGCAGAGGGCCTTACCCGTTTATCGGGGAAAGGCAAGGTCGACATCCGTCTTCCTACCTCCGCCATCCTGACGAAAGTCAGGACCCAGAGCCAAGGAGGGCGGCATCTCGTAACCCTGGGTCCTGACTTGCGTCAGGATGACGGGGTTGTGGCGTTACCGGAACGCGCCGCCACGAACCTGGACCACGTTGCCGCGACCGTTGATCAGCAACGCGTCGTTGCCCGAGCGGACCCACTGGCTGCCACGCGGCGGAGCGGCGAGGCGATAGTTGCGGTACGTCGTGATAACCCGGTAGTTCTGCGCCTGGCGACGATCGAAGCGCTGGCCGGCGCGCCAGTTGCGATACTGCGGCGTGCGGACGACAGTGCGCTTGGTGACGACGGTGCGGCCGTTGTTATCGTTGTGGCGCACGGTGGTGACTTCGCGACGCTGCTGCGCTTCGGCAGGCGCGGCGGCGAGCAGCGGGCTGGCGACGAGCGTGGCGGCAAGCGCGCTGAGGATGAACTTCTTCATGATAATCTCCCGTTTGAAACACGGCGCCGTTGCTGCGGCGTCCTCCATAATCTGGGAGCCGATTGTCGCAGGCGCTTGTCGCAAGGTCGGCGAAATGGTCGCATATTGTCGCAAGGCCGCGAGGTTTGTTCAGGTTGCAACTCAGCCCGCACCTTTATAGGCCCCGCGCTCAAACGAAGACCCAACACAGAGGAGAGGCCATGCGTGCGTTCATCTTCCCCGGCCAGGGGAGCCAGTCTGTCGGCATGGGCAAGGCCCTCGCCGGCGCCAGTGCCACCGCCCGCGAAGTCTTCGCCGAAGTCGACGAGGCGCTCGGCCAGCACCTGTTCCGGCTGATGAGCGAAGGGCCCGCGGACGACCTTCTCCTCACCGAGAACGCGCAGCCCGCGATCATGGCGAACGCGATCGCCACCTTGCGCGTCGCCGAAAAGGAAGGCGGCATCCGCCTCGCCGACAAGGCTGATTACGTCGCCGGCCACAGCCTCGGCGAATATACCGCGCTGTGTGCCGCCGGTGCGCTTGACCTGTCGACCACCGCCCGCCTCCTGAAACTCCGCGGCCGCGCGATGCAGGCGGCGGTACCAGTAGGCGAGGGCGCGATGGCCGCGTTGCTCGGCACCGACCTCGAAAAGGCGCAGGTGATCGCGGGCGCCGCAGTCGACGCGATCCTGGCGGAAGGCGGCCCCGAACTGATCTGCACCGTCGCCAACGACAACGACCCGTCGCAGGTCGTCATCTCCGGCCACCGCCTCGCCATCGAAAAGGCGATCGCACTGGCCAAGGACCTCGGCGCCAAGCGCGCGGTACTGTTGCCCGTCTCCGCCCCCTTCCACTGCCCCCTGATGCAGCCCGCCGCCGAAGCAATGGAAGCCGCGCTCCTCGACGCCGACCTCCGCGCGCCGCTCGTTCCCGTCTTCGCCAACGTCGACGCCACCGCCGTCGCCGACCCCGGCGCGATCCGTCACCTGCTGGTGCAGCAAGTCACCGGCATGGTCCGCTGGCGCGAATCGGTGTTGGCGATGCATGCGGCGGGCGTTGACCACTTCGTCGAATTCGGAGGCAAAGTCCTCAGCCCCATGGTCAAGCGCATCACCCCCGACGCCGAAACGACGAGCGTCATCACCATGGACGACATCGAGGAATTCGTGAAGAAGATGTGATTCACGCGAAGGCGCAAAGGCGCGAAGATGATGGATCTCGAGGCAGCCGCTTCCGACGTCATTGATGTGTCGCTTCGCCTTCACCGGGAGCTTGGGCCTGGATTGCTCGAAAGCGTCTACGAGACTGTGTTGGCGAGCAAGCTCGCCAGTCTGGGATATGAGGTCGAGCGGCAACGCTCTGTCTCGATCGATTTCGAAGGGCTACATTTCGAAGCGGCGTTCCGGATCGACCTCATCGTTGGCAACCAGCTACTCGTCGAAATCAAATCGGTCGAGCGGCTGAATGCCGCTCATGCAAAGCAACTGCTCACCTATCTGCGACTAACCAAACAGCCCTTGGGGCTGCTGATCAACTTCGGAGGCGAGACGCTGAAGGAGGGGCTCCGTCGGATCGTCAACGGCTACACCCCCTTCGCGCCATCGCGCCTTCGCGTGAACAAAATCTGATGGAGACCAAAATGTTCGACCTCACAGGCATGACCGCCCTCGTCACCGGGGCATCCGGCGGGATCGGGTCCGAGATCGCCAAGGCGCTGGCCGCCCAGGGCGCGCGCCTAGCCGTATCCGGCTCCAACGCCGACAAGCTCGAAGCCTTCCGCACTAGCCTTGGCGGCGACCACGTCGCGCTTCCCTGCAACCTCTCCGACGCCGCTGCCGTCGACGCGCTCGTCCCACAGGCGGTGGAAAAGCTCGGCAAGCTAGACATTCTCGTCAACAACGCCGGCGTCACCCGCGACAATCTCGCGATGCGGATGAAGGACGACGAGTGGGACAGCGTCATCCGCGTCAATCTCGAAGCCGCGTTCCGCCTCATGCGCGCCGCCGCCAAGCCGATGATGAAGGCAAGATTCGGCCGGATGATCTCGGTCACCTCGATCGTCGGCGTCACCGGCAATCCCGGCCAGGCCAACTACGCCGCATCGAAGGCCGGCCTTATCGGCATGTCGAAATCGATGGCGCAGGAGCTCGCCAGCCGCGGCATCACCGTCAATTGCGTCGCGCCCGGTTTTATCACTTCGCCGATGACCGACGCACTGCCTGACGCGCAGAAGACCGCGCTCACCGTGAAGATTCCGGCCGGTCGCCTTGGCGAAGGCGCAGACATCGGCGCGGCGATCGTGTACCTGGCTAGCCGTGAAGCCGGCTACGTCACGGGACAAACCGTGCACGTGAACGGCGGGATGGCGATGATCTGAACTTGCGCGCTGAACTACCGCGTTCTAGGTGCGTTCAGGAAATACCGAAAACCCCCAGATTTGAAGAGGGAACTACCATGAGCGAGACCGCTGACCGCGTGAAGAAAATCGTCGTCGAGCATCTCGGCGTCGAAGCCGACAAGGTGACCGAGGACGCGAGCTTCATCGACGACCTGGGCGCAGACAGCCTCGACATCGTCGAACTCGTCATGGCGTTCGAGGAGGAGTTCGGTGTCGAGATCCCCGATGATGCCGCCGAGAAGATTGCGACCGTCAAGGACGCGATCACCTACATCGACGAGCACAAGGCCTGATCAGGGTCTAGGGTTCAAACTTTGGACCTGCCCTGAAGGGTGTGATTTGAGCGGCTCCCCGTCCTTGGGCAAAGAGGGCGGGGAGCCGTTTCGTTTTGAGAGCAGACGGAGTTTGAAGCCATGCGGCGTGTCGTCGTAACCGGGCTAGGCCTGGTCACCCCCCTGGGGGCGGATGTTGAAACGGCCTGGGCGAATATCCTCGCCGGCAAGTCGGGCGCGGGCCCGATCACGCGCTTCGACGCGTCGGATCAGGTGTGCCGCATCGCCTGCGAGGTGAAGCCGGCCGACCACGAATATGGCTTCGACCCCGGCAAGCGCGTCGACCACAAGGTCCAGCGCCAGGTCGATCCGTTCATCATCTACGGCATCGACGCCGCGGGCCAGGCGCTCGAGGATGCCGGTCTGCTCGACATGACGCTCGAGGAAAGCTGGCGCGCCGGCGTCTCGATCGGCTCGGGTATCGGCGGTCTGCCGGGTATCGAGAGCGAGGCGATCGTGCTCCATACGAAGGGCCCGCGTCGCGTGTCGCCACACTTCGTCCATGGCCGGCTGATCAACCTGATCTCGGGCCAGGTCTCGATCAAATATGGCCTGCGCGGTCCGAATCACGCGGTCGTCACCGCCTGCTCGACCGGCGCGCATGCGATCGGCGACGCCGCGCGGATGATCGCGATGGATGACGCCGACGTGATGCTCGCGGGCGGCGCGGAGGGCACCGTCTGCCCGCTCGGCATCGCCGGGTTCGCACAGGCACGTGCGCTGTCGACCAACTTCAACGATTCGCCCGAAAAGGCCTCGCGTCCCTACGACAAGGATCGCGACGGCTTCGTGATGGGCGAGGGCGCGGGTGTGCTAGTGCTCGAGGAGTACGAACACGCCAAGGCACGTGGCGCGAAGATGTATGCCGAGGTGATCGGCTACGGTCTGTCGGGCGACGCGTATCACGTGACCGCACCGCATCCCGAGGGCGACGGCGCGTTCCGATCGATGCAGATGGCGATCAAGAAGTCGGGCCTCAAGCTCGAGGACATCGACTACATCAACGCGCACGGGACTTCGACGCCGCTGGGCGACGAGCTCGAACTCGGCGCGGTCCGCCGCCTGTTCGGCGATGCGATCTCGGGTCTGTCGATGTCGTCGACCAAGTCCGCGATCGGGCATCTGCTCGGTGGCGCTGGCGCGGTCGAGAGCATCTTCTGCATCCTCGCGCTGCGCGACCAGATCGTCCCGCCGACGCTGAACCTCGACAATCCGAGCGACAGCTGCGTGGGGGTCGATCTCGTCCCGCACGTGGCCAAGAAGCGTGAAGTCCGCGCGGTGCTGAACAACTCGTTCGGCTTCGGCGGCACGAATGCGTCGTTGGTGATGACCAAGGTCAAGTAAAGTAGTTTGTTCCCCCGCGAAGGGTCACCCATCAAAGTAGTACTTTGATGGGGCCCAAGGCGGGGGCCCAGACTGGGCTCCCGCCTTCGCGGGAGAACAAGAGGTAGTGATGCGCAAGGTCGGCTGTTTCGGACTCGTCTTAGGCCTGGCGGCAGTCGTCGCGCTGTTCCTGGTCGTCCAGGGCTGGGGCGGCGCTGGCCCAGCACCGCGCACGCTGACCGTACAGATCGGCGAAGGCAGCACGCTGGCCGGCGCTGCCACCGAACTCGAAAAGGCCGGCGCGATCCCCTCGGCCCGACGCTTCCGCCTGTACGCCCGCGTGTTCGGCTCGGGCGACCCGATCAAGGCCGGTGAATACCGCATCGCGCCGCACACCAGCCAGTCCGACATCCTGAAGCTGATGCAGGGCGGCAAGGTCGTCCAGCGCCTCGTCGTCGTCCCGGAGGGCTATCCCTCGGTCCTCGTCTACGACGCGCTGGCGAAGGCGGACGGCCTGACCGGCACCGTGCCGGTCCCAGCAGAAGGCTCGATCCTCCCTGACAGCTACGCCTTCCAGGCCGGCGACACCCGCGCATCGGTCGTCGCGCGGATGCAGTCGGCGATGAAGACGTATCTCGCTCAGGCCTGGGCCGCGCGCCGGCCGGGGATCGCGGTGACGACGCCCGAACAAGCGATCATCCTTGCTTCGATCGTCGAGAAGGAAACCGGCAAGCCGTCCGAACGCCGTACCGTCGCCGCGGTCTACGGCAATCGCCTGCGCAACGGCATGCCGCTCCAGGCCGACCCCACCGTGATCTACCCGATCACCAAGGGTCGCCCGCTAGGCCGCCGTATTCTGCGGTCGGAACTGCACGCGAAGAACGGCTACAACACCTATGCCGAAGCCGGCCTGCCGGTCGGCCCGATCGCCAATCCCGGCCGCGCCTCGATCGACGCGGTGCTCGACCCGGCGCAGACCCAGGCGCTCTACTTCGTAGCAGACGGTACCGGCGGCCACGTCTTTGCGAACACGCTGGCCGAGCACAACGCCAATGTGAAGCAATGGTACGCCATCCGCAAATCCCGCGGCGAGATGTAATCCTCCCCGGAACGGGGAGGGGGACCATCCGCAGGATGGTGGAGGGGGCTCGCCGCGAGCGCACCAGCAGTGGGGCGGGATCCCGCGGGGCGGGACCCTCGTGGCGCTCCCCCTCCACCCCGCCGCTGCGCGTCGCGGTCCCCCTCCCCGTGCCGGGGAGGAATTACCCCCGCAGCGCGTTAGCGGCGCGCGCCTTGATCTCGATCTCGGCCATCGTCCCGCCGGTTACCCAGCTTCCGCCAACACACAGCACCGGCTTGAACGCCAGCCACTCGGGCGCGCTCGCCTCGGTGATCCCGCCGGTCGGGCAGAAGCTGCACTGATAGAACGGCGCGGCCAGAGCCTTGAGCGCCTTCAACCCGCCATTCGCCTCGGCAGGGAAGAACTTGAAGTGCGTAAGCCCCAGGTCGAGCCCGGTCATGATATCCGCCGCGTTGGCTATGCCCGGAAGGAACGGAATACCGCTCTCGATGATCGGCGTGGCGAGGCGTTCGGTCAGGCCCGGCGAGACGATGAACTCCGCCCCCGCATCGCGGACCTGCGCGAACTGCTGCGTGTTGACGACGGTACCGGCGCCGACGATCGCGCCCGGCACCTTCTTCATCTCGGCGATGGCTTCGAGCGCGGCGCCGGTGCGCAACGTCACTTCGAGCACGCGCAGGCCGCCCGCGACCAGTGCCTCGGCGAGCGGACGGGCGAGGGCGGCGTCCTCGATCACCAGCACCGGGATGACAGCGCTGGTTTGCATGATGTCTGCGATAGTCACGGTCATTGGGTGTGTTCCTGTGCGAAGGCGGCCGCGGCGCCGAACAGGCCGGGCTGGGGATGGGTGATGAGCTTGACGGGCATCGCCGCCATCATGCCCTGGAAGCGACCCTTGGCGACGAAGCGCTGGTCGAAGCCCGAACGAATCAGGCGATCCTTGATCCGGAAGCCGAGCCCGCCGGCGATCACGACCGCCTTCGCGCCCTGCGCCAGCGCGAGATCGCCCGCGACCGCGCCGAGTGCGAGACAGAACCGGTCGAGCGCGGCGAGCGCGATCGAATCGGTTCCGTCGATCGCCTCGGTCCAGATCGTCTTGTCGTCATGGCTGGGAACCGCGCGGCCCTCCAGCGCGGCAAGTGTCTCGTAGATCGCGACGATGCCAGGCCCGGCGACGACCCGTTCGGCCGAAACGCGCGTGAAGGTCTTGCGCAGCCGCTTGAGCAACGCATCCTCGATCCCGTCGAGCGGGGCGAAGTCCATGTGACCGCCCTCGGTCTCAAGGACCTGATAGCCGTCCTTGCGCCGCAGCAACTGTGCGACGCCGAGCCCGGTGCCGGGGCCACAGATCGTCGTGATGCCCTCGGACGGCAGCGGCGTATCGGGTCCGCAGAGATGGATGAAATCGCTGCTCGGCACCTGCGCGACGGCATGGCCGACCGCGCCGAAATCGTTGACGACCACCCACTGGTCCGCCTTCAGCCGCTCGGTGATCAGCGACTTGCGGATGATCCACGGGTTGTTGGTGAGCCGGATGACGTCGTTCGCGACCGGCGACGCGACCGCGATCGCCAGCGCGCGAGGCAGGAGCCGGCCAAGGCCAGCCTCGAACGCCTGATACGCGGTCTGGAGCGAAGCGTGGTCCGCGGTCTTCAGCGTCGCTGGCTCGCCGAGCGACACGACGCGTCCGTTCTCGACTTCGGCGATCGCGAAGCGGGCGTGCGTTCCGCCGATATCTGCCGCTACGATTTCCATTCGTGTCTCTCCAACATACTTCCGTTCGTCCCGAGTAGCCGTCGAGCTTGTTGAGATGGCGTATCGACGGACATGCCGCGGGGGTGTCCTTCGATACGGGCTCTCGACCTCGCTCGATCCCTACTCGGGACGAACGGAGTCCTACTTACAGCCCAGCGCCCGCCAGCATTGCCGACGCACCCTTCTCAGCCTCGTCGGCAAGACCGCGGAACATGCCGAACAACTCGCGACCCATGCCACTGACCGGCGGCGGCACCGCGACCATTTCGCGCGTCGTCCACACAGCCGCGTCGACCAGCGCCTCCAGCGTACCGTTGACCGCATCCACCCGGATCATGTCGCCATCGCGGATCAACCCGATCGCACCATCGAGCAGCGCCTCGGGCGAGCAATGGATCGCGCACGGCACCTTGCCGCTCGCGCCCGACATGCGGCCGTCGGTAACTAGCGCCACCTTGAACCCACGGTTCTGCAACACTCCCAGCGGCGGCGTCAGCTTGTGCAACTCCGGCATGCCGTTCGCGCGCGGCCCCTGGAACCGGACGACGACGACGACGTCCTTCTCCAGTTCGCCGCGCTTGAATGCCTCGATCACGTCGAGCTGGTCGTCGAACACCATTGCGGGTGCCTCGACGATCCACCGCTCGCGCTCGACCGCGGACACCTTGATGCACGCCCGCCCGATATTGCCCGCGAGGATCCGCATGCCCCCATCCGGAGAGAACGGCGCGGTCGCAGGACGGAGGATCGTCTCGTCGCCGCTGTCGGGCGTATCGCGCCAGCCGAGCGTGTCGCCCTCGACGACCGCGGTCTTCGCATAGGCCGACAGATCTTCGCCACCGATCGTCATGATGTCGCCGTGCAACAGCCCTTCGCCGAGCAGTTCCCGGATCACATAGGGCATGCCGCCGGCAGCCTCGAACGCGTTCACGTCCGCCGAGCCGTTGGGATAGACGCGTGCGATCAGCGGGACCGCGCAGGAGAGGCGGTCGAAATCCTCCCAGTCGATGATGATCCCCGCCGCGCGAGCGATCGCCGGAACATGGAGCAGGTGATTGGTCGAGCCCCCGGTCGCGAGCAGACCGACCGCGGCGTTCACGATCGCCTTCTCGTCGACGCAATGCCCGAGCGGCCGATACGAATCGCCGCGCGCGCCGATCTTCGCCAACCGGTGCACCGCCGCCCGCGTCAGCTCCTGCCGCAGCTTGGTACCCGGATTGACGAACGCCGCGCCCGGCATGTGGAGGCCCATGACCTCCATCATCATCTGGTTGGTGTTGGCCGTGCCGTAGAAGGTGCACGTGCCCTTCGAATGATAGGCGCCGATCTCGGCTTCGAGCAGTTCCTCACGCCCGACCAGCCCCTCGGCGAATTTCTCGCGAACCGCGGCCTTCGCCTTGTTGGGCAAGCCCGTCGGCATTGGCCCGCCGGGGATCAGCACCATCGGCAGATGCCCGAAGCGCAACGCGCCCATCAGCAGCCCCGGCACGATCTTGTCGCAAATGCCGAGCAGCGCGGCACCCTCGAACGTTCCGTGCGACAACGCAATCGCAGTGCTCAGCGCGATCGTGTCGCGGCTGAACAGCGACAGCTCCATGCCCGGATAGCCCTGCGTCACGCCGTCGCACATCGCCGGTACGCCGCCCGCGACCTGCGCGGTCGCCCCCGCCTCACGCGCCCAGATTTTCATCAGCTCGGGGTAGCGATAGTAGACGGCGTGGGCCGACAGCATGTCGTTATACGCGGTGACGATGCCGATGTTCATGCCGGCATCGGCCTTCATCGCGTCGCGGTCCTCCTCGGTCCCGGCATAGGCGTGCGCCAGGTTCGCGCAGCCGAGGCCGGGGCGCCGGACCTGCGCCGCCGCCTCGCGCTCGATCAGCGCGAGGTAGGTGGCGCGGCTGTCGCGCGAGCGCTCGATGATCCGGTCGGTGACCGCGGAGACGACGGCGTTGAGCATCGTCACGGTGCCCAGTGCACGTCGACCGGCAGCTCGACTTCGGCCAGCACGCGGCCGATCGGATAGGACGACGACGGCCCCTGTTCGATCGCCTGCTCGAGCACCTTCTTCTTCGCGTCGCCGGTGATCATGATCATCAGCGCCTTCGACGAAGCGATGGCGGCAGCCGACAGCGTCACGCGCGCCAGCGGTGCTTCGGGCGGCAGCGGATCGGGCATCACGCCGAGCGCGCGGCGTTCCTTCGGACCGCTCAGCGCCTCGTCGTAATCGGGGCCGGGGAAGATCGACGCGGTATGCCCGTCGCCGCCCATGCCGAGCAGGCAGAAGTCGAGCGGCCAGTGCAGGTCCTGCATCAGCGCATCCGCCGAACGACCGGCAGCCTTGTAGTCCGACATCGCCTCTGGGACGATCGGCTTCACGCGCGCGCCCTTGGGGAGAAAGATCTTTGCCAGCGCCGTCACGTTCGACAGCGGATCGCCAAGCTTCACGATCCGCTCGTCGCCGGGGATGATCGTGACCTTCTTCCAGTCGAGCTTCGCCTGGGCCAGCTTCTCATACGCAGCGAACGGCGTCTTGCCGCCCGCCAGCGCGATCACCGCCGAGCCGCGCGCGTCTAGTGCGCTCTCGATGACGAACTGGATGTCACCTGCGACCGCGTTGGCGAGCTCGCCCGCGTCGTCATATTCCCACCATTCGATTTCGGTCATAAACTTGAACTCACTCAGAAAATTGCTGTCAAAAATGCCGTTCGTGCCGAGTAGGGATCGAGCGAAGCCGAGAGCCCGTATCGAGGTACAATGCCACAATCGGGCCGATCCCTCGATACGCCTTCTCGACTTCGCTCGAAGGCTACTCGGGACGAACGGGAAGAAACAAACTCAGTCGTCCTGCCAGGTCACGCCGTCGCGCTCGGTCAGCGCGATCGCGGCGGATGGACCCCAGCTACCCGAGGCATAGCTCTTGGGCTTCATCGCGTTGGCCTTCCAGCCCTCGCGGATCGCGTCGATCCAGGTCCATTGCGCCTCGACCTCGTCACGCCGCACAAACAGTGTCTGGTCGCCCTCGATCAGGTCGAGCAGCAGCCGCTCATAGGCGATCCGCCGACGCGAACCCGCGAACTCGGCATCCAGGCTCAGGTTCAACGGCACTTCGCGCAGGCGGACGCCCTCGCGATCGAGCCCCGGCTCCTTCGCCATCACCAGCAGCTGGACATACTCCTCCGGCTGGAGGCGGATGATCAGCATGTTAGGCTGCAACAGCCCGCCACGACCCGCGAACATCGAGTGCGGCACCGCCTTGAACTGGATCGCGATCTCGCTCTGGCGCGTGGCCATCCGCTTGCCGGTGCGCAGATAGAACGGCACGCCCTGCCAGCGCCAGTTATCGACATGCGCCTTGATCGCGACGAACGTCTCGGTGGTCGATGGCTTGCCCAGTTCGTCGGAGTAGCTCTTGACGATCTTCCCCTTTACCGCGCCGTCGCCATATTGGCCGGTCACCGTGACGTGCGGCACTTCCTCGGGCTTGATCAGTCGCAACGATCGGAAAACCTTCGACTTCTCGTCGCGGACGTCGGTGCCCTCGAAGCGCGCAGGCGGCTCCATGGCGATCAGCGCAAGCAGCTGGAGCATGTGGTTGGCGACCATGTCGCGCAACGCACCCGCCGTCTCGTAATAGCCTGCGCGCTCTTCGAGACCGACCGTCTCGGAGATCGTGATCTGGACGTTGTCGATCCCCTGCGCGTTCCAGACCGGCTCGAAGAACGAGTTGCCGAAGCGCAGCGCGAGGATGTTCTGGACGGTTTCCTTGCCGAGATAATGATCGATCCGGTAGGTCCGCTCCTCAGGGAAAGCCTTCGCCACCGCATCGTTGATCTCGCGGCTCGTTTCCAGATCGTAGCCTAGCGGCTTCTCGAGCCCGACGCGCACGGTCTCGCCAGCAAGCCCGACTTTGTGCAGCCCTTCGATGGCCGCTTCGAACAGCGAGGGCGCGGTCGATAGATAGATCGCCAGCCCGCCGGAGATATCGCCGATCTTGTCCGCCAGCGGCTGGAAACTCGCCGGATCGGACAGGTCGGTCGGCTGATAGAAGATCCGGTCGAGGAACGTCCCGATCGCAGCTTCGTCCTTGCGATCCTCGGGCAGGAACTCGTCGAGCGCCTTCTTCGCGAACTTGCGGTAATCCTCGTCGTCATGCTCGTGACGCGCGGCGCCGGTGATCGTCAGTTCCTCGGGCAGCAACCCGTCGGCGTGCAGGCCATAGAGCGAGGGCAGCAACATGCGCTGCGCTAAATCGCCGGTCGCGCCGAACAGGAGCAGCTTGGCTACGGGATTACGGTGCATGAAAGCTCCTGGATTTGGCGATGGACCGGGCGGAAAACGCCGGTCCTAGAAAACGAGGCCGGCTACGGGATCGACCCCGGCCATGATGTTGAGGTTCTGGACCGCGGCACCGCCGGCGCCCTTGCCCAGATTGTCGAGCGTCGCGACCAGCCGAGCATGACCGACCGCATCGTTGCCGCAGACCCGCAGCGTCAGCCGATCGGTGCCTGCGTTATCCTCGATATCGACCGAGCCGATATCGCCGGGAGCAACCGAGACGAGCTTCGAGCCATCGAACGCAGCGCGCAGCACCTCTTCGATCGCCGCGAGCGTCGGGCGGCCGGGCAGGGCGTGGAGGTGCAACGGCACTTCGACGAGCATGCCGCGATACGTATTCGCCACCGCAGGCGCGAAGATCGGGGCGTGCATGAGGCTAGCGTGCTGCGTCATCTCGGCGATATGCTTGTGCGCAAGGCCTAGCGCGTAGGCGCGGAAGGCTGTCGCAGGCTCGCCGTTCTCGAACGCTGCGATCATTGCCTTGCCACCGCCCGAGTAACCAGAGGTCGCGTTGACGCTCAGCGGAAGGTCGGCGGGGATAAGACCGGCCGCGACCAGAGGCGCGACGAGCGCGAGGAAACCGGTGGGATAGCAGCCGGGGTTCGACACGCGCATCGCGGTCGCGATCTTCTCGGCCTGACCCGGCAACTCGGGGAAGCCGTAGGTCCAGCCGGCGGCGACGCGGTGTGCGCTCGATGCGTCGATGACGCGGGTACGCGCATTGTCGATCAGCGTGACGGCTTCGCGCGACGCTTCGTCCGGCAGGCAGAGGATGACGAAATCGGCATCGTTGAGCGCCTCGCGCCGTGCCGCCGGATCCTTGCGACGATTCTCAGGGAGCAGCGCCAGCGTGATGTCAGTCCGCCCGGCAAGCCGTTCGCGGATGTCAAGGCCGGTGGTGCCGACGGCGCCGTCGATGAAGACCGTGGTCATGCCGCGTCCGTCGTCGAAAGGTCGAGCGCAGCGGCCTCAACATAGCCGACCAGCCCGCTAGGACGGGCAACGCCCCAGGCGGAAACGCCAGCAATCTCCAGCACTTCGAAACTGTCGCCAGGGTTGAGGTCAACCATCGTATCGCTCGCTTCGTCTCGTCCGCTGCGCAACAAAGCTGTGCGCGCGACGGGCCGTATCATCGGTACAGCATAGTGTGGAGCGAATACGTATTCGGCGAGGCGAATATCGGCGATATCGCGGCGAACCGCGTGGGTACGCGGGTCGAGGGCGACCGAGCGGCCCGTTAGCGAAAAGCTCGTGCGGGCCTGGTCGTCGAATGGCTCAAGCGTGAGCGGCTGTGCGCCCATTGGAGCTGCCTGGGGCGGGGCCGTCGCCGATGAATTGCCCGAACTCTTCAAGAAAATCTGCCCCTTCGGTCGTGCGCGCGACGAAGATGTTGCGCTTGTCGCTATCGTCGCGTTGCCGGCGCAGATAGCCGAGGGCACCCAATCTGTTCAAGGCGCGCGTGACGACCGGCTTCGATACGTTCAGCGCACGGGCCAGGCCGCGCACCGTATGCGGCCCCGGTTTGAGATAAACGAGCAGAAGAAGCGCCATCTGACGATTGGTCAGATCGGGTTCACCCGAGCGGACATAATCCACCAGAGCGGTCATCCAGGTCGATAAGGTATTGGCTGCTATTGATGCCACAGCGTTGATCCGCCATCTGAATTTATGTGCACGATACCCAGTGATGAGCGTCATTACGGGTTCACAACGCCGCCCGGACGTCATGTTTCCGTAGTTTTGCGATTGCCTTGCGATATGCGGAGGCTGTGCTGCGGTCGATCGCCCGGTTGATCGAAACCGCGACGTCGCCTATGTGCGCGCCTTCGCAAAAGTTCCGGGGTTTTCCGCGCAATGTTCGCCTTTCTGCTCGTCATCCACGCGATCATCGCGGCCGCCCTCGTCACGGTGATCCTCATGCAGCGCTCGGAAGGCGGCGGTCTGGGCATGGGCGGCAGTCCGTCGGGCCTGATGTCGGCGCGCGGCGCGGCCGATTTCCTGACCCGCGCGACCGGCGTCCTCGCGACGATGTTCGTGCTGTTCTCGATCCTGCTCGCGGTCCTCGCGGCGAATCACCGCACCACCACGATCGACACGTCGCTCGCGCGCACCCCGGCGGCGGCAACCGCCGTTCCGACCGCGCAGCCCAAGGGCGACGCGGCACCGTTCGCCGGTGGCGCAGAAAACGCTGGCGTACCCGCCGGCACGACCAAGCCCGCCGACAACGGCGCGGTCCCGCTAGCCAACTAAACACTCCATTCGCCGATAAAAGGCCCCTGCGTGATCCGCGGGGCTCTTGTCGTTCGTCCCCAACACACGCTACGAGACTCTTCCCATGGCTCGGTACATTTTCATCACCGGGGGCGTGGTTTCGTCGCTCGGTAAAGGTCTCATGGCGGCATCGCTTGCCGCTCTCCTTCAGGCGCGCGGGTATACCGTCAGGATTCGGAAGTTCGATCCGTATCTGAACGTCGATCCCGGCACGATGTCGCCGTATCAGCACGGCGAGGTCTACGTCACCGACGACGGTGCCGAGACCGATCTCGACCTCGGCCATTATGAGCGCTTCACCGGCGTTCCCTCGCGCCAGTCGGACAACGTGACCTCGGGTCGCATTTATCAGCAGATCATCACGCGCGAGCGTCGCGGCGATTATCTCGGCGCGACCGTACAGGTCATCCCGCACGTCACCGACGCGATCAAGGCATTCGCGCGGGCCGAGACCGACGATATCGATTTCGTCCTCTGCGAGATCGGCGGCACCGTCGGCGATATCGAATCGCTGCCGTTCATCGAGGCGATTCGCCAGCTCAAGAACGAGGAAGGCCGTGGCAACGCGATCAGCATCCACGTGACTTTGGTGCCGTATATCGCCGCCGCCGGCGAGCTTAAGACCAAGCCGACGCAGCATTCGGTCCGCGAACTCGCCGCACTCGGCGTGCAGCCCGACGTGCTCGTCTGCCGCTGCGAACATCCGCTACCGCCGTCGGAGCGCGCCAAGATCGCGCTGTTCTGCAACGTCCCCGCCAGCGCGGTCATCCCGGCGCTCGACGCGAAGAGCATCTACGCGGTGCCGCTCCAGTATCACGGCGAAGGCCTCGACATCGAAGTACTTCGCGCGTTCGGCATCGAACCCGCCGAGGCGCCCGACCTGTCGCGCTGGACCGAGATCATGGACCGCCTGACCAATCCTCAGGGCGAGGTCACGATCGGCGTGGTCGGTAAATATGTCGGCCTTCAGGATGCCTACAAGTCGCTCAACGAGGCTTTGGTCCACGGCGGCATCGCGAATCGCGTGAAGGTCAACGTCCGCTGGATCGACGCCGAACTCTTTGAGAACGCCGAAAGCGACATCGCGGGACAGCTCGAGCCTTGCGACGCGATCCTCGTCCCCGGCGCGTTCGGCGAGCGCGGCGCGGAGGGCAAGATCGCTTCGGTCAAGTTCGCCCGCGAGCGGAAAATCCCGTATTTCGGGATCTGCTTCGGCATGCAGATGGCCTGCGTCGAGGGCGCGCGGGATCTCGCCGGCATCCCCAATGCGTCGTCGACCGAGTTCGGCCCGACCGACGAGCCGGTGGTCGGCATGATCACCGAATGGATGGGCCGCGAAGGCCTCGAAACGCGTGCGGCCGAGGGCGACATGGGCGGCACGATGCGGCTCGGCGCATATGACGCGAAGCTCGACGGCAACAGCGTGGTGGCGTCGATCTACGGCGGCACCGAGATTTCGGAGCGTCACCGTCATCGCTACGAGGTGAACACCGGCTACAAGGAAGCGCTGGAGCAGGGCGGCCTCGTCTTCTCGGGCATGTCCCCCGACGGCACGCTCCCCGAGATCGTCGAACGCCCCGACCACCCCTGGTTCGTCGGCGTCCAGTTCCACCCCGAACTGAAGTCCAAGCCGTTCGACCCGCATCCGCTGTTCGCGAGCTTCATCGAAGCCGCGGTCAAGCAGAGCCGCCTGGTGTGACCTAAGCCCCTCTCCCGATGGGAGAGGGCATTCTACAGCTGAGACCTGCCTCCTTGTTCTCCCGCGGGAGCGCCACGAAGCCGCGCTTTCGGCCACCCAAGACATGCTCGCATTGAACATCCCCCGGATTAGTAGAGTTTGCGCTCGAAGTTCTGGGGGATTCAAGAATGTCGCTTACGCTCGCGCTGCTGCTCGCCGGTCATGCCGTTACGCCGACGGCGATATCGGACCCAACGGCTCCCTTGGCGAAGCCGACCGCAGGCGATTCAAAGGCCGACCCGAAAGTCGAACCCGACGTTGATCAGAACAGCGGCGACATCCTCGTCACCGCGCGGCGCCGTGCGGAGAACGTGCAGCAGGTACCGGTCGCGATCTCGGTGACCAGCGGCAAGACGCTCGAGGCACAGGGCATCTACAACATCAACCGGCTGACCCAGCTCCAGCCGACGCTACAATTCTATTCGACCAACCCGCGCAATACCTTCATCAACATCCGCGGCATCGGCGCGCCGTTCGGCCTGACCAACGACGGGTTCGAGCAGGGCGTCGGCATTTATATCGACCAGGTCTATTACAACCGCATCGCATCGGCGACGCTCGACTTCGTCGATGTCGAGCGGATCGAGACGCTGCGTGGGCCGCAAGGCACGCTGTACGGCAAGAACACGACCGCCGGCGCGATCAACATCAGTACGCGTCCGCCCAGCTTTGATTTCGAAGGCAAGGCGGAGATTTCGCTCGGCAATTACGGCTTCAAGCAGGGCAAGGCGTCCGTCTCCGGCCCTATCACCAGCAATCTGGCCGCACGCATCAGCGTGTCGAACACCGACCGCCGCGGCACGATCTACAACGTCGTCACGAACCAGCACGTCAACTCGCAGGATAATCTGGGCGTCCGCGGATCGCTGCTCTGGAAGCCGACGGACACGCTGAACATCACACTCTCCGGCGACTACAATCTCCAAAACCCGATCTGCTGCGTACAAACTTACGCGCGGGTGGGGACCACGCAGCGCGCGCTCGACCGCCAATATGCCGCATTGATCGCGCGGTTCCCCGGTTACCGCGTACCCAGCACCGATCCGTTCGACCGGGTGACCGATCTCGATGCCGATATCGCTGCGCGCAACGAACATGGCGGTGCATCGGCGCGCGTCGAATGGGACCTCGGGCCCGGCACGCTGACCTCGGTCACCGCATGGCGCTATTGGGACTGGGGGCCGAAGAACGACCGCGATTTCACCGGTCTGCCGATCTACACGAAGGTCAACAACCCGACCAAGCAGGACCAGTACACGCAGGAATTACGCTATAATTACGAGGGCAACCGCCTCAATTTCGTGCTCGGCGGGTTCGCGTTCCACCAGAAGATCCGCACCAGCGGTGTGCAGGAAACAGGCACCGCCGCCAGTGCCTGGCTGCTCGCGCCGAGCAACGCGCTGTCGAACAATCCGGCGGTGCTCAACGGCGTCGTCGCGACCAACGACATCCGGCTCGACAACACGAGCCTAGCCGCATTCGGCAAGGTGAACTGGAAGCTTACCGATCGCTTCACCGTCTCGCCCGGTATCCGCGTGAATTACGACAAGAAGAGCGGTTATTACGATTCGGTCGTCGTCGGCACCGCGTCGAACGGTACGCGGCAGATCGTCAGCAACGATCCGACCAGTGCATCCTACAGGGATCCCTGGACCGCAGCGCAGCGCGGCGTACAGGCCTCGCAGTTCTTCGAAGTGCCCTACAGCGCCTGGAACCTCTCCTACGATCTCAACCTCGCGTACGAGGTCGCCCGCGATATCAACGCCTACGCAACCTATGCGAAGTCGTTCAAGACCGGCGGCGTCAACCTGAACGGCGTGCCGAGCCAGGCGAACGGGCTGCCGCAGCTCGACGTCGCGGTGATCAAGCCAGAGAAGGTCGACCACTTCGAACTCGGTCTGAAGACGCAGTTCTGGGATCGTCGCGCCACGCTCAATCTCTCGGCGTTCTGGACCGAGATCAAGGACTTCCAGGCGAGCGTCATCAGCAATGTCAGCGGCAGCAACGTCCTGCGCGGCTATCTTGCCAACGCCGACAAGGTTCGCACGCGGGGCATCGAGGGCGACTTCTCGGTCCGCCCGAGCGACCGGTTCAGCGCTTATGTCAGTGGCGCCTTCACCGACGCCAAGTTCGTGAAGTTCACCAATGCACCTTGCCCGCCCGAACTGGCGGGCGGTGGTACGGGCACGCCGGTCGGCCCGGCCGGTGTTGCGGGCCAGAACAGCCCGGCCAATTGCGACGTCTCCGACAGCTGGCTGCCCGGCGTATCGAAATGGGCGTTCTCGTGGGGCGGCGAATATAATCTACCTGCCAAGGTCTTCGGTCGCGATGGGCAGGCCTATGCCGGTTACGACGCGAACTATCGCTCCAAATTCTCGTCCAACGCCTCGCGGTCGATCTACACCGACATCGACGGCTATTCGATCCAGAATTTCCGGGCAGGATTTCGTACCCAGACGTTCGATATCTTCGGCTGGGTACGTAACGCCTTCGACCAGGATTATTTCGAATCGCTCGCTGTGACGCCCGGCAACACCGGACTGATCTCCGCGCAATTGGGTGACCCGCAGACGTGGGGCGGCACGATCAAGTTTTCGTTCTGAATGCGCTAAGCTCACGTTCATGTGAAAAGCGCATGGTCCACGAGCCGAAGCCGGATGGAGATCGAAGTCGGAAGCTCCCGATCTCTTTCCGGTCCGGCGCGTATCCGAGTGGATCGGCGCTCGGCTCCCCATGTTGCCGCTGTCTATTGCCGGAACGTCGCCGCGAGCGCACGCTATTGCCTGAAGTTTCAGGGGAGGCGGCATGTTCTTCGTACGACAGGGGCCGTTGTGGTTCAGGATGACGACCGGAGTCCTCGTTCTATGGGGACTTGTCGGATGCTTCATGTGCCTACAACAACTCAGGCTCGGCGCCGACGCGATGGGGCAGGCGAGCGCCTATGACCGGGCGCTCTATGCAGCATTGCCCAACTGGTATGATCCGTTGTTCGCCATCGCCGTGCTGACCGGCCTCGTCGGCGCCGTGCTGCTGTTCATGCGGCGCGCCAACGCGCGTTCGTTCCTGATCGCGTCGCTAGCGGCGACGATCGCGCAGTTCGGCTGGCTGTTCGCCTCGACCGACATCGTCGCGCACAAGGGCGCGAGCGAGACGCTCGGCTTGCCCTTCGTCATCATCGCGGTCGCGGCCTTCACGCTCTGGCTCGTCGGCCATGCCCGGTCGAAGGGGTGGGCAGTATGACACGCACGACACTGGGCGAGCGCAACGCCGCACGCTACTAGCGCCGCCATGTCCACGACCTATACCCTCGACACCGCGACGAGTCGCGCCAACCCGACGCCCGCGCCGCTCAAGCGCCTGACGATCCCGGCGATCCGCCGCCAGAAGGGCAAGACGCCGCTCGTCATGCTCACCGCCTACACCGTGCGAACGGCGCAGTTGCTCGATCCACACTGCGACATGCTGCTGGTCGGCGATAGCCTGGGGCAGGTGATCTACGGCCTGCCATCGACCGTACCCGTCACGCTGGAGATGATGGCGGCGCACGGCGCGGCGGTGGTGCGCGGCAGCTATCATGCGGTGGTCGTGATCGACATGCCGTTCGGCAGCTACGAAGCGTCGCCCGAAAAGGCGTTCGAAAGCGCGGCGTTCCTGCTCAAGCAGACCGGTGCAGCGGCAGTGAAACTGGAAGGCGGCACCGCGATGGCGCCGACCGTCAAGTTCCTGACCGAGCGCGGCATTCCGGTGATGGGTCATGTCGGCCTGACTCCACAGGCGGTCAATGTTCTCGGTGGTTATGGCGCCCGCGGTCGTACGCCCGAGGAAGCCGCCAAGATCGTCGCCGACGCGCAGAGCATCGCCGAGGCCGGCGCGTTCTCGCTCGTGATCGAAGGCGTGGTCGAGCCAATCGCAATCGAGATCACCAACTCGATCGCCTGTCCGACGATCGGCATCGGTGCATCGGCGCAGTGCGACGGTCAGGTTCTGGTGACCGAAGACATGCTGGGGATGTTCGACCGGACCGCGAAGTTCGTGAAGCGGTTCGCCGACATCGCCGATACGATCTCGTCGGCGACGCAGACCTATGCCGACGACGTCCGGTCGCGTGCGTTTCCGGGCGCAGAGCAGGTCTACGCGCCCAAGGATTGATCCGCTTCCGTTTCGGTTCCGGCGCGGCTAAGGTCCGCGCCGCCCACCCCCTCACTATTCCCGGAGCATTCCTTGGCCCTCCCGCCGAAAACCGATCAAGCATTCCTGCGTGAGGTCGACGAAGAACTGCGACGCGATCAGCTCGCCGGGTTCTGGACGAACTGGGGCATCTGGGTCGGGGTCGCCATCGTCGCGGCACTCGCCGCACTCGCCGGTTTCCTCTACTGGCAGCATCACAATGGCGAGGCCGCTGGTGTCGAGGGCGAGCAGCTTCAGGCCGCCTACGACTCGCTCGGCGCGAATAACGCCGCAGCCGCTGCGAAGCCTCTCGCCGAACTCGCCAAGTCGAACCGCGACGGCTACCGCGCACTCGCGCTGTTCACGCAGGCCGACGTCCTCCTCCAGAAGGACGACCTCAAGGGCGCCGCGGCCAAGCTCGGCGCCATTGCGGCGGATACGTCGCTGGCAAAGCCGTTCCGCGATCTCGCGCTGGTTCGCCAGACCTCGGCCGAGTTCGATACGCTGAAGCCGCAAGTCGTTGTCGAGCGGCTTCGTCCGCTGGCAGTACCCGGTGGTCCGTGGCTCGGCAGCGCGGGCGAGATGGTCGCGATCTCCTATCTCCGGATGAACCAGCGCCAGCAGGCGGGAACGCTGTTCGGCCAGATTGCGCGCGATACCGGCGTGCCCGAGACGATCCGTCAACGCGCGGTTCAGATGGCCGGCGTACTGGGTGTGGACGCTGTTGCCAGCACGGGCGCTACTGCCAGGGTGATCACCCCGGCTGCATCAAACGAGGATACCAAGGCGCAATGATGAAGACATATCGGGTGACGGTCGCCGTCGCCGCGCTCATGGCGCTGAGCGGTTGCGGGATATTCAAGGGCAGCGTGAAGAAGACGCCCACCGTCGGTGACCGTGTGTCGATCCTCGTTTCCGAAAACGAGGTCGAGACGGACAAGACGATCGCCGACGTCCAGGTCCTGCTGCCGGCCCCCGCGGTCAACGACGCCTGGGCCCAGCCCGGCGGCAACCCCGCCAAGTCGATGGGCCAGCTTGCGCTAGGCGAACAGCCCAAGCGCGCGTGGCAGGCTTCGATCAACGGTGGGTCGAACCGCGAGCGGCTCGGCGCCGCGCCGGTCGTCGCCGACAACAAGCTGTTCGTGACCGACGTCACCGCGACGATCCACGCATTCACCGCCGACACCGGCGCGCCGTTGTGGACCGCGGGTATCACCGAGGGCAAGCTCAACAAGGCTGCGCGGTTTGGCGGCGGCGTCAGCTATGACGACGGTAAGCTCTACGCCACCGATGGCGTCGGCGATGTCGTCGCGATGAACGCCGCCGACGGCGCGATCCTGTGGCGCGCCAAGCCGGGTGCACCGCTCCGCGGTTCGCCAACCGTCGCCAACGGCGCGGTCTATGTCCTGACGCAGGACAACCAGGTCTTTTCGCTCAACCAAGCCGACGGCAAGGTGCAGTGGGTCCAGTCGGGTACGCTCGAAACGCAGGGCGTGTTCGGGGTCGCGGCCCCCGCCGTGAGCCAGGGCACCGTGGTCGCGGGCTTCTCAAGCGGTGAACTCAGCGCGTATCGCTACGAGAACGGACGCATCCTGTGGCAGGACGCACTGTCGCGCACCTCGGTCACCACGTCGGTGTCGAGCCTGTCGGATATCGATGCGGCTCCGGTCATCGACGGCGGTCGCGTTTATGCGGTCGGGCAGGGTGGTCGCATGGTCGCGCTCGAATTGTCGACCGGACAGCGTCTTTGGGAGCAGAACTTCGCGGGCATCTCGACGCCGTGGATCGCGGGCGAGTGGCTGTTCGTGGTGACCGACGATGCCAAGCTCGTCTGCTTGTCGCGTTCGAATGGCAAGGCCCGCTGGATCGCTCAGCTGCCGCGCTTCCAGAACGATAAGAAGCGCAGCAACGCGATCACCTGGTTCGGCCCGATCCTGGCCGGTAACCGTCTCGTCCTGACGAACTCGCGCGGCGAGATCAATTTCGTCTCGCCGACGGACGGTACGGTGAGTTCGACGATCGAGACCAAGACGCCGTTCTCGCTGCCGCCGATCGTGGCGAACTCGACGCTCTACACGCTCGACCAGAAGGGCAAGGTCACCGCGTACCGGTGATCGAAGCTCCCTCTCCCCGTCGGGGAGAGGTAAGGGGCCCGCCGCGCTTGCGGTGGGAAGGGTGAGGGGGAGTGAGGCTGGATCGCTCGCGCCAACTGCCCCTCGCCCTTCCGTCGCCTAAGGCTCCTCCCTCCCTCTCCCCGGAGGGCGAGGGACTAGGTGACGCCAGCGCGTTCTCGCGCTAAGGGCACGCCATGTCCAAACTCCCCGTGGTCGCGATCGTCGGCCGCCCAAATGTCGGCAAGTCGACTCTTTTCAACCGCCTCGTCGGCAAGAAGCTCGCGCTGGTCGACGACCGGCCCGGCGTCACTCGTGATCGCCGTGAAGGCGATGCGTCGCTGATCGGGCTCGAATTCCGCATCATCGACACCGCCGGCTACGAAGACCACGACGCGCAGACCTTGCCCGGCCGCATGCGCCAGCAGACCGAAGCCGCAGTCGAACAAGCCGACGTCGCGCTGTTCCTGTTCGACGCGCGCGCCGGCATCGTTCCGCTCGACGAAGAGATCGCGCGCTGGCTCCGCACCGCTGATGTCCCCGTCATCCTCGTCGCCAATAAGGCCGAGGGCCGGGCCGGCGAAGACGGCATCCTCGAATCGCTCGCGCTCGGTTTCGGCGATCCGGTTCAGCTCTCCGCCGAGCACGGCGAAGGCCTGGGCGACCTGTTCGAAGGCCTGCTCCCGCTGCTCGAAGGCAAGGAAGAGCCGCCCGAGGAACAGCCCGACAATGAATATGAAGGCCCGCTGAAGCTCGCGATCGTTGGCCGCCCGAACGCAGGCAAGTCGACGCTCGTCAACCGCATCCTCGGCGAAGACCGCATGATCACCGGCCCCGAAGCCGGCATTACCCGCGATTCGATCAGCGTCGATTACGACTGGCATCCGACCGGCGGCGAAGCGCGGAAAGTGCGCCTGATCGACACTGCGGGGATGCGCAAGCGTGCCAAGGTGCAGGACAAGCTCGAGAAGATGTCGGTCGAAGACGCGCTCCATGCGGTCGACTTCGCCGAAGTCGTCGTACTGTTGCTCGACGCGACGCTGGGATTGGAGGCGCAGGATCTCCGCATCGCCGACAAGGTGCTGCAGGAGGGCCGCGCGCTCGTCATCGCGCTCAACAAATGGGACATCGCCGAGAGTGCGTCGTCGCTGTTCAACGGCGTCAAGCGGGCACTCGAGGACGGCCTCAGTCAGGTCAAGGGCGTCACCGTGATGACCGTGTCCGGCGCGACCGGCAAGGGCATCGACCAGTTGCTCCAAGCGTGTTTCGACACGCGCGACGCTTGGTCGAAGCGCGTCGGCACCGGCGAACTGAACCGCTGGTTCGAGCGTGCGATCGAGGCGACCCCGCCGCCAGCGCCCGGCGGCAAGCGGATCAAGATGCGCTACGTCACGCAGGTCAAGACGCGTCCGCCCAGCTTCGTCATCTTCGGCACGCGCGTCGATCAGTTACCGGCGAGCTACGAGCGCTATCTGGTCAATTCGATGCGCAAGGACCTGGGCTTCGGCGCGGTCCCGGTGCGCCTGATGTTCCGCGCACCAAAGAATCCGTATGACGACAACGGCAGGGGCGGCGGCGGCGGCAACTAAGGCGGTGATGCCAAGCGTGGTCCGTATCGATGCCAGGGGCATGCGCTGTCCCTGGCCCGCGGTGCGGCTCGCGCGGGCCTTGCGCGACGGCGCCACGACGGTCGAGGTAATTGCCGACGATCCGCGGGCGCAGGCGGAATTGACCGTGGTCGCGACCGATGCCGATGCGACAATAGAGATCGTTTTGGATGCGATTTATCCTGCCTTCCGGATTACCCGCCGGTAGAACCGCAACATTGTATTTACTCTAGCTGTATAAATGCAGCCCTGACCTTCATGGCGCGGTTGCCGAACGGGAGAAGGCGACTGTGTCGTTCGAGGGAAGCACCCTGATCAATTGGCCCGCGTTCCTGCAGGCGCGTAGCGAACTGGGCGCAGGGTTCGGCCGCATCCTGGGATATTTTCGCGAGGATGGCGTGAAGTCGGTTGCTGCGATCGAGGCGGCGATGCGCGCGCTCAATGCGGCGGCGATGGTGATCCCGGCGCATACGCTGAAGGGTGAAGCACGGCAGTTCGGGGCGGAGCCGCTCGCCGATCTGGCCGAAGCCATCGAGGTCATCGCGCGCGACTGTGTCGAGATGCAGGATACCCCGGACGAGGCGCTGGAGCATATCGTACGGTTGCGGCCGTTGTTCGTCGAGACGCTGACGCTGCTGGAGCGTGAAGCCAATCCGATCGTGGCGCGCAAGCCCGTCGCGGGGGGCGGGTTTGGTCGTCGTGCCGTCCCCACCGGGTTCGGCGAGGAATAAATTCGTCGCCAGACTGGCGGAAATGCAGCGAACAACGCTGGTTCCCCTGTCACCCTGCCTTTCAGCGAGATGACAGGGGGATAGATCAGCCCTTCAGATACGGAGCCGCGCCGGCCTTGGGCGAATCATGCTCCGAGATCGAGTTGAGCTGGATGTAATTGTGGATACCCATCCGCGCGATCATTTCGAACTGGCGCTCGAGCGTGTCGACATGCTCTTCCTCGCTGGCGAGGATGCGGGCGAACAGGTCGCGGCTGATGTAGTCCTTGACCTCTTCGCAGTACGCGATCGCGCCCTTGAGCTGGACGGTGGCCTCGACTTCGAGTGCCAGATCCGACTTCAGGACCTCCTCGACGGTCTCGCCGATGCGGAGGCGGCCGAGGAGCTGGAAGTTCGGCAGGCCATCGAGGAACAGGATGCGCTCCGACAGCCAGTCGGCGTGCTTCATCTCGTCGATCGATTCCATCCGCTCGTACTGGGCGAGCTTGTAGACGCCCCAATGCTCAAGCATCCGGTAATGGAGCCAATATTGATTGACCGCGGTCAGCTCGTTCTTGAGCGCCTCGTTCAGGAATTCGATTACTTGTGGGTCGCCGCGCATGGCCATATCTCCGTCACCTCTGACGGTCATGTAGCGGCCTGACACAGATTAGCACAACCCCCAAAAATGGCGGTTTTCCGGGCTTTCTTAGCTGTTGCGACGCTTATGCAGCGGCGCGTTCCTCGTCGATAATAGCTCGCGCTATCGATGTGCACTGGCCGCATTTGGGTTTCCGACCCATCGATCGGAAGGCCTGGCACGGTGTAGTGCAACCGCCGCGTGCGCAGTTGCGAACGTCGGATTCTCGTATGGCATTGCAAACGCAGACGACCATGGGAACTCCCTAGCTGTAAGCACGGGATACGGATAATGCGAACCACTCGCAAGCTGTTTTGCGTCTTATTCGCAACTAGTCCGATCGGTTCGTCGTGAACGCCGAACCGCGCATCGGCTGCCACGCGAATCGCGACAGGCTGCGCCACAGCCATTCGAGTGGCCCGTAGCGGAATCGATCGAGCCAAGGCTTCGACCAGAGGAGCATCAGCAGGCAGATTGGTACGACCACGAGATAGAGCTGGGCTCGGGACAATGTGCCGTACAGCCCGAAGCCGTACCCGTAGAACAGGATGGTGCAGAGGATTGTCGTGCCGAGATAGTTGGAGAACGCCATTCGACCTGCCGCCGCGACTCGGGTCGTCAGCCAGCCGCCGGGCCGTGCGAGCAGGATGATCGCCGCGGCGTACCCCATGATCGTCAGTGGCCGAAGCGGGGTTGCGAGCGCGAGCCACGACAGCGCGACATAGCGCGCGTCGAACCCGTGGGCGATGTCGAACGCCGCGATGGCTGCGTAGCCGATCCATCCGAGTCCGGTCCCGACGACCGCAATCACGGTGTAGCCTCGCCGCGACCATTCCCCCGTCAGGAACCCCGATCGCAGCCCCGCCATGCCGAACAGCATGAAGCCTAGCGTTTCTGGACCGGTGGCGGTGAGGGACGTGATCGGTCCAGCGGCGTGCGTCCAGCGCCACGCGACCAGATCGCGCCATCCGCCACGACCGCTGGCGAGTTCGCGGGTGACGGAGGCGCGGGAGGGCTGGCCGAATTGATCCGCCAACAGCTGCCAGTTCATGATGACTCGCGCCGTTGCGCCCGGCCGGTGCGCGGCGCCGTGCAGGTCGAACGTGTAGGCGACGAGGGTCGTCAGCTCGACCGTCTGGAGCGCGATGCAGGCGAGCCCGACGCCGATCAGCCAGCGCACCGGCAACCGCGCGAACATGTACGCGATCGCGCCGACCAGTGCGTAGTGCGCGAGGATGTCGCCCCACCACAGCAGATACAGATGCGCGACGCCGAACACGAACAGCCACGCCATGCGGCGCAGGTGGACGGTCGCGGGATCCTCGCCATTTGCCTCGGCCCGGTCGATGACCAGCAGCATCGACGCGCCGAACAGGAACGAGAACAACCCGCGCATCTTGCCATCGATGACGATGAAGGTGGTGGTCCAGGCGATCAGGTCGGGCGTGCTCGGCGCGCCCATCGAGGCGGGGGTCATGTAGGCGAATTCGGGGAAGCCGAACGCGGCGATGTTTGAGGCGAGGATGCCCATGACGGCGACCCCTCGGATGAGGTCGAGCGTCGCGATTCTGGTGGGGGCGGGGGTCATGCGGGCAGAGTGAAGTATAGGAAGTGCAGACGCTCGCGCAGCATTTCGTGGGAGTGGGACATCGCCTGAGACGAGGTGATTTCAACGGCCAACATGCTGATGACCGCGACGCCGTCGATGAGGTCGAACGTCGTGATTTTGGAGGGGGCGGGGGGCCTGCGGGAAAAGTGAAGTATAGGAAGTGTAGACGCTCGCGCAGCATTTCTGTGAGGCCGTCGTACACGCTGGAAGACGGCATGATCGCGCTCGGCAGCGTTGCAAGATTGGCGGACTCGGCTGGGCCGGCCCGACACGGGTGGTTCTCGATCGACGCTTGGACCGGGTCGACGCGTCTTGATAGCGCTGTAGGTTTGGAATGCTTCGGTCATGGTTCGACGCTGGCATATCGGGGTGGTGTAGGACAGGCCGCTTTGAGGGGCATCTCGGCGTCAGATGCCTTGCGGCTTGGTGTGTGGGCCACCCGGTAGGTCATCTGCTTGACCTGTCGTCCCTGCGCGATACCCCGCCGTACCTCGCCTGTTGTCCTTCTCGGCTGTCGCACCCGAAGCCGATCCGCCCCCGTCACCCCAGCGAACGCTGGGGTATCCCCGTTGGCTAGCGCTGTGGTCTGACGAGGGAGATCCCAGCTTTCGCTGGGATGACGGAGAGGGGGGGGCCAAACCTGACGTGAGCTCGATCGGACCACAACTCTCCGCTCCTTGTTCTCCCGCAAAGGCGGGAGCCCAGACTGGGTCCTCGCCTTCGCGGGGAAATATTCTGTGTTTGAGGTTGGTGCCTTACCCCGAAGTACAACCACCCCGGCGGAGGCCGGGGCCCAATTGGGGGACGGTAGTGGCTGGAGACAGTGCCTCGTTACTGCGGCCATCCCAAATGGGCCCCGGCCTCCGCCGGGGTGGTTGCTTTACTTTGCTCTACTTGCTTTGCGTCGGGGCGGGGCGGGGCGGGGCGGGGCGGGACGGGAGCAATTTAGCAACTGCTGCCCACCGCCGTCCAACCCATCATGCCAGCGCCGCATCCACCCCCATCAGCTTCGGGAAGAATCCCTCGTGCGCCGTCCGCAGCGTATCCAACGCGATAACGTCGTCGCGGTCGGGGCGTTCGAAGATCAGGCGCTTGCCGCCGGTGCGACCGAGCGGCTCGGCTTCGACGTCCGCCGCATGCGCCGCACCGAGGAAGTCGAGCAGCGCATGGTCGTCGACCGTCACGATATAGACCCCCTGGTCCTCCGCGAAGAACGAGCGAGCGCAGTCGAATGGCTGCTTCCGGTCGATCATCGCACCGATCCCGCCGGCGAGCGCCATCTCGGCGAGCGTCACCGCGACGCCGCCGTCGGAAACGTCGTGCACCGCGGTCAGCTGACCCAACGCGATCGCTTCGCGGATCAGGTCGCCGACACGGCGCTCGGCGGCGAGATCGACCGGCGGCGGCGGGCCGGCGTCGAGCTGTTCGCGGCCGTGGCATTCGCGTAGCCAGAGCGACTGGCCGAGATGGCCGCCGCGCGTGCCGACTGCGAGGATGATGTCGCCCGAGCCCTTGAACGCGATCGTCGCATTCTTCTGCCAGTCCGCCAGCAGGCCGATCGCGCCGATCGCCGGCGTCGGCAGGATCGCCGAGCCACCGCCGGTCGCCTTCGATTCATTGTAGAGCGAGACGTTGCCCGACACGATCGGGAAGTCGAGCGCGATGCAGGCGTCGCTCATGCCTTCGAGGCAGCCGACGATCTGGCCCATGATCTCGGGGCGCTGCGGGTTGGCGAAGTTGAGGCAGTTGGTGACGGCGAGCGGCAGCGCGCCGACCGCGGTCAGGTTGCGCCACGCTTCGGCGACCGCCTGCTTGCCGCCCTCGACGGGGTCGGCGAAACAGTAACGCGGCGTGCAGTCGGTGGTCATCGCCAGCGCCTTCTGCGTGCCGTGGACGCGGACGACCGCGGCGTCGCCACCGGGGCGCTGCACCGTGTCGGCGCCGACCATGTGGTCGTACTGCTCCCAGATCCAGCGGCGCGAGGCGATGTCCGGCGAGCCCATCAGCGTGAGCAGGTCGGCGGCGATGTCGCTGCTGTGCGGCGCGTTGGCGAGCGGCGCGGGCTTGGGCGTCGCGACGTGCGGGCGGTCGTAGAGCGGCGCTTCGTCGGCGAGCGGCCCGAGCGGGATGTCGCAGACGGTCTCGCCCTTGAAGGTCAGCACCATGCGGCCGGTGTCGGTGACTCGGCCGATCACCGCGAAATCGAGCTCCCATTTCTTGAAGATCGCCTCGGCCTCGGCTTCGCGCCCGGGCTTCAGGACCATCAGCATGCGCTCCTGCGATTCCGAGAGCATCATCTCGTACGGCGTCATGCCGGTCTCGCGCTGCGGCACGTCGTCCATCGTCAGCTCGATGCCGACGCCGCCCTTCGACGCCATCTCGACCGCGGATGAGGTGAGGCCCGCGGCGCCCATGTCTTGGATCGCGACGATCACGTCGGTCGCCATGAGTTCGAGGCAGGCCTCGATCAGCAGCTTCTCGGTGAAGGGATCGCCGACCTGGACGGTCGGGCGCTTGGCGTCCGAATCCTCGCCGAAATCGGCCGAGGCCATCGTCGCGCCGTGGATGCCGTCGCGGCCGGTCTTGCTGCCGACATAGACGATCGGATTGCCGATGCCGCTGGCGGCAGAGTAGAAGATCTTGTCCTGGTCGGCGATCCCGACGGTCATCGCGTTGACCAAGATGTTGCCGTCATACGCGCTGTGGAAGTTCACCTCGCCGCCGACGGTCGGGACGCCGACGCAATTGCCGTAGCCGCCGATGCCGTGGACCACGCCCGAGATCAGGTGGCGCATCTTGGGATGATCGGGGCGGCCGAAGCGGAGTGCGTTGAGGTTGGCGATCGGCCGCGCGCCCATCGTGAAGACGTCGCGCAGAATGCCGCCGACGCCGGTCGCCGCACCCTGGTACGGCTCGATGTAGGAGGGGTGGTTGTGGCTCTCCATCTTGAAGATCGCCGCCTGGTTGTCGCCGATATCGACGACGCCGGCGTTCTCGCCCGGGCCGCAGATGACGCGCGGCCCCTTGGTGGGCAGCTTCATCAGATGGATTTTGCTGGATTTGTAGCTGCAATGCTCGGACCACATGACCGAGAAGATGCCGAGCTCGACCATGTTCGGCTTGCGGCCGATGGCGCGCAGGACGCGCTCATATTCTTCGGGGGACAGGCCGTGGTCGGCGACGATCTGCGGTGTGATCTCGGTCATGGGGCGGGCTTTAGCGGGGTGGGGGGCGTCCGTCACCTGTTCGAACCACGACAATGTGGTTTGGGACCGTAATTCCCCCGATTTATGGCTTGGCGGCGCGCAACGTTTCGTTGATTCGCGACTGCCAGCCGGGTCCGCTCGCGCGAAACCTTTCGAGCACGTCGTTGTCGAGGCGTAGGGAGACGAGGGACTTGCCAGAGGTTACGGAGCCCTTTGGCCGGCCGCGCGACTTGCTGCCGTTCGGAAAGGCCGCTGCCAATTCCGGCAAGTCTGCGATCGGCCGTGCCCGCGCGAAATCGGCTTCGGTCCATTCGGGATTGTCATCGTCGAATACGACCTCGGGGGTATCACCAGCCATGGCGGCGCAACTCCTTCGACGAAGTGAGTTAGGGCAGATCGACGTTCAGTTTAAGCCGGGTGGGGAGAACTTTCCATCCGTCATGCCGGACTGGTTCCGGCATCCACCGTTCCGCACGAGCGAAGGAATTGAGCTTTCGGATCCGTGGACCCCGGAACAAGTCCGGGGTGACGGAAAGGCTTGGTACTGGTTCCGTTCAAAACCCCGATCGGCGATCTGCTGCGATGCTCGACCGTCAAACGTAAGGCGGCTGCGTGTAGCCCTTGGGGCTTATCGTGAAGATGTCACATCCCGTCTCGGTGATCCCGATCGAATGCTCGAACTGCGCGGACAGCGAGCGATCGCGCGTGACCGCCGTCCATCCGTCGTCGAGCAGCTTCACGTCGGGGCGGCCGATGTTGATCATTGGCTCGATCGTGAAGATCATGCCGGGGCGAAGCTCGGGACCGGTGCCGGGCTTGCCGACATGGACGACTTCGGGGGCGTCGTGGAACAGCCGGCCGACGCCGTGGCCGCAGAAATCGCGGACCACGCCGTAGCGGTGCTTTTCCGCGTGGCGCTGGATCGCGTTGGCGACGTCGCCCATGCGGTTGCCGGGCTTGGCGTGCTCGATGCCGATCATCAGGCATTCGTAGGTGACTTCGACGAGGCGGCGCGCCTTGATCGGAACGTCGCCGATCAGGTACATGCGGCTCGTGTCGCCGTGCCAGCCGTCGAGCAAAGGCGTGACGTCGACGTTGACGATATCGCCCGATTTCAGCGTCTTTTCGCTCGGGATGCCGTGGCAGACGACATGGTTGATCGAGATGCAGACGCTGTGCGTGTAACCGCGATAGCCAAGCGTCGCGGGCACGCCGCCGCCGGCGACGATGAAGTCGTAGATGAGCCGGTCGATCTCGCCGGTGGTCACGCCCGGCACCATGTGCGGGACGATCATGTCGAGCGTTTCGGCGGCGAGCTGCCCTGCCTTCATCATGCCGGCGAACGCGGCGGGGCCATGGAGCTTGATGGCGCCGGTGCGTGCGTCGGGCTGGTCCGAGGTGACGGTTACATATTCGGTCATGCCGCGCGATATAGCGTGGCGGGCGCGGTTTTGCGAGGCTATGCGAGGAGCATGGTAGAGGAACGCATCTGGACGGCCGCGCTGACGATCATCGGCGACGAGATCCTGTCGGGCCGCAC
This sequence comes from Sphingomonas sp. CFBP 13603, assembly GCF_014892665.1. Lineage (NCBI taxonomy): Bacteria > Pseudomonadati > Pseudomonadota > Alphaproteobacteria > Sphingomonadales > Sphingomonadaceae > Sphingomonas > Sphingomonas sp. CFBP 13603. Next base: position 27,105 of record NZ_JADBIA010000002.1, on the reverse strand, counting down.
GCAGGACAAGAACGTCGCGCAGATCGCGGCCTGGCTCAACGTGCAGGGCATCCGCCTCTCCGAAGTGCGCGTGGTCGCCGACAAGACCGAGGCGATCGTCGAGGCGGTCAACATCCTGCGCGCACGCAACGATTACCTGTTCACGACCGGCGGGATCGGGCCGACTCACGACGACATCACGGTGGACGCGATCGCGGAGGCGCTGGGCGTCGCGGTCGAGCATCATCCGCGCGCGATGGCGGTGCTGGAGGCCTATTACGCGACGCGCGGCGGGCTTACGGAAGCGCGTGCGAGGATGGCGCGGGTGCCGGTCGGCGCGGACCTGATCGACAACAAGGTGTCGGGCGCGCCCGGGATCCGGATCGGCAACATCTTCATCATGGCGGGCGTGCCGCACATTACCGCAGGCATGCTCGATGCGCTGACCGGCACGCTGGAGGGTGGGCGTCCGGTGGTCTCGAAGACGATCGGGTGCTGGGTCGCGGAGAGCGAGGTCGCGGATATCCTGCGCGATGCCGAGAAGACGCATGAGGGCGTCGCGATCGGGAGCTATCCGTTCTTTCGTGACGGTAGGACCGGCGCGAATTTCGTCGTGCGGAGTTCGGACGAGGCGTTGGTCGACCGGTGCCTCGCCGACCTGACGCGCGATCTCGAAGCGACCGGTCGGGTCGTTACCGCACAGGGTATCTGACGCGGCTCAGGCGCCCCATTCGGGTCCGTCGGGATCGGGATAGAAGACGTCGGGATCGTATGGTGCGGAGCGTGAGTGCGGCGTGGGCTCGCCCGGTTCCGCCAGGGTAGGCGCGCCGCCGCCGAAGCGGATACGGACATAGCCCATGCTGCCGGTCAGCGCCTGGAAGACCGCGACATGCTCCTCCTGCTGCATGCGCCGCCCGATCAGCGGCGCGCGTTCAGCCGACAGGTACCCCATCTGCACGCCGCGCAGGCTGAAGACGGCTACGGCGTTGGCGTCATGTGGGTTCTTGGGTTCGCGCCGCAGGTCGACCGGTTCGCCGGGCTGACAGAGCAACAGCTCCATGCGTCGGTTGCTCTTGCTCCTGTCCGCGTTCGGAAAGTCGATGCCGACCACGCTGAGCGTCAATTCGTCCATGCCGTACACTAGGCCGGCACCACGCGGATCGAAAGTCTCGAAACGCGTGGGCCGGCCTGGCGGTGGTCGATTCAGAAGTCGAAGCGTGCGGACGCCGAGATCGTGCGACCGTTGATCGAACGCGCGCGGACGATGCCGTTCGCGGGGATCGCGGCGTCTTCCGCCTCGGTGATGCCCTTCACGTTGAACAGATTGTTGGCGTTCACGTTGAGCGTCACGCCGTCGGTCGGGCGCACCGACAGGAAGCCGTTGACCTGCGTATAGCCGGGCATCTTCAGCTGGTTGACTGGCTGCGTGTAGCTCGACGTGGTGCCGATCACGTTGGCACCGATCGTGAAGCGGCCCAGATCGATCTGCGGCGTCGCCTGATAGACGAACTTCGCCTGCCGCTGGGGACGGTTGCCGTCGATCGTCGCATCGGTCGCGTCGCGCGTGATCTTGGCATCGGTATAGGTGCCGCCCGCCGCCAGCGAGAAGATCCCGCGCCGCACGCGGCCCTCCAGCTCGACGCCGGTCGCCTTGTAGTCGCGGCTGGTGAACTGCTGCTGCGACAGGAGGTAGTTGGTTTCCTGCGTCTTGGCGTGGAAGACGGTGGCGTAGAACGCGGCGGCACCGACGTTGATCTTCACGCCGCCTTCGGCCTGACGGACGAAATCGTATGGCTTGGCGCCGTCGACCAGATCGCCAGTGGTGGTGTTGACGAGCGGACCGAACAGCAGGCGATCGGCGTTGGCGCGACCACCGCGGCTGTACCGTGCGAACAGCGCCATCGTCTGCGACAGGCGATAATTGGCGCCGAACGAGTAGGACAGATAGCCATAGTCGTACTTGATCCGTGCGGTCGTGTTCGCCGGGATGAAGGCGACCGAGCGTTCGGGTGCGCTGATGACGCCGTTGCCGTCGAGATCGAGCGTTTCGAGCCCGCTGACCCCCGTCACTTCCGCACCCGAGATGCTGCCATGCGCGCGGCCGAAGTCATAGCGGACGCTGCCGTCGACGTTGAACTTGCCGATCTCGTAGCCGAGCTGCGCGAACGGGGCGTAGGTGTCGTACTGCATGTCGTACGACCGGCGGCAGCAATTGCCGAAGAACGTCGCCGAATAGCCGGGCGAGCCGTTCTGCGTGACCGGAACGCCGGCGGCGGTGCGGACGTCGACGAGCACCGAATCGCCATTGCCCTGCACCGACTGGAAGAACGAGTTCCACAGCCAGTCGGTCTTCACGTCCTGTCGCGAGGCATAGAAGCCGCCGGTGACGCTGACCTTGCCGCCGCCGAGTGCGAAATCGCCGTTGAGACGCAGATCGTTGGTGATGTTGTTCAGGCTTTTCAGGTCGACGTCGAACAGCACGACGCTGGCGAGCAGGCCGTTGCCGCCCAGCGTCGACGGCGTCGTGATCCGCTGGCCCGCCAGCGGGCCGCTGCCGTAGAACAGCTGCGCACCGGCGCCGGCCAGCCCATTGGCGGTCGTCTGTGCATCGCCGACGCTGGCAGGGAAGGGCGACGTGAAGTCGCCCGAGATATCCGAATACCGGAACCGATCGGTCAGGTTCCAGCCGTCGGCGATCTCAACCTGACCCTCTAACCCGACCGACTTCACGACCGGGTGCATGCCCTGGGAAAGGTCGCGACGGGTAGGCTGGTTGTCGCCATCGAGCGTCAGGACGTTCTGGATATAGCGGCTGTGGAGCGTATCCTCGTTGATCGAGAAGTTCGGCAGGTTGGTATAGGTCGGATCGCTGTTCGTGCCGGTCACGCGGACCGGGTTGGGCAGGTATGCGATACCGCGGTCGTCGAGATACTTGCCGTACAAACGGACATAGCCGCCGTTGAATTCCTTGGTGATGTTCGCCTTGATCTGCCCGCCGCGCATCGCGTCGTAGCCGACGTTGCGCGGGCCGTCGCCCAGCCGGTAGAACCCGCTGAGCTCATAGCGGGTCGATGGATCGATATGGCCGCCATAGGCGAAATCGGTGCGAAATTCGCGGTAGTCGATCCCGCTCGAGATCTGGAAGGCGCCGCCATCCTCCTCGCCGGTCTTCGAGATGAAGTTGATGATGCCGCCCGGCGAATTGGACGAGAAGGTCGATGCCGAACCGCCGCGCACCGATTCGATCCGCGAAAGCGACAGGTCGGTCCGCAGGAAGATGTCGGCGTTGCCAAATACGATATCGCCGAATTCGAGGATCGGCAGGCCGTCTTCCTGAAGCTGGAGGAACTTCGAACCGCCCGACGCGACCGGCAGGCCGCGCACCGAGATGTTCGCATTGCCTTCGCCGCCCGACGCCTCGACCCGGATGCCGGGGAGGTTGCGCAGGATTTCGGCGGTGCTGCGCGGTGCGAGCTTGGTCGTGAGGTCGCCGCTGATCGAGCTGACCGATACCGACGTGTCCAGCCGGTTCGTGCCGCGCGCGACGCCGGTCACGACGATGTCGGCGTTATTGTCCGTGGTGGCCGACTGGTCGCTGGGTTGCGCTGCAGTCTGGCTGGTCGCCTGGTCCGTGGTCAACGCCTGAACGGCCGGGGCCGTCTGTGCCGCGCCTGCCTGAGCAACCAGCATCAGCGCCGTACCCGTGAGCAAATTCGTGATCCGCATTATGCCTCTCCCTTTGGAATCGTCGCGTGCCACGCGATCTGCAAGGCCTCCATATTTCTACTGCAACCGATTGCAACACATTTTCTGCAATCGGTTGCATTTTGGCGTCGTGATGCGGTTTTTGGCAACGTCGGTTTGCTCGTACGAGTCTGGCAACAGGCACAAACGCTTACATATGATCATGAAAACAAGGGAGGTGTATCGTTCCCGGCCAGAGGGCTGTCTTCGCTCGTTCGGGAGCCTTTGCAGTTTGCTCTGGATATTTCGTATCCGACCTGTTCCAACTGGCCGATCGCAACGCTTGCTCGTCTCATCGACGCGCGAACCGTGCATCGATCTGCCCTGTTTTTGGCAAACCCGCTTTCTCTCTTTCGGCCCTCAAGGAGTTTTAATGGCGATCACATCCATCTCGCGGTTGTTGCTGAGCGTTGCCACGCTGACGCTATCGGTGCCGGCGTTCGCACAGGCTGCCCCGCCCGCGCCGGCCGGCACGCGCTACGGCAGTTTCGGGATCGATCTCACCGCCGCCGACATGTCGGTGAAGCCGGGCGACGATTTCTGGACGTATGCCAACGGAAGCTGGAACAAGCGGACCGAGATCGCCGCGGATCGCACATCGGCCGGCGGCAGCGTCATCCTGGCCGACCAGGCCGAGCAGCAGGTCCGCACGATCCTCGACGATGCGGCGCGTGATCCGGCGGCGGTTGGCCCCGGCGCCAAGCAGTTCGGCGATCTCTATGCGAGCTTCATGGACGAGGCGGCGATCGAGCGCGCCGGTGCCGCACCGCTGAAGCCTTATTTTGCAAAGATCGACGCGGCGACCGACAAGCAGAAGCTTCAGGTGCTGTTCTCGACGGTCGGCTATGCCGCGCCGGTCGAGGTCGGCCAGTTGCCCGATCCCGCAGATCCGAAGCGGTATGCGGTTGCCGCGGGGCAGGGCTCGCTCGGCATGGGCGGGCGCGACTATTATCTGGAACAGGGTCCGAAGTACGACACTTTCCGCACCGCGTACCGCGCGTATGTCGAGAAGATCCTGACTCTGTCGGGCATCGCGGATGCATCCGCGAAGGCGGACCGGATCGTCGCGCTCGAAACCGCGATGGCTAAGGTTCAATGGTCGCCGGTCCAGTCGCGCGATCTGAAGGCTATGCTCAAACCGATGGACGCCGCCGGTCGCAAGGCGCTCGCGCCGGACTTCGATTGGCCGCTGCTGATGTCGACCGCGGGCTATGGCGATTTCCCGATCGTCTACATGACCAATTCGACCGCGCTGACCGAACTCGGCAAGCTGTTCGCCGGCACGCCCGTATCGACGTGGCAGGACTGGATGAAGTTCCGCCTCGCATCGTCCAGCGCGAACGTGCTGCCCAAGGCATTCGACCAGGCGAGCTTCGAGTTCTTCGGCAAGACGCTCGCCGACCAGCCGCAGCAGCGCGCTCGGTGGAAGCGCGGCATCGCGATGGTCAACGGCACGATGGGCGAGGCCGTCGGCGAGGTCTATGTGAAGCGCCATTACCCGCCCGAGAGCGAAGCGAAGATGGGTGAACTGATCGCCAATCTGCGCGCCGCGTACAAGGAGCGGATCGGCGCGAACGGCTGGATGGATCCGGCGACCAAGACGCAGGCGCTGGCGAAACTCGCCGCATTCGATCCGCGGATCGGTCATCCGGTCAAGTATATCGACTATGCATCGTTGAAGGTCGTGCGCGGCGATCCGCTCGGCAATGCGATCCGGTCGGGCGAGTTCCAGCATCAGCTCGAACTGTCGCGGCTCGGCAAGCCGGTCGACCGTACGCTCTGGGGCATGACGCCGCAGACGGTGAACGCCTATTATGATCCGCTCAACAACCAGATCACCTTCCCGGCGGCGATCCTGCAACCGCCGTATTTCGATCCGATGGCCGATGCCGCGGTGAACTACGGCGCGATCGGCGCGATCATCGGTCACGAGATGGGCCACGGCTTCGACGATCAGGGCAGCCAGTTCAGCGCGTCCGGCAAGTTCGAGAATTGGTGGACGCCGGAGGCTCGGGCCGCGTTCACGCAGCGTACGGCGGCGCTTTCGAAGCAGTACGACGCGTATGAGCCGATCCCCGGCGTGCACGTGAAGGGTGCGCTGACGCTCGGCGAGAATATCGGCGATCTCGGCGGCGTGGAGACGGCCTATGCCGCGTACCAGAAATACCAGGCGGTGCACGGCAAGGCACCGGTGATCGACGGGCTGACCGGCGACCAGCGGTTCTTCCTGTCCTATGCACAGGCGTGGCAAGCGAAGCTGCGCGAGGGCGCGGCGCGGGCACGGTTGCTGACCGACCCGCACTCGCCGCCATTCTACCGCGTCAACGGCATCGTCCGGAACGTCGACGCCTGGTACACCGCGTTCAACGTGAAGCCCGGCGCGGCGCTGTATCTGCCGCCAGCGCAGCGCGTGCATATCTGGTGACGCGCGGCGTGGTTGGCGCCGCCTGATCGAAACCCGATGGTTCGTCCGGAGCTGCTTTTTTGAAGCGGTTCCGGACGAACGGACGGGGAGTCATGTAGCGTCCGGGCTGTTTCGACATTCGGTGGCGGAGCGGCCCGATCTGCACCGCGTCCGTATTCGCGAAATCTCGATGTGCCCCCCTGCTGTCGCGGGCATCGGGTCGGTCACCAGCAACGGCAATGGCGGCTTCGCCTCGATCAACCTGCGCAACCTCGGTCCGCAGCATGACCTCGTCCTTCTCGACGGCGATCACCTCGTCCCGGCGGCCGCCAGCGGCACCGTCGATCTGAACAGCATCGCGGTCGCGCTGCTCCAGCGCGTCGACATCCTGACCGGCGGTGCATCGACCACCTATAATGCCGATGCCGTATCGGGTATCGCTAACTTCACCGCCAGAAAGAACTTCGTGGGCATGGAGGCTTCGGCCAGCAATTAGCTAAGCGAGCAGGATCATTCGAACTACCTCCCTGCGGATCTCACGATCGGTGCCAACTTCGACTACGGTCGCGGTAACGCGGTACTGAGCGTCGGCTACCAGGAAGCTGATCCCCTGTATCAGGGTGCACGCGACGTCTTGGTGTTGGAATCGATTCGGGTACCGGCCTTGCCTCGAAGTCTTCGTTCACCACGGTGCCGACGACGATCTCGGTCTCGACCGGCGATCTTCAGGTCAATCCTGGGGGTGTCGCCGAACTTCGTTCAAGCGATACAACGTCATCGCATAGGCGAATTGCGATGTTTTCAACTACCTTGAAGTCTATACGCATGGTTCTTCTCAAAGAACACGGTGAGAACGATCATCGCACCGTCTGGTATCTTTGGTTGGGTGCTGACAATTCTGGGCAACAATCCGTATCTACCGTTGTTCGTCGAACTCGGACCGCACATCTCCGAATACACCACGACCGTGCAGGAGATTGTCGGGTCGCTTGTCGGTCAGCATCGCAGCGTCAGGATAAGGCGCCTGCGTTTCCGTCGGATATGCGGTCTACGGCGCCGCGCCAATTCCGGGCAAGGTCGCCCGTAAGCGTTCAGACGGGAGGAGCGTCGAGACCTGTTCGCAATCCTGAAAGACTTTCAGCTATCCGCTGCAGCGGAAAAAGATCATCGGCTTCGAAGTGGGGTATTCTCTGTCTTAATGGAGAAGCTCGTCGGTGTACTGCAGCACTGAGGGTTATCATCAAGGTCGGCGTAGCTTCGTATAAATGCTCGATATAATCGGGAGGGTGTTCGGGGTCCCATAATCTATTGCGCGGTGCGCTGGACTCTATGGGTATGCTGTGCAACATTTCGACCATACCGAAAGGGGAGCGAAATGCAGAGAACCATCGGGATCACAGTGGCGTTCGCCTTTGCTAGCGTTTCGGGCGCCGCGATGGCGGATCCCGGGCTGGTCGCCGTTCCACCTCGCGTTGCGACCGCACCGGACACGGTCGCCTCGGACACCGCCGCTCGCCCGGTACGCGGGGTGCCGGGAGGGGGCTATATTGCCGGCGGTATCCTGGCGGGGGTCGCCGGTGTTGCGGTGCTGCTTTTCAATCAAGACGACGACGCCGACAGCAATTGATCTCGCGTCGCCGGCGTCGTCGTTCTCGACTGTTTGAGCGCGGCCTGCCGCTCGACGCTCGTCGCATCATATCGCGTTGCCGATAATTGCGCCCCGCCGATAGTTGTGCCGGGCCGATAGTCGCGGTTTCGACTGTTGGAATGCGCGCATACCCCGCCGGTCTGCATTGTCAGCCGGGTATGCCCCAATTGGCTTCGTCATCCGCCGCCTTTGCCGTGCGCACGAGGTGCTCGACATAGTTGCGGAAGATCGGGACCGTGAAGGTGACCAGCGTCGGTTCGCCCGCGGGTTCCTTGAACGTCAGCACGACGAAGCGGCCGCCGTCCTCGTCGAGAACCAGGCCGGCTTCCATTGCGCGGGGGCCGGTCGGGGTGATGATCGTTGCTGCCATGTGTACCTCGATGTCGCTTTCCACCCTGCATAGCTCAGCGGGGCGAGCGCACCAGTGGCAACGTCGCGTTACGCGGCGCTTGCCACGGTTCGGTTCGATCCACGATCGTTCGCCGGCTGGATCGGTTGCGCAGCACCGGTAGCGAGCGTCAGAGCGCGGGCGGCCTGCAGACGGCGATAGTCGAAGTAGAGGGCGATCAGGGAAAACATGGAAACCTCGGGAGAAACATTGCTGCGTCGCAGCATCAATCCTCCACGTGGTCGTCCACCCGGCGGGGTGCAACTGCATTGTGTTCAACAGCGATTGCGCCAGACGGACGTGCCCCCGCGTTCATGCGAGCGTGGCTCGATCTGACGGCGCGGCTCAAGCCGCCTTCGTCGTGACGCGGTCCCGCCGCAGGTCTCGAATTTCCTGTGCCGTAATCGGTCGATCGCGGCCTGCGCATTTGATGACGATCGCGTCGACATCGGTGCCCTCTTGCGCGTCGAAGGCTCCGATCATCTGTTCGAGCGATCCCGACGCGAGTTGCTCGTCGCCGCACGCTGTTCCGTCGTCCGAGGTGCTCGTCCGCAACAACGCGGCGGGCATGTTCCACATGGTTTTCAACACAATCACTGTCTCCGGCCCCCCGGTAGGCGACCGTGCTGGCGTGTCCGCGATGAAGCGTCCAGACTATGCCGGGCGCGGATGCGCTCGCTGCACTGGAGCGCGCGATGAATTGCGTTCGGTCGCTTCGTTCCGGAAAGCATGCGCGTTCCCGCACTCGGCGGTGGGAGAAGAGCGATCGGTGCGGGTGCGGTGGATCGTTCGTTCTCTACTGCCAACTTTGTCCCTTCAAGCCTGCGCAGGGCGATCATGCCGTGCGACGGCGAGGGCTGCGATCGCGGCTATGGCCAGCAATGCGGCGCTACTGAGAAACTCGGGCGCTGCGCCGTTGGTGTCGTACACCGCGCCGCCGACCGTGGCGCCGAGCGTAATCGCCAACTGGACCACCGCTACCATCAGGCCACCGCCCGCTTCGGCATTGTCGGGCAGGGTTCGGGCGAGCCACGTCCACCAGCCGACCGGCGCCGCGGTTCCGGCAAAGCCCCACACCGCGAGCAGCGCTGCGGTCGCGACTGTCGATGCCCCCGCCAGCGCGAGTCCAACCGCGGCCAATGCCATCGCCGCGGGCAGCAGCCAAAGTGTGAGGAAGAGGCGCTTGACGACGAACCGACCGATCACGACCGTGCCGACGAAGCCGGATGCGCCGACGATCAGCAGCATGACCGACAGCATCGTGACGCCGACGTGCGTGACCTGTTCGAGGAACGGCCGGAGATAAGTGAACAGGGCGAACTGCCCGACGAACAGCATGGCGACGGCGAACAGCCCGAGCAGGACCGCGCGGTTCCGCAGCAAACCGAGCATCGCGCGCGCCGATTGACGCTCGGCGACGGGTAGCTTCGGCAGCACGATCGCCTGCCAGACGAGTGCGGCGACCGCGACCGGTACCACGCAGAAGAATGCGCCACGCCAGCCGATCATGGTGCCGAGGAAACTGCCGAGCGGGGCGGCGAGTGCAGTCGCGAGCGCGGTGCCACCGCTCATGATCGCCAGTGCCTTGCCCACCGCCTCCGCGGGGACAAGCCGGATCGCGATCGCCGCAGACATCGACCAGAACCCGCCGATCGCGGTGCCGAGTAACGCGCGCCCCGTCATGAACACGAGGTAGCTCGGGGCAAACGCGACCATCGCCCCCGACACGATCAGCACCGCGATCAGCGCCAGCACGACGCGGCGCCGGTCGATGCGCCCGAGCACCACGGAGAGGCCGAGACTAGTGACCACCGCGAACACGCCCGAAATGGCGATCGCCTGTCCGGCCTGGCCCGCGGTCAGGCGCAGCGTCTCCGCGATCGGACTGAGCAGGCTGACGGGCAGGAATTCGGAGGCGACCAGCACGAAACTGCACAGCGCCATCGCGTAGACGGCACCCCAATGCGCAGGGCGGGCGCCATCGGATGAGGTGACAGATGTGGTCGCCGGGGCAGCAACGAGGGTGGCCATGCGGCAGTCCTTGTTCGATCTGGAATGTAGCCGAAGGATAATCATCGGCGGCCCGCGTTTTCGCCGGGTACTGACGGCCCCGTGTCGAGGCCGATACGTCGCAAATAGGGGAGTTCGACGAGCCGGACAATTTACCGTGAAGTTGATGCGATGATGAGTCGTGCTCATCATTCAACCGGCATTGTTCGCGGTCGTCGAACCGTCCGGATGCGGTTTTGACGTCAGCTTGTCGTGTAAGGATCGACACGATTGCCTGGTCGTTCGACCTTCTTCACACCGTATTGATGCAGAGTGCGGATCGCGTCTTCATGATAGTCGCGCCCCGTCGCGTGCCGCTGTTTTCACGCATCAGCCGGCAATTGATCATGAGTTGGCATGACCGGTAGTGATCAATCGAGACAGAGCATCCGCTGGTTTCGGGGCGCGGTGTGCAACAATCAGATTCGACTTACCCCGTATTCGAGGACCATGGTCCGGCGTGAGATCATGGAGTTTGACGGAAACGGCGTCGTCGAAGCTCATGGTATAGGGAGAGGAGACGGGCGACGAAACGCGAGGTGCTGGCCGAATGGGTGGGACGCGAGATCCTGCCGCATGAACGCGACCTTCGCGTTTGGCTGCGCCGTCGACTGGTCGTTTCGGAGGACTTGGAGGACATCGTGCAGGAATGTTACTGCCGGCTCGCGCAGCTTTCCGATGTATCGCACATCACCTCGCCTCGCGCCTATGTCTTCGTGATGGCGCGCAACCTGCTCAACACGCAACGTAAACGGACGCGCGTCGTCCGGATCGAATCGATGTCGGATGCACTGGCGGAAACGCTCGAAAGCGATCTGCCGTCGCCCGAGCGCGCGGTGGCGGCCCGGCACGAACTCGCGCGCGTTCGGGCCGCGCTGGCGAAGCTGTCGGAGCGCGCGCAACGTATATTCGTGATGCGCCGGGTCGACGGCCTCAGCCAGAAGCATATCGCCCACACGCTCGGCATCTCGGAGACCATCGTCGAGAACGAGGCCAGCCGGAGCCTGCGCGCGATCCTGAAGACGCTGACAGACCCGCCCGCGGAGAATGATTTCCTCCTGCCCAACGGAGAGACGCGTGTCCGATCGCGCTGAACAGACCGCAGCGGCATGGGCGCTGCGCCATCCGCTGGACCCCGGCCGGCAGCACGAGCTCGAGGCGTGGCTGGCCAGCGACCCCCGTCATGCGGGGATGCTGTTGCGGGCAATGGCCGCGCTGAGCGCGCTCGATACTGCGCTGGCGCCTGCGCCGGACGATATCGCCGATGCGTTCGAAGCGCGGCCGGCTCGGCGTCGGATGTTGATCGGCATGGGCGGCGCGATCGCGGCGGCCGCGGTCGGACTGATCGGCTGGTCGAGCGTCACGAGCGAGCACGTCGCGACCGGACGCGGTGAGATCCGACGTCTGCCACTGGTCGATGGGTCGGTGGCGACGATCAACACCGACAGCGATCTGCGCGTCGCATTCGTGAGCGACAGCCGCCGGGTGGTGCTCGATCGCGGACAGGCCTGGTTCCAGGTCGCCAAGGATCGCAAGCGTCCCTTTATCGTCGACGCCGGCATCGCGCAGGTGCGGGCGGTCGGCACCGCCTTTTCGGTCGATCGCAGCGAAAGCGGCGTGCAGGTGACGGTAACGGAGGGCGTCGTCGCCGTCTGGCCAAGCGGGGAGAGCGGCGCGCTGACGATCCTGCAGGCGGGGCAATATGCCAGTTTCCATGCCGGCGGCGTATCGCCCGAAGTGGGGACCGCGCCGGTGCAGATCACGCGCGCGCTGGCGTGGCGGAACGGCGAAATATCGCTCGAGAACGATACGCTGGGTCATGCGGTCGAGCAGTTCAACCGGTATAATCGCCAGCAACTGGTGGTCGTCGATCCGACACTTGCCCGCGAACGGCTGATCGGGCTTTTCCAGATCGACAAGCCGGAGGATTTCGCGGCGACGCTGGCCGCCTCGCTGGGCGTCGCGGTGACCGTTTCGCCCGACGAAATACGGATCGAGCGGACCAAACTGCCGACGCACTGACGGAAACCGCCGGTGTCAGGCTCTTATGGTGGAGAGCGCCGGAAACAGGCGCCTCCATATTAGGGGGATGCCGGGATGAGAATCGTACGGTCGTGGCTGTTCGGCGCAAGCGCCGCAGCAATTTGTTGTTCTGCCACCAGCGTCGAGGCAAGCGCGCAGACGCGCCGCTTCGACGTCCCGGCGCAACCCGCAAGCTCGGGCATCCTGCTGTTCGCGCATCAGGCGGGAATCCAGATCCTCGTTTCCACGCCGGTCGCCGCCGGAGTCACGACCAATCGCGTGCAGGGCGCGATGGACGTGTCCGCCGCGTTGAAGATGCTTCTCGCCGGTACAAATCTGGTTCCGGTCAAGACCGGCGGGGCGATCACGCTCAAGCGACGCCAACCTGTCGCGTCCCGGATCGCCCTCATGCCCGTCGTGGCGCAGCAGATCGCAGCGCCCGTGAATGAGATCGCCGCACTGCCGCAGCAGGAGCCCGCGGTCGTCTCTCCCGCCACGGAGCAGGACATCGTCGTCACCGGTATCCGCGCCTCGTTGCAGGAGTCGATCAACGTCAAGCGCGCGGCGAGCAATATCGTCGACGTCATCACCGCACAGGACATCGGCAAGCTGCCCGACCAGAACGTCGCGGAATCGATGAGCCGGATCAGCGGCGTGCAGATCACGCGGCGCGAGGGCGACGGATCGACCTTCACCGTGCGCGGCATTTCGCAGAACCGGCTGGAGATCAACGGTCGTACGCTGCTGGGGCCGGGCGCGGGCGGCAACGCGTCGCTCGAATCGATCAGTCCGGAGATCATATCGAGTATCGTCGTCTCGAAATCGCCGACCGCCGACATGCCGGAAGGCGCGCTGGGCGCGACGGTCAATCTCAAGACCAAGCGCCCGCTCGATCTCGCCGATCTGGTCGTGAGCGGTCGATTGCAGGGGGCCTATACCGATCAGGCGGACCATCTGGGCTATCGCGGGTCGGCGTTGGTCTCGAAGAATTTCAGCGATACGCTGGGGGTGCTCGCGAGTGCGGCCTATTCGAACACGCACACGCGCGGCTATTCGTTCGACTCCGGCGGCTGGTCGCGAACCAACAATATCGACGGCAATGGCGACGGGGTGAACGATCCCGGCCTGTTCCGGCCGAACCGCTTCATGGCGCGGATCTTCGACCGCGCGGAGCAGCGGCTGACGCTCAACAGTTCGATCCAGTATCGTCCCGCCGACAAATGGGAGATCGTGCTCGACGGCACCTATTCACGGCTGAAGCGCGAGCGGCAGAGCGCGAACTATCAGGTGCTGCTCAACGACAACGATGTCGGCGCGGTCGCGGACAAGGATGGCACGATCGTCAGCGGGACGTTCAACAACGTCATCGTCCGGCCGCTCGTCTACGACGAGCCGACCGAATTCCGATCGACCAATCTCGGCGCGTCGTCGAAGTATGATGGCGACATCGTCAAGGTCAGCGCGGATGCGTCCTACAGCAAGGGACGCGGCACCGATGGTGGGCCGGGGGCGTCGTTCACCTATGTCGTCGTGCCGCGCGCGGGACGGGTCGCCAGCGCCGCGATCGATTTCAGCAAGGGGAATGCGGTCCCGAACCTCGCATTGACGTCGAACTTCGACGTCAACGATCCCGCGCAATATCAGCTCGCGTCGGTCTTCGACGGCGACAACGTCACCAACAACACCGGGTATGACGGACGCGTCGATTTCACGATCCTGTCCAGATGGGGGCCGTTGCAATCGATCCAGCTCGGCAGTCGCTACGAGAAGATCCAATTCTATTCGGAGACCCCGCAAAGCCTGCCTTCCGCCGCGAGCCTGGTCGGGAAACACGATCGCAATGGCGACGGGATCATCACCGTCGATGAACTCCCGGGGCTCGACTATAACGACAGGCAGGGCAGCTTCTTCCCCGGGGTGGGCGGAGATTTTCCGCGCGATATCCTGGGCGGCACGGTCGACAAGAACGTCGCACGCGACGCCTTCGGACTGCCGGTGCCGCGCGCCGATGCCATTCCGTTCGGGCGGGTATCGATCAAGGACGTCGAACAGGATACGCTCGCCTTCTACGCACGCGCCAATGTCGCCGGGACGATCGGTAGCTTGCCGCTCGCCGGCAATGCCGGCGTGCGCTACATCACGTTCGAACGGATATCGTCCGGGTACCTTTCGGACACGCAGCCGACGCTGGCGAAATCGCGGTTCGACTATTGGTTGCCGAGCGCCAACGCCTCGCTCGACCTGCGCAACAACCTGATTTTTCGGTTGGCAGCGGCCAAGGTCGTGGCGCGGCCCAATCTGAACGATGTCGGGGTCAGCTTCGTGCCCTTGCTGGTCTCGCGTACCGGATCGCGCGGCAATCCGACGTTGCGTCCGTTCGAGGCGACGCAATATGACGCGACGCTCGAATGGTATTTCGCGCCGTCCAGCGCGCTGACGGTTGCCGGCTTCTACAAGAACGTCGATTCCTTCACGATCAACGTCACGCAGAGCGAGTTCATCGGCGGACTCTCCGACCAGATCGAGCCGAGCACCGGGCAACCTTACGGACTGTTCCAGATCACCCAGCCGATCAACGGGTCCTCGGGCAAGATCAAGGGGTTCGAGGTCGCGTTTCAACAGTCGCTGCGGTTTCTGCCGGCTCCGTTCGACAATCTCGGTGTCCAGGCCAATTATACCTATGTCGACAGCAAGACGCCGCTGATCGACGAAGCGACGAAGACCGCGCTGCCACTGCCCGGGCTTTCGAAGAACAGCTACAATCTGATCGGGTTCTACGAGGACAAGACGTTCATGCTGCGGGTCGCCTATATCCGGCGCAGCAAGTATCTGATCGGCCAGGGTGGCGCGAATTCGGGGGGCAGCCCCTACGCCGCGGCACGGGGGCAGCTCGACATGTCCGGGCAGGTCAATTTGACCAAGACCGTCAGGCTGACGATCGAAGGGATCAACCTGACTCGCGAGGTCGATCGGCAATATCTGCAGACGCCACAACGCCTGTTCTACTCGGCGCGCGAGGACCGCCGTGTGTTCTTCGGCGTCGCGGCAACGTTTTGAGGATGAGCCCCATGCGTATCCGCTTCCTCGCATCGATCGCTCTCCTGCTCGGCACGGCGCTTCCGGCCCAGTCGACTCCTGTCCAGTCCGCTGGGCCCGTCGCTGCCAAACCAGTCGATATCGTCATCTACGGCTGCACCGCGGGCGGGGTGATCGCCGCGATCGAGGCACGCCGGCTGGGGCGGTCGGTCACCCTGGTCTGCCGCGACGGTCACCTCGGCGGGATGACGACCAACGGTCTGAGCTGGTCGGACACCGGCAACCACCGCGCGATCGGCGGACTGGCGCTCGAATTCTACCGTCGGGTGAAGCATCATTACGACGATCCTGCCGCATGGGTACAGGCACCGCGCCCGGCCCGCGGCGAGAACTTCGTCGATAACGAGGCGACGTGGCAGTTCGAACCTAAGGTCGCCGAACGCATCCTGGAGGACTGGGTGCGCAGCGAAGGGGTGACCGTGGTTCGCAACCAGCCGCTCGATCGGACCGGCGGCGTGGACTTGCACGACGGACGGATCGTCGCGTTTCGCACGATCGGTGGGCAGCGCTTCGCCGGGCACGTGTTCATCGACGCCAGCTACGAAGGCGACCTGATGGCCGGCGCCGGCGTCTCGTTCACGACCGGGCGGGAGGCGAATGCGACGTACGGCGAGACGCTTAACGGCGTGCAGGCGAAGAATGCGGAGAGCCATCAGTTCATGCTCGATATCGATCCCTACCGCGTGGCGGGCGATCCGAAGAGCGGGCTGCTTCCGCGGATCAGCGCCGCGAAGACCGCGCCCGACGGCAGCGCGGATACGAAGATCCAGGCGTATACCTACCGTCTCTGCCTGACCGACGTGCCCGGCAATCGCATCACTCTGCCGAAGCCGACGGGCTATGATCCGGGCCAGTATGCGCTTCTCAAACGCTACATGGATGCGGGGTATCGCGATTTTTTCGGGAAGTTCGACCGTATTCCGAACGGCAAGGCCGACGTGAACAATTTCGGTGCGTTCTCGATGGACGATATCGGCATGAATTACGGCTATCCCGAGGGCAATGACGCCGAACGCGCCGCGATCGCGCAGGAGCACGCGCGCTACCAGCAGGGCTTGCTCTGGTTCATGGCGAACGATCCGGGCGTTCCCGAAGACACGCGCACGACGATGTCCAGTTGGGGACTGTGCAGGGACGAGTTCGTCGCCAATGGCGGCTGGCCGCGCGAGATGTACGTCCGCGAAGCGCGGCGGATGGTGTCGGACTTCGTGATGGCCGAACCGCACGTGCGCGGCATCAAGTCCACGCCTCGACCGATCGGAATGGGATCGTACCAGATGGATTCGCATAACGTGCAGCGCATCGTCGATGCACGCGGCTTCGCGCGCAACGAGGGCAATATCGAGGTGCCGGTCAAGCAGGCCTACCCGATCGGCTACGACGCGATCGTGCCCAGGCGCGGGCAGGCGACGAACCTGCTCGTACCGGTTGCGCTCTCCGCCTCGCACATCGCCTATGGCACGATCCGCATGGAGCCCGTGTTCATGATCTTGGGCCAGTCCGCCGCCGCCGCCGCAGACCTTGCCATCCGAGGCAAGATCGCGGTGCAGGACGTCTCCTATCCCGCGCTGCGCGCCCGCCTGGACGGCGAGGGGCAGGTGCTGACGTTGAACGACTGACGCCAATAGCGGCACGGCTATGCGAATGCAGTTGGAACGACATTGCCGCGTAGCCGTGCCCGGATCCGTGCGAGCTTCGACGCATGCGAAGTGCGTTGATACCCGTATGGGCGTTATGCCACCCCGGCCTCGAAGTCCCGCGTGTGCGCCACAGTGTCCGCAGCCGTGATCGACGATACCGCAATCGCCTCGCCGATCAGCAGCAGCGCCGGATCGTGATCGCTGATCGTCTCGACCAGGAACGCGAGCGCAGACAGCCGGCCGCGCAGGATGCGCTCGGTGGGCAGCGAGACGTTGACCGCGACCATGACCGGCGTGTCGGGCGCGCGCCCGGCCGCGATCAGGTTGCGCGCGACTTCACCGGCGGCGGCGCGACCCATGTAGACGGCGAGCGTGGCATCGGGCGCGGCGAGCGCGGTCCAGTCGAGATCGAGCGCTTCGCCGGCGCGGGCGTGCGCGGTGACGAACGTCAGCTTCCGCGCGAGACCGCGCAGCGTCAGCGAGGCGCCACCCGAGGCTGCGGCGGCGCTGGCGGCGGTGATGCCGGGGCAGATCCGCACCGTGATGCCTTGCGCGGCGAGGTGGTCGAGCTCTTCGGTCGAGCGGCCGAAGATCGACGGATCGCCGCCCTTGAGCCGGACGACGCGCTTGCCGGCGAGCGCCGCCCTGGCGAGCAGGACGTTGATCGAGACCTGATCTTTCGAATGCCGCCCCGATCGCTTGCCGACACTTACGGTCTCGGTTGCGGCAGGAATGAGTGCAAGGATGCCTGCGCCGACCAGCGCGTCGTAGAACACGATGTCGGCGGCAACGATCAGCCGCTCGGCTTTCCGCGTGAGGAGGTCGGGATCGCCCGGCCCGGCACCGACCAGCCAGACCGAACCGGGCGGGAAATCATGCGACATTTGTTGATCCTTGCGTGACGAGGAGTTTGGCGAGGGCAGGGCGGCACGATCCGCAATTGGTGCCGGCTTTCAGCGCAGCCCCGATCGCAGGAACGTCGGCGAGCTGCTGGTCGGCGATCGCGGCGAGAATGGTCTTCAGCCCGACGTCGAAGCACGCGCAGACGATCGGCCCGCGGTCGACCTGAACGCCCGGCGCGCGGCCCGCGAGCAGGGTGGGCGCCGCTACGGTCTCGCTCAGTTGCGCGACGAGCCAGTCGCGGGGCGGAAGTGTACCGTCCCGGGTAACGAACAGGACGGCGGCGAGCCTGCCGCCCTCCAATATCGCGATTCGGCGCGAGCCGCGTGCGGCGTCGACCGCCTCGATCCGCTGGCCCTTCGGCAGCAGCGCGTCGAGTGCGGCGGCGTCGCCGTTGCCCGCCATGTCCCACGCCGTTCCACCCGGTACCGCGACGCGCGTCGCCCACAGGCAATCGGGGCGCGGCGCCAGTTCGCGGCGGACCACGACGAAGCCGCGCCATTCGGTCGCGACGGGCTCGATCCGCACCGGCGTGGATTTGAAGCCCGGCTGGCCTGAGACGGGGTCGGCGAGCGGGCGAGGGAGCAGCCCGGCGCGGCCGCCGGTCGCGGTCCGGTCGGTCCAGTGGATCGGCACGAACAGTTCGCCGATCCGCTGCGTCGCGACGACGGTTGCGCGGAAGAGGCTATCGCCCTGCGGCGTGATCACGCGCGCCAAGCCGCCATCGACGATCCCCAGCCGTATCGCGTCGTCGGGGTGAATCTCGACCAGCGGCTCCTCGCGGTGACGCGCAAGCTTGGGCGACAGGCCAGTGCGCGTCATCGTATGCCACTGGTCGCGGTAACGCCCGGTATTGAGCGTCATCGGCCATTGCGTAAGCGGGGCGGCAACCGGCTTTTGCGCCACTGGCACGAGGCGGGCACGGCCATCGGGAGTCGAAAACCGGCCGTCCGCGAAGGGCGCGCCACCCCAGCGGAACGGCGTCATCGCATCGTATTCCGCATTGCCCTTCGCGGCATGGCCGGGCAGCGCGAACAGTCGCGCACCGCCGTTCTCATACGCCGACAACCGGCAATGTTCGCGCCAGATCTCGGCCGGGCGGTCATAGGAAAACGCCGTCTTCCAGCCCATTCGCCGCCCGACTTCGGAGACGATCCACCAGTCGGGTTTCGCCTCGCCCGGCGCGGCCATGAACGCACGCTGGCGGCTGATCGTGCGGTCCGAATTGGTGACGGTGCCGTCCTTCTCGCCCCATGCCGCGGCGGGCAGGCGGACGTGCGCGTGGACCGAAGTGTCGGTCGTCTCGATCACGTCGGACACCACAACGAACGGGCATGCCGCCAGCGCCTCGCGCACGCGGCCGGCACCGGGCATCGACACCGCGGGGTTGGTCGCCATCACCCACAGCGCCTTGATCCGGCCGTTGCCGAGTTCGCGGAACAGGTCGACCGCCTTCAGCCCGGGCTTGGTCGCCATGTTCGGCGCGGCCCAGAACCGGCCGACACGCGCGACGTTCTCGGGCGCGAAATCCATGTGCGCGGCGAGGCTCGACGCGAGCCCGCCAACCTCGCGACCGCCCATCGCATTGGGCTGGCCGGTGATCGAGAACGGTGCCGCACCCGGCTTGCCGATGCGGCCGGTTGCGAGGTGGAGGTTGGTGATCGCGTTGACCTGATCGGTGCCCGACAGCGACTGGTTCACGCCCTGGCTGAACATAGTGACGGTCTTCGGCGTCGCGGCGAACAGTTCGAAGAAGCGCCGGAGGTCCTGCGGCGGAACGTCGCAGATGCGCGCCACCGACCACAGGTCGCTGCCCTCGCCGAACTGATCCCAGAACGCATCGGGCGTTGCTACATGTGCGGCGAGATAGTCGTAGTCGACTACGCCCGCGTCGCGGCACCATGCGAGCAAGCCGTTCATCAGCGCGACGTCGGTGCCGGGTCGGATCGCGAGATGCAGGTCGGACTCGTCCGCGGTTTCGGTCCGGCGCGGGTCGATCACGACGAGCTTGGCGCCGGCGTCGCAGCGCGCGCGGATGCGTTGATAGACGATCGGATGGCACCAGGCGGTGTTCGATCCGACCAGCACGATCAGGTCGGCGGCGTCGAGATCGTCGTAGCTCGCGGGGACGATATCCTCGCCGAACGCGCGCATGTGCCCGGCGACTGCGCTCGCCATGCACAGCCGCGAATTGGTGTCGATGTTGGCCGAGCCGATGAAGCCCTTCATCAGCTTGTTGGCGACGTAATAGTCCTCGGTGAGCAGTTGTCCGGAGACATAGAAGGCGACGCTGTTGGGGCCGTGCTGTGCGATCGTGTCGCGGAAGCGTTTCGCGACGAGGTCGAGCGCCTTGTCCCAGGAGGCGCGCCGCTGGCCGATTATCGGGGTGAGCAGGCGGCCTTCGAGCCCGATCGTCTCGCCGAGATGCGTGCCCTTCGAGCAGAGTTTGCCGGAATTGGCGGGGTGGTCGGGGTCGCCCTTGATCGTGACGCTGCGTTCGCCAGTCGGCGTCGCGAGAATACCGCAGCCGACACCGCAATACGCGCACGTCGTGCGAACGGGCGCCATTAGCCCTCTCCCCTTTGGGGAGAGGGTTGGGTGAGGGGCAGTTGGGAAGCGCAGCAAGCGCCCGAACCCCTCACCCCCGCCCTCTCCCCGCGGTGGAGAGGGAGCAGTGGCGCGATCACGCGGCGGCTTTCATGGTCGAGGTGCGGCATAGCAGCACCCGCCCACCCGACACCTTCACCGGAATAACCGGCGTACACCCCTTGTCCTCGCCCAGCGCCTCGCCTGTATCGAGCGCGATCCGCCAGTTGTGCAGCGGGCACGCCACCGCGCCGCCGTGCACGATGCCCTGTGACAGTCGCCCACCCTTGTGCGGACAGCGATCGGCGAGCGCGAACACCTTGCCGTCGCTGGTGCGGAAGACCGCGATGTCGTCGCCGCCGGTGACCTGCACCGTACGGCTGCCGCGGACCGGGATCTCGTCGACCCAGCCGATATCGAGCCATTCGCCGATCATGCCATTTCCCTCGATGCGTCCAGAGGCGTGAAGCGCGCCATCGGCGCATGCTGTTCGCGATGCTCGCCCGCCGCGCGTGCCGCCCACGGATCGTCCTGCGTGAACTGCTGCGAGAACAGGAACCGTGCCGCCAGCGCATCGCGGCCCTCCGGATCGTCGGCGATCCGTTCGCGAATGTATTCCACGCCGATCCGCTCGATCCACGGCGCGGTCCGCTCCAGATAGCGCGCCTCCTCGCGGTACAACTGGATGAACGCGGCGCAGTACTGCATCGCCTCTTCCTCGGTCGCGACCTTGCACAGAAAATCGGTCGCGCGGACCTTGATCCCGCCATTGCCACCGACCGAAAGCTCGTAGCCGCTGTCGACGCAGACCACGCCGAAATCCTTGATCGTTGCTTCGGCGCAGTTGCGCGGGCAGCCGCTGACCGCGATCTTGAACTTGTGCGGCATCCACGAGCCCCACGTCATCCGCTCGACCTTGACGCCGAGCCCGGTCGAATCCTGCGTCCCGAACCGGCACCAGTCCGACCCGACGCAGGTCTTCACGGTCCGCAGCGACTTGCCGTACGCATGCCCGCTGACCATCCCCGCGGCGTTCAGATCGGCCCAGACCGCGGGCAGATCCTCCTTCTTGATCCCGAAGATGTCGAGCCGCTGGCCGCCCGTCACCTTGACCATCGGCGCATCGTATTTCTCGACGACATCGGCGATCGCGCGCAGCTCGCGCGGGTTGGTGAGCCCGCCCCACATCCGCGGCACGACCGAATAGGTGCCGTCCTTCTGGATGTTGGCGTGCACGCGCTCGTTGACGTAGCGGCTCTGCTGGTCGTCCTTGTAGTCGCCCGGCAATGCGCAGAGCAGATAGTAATTGAGCGCGGGCCGGCACGACGAACACCCGTCGGGAGTCGACCAGCTCATTTTCTGCATGACTTCGGGAATCGAGCGCATGCCCTGCGCGACGATCTCGCGGCGGACGTCGTCGTGGCCGAAGCTGGTGCATTTGCACATCGTCTTGACCGAACGTTCGCCCGAATACTCGTCGCCCAAGGTGACCGCGAGCAGCGTCTCGACCAGCCCGGTGCACGATCCGCACGATGCCGACGCCTTGCAGGTCGCGCGGACCGCGTCGAGCGTCGCGTTGCCGGCGCCGATGCACGCCACGACCTTGCCCTTGGTGACGCCGTTGCAGCCGCAGATCTCCGCATCGTCGGAGAGCGCCGCAACGGCCGCCTTAGGGTCCGCAGTGCCTCCTCCCGAGGCGAAGGACTGGCCGAAGATCAGCATGTCGCGGATCGGCGCGATGTCTTCCGCCCGCTTGAGCAGATCGAAATACCAGCCGCCGTCGGTCGTGTCGCCGTACAGCACCGCGCCGACGATCCGGTCGTCCTTGACCACGACGCGCTTGTAGATGCCGCGCGACGCATCGCGCAGGACGATGTCCTCCGCGCCGGCGCCGCCCGAGAAATCGCCCGCCGAGAACACGTCGAGCCCGGCGACCTTCAACTTGGTCGAGGTCACCGATCCGCGATAGCCGCTGTGACTGTCGGTCAGCCCGTCGGCGAGCGCGCGGCACATGCCCCACAGCGGCGCGACGAGGCCGTAGACGTTGCCGTCATGCTCGACGCATTCGCCGACCGCGAGGATCGACGGGTCGCTGGTGACCATGTGGTCGTCGACCTTGATCCCGCGGCCGATCTCCAGCCCGGCGTCGCGTGCGAGGGCGACGGAGGGGCGGATGCCGACCGCCATGACGACGAGGCTGGCGGGGATCAGCGTGCCGTCTTTCAGCAGCACGGCCTCGACGTGGGTATCGCCGACGATCTCGGCGGTGTTCGCTTCGGTGAGGATGACCTGGCCGCGCGATTCCAGCGCCGACTTGAGCAGCCAGCCGGCGGCCTCGTCGAGTTGCCGCTCCATCAACGTCGGCATCAGGTGGATCACCGTGACCTTCATCCCGCGCAACGTGAGGCCGTGTGCCGCCTCCAGCCCGAGCAGCCCGCCGCCGATGACGACCGCCGCGCCGCCCTTGCCCGCAGCCTCCAGCATGTGATCGACGTCCGCCATGTCGCGGAACGAGATGACGCCCGGCAGGTCCTTGCCGGGGACGGGGATAATGAACGGATCGGAGCCGGTCGCGATCAGCAGCCGGTCGTACGACACCGTCAGCCCCGATCGTGCGGTGACGGTCTTTGCGGCGCGGTCGATCGCCTGCACCGGGTCGCTCGTCACCAGCTCTATGGTGTTTGTCGCGTACCAGGCGTGGTCGTTGATGACGATCTGCTCGAACGTCTTCTCGCCCGCCAGCACCGGCGACAGCATGATGCGGTTGTAGTTCACGTGCGGCTCGGCACCGAAGATCGTCACGCGGTACCGGGTCGGATCGCGCGCGATCAGTTCCTCGACCGCGCGGCAGCCGGCCATGCCGTTGCCGATCACGACGAGGTGCTCGCGCCGCTTGGAAAAAGGGGGTTCGGGGAAGGGGGGTTGGTGTTCCATCAGATCGTCCAGTCGGGTTGGAGCCGGGGAAGGGAGGGTCATGCGGGGAGCGCGCCGTTGACCGAGCGGTCGCTGGTGCGGCGTGCGTCGAGTGCCGCGTCGAGCAGCGCGCGCTCGTCCGATTTGTGCGTGGCGGAGAAGCGGACGGCGAGCGCGCAGACCGCGGTGCCCGCGACCACGTAGCCGAGCACGATAAGGCATTGCTGCGGGGTGGCCGACGCCTTGTTGAGGAACCCCGCCGCGACCGCGCCGATGTTGCCGCCTGCGCCGATCAGCCCGGCGACACCGCCCAGCGCCTTGCGGTCGATGAACGGCACCAGCGCATAGGTCGCGCCGCACGCCATGTGCGTGAACAGCCCGAACATCGTCATCGCCAGGATCGCGAGCGTGACGCTGCCGGCATGACCGAACAGCACCAGCCCGACGCCTTCGCCGAGCATCAGCGCGAACAACAGCAGCGCGCGGCCATCGAGGCCTTTGCTGAGCGCGATCCGGTCGCTCGCGATTCCCCCGAGCGCACGGGCAAAGAGCGCAAGCCCGCCGAAGATCCCTGCTGCCAGCCCCGCATTGGTCAGCGAAAGCCCGAACCGGTCGACGTAATAACTTGCGGCAATATTATGAATGAAGATCTCGACCCCGAAACACGCGCCGTAGGTCGCGGCGAGCATCCAGGTGCGGTAATTGGCGGCGGCGCGGCGGAAGATCGCCATCCCCGTAGCCTTGCCGCCGTCGAGTTCGATGCCCGCTGCGCGGAGGTCGACGATGTCGCCCTGCGGCGTGTCCTGCGTGTAGCGCGCATAGACCAACGCCATCGCGAGCATCGCCACCCCCGGCACGAACATCGCCGTACGCCAGCCGAACGCGTGCTCGACGCCGAGCCCGACGAGCGCCGCTACGACCAGCGGCATCAGGCTCTGCGCCGCGCCGCCGCCGGCATTGCCCCAGCCACCGACGGTCGCGTTGGCGGTGCCGACCACGTTGGGCGCGAACATCACGCTCGTATGATATTGCGTGATGACGAACGACGCGCCGATCGCGCCGATCGCGAGGCGGAAGAACAGGAACGTCTCGTACGTCTGCGCGAACGCCAGCCCGAACACCGGGATCGCACCGATCAGCAGCAGCCACGTATAGGTGCGGCGCGGGCCGAACCGGTCGCAGAGCGGCCCGACGACCAGCCGCACCAGGATCGTCACCGCGACCGCGGCGATGTTGATGTTGGCGATCTGATCCTTGCTCAAGCCGAACTCGGCCTTGATCAGCGGCATCAACGGCGCCGCGGCGAACCACGCGAAGAAGCACACGAAGAACGCCAGCCACGTGACGTGGAACGCGCGCATCTGCGGCGTGGCGGCGCTGAACAGGTCGATCCTGGTGGCCTTCGAAGCGGCGGTGTCGATACCCGGTGATGCGAACAACATGGTCGGCCCTCCATCTGCGGCGGACAAAGAAAAAGCCGCCCCGACGGCGACCTTGCGGACGCGTCGGAGCGGCTTCGTTGCCTATGGACGATCGGTGGATCGTCCTACGCGGTCAGGTCCCGTCGTTGGAACCGGTCTCGCGATGATTTCGTGTCCGACTCCCTTGCCGGACGATGCGAAGATGACCGAAGTGGCCGTATCGCGCAAGCGTCATTTCGCGGGTGCAGCAGATTCGGGTTTGGCGGGGTGATTGACCGCTAAAACACCCCTCCCTGGAAGGGAGGGGAGAAGGAGAGTTCACGGCAAGCCGGCCAGATACCCCTCGATATCATCCGGATCGAACGCGCGCCGGTCGAAGAACGCATCGCGCCCCAGGATCAACCGCCCCTGCGTCGATCCCGCGCCGATGCTGTCCGCGCCGATCGCCCCCTCCAGCTTCGAACTCGCATTCGGCAACGGCGCGCCCGAGCCCGCCAGCGCCGTGCGATACACGTCAGGACGGAACACCCCTTGCGCGACGTCCGCCTCCTCGGCCGAGAACGGCGTGCCGTCCCAGCGTACCATCTGCGAATACAGCCACGCCGCCTGGCTGCGCCACGGGAAGTTCGCCGCCTCGCGGTACTGGAACATGAAGTCGGGCACGTGGATCGGCACCGCGTCCTTCACCAGCCGCACCCGGTCGCCGATCGCCCGCGCCACCGCATCGACCGGCGCATCGAGATACTCCGGGCGAGACAGGATCGCCGCATTCTCCTCAAGCGTGTCCGGATCGACGAACTGCGCGGCCGCAGCGTGCAGTGCACGGATCAGCCGGTGGACGACGTCGCCACGCTCAGCCAGCGTCGCTGCGCGCATCGCCAGCACCTTTTCGACGCCACGCTGCCAGACCTGCGCCGTTACCAGCGCGATCCGCCCGACGCCGCGATCGACCGCAACGCCATTCCACGGCTCGCCGACGCAGATGCCATCGACTTCGCCCGCCCCAAGCGCATCGGCGGCGAAGGTCGGGCTGGTCGTGACGATCTCGACGTCGGTATCCGGGCGGATGCCGACCGCGGCGAGCCAGTAGCGCAGCATGTAGTTATGGCTCGAATAGCGATGCACTACGCCGAACCGCAGCCGCCGCCCCGCCGCAGCACGCTCGGTCGCGACCGCCTTCAGTCGCGCACCCAGCACCACCGGATCGCCGAGCGCATCGCCGTCCATCACTTGCGCGGCGAGCGGCAGCGACAACGTGATCGCGTTGCCGTTCAACCCCAGCACGAACGGCACCGCCATCGGCACCGCTGGCCGCCCACGCCCCAATGCCGTCGCGATCGCCAGCGGCGCCACCATGTGCGCAGCGTCGGTATGCCCGTACAGCAGCCGATCGCGCACCGTCGCCCAGGTCATGTCGCGGACGAGTTCGATCTCCAGTCCCTCGGCCTCGGCGAACCCGCGTTCGCGCGCGAGGATCGGCAGCGCGGCATCGACCAGTGGGAGGAAACCGATGCGGACCCGGTCGAGCGCCATCACAATTCTCCCATGAGCGCATCGCTGGTGATGATCGCGTCGGCGATCTCGGCGATCCTGCGGTTGGATCGCATCGCCTGCGCGCGAAGCAGGCCGTACGCGGTCGGCTCGTCGATACTGCGGCGTTTCATCAGGATCGCCTTGGCACGATCGACCGTATTGCGATCGGCCAAGGCACTGCGCGCCTCATGCAACTCGGCCTGCAATCGTGCGAACGCCTGGAACCGGCGGATCGCGAGGTCTATGACCGGCTTGATCCGCTGCTTGGCCAGCCCGTCGACGATATACGCCGAGACGCCCGCATCGACCGCGGCAGCGGTGGATTCCGCATCGCTCTGGTCGACGAACATCGCGATCGGCCGGGCA
This sequence comes from Sphingomonas sp. CFBP 13603, assembly GCF_014892665.1. NCBI lineage: Bacteria > Pseudomonadati > Pseudomonadota > Alphaproteobacteria > Sphingomonadales > Sphingomonadaceae > Sphingomonas > Sphingomonas sp. CFBP 13603. Next base: position 416 of record NZ_JADBIA010000002.1, on the reverse strand, counting down.
AGCGCGCGCGACACCGCGAAGAACTCCTCAAGCACGTCGCGGCTGGGGTTTTCGAGGTTGATCAACACCACTTCGGGCGCCGCCTTCTCGAGCGCGGCGACCATACCCAACGTGCCGTCGATCACGACGATATCGTCGAGCCCCGCCTCGCGCAGGCCGTCCGAGATGATCGCCGCCCGGGTCGTGCTCGTGTCGATGATCGCGATCCGCATCGGGCGGTCTTATGCTGCACCGATCCTGATGGCGAGGCCACATCGGTCAAGGTTGCGCAGAAGGCGAATAGAGCTGGTGCGACGCTCGCCTCGAGGCAGGCCGTGCACGGGAGCTCGGTGTCTGACTTCGCCGGTGGGTTCAACGGGTGGTCGCAACACTTCATTCTTTGAGGAGGAGGAGTGTGGGGATGAAGCAGCGTCAGC